>DATKEA010000020.1:0-66535 GCA_035544615.1 Acidimicrobiia bacterium | reverse complement strand
GAGGCCGCCTTGTGTCCCCACCACCAGATCGGTGGGTGAGCCCTGGCGTCATAGGAGTTGTGCCAGACCGCCTTGATCAGCCGCTCACGGAGAAAGGTGAACCGCCCTCCCAACTCGTGAGGTGCAGCTTCTGTCGTCTCGCGCGTCGTCAGCTCCCCCGGTTCCACCTCCATCTCGTAAACGGTCGGGGTCCTGCGGACATACCGGCGCTGCAGGTCGGCGACGACCGCGGCCAGACGCGGCGGGTCCGACAGAAGCACCATGTCGATGCGGATCCGATCGGCCCCGGTCCAAGCCGTCGGCGTGGGCGCTCCGGGGCCCACCACCACGGAGCGACCGAGTTCGGAGTGGCCCGGTGCAGTCACACCCCGAGGTTACGAGGGAGTGGTGACGGTTTCGATCGTGGTCCCGACCGGGTTGCGGCCGAGGGCCGGGATCAAGTCCGGACCGTGAGAATCACCGCCCCGATCAAATAGGGCCATATCGCGCCCAAGGCGGCGCGATATGGCGACATGGAGCCGGAGGTTGGGCTGGGAGGACCGGCTCCATGTCCGGTGTGAATACCCCCAGGTCAGCTCATGTCGCGAACCGATGCCAGCGCTGGGGCGGCGGTGATCAAGGCGCTGATCACGGCAAGGACGATAACGATGAGACGACGACGCATTTTGGACCTCCCTGAGCCCGGCTGCAGTTTTCACTGTCGACTATGAGGGAGGACTGTCTCGCAGCTGTCTCAGTCGGAAGGGCGGATCAGCCCGGACCTTCCGTCACGACGCCTGTTTTCTCTGTCCCCTGCTGCTCACCATGTGACCCTCCTCTCGCAGCGCCGCCAGATCTCGCCGCACCGTGGAGTCGCTCACGTCCAGAGCGGCAGCCACCTGCTCGATTGCGGGCACGGCACCGCGATCGTCGGCCTCCGCCAACAGCCGAAGCAACCGATGACGTCTCCGATCGATTGGCGAGACGAATCTGGCATCCTCGGGATGGTCGATCGTCCACACCACCCGACGGGTTTCGTCGTCTTCGAGGGGGCGCCCGGTGGGAGCCTCTACCGCCGGTAGGTGAACCTCTACCGTCCGGGGGGCGATCAGAGTCGCCGCCGCAACGATTTCACGGTGCTCTGGCACCCTCACCATCGCTTCCGCCCGCTGCTCGGGCGACAACCCGGCGAGGGACACGTCGAGCAAGCGGTGGGCCTCCGACAATGCCCGACGAGCCTCCTCTTCGTCCCCGGTTGCCCTAGCGGCGGCCGCGTGCCAGTGATGGACCAGATAAGGCCGCTCGACGCCTGGAGTGAGGTGCTCGACTGCCCGCCGAGTGAGGAGGTGGGCCTCTCCAGCGCGCCCAATGGCGAGCAGAGTGGCGCCCCGGATCGCCAGCAGCTCGACTGCCAGGTCGTCGAGCCCGGCTTCCGCACACAGCAGATCCGCCCGATCCAGAGTGGCAAAGGCCGCCTCGTACTCTCCCAGAGCCAGGTGGAAACGGGCCAACGAGCGAAGATGCTGACCCTCGAGGGCCCGATCGCCGCTCCCAGCAAGGGCTTCGAGGCTTTCCTCCAACAACCCTCTCGCCTGGTCGGGTCGACCCCTGCGCATGGCCACACCGGCCTGAATCTCCATGCACTGGGCTTCACCAACCCGATCACCGATGTCCGCGAAGTGTTTCATCGCCCGGCCCGCATCGGCAAATGCCCGATCGTCGTCGCCGAGCAGGGTGTGCCTTGCCGAGGCAGCGTTGGCGAGCACCATCGCCTCGCCTCTGAGGTTGCCCAACTCGGCAAAGATCCCAGCAGCACGGTCGTATCCGGATAGAGAGTCGGCCACCCGGCCCAAGAGATGATGGAGATTGCTCAGGTTGACCAGGTTCACCCCCTCGCCGTGGCGATATCCGATCCTCCGGCACAGCTCGATGGCTCGCTGGTAGCCGACGATCGCCTGGTCCCGGTTTCCATCCTGACGGAGCGCACGGGCCTGGATCCCGGCCAGCTCCGCTTCGCCCCTCAGGTCGCCCAACTCGCGTATCAAAGCGAGAGCTTGATCGAGTAGGGGCATCGCCTCCGCCGATCGCTGCACTTCGACCAGGGTGCTGCTCAACTCGGTGAGGGCCTCGGCCCGCCGCCGCTGGTCCCCTGTCGCAGCCTCCACCGCCGCCTCGAGGTGCCGCACGGCATCCAACGGGCGCCCCGACCACCTGAGAGATGTGCCCAACGCAACCAGGGAGGCGGCCAGGGCGGCTTGGTCCCCCCGTTTTCGCTCGACTCGAACTGATCGTCGAGCCGCCTCTTCGGCCCCAGTGAAGTCGCCGCTATGGGCCAGCAGCCATGCGCTTCGCCGTTCGATGTCGCCCATCCGCTCCGAGCTGCTTCCGGTGAGCGGGGCCATCTCCTCGATCACCTCGCGCTGTTCCGAGCGCCGTCCAAGGACGCTCAGCACGGCTTCGAGGTGCGCCAACACCTGGAACTGGTCTTCCGGTGGCCAGGCCGCCTTGGCTGCCGCCAGCCGGGCGGCCTGCAGGTGGGTGCGGGCCGTGGCGTAAGCATTGAGCTCCTCGGCGCGGAGACCTGCCTTCTGCAGATAGGAAGCGGCGCGCTCGTGAACTCCGCCCTCGCGGAAGTGATGGCCGATCGCCTCGACGTCGTCGGGTGTGGCCTCGGCCAGTGTCTCGGCCAGTCGGCGGTGCAGTAGCCTTCTTCGCGCCCGTCCAATCCCCTCGTAGACCACCTGGCGCACCTGGTCGTGGGCAATGCGATAGCGGCCGTCGCCCTCGTCCCGAATGAGACCACGATGCAGCAGCTCATCGACGGCGTCGACCACCAAACGTCTGGGAAGGTCAGAGCCAATGGCCAGCAGGTCGATGTCGACCGGGTCTCCGCACACCGCTGCCACCTCGTAAACGGCTGAGACGTTGTCGGCTAGCAGCGACATCCGCGAGTCGATGACCGACCGCACTCGGGGTGCCACCGGAATCGCCTGGACAGCCAATTGGTGTTCGAGCACCTCGGCGAGGTCTTCGCCCACCTCGAACACTCCCTGATCCCGGAGAGCCAGAAGGGTCTCGAGAGCGAAGAGAGCGTTACCACCGGTCCGGCGATGGAGCAACGAGGCAGCGGCCGGCTCCAGATGGCTCATCCCCAGGAACCGCTTGACCATGTCCCCCAACTCGAAGACAGAGAGCGGGGAGAGCACGATTCGCCCCAAGCCGGCCGTGCGATCGAGGTCACGGAGGACGTCCCACACCTCGGGGTCGCCGCGAGCCTCTTCGCTTCGGTAGAGCAGCAGCAACACGATTCGGGAGGCGGCCAGGCGCGGGCCGAGTTGGGTGAGAACGCCAAGGGTGTCCTCGTCCGCCCAATGCACGTCGTCGACGATCACCAGATGCGGTGAGATACGGCCCAGAGCTCCCAGGGTGTGTACCAGGGCCTCTTTCATGCGCGAGGATTCCTCCGCGGGTCGCAACGATGCGGAGATCGAAGCGGGGAGGACCTGTCTCCCCAGTGCCGGCGCCAGCCGCATGGCTTCGCTCAACCACACCGGCGTCACCTGTTCGGACAGCTGTTCCGCCCGGAGTGGGCTCAGCGATTCGAGGACTTCGACCAGAGGGGCGAACGGCCGCAACGCGCCCGAGGTGCAGCTCCCCCAACTCACCTCGAATCCGCGCCATTGTGCGTCTTCGGCTGCCTCGAGGGCTAGGCGGGTCTTCCCCACCCCAGGCTCGCCCTCGACCAGAACCACACCGCCGGGCCCCGCCAACACACGTTCCAGATGGTCGACCATGCTGCGTCGCTCGTGTTCGCGCCCCACGAAAGGAGTGGTCGAGCGTCCGGCCACGGGCAATGCCCGGTGCTCCCCCGGCAGGGGTCGGATCCCCGCGCCTCGGTGTCTCACGATCTTCTCGTAGAGCTCGGACGTGGCCTCCGAAGGTTCGGCGCCCATCTCCTCGGCCAGGACCGAACGACACCGATCGAACTGCTGCACCGCGTCGCTGATTCGCCCGAGCAGGAAGCAGAGCCGCATCACTTCCTGATGGGCTTCCTCGGAGAGAGGGTCGTAGTGGGTGAGGCGGCGGGCGTAGCCCAGTGCCTCCTCGTAGGCCCCGTTGGCCTTGGTCACGTCGACGAGTCGACTGAGAGCGACCAGGTATCGCTGGCGATAATGGTCCTGGTCGACCACCGCCCAATCGTCGAAGAAACCGGCCAGCAGGTCGCCTCGATAGAGGTCGACACAAGATCGCAAGGCGGCAGCGTCGAGATCGGCTGCAGCTACCGCCTCGCCCCGTGATGGCTGGGTCGCATCGAAGAAGCGGTCGAAGTCCTCCACATCGAGCCAATAGGGACTGGTCGTGTCGAAGGCGAGTGTGTCGGCTGTCACTATCAGATGTGACGACTGGCCGTCGCTCACCGCGTCCTGGATCTGCCACAGCGTGTGGGAGAGGCGACGCCGCGCTTTGCCGTCGGGTAGGTCGGGCCAGAACGAGCCGGCCAACAGGTCCCGCTGCAACGGGTGTCCCCTCTGCATAACCAGGTAGGCAAAAAGTGAGCGTCCGGCCCGCGAGACGATTGGGGGCAGGGCAACACCGCCGCGCTCCAGGAAGAACCCGCCAAAGAGGTGAATGCGAAGCGCCTCCATACCCCAACGCTACCCCGGATGCCGGTGTGAGTTCCGCGTGGCGCCCCGGTCCTGGCTCAAAATCCCGTTTGGCGACTTAGCCGTGGCCGGCAAGATGATTTACCGTCACCTTTCGTCGAGGAGGCGCGGAGCACAATGCGGATAGGAATCCTTACTGGCGGCGGAGATGTCCCTGGACTGAATGCCTGTGTCAAGTCGGTGGTGACCAGAGTGGCCGAAGAGGGTCACGAGGTGGTCGGAATCCGCCGCGGCTGGGGTGGGCTCACGTCGACCGACCCCGACGACCAACAAACCGTTGCCGAGAACCTGATCCCGCTGGACTCACAGTACGTTCGAAAGATCGACCGCACCGGTGGCACCGTCCTCCACACTTCGAGGACCAACCCGGCACGCATGAAGAAGGACGACATAGCTCCATTCATTGCCGGCGATTTCTCGGGGCCAGGTCCCCACGATGTCACCCCACACGTCCTCGAGGTGCTGGAGAGGAACCACATCGACGTTCTCATCCCGATCGGTGGGGACGACACCCTCTCATACGGTCTCCGGCTCCATCAGGAAGGGGTGCCGGTCATCGCCATCCCCAAGACCATGGACAACGATGTCCACGGCACCGATTACTGCATCGGCTTTTCGACCGCCGTCTCCCGTGGCGTGCAGTTCATACACAGTCTTCGCACTGCCGCCGGCTCTCACGAGAGAATTGCAGTGATCGAGTTGTTCGGCAGGTACAGCGGTGAGACGTCGTTGATCACGGCCTACCTGGCAGGTGTCGACCGGGCGGTGATCTCAGAGGTCCCGTTCGACATCGACAAGCTGGCGGCCCTGCTCGTCAAGGATCGCGGATCGAACCCTTCCGGGTACGCCATGGTCACCGTGTCTGAGGGGGTACAGATCGAAGGAGACATGGTGTTGTCCGGCGAGGCGGATGCCTACGGACACCGCAAGCTCGGCGGGGTCGGGATGCTGATAGGTGAGCTGATCACCGAGAAGACCGGCCACGACATCCTCTACCAACAGATCGGTTACCTGATGAGATCAGGGGAACCGGATTCGTTGGATCTGATGGTCGCCACCAATTACGCGGTGACCGCCGCGGACCTCGCGATGGAAGGAAGTCATGGTCGGATGGTGGCTCTCCGCGGTGGCACCTACACCCATGTGCCGATCGGGGTCACCAGCGAAGGCGTCAAGAGGGTCGATGTGGACGAGCTCTACGACACCGAGGCATATCGACCCAAAGTCCGTCATGTCCTCGGAAAGCCGATGTTCCTCTACTGACAGCCGCGATCTCGGCGCCCAACCGGCGCCGGCGGGCCCCGAACCCGCCGGAAACCGTGAGTCCGAGCTTCGCTACTTGGTCAGGAAGCCGAGCACGGTGTCGATGGTGTCGGCCTCGTCCGCAGACTTGTCGTCGCGGAGACGCTTGACCCGGGCGAAGCGAAGGGCGACTCCCCCTGGATAGCGGGTGCTGCGCTGCAGACCGTCGAAGGCGATCTCGTATACCACTTCGGGCTTGAGATAGACGACGTGACCCTCCCGGTGGTCCTCGATGGCCTGGAACCGGGCGGTCTGCCACTCCAACATGTGGTCGGTGAGGCCCTTGAAGGTCTTTCCCAGCATCACATATCCCCCCTGTCCATCGCGAGCACCCAGATGGAGGTTCGAAAGCCAGCCTTGTCTCCGCCCCGATCCCCATTCGGCGGCCAGGATCACCAGATCGAGAGTGTGGGTTGGTTTCACCTTCAGCCAGCCCGAACCGCGGCGGCCGGCCTCATAGGGTTGCCGCGGATCCTTGACGACCACCCCTTCATAGCCGGCGGCAACAGCATCTTCGAAGAACCGCTCGGCAAGCGTCGGGTCGTCCGTGGTGAGCGACTCGACCAACGAGGCGGTTGGGACTGCCGAGGCGAGGGCGAGACGGCGTTCCTGGAGTGGAGCGTCGATGAGGTCGGAACCATCGAGATGAAGACAGTCGAAGAAGAAGGAGCTGAGAGCGGCTCCCTCCTCCGACTGGTCCGACCCGAAGCTGCTCATCGAGTCCTGGAACTGCTGTGGCGATCCGGTGGAGCCAATCAGGAGAACCTCGCCGTCGAGGATAAGTGCATTGGCGGGAAAACCGAGCACGGTCGCCACCACCTCGGGTAGCCCCTCGGTCACATCTCTCAGATTCCGGGTGAACACTGCCACCAGATCACCTTCCCGATGAACCTGGATCCGGGCACCGTCGAGCTTGCGCTCGACGAGCGCCTCCCCCAACGCGGTCACCGCCTCGCCCGTACTGGCGGCAGTCTTGGCCAGCATCGGCTGCACCGGTGTGAACAGATTGATCCGGGAGAGACCCAACGATTCGGGCCCCTCGGCAAGTGCACGGGAAGCCACTGCGATGAGATCACCTTCCAGCATCGCCGCACGACGCACCCGGTCGGGACCGACGCCCACCGCGGCAGCCACGGCGTCGGCCATCACGCCTTCGAGTGCGCCCTGGCGAAGATTCCGCAGGATCAAACCCCGGAGGAAGTCCTGCTCGGCTTTGGTGGCTCGGGCCAGGAGCCCGGTGAGCAGCTCCTCGCGACGTTGCTTGGAGCCTACGCCCGAGGTGATGGACAGCGCTTCGAGGACAGAGTCGACTTCGAGGATCTCCAAACCGGACTCGGCCGCCGGAGCGGACTCGATCCCGTAAACGGTGGCCCACCCCGCCCCGAGCCGCCCCTGCCGTGGCTTCCCGGTCAGATAGGAGACGGCAACGGGCGCCTCGACCGAGACGAGCCGTCGCAGCGTTTCGGCCAGCAACTCGATCTTCTTCGACCTCGAGCGCGTCGAAGAGACGGCTTGTGAGACGCTGACGAGATCGACCAGGAGCACCACGTCGAGAGTACGTTGCCCGGTTCAGGATCGAAAACGGTCGAAGGGCTCGAGCTCTATGCCCTGGTCTTCCATCGATTCCTCCACCATCTCCGCAACCGGTGCCAGGTCGATCGGCTCGCTCTTCGCCCACGGATCGGAGCCAAGCCGTTCCTCGATCTCGGGAAGACGGATCTGGTCCGGAGCCACCGAGCCCAGCTCCTCCCAGTCCAGCGGAACGGCCACTGGCGCACCCGGCCGAGGGCGAAGCGACCACGGAACCACGGTGGTGGAGCGGGGCGTGTTCCTCATCCAGTCGACGAACACCCGGTCACCGCGATCCGACTTGCGAAAAGCCAAGGTCAGCAGATCGTCGTGTGCGGCCGCCGCCAGAGCCGCGGTGCCCCGGGCGATAAGGCTGACCGTCTCGATTTCCAGCGAAGGCTGAATCCGCGCCCGGAGGTGATAGCCCTTGGACCCCGAGGTCATGAGCATGGTGGGAATCCGATACTGGTCGAGGAGCGAGCGCATCTCCTCGGCTGCGGCGCGGACCAGGTCGACCCGGTCGGGTGGCGGGTCCAGGTCCCATATCGCCCAATCGGGATGGGTCTCGTCGTCGACCTTGACCGGTGGGACATGAAAGGTGATCACCCCGAGGTTGGCGAAGAACGCGATGCCTTCGGCCGAGCTGACCACCGGGTAGACGGTGGTGCCTCCATCCTCCTTGGGCACCTGGTATCGGCCGATCAGATCCTCAGGGGCGTGATCGGGGACGTTCTTCTGCATGAAACCCTGGCCGCCGATACCGCGGGGGAACCGCTCAACACTCAGCGCGCGACTCTCGATGAAGGGCAGCATCCGATCGGCAACCAATTGGTAATAGGCGACCACTTCGCCTTTGGTGACTCCATCATCGGGGAACACCACACGGTCGGCATTGCTCACCTCCATGACCCCAGCTTATGGATGCCGGCCCCGTTCCCCCCGCAAACGAAGTGAGCGTCGAGGAGGGGGCCGGCCCTGCCGGTGAGGGGAGGGTCCCACGACCTGGCGGCCTCAGGTCAACCGCTTGCGGGCCTCGGTCTCCTCGTCCACGATCTTGCCGGTCGGCTCGAACCCGTTGCGAAGATAGAACGGTCGCGGCGAGCCCTTGCCTTCGGTCCAACTGGTGAGCAAGGTCACATCTCCCATCCCAAGGCACTCCTCGGCGATCAGGCCGAGAACTCGGCCCCCTATCCCCCGTCGCTGATGGAGACGATCTATCAAGAGTCGCCAAAGGTAGGGCTCCGGGTGATGGTCGGTGCTCAGGGCGAGCATCACGAAGCCAACCACTTCCCCGTCGGCGAACACCCCACGCATCCAGGGCACCAGCGGAGCGCCGTCGACCACCTCGGGAAAGAGTGCATCGGCATATGAGCCGGCCATCGGAGCCACAAACGCTTCCTGCGTCTTGTGGGTCCGCACCTTGTACACCACCCGCTCGTTGTCGACGGTGACCTCGAACAGGCTCACTTCATCCGGAGGCCGGAGAGGTCGCTCCACCCAGGTTTGCCAGTCGGGCCGGGTCATGCCGTAGATCCAGTCGTCGGAGACCTCGTCTCCCACCCAGAAGGACGATCTGGTGTGCCCTTCGAACAGCATCCCGCATCGCTCCAACACCATGGCCGAGGCGATGTTGTCCGGGTGGAGCATGCCGAAGACGCGGCTCACCCCCAGCCCGGCGAACAGGTACTCGATCAGGGCGCCCAGCGCCTCGGTGGCGTAGCCGTTTCCCCAGAACTCCCTGTCGAGCGTGTAACCCACTTCGGCCGTCCGACCCTTCCAGGTGAGATGAAGGGCCAGGTCGCCGAACACCTGACCGCTCTCGCCGTCGGCTACGACCGCCATCCACCATTGGTCGTCGGTGGGGCCCTCCATGGCGACCAACTCGGAGACCACCTCCTCCGCCCGTTGCAGCGGGTAGGGGAGCTCCCAGTTCTGGAGCCGGGCCACCTCCGGGTCGTTGCGTCGTGCCGCCAAGCCGTCGGCGTCGGTCGTGGTGAAAGGGCGAATGAGCAGCCTCTGGGTACGGATCGGGGCGAACATCCGCCCGATTCAACCAGCGGATGAAGCCGAAAACGTGAGCCATTTTCGCCGGACCAACTTGTCATGGGCATCGGGTCGTCGACCTAGGGTTGATCCCATGCGGGCATTCGCCGCCGCGACGCTGTTCATGGCCACCACCGCCTGTGTCACCGTGGTGGTCGACGATTCGTCCTCGACCACCCCTCCCGACTCTCCGACAACCACCACGGCGCCGCCTGGATGGGTCGAGGTAGCACCGATGAGGGTCGCTCGCAGCGAGCATCCCGGAGTCGTTCTGGACGGTGAGGTGGTCGTGATTGGAGGTTTCATCGAGGTGGGAGTTGGACGGATCGGGGTGACCGACACCGTCGAGGCCTACTCCCCCGACACCGACACATGGCGCGACCTGCCCAACCTCCCCGAACCGATACACCACGGGATGGCAGCCGTGGTCGCCGAACGTCTCTTTGCCTTGGGCGGATACTCGTCGGGAGGAGACCCGGTCGACTCCATGTGGGAATTGGTCGGCGACGCCTGGATCGACCGTCCTCCGCTGCCGGGCCCGGTCGGCGCCGGAGCAGCCGTAGTCCTGGACGATCGGGTCTACGTGGTGGGCGGAACCCCCGACGGTGGTTTCTACCGCTACGACCCGGAAAGCGATGCCTGGGCCGAGCTGCCCGGGCCGGCCCTGCAGCGAGAGCATGTGGCGGCGGCTTCTCGGGACGGCGAGGTGTGGGCGATCGCCGGTCGGTGGCAGGGCGAGATCTTCAACACCATCGAAATCTACAACTCCGACTCTCAAACCTGGCGCTCGGGGCCGACCCTGAATGAACCCCGCTCCGGGTTCGGGGCCGTGGCCATCGGCGAACGGATAGTCGTGGCGGGAGGCGAGCTGTTCTCGCCGGAAGAAGCGCTCACCTCCGTGGAAATGCTCGACGCCGACGGCGCGGCGTGGGTGCTCATCGATCCGCTGCCCCACGGGCTGCACGGCAACCCGCTGGTCGGATTGGGTTCGGATCTGCTGCTGCCGGGCGGTTCGACCCGGGCCAGGGATGTGGTCAACGACGGTCGCACCTACCGGCTGACCGGGGAGTGAGCCCAACGGCCACGCATTTGTCGCCAATCTCCCAAGGGATGACTGTTAGCGTGACGATGTGGATTCGGGCGCACCGCCGAGCCCGTCCTTGTTGCGCGAGGAAGTCCTCGAGCGAATAGGCGAAACTTCGGAGCCGCTGGCCGCGTTGGCCCGCGCCTACCTTCATCGCATTCCCTGGGACGTGGCCCTCTCTCCCGACCTCGCATATCGAGAGGTAGTGGGACTGTTCGACTTCATCGAGAACCGCGTCGGCCCCGTTGCGGTGCGGGTGTTCAATCCAAGTGTCGCCACCCACGGCTATGACTCATCGGGCACGGTCGTCGAGATCCATGTCGACGACGGGCCCTTCCTGGTCGATTCGGTCACCGGCGAGCTTCAGGCCCACGGGCTGGCGGTGGTGCGGGTGCTCCACCCTGTCATTGGGACGGTTCGGGACGCATCAGGTGCCCTGGTTTCGATTCAACCCGCCCGGGATGCTGTGACCAGAGAGTCGGTCCAGCACTACCTGCTCGACCGCACCCTCGACCCAGGCGAACACCTTTCCCTCGCGACCCGGCTGGAGACCGTGCTCGGCGACGTATTGCTCGCGGTCCGTGACTTCCCGGCGATGATCGACGTCACCACTCGGATGGCCGAGATGGCTCGGGCCGGTGGAGCCCACTACTCGGATATCGACGTCGAAGAGGCGGTTGCCTTCCTCGATTGGCTTTGCCAGGAGAATTTCGTGTTTCTCGGCTACCGCGAGTACCGGATAGTGTTTCGACCCGAAGGTCCGGCCCTGGAAACGGTCGCCGACTCGGGTCTCGGCATCCTCGCCGATCCCGCACACTCCAAGTCCTCCGAGCCGATCCCTCTTTCCTCGATGCCGCCCGAGCTTCGACAGCGATACGAAGAGGGTGATCTGCTCGTCATCTCCAAGACCAATCGCCTCTCGACCGTGCACCGTCGGGCCAGGATGAACTACGTCGGGGTCCGGCTGGTCGGCCCCGAAGGTGAGACGGTGGGAGAAGCCCGGCTGCTCGGTCTGTTCACGTCCAAGGCTTACATGGAAAGCGTCTCGCACATCCCCATTCTCAGACACAAGCTGGCCGAGATCATCTCCACCGGAGACCTCATCGAGGGCTCGCACGACCACAAGGCAATCACAGCCTTGCTCGAAAGCTTCCCCAAGGACGAGTTGTTCGGTCTGCCGACTGAAGATCTCAGCAGTCTCCTGATGGGCTTGCTGGCTCTCGAGGAGCGGGCCAAGGTCCGACTGTTCGTCCGACGCGAGCTACTCGACCGTGGGGTGCGGGTCTTGTTGGCGATGCCCCGGGAGCGCTATTCGTCAGAGCTCGCCGAGCGGCTCCAGGACCTCTTCCTCGAGCGTTTCGGAGGATCCACGGTTGACCACCATCTCACCCTGGGCAAGAGCGACATAGCCCGACTCCATTTCGTGGTGTGGAATGCCGAGGGCAACATCCCCGACCCGGCATACGAGGAGCTCGAAGCCGAGGTGATGGCTCTCACCCGCTCCTGGGCCGAGCATGTAGCCGGACAGCTGGAGTTGCGGCACGATCCGCGCGAGGCCAAGGCCATGGTCGGCCGCTGGGCGGCGCGTATGCCCGCCTACTACCAGGCCTCGACTCCGTTGATCGTCGCCGCCGGAGACTTCGAGCGACTCGACGACTTGATGGCAAGCGGCGCCCGATCCCTGGTTGGCCTCCAAAACGAAGCAGCTGGGCCTGACATCCTGACCAGGGTCACCTTGTACGAGGTCCGGGGCAAGCGGCCGCTATCGGAGTTGACACCCGCCCTGGAGGACATGGGGATGCAGGTGGTCGAGGAGGTGTTCACCAGGCTGACCGGCGATGAGAACCTGTTCATCCACGACTTCGGGGTCCTCGACGCCCAGGGGGAGCTGATCGACATCGAGGCTGCCGGGGAGAGGATCGCACGCTGCCTGGAGGCGGTGTGGGCCGATCAGGCGGAGAGCGACTCCTTGAACCGGTTGGTGATGGTGGCCGGCCTCGATCACCTTCAGGTAGGCATCCTGCGCGCCTACCACACCTACTGGCGAAGGGTCAGCTCCATCTTCAGTGTGAACTACGTCAATGCCGCCCTGGTTGCGCATCCTGAGATAGCCGCCCGCCTGATCCGGCTGTTCGAGCTGAGATTCGATCCCGCCTTGGAGGGAGACGGGTACGAGCAGCATCGGCTCGAGGTGCTCGAACGTCTCGACGCGGTTCCCTCACTCGACGAGGATCGCATCCTCAGGGGGTTCTTCCGCATGATCGAAGCCACCCTCCGGACCAACGCCTATCGACAGGACCGAAGGGCGCTGGCCATCAAGCTGCGCTCAGCCGACGTACCCGACATGCCCCCACCCAAGCCTTATGTCGAGGTGTTCGTGATCGGCGACGATGTGGAGGGAATCCATCTCCGCGCCGGGCCCCGGGCACGGGGAGGAATTCGGTGGTCGGAGCGTCGGGAGGACTACCGCACCGAAGTCGTCGGGTTGATGAAGGCGCAGATAACCAAGAACGCCATCATCGTCCCCACCGGAGCCAAAGGCGGCTTCGTCCTGCGTCACACCCCCGAACCAGGGGCGATGAACGAAGCGGTGCGCTCCGCATACGAGGTCTTCATCCGGGGGCTGCTCGACATCACCGACAATCTGGTCGAAGGCGAGATCGTTCATCCCCGGAATGTCCGGGTGCACGACGGCCCTGACCCCTATCTGGTGGTGGCCGCAGACAAGGGGACCGCCCGGTTCTCCGATCTCGCCAACCTGATCGCCGACGAGTACGGGTTCTGGCTTGACGACGCTTTCGCCTCTGGCAGCGCTACCGGATACGACCACAAGGGTCTTGGCATCACCGCCCGGGGGGCTTGGAAGTCATTGGAGCGTCACTTTCTCACAGAGGGAATCGACCCTCACCGACACGATTTCACCGCGGTGGGGATCGGCGACATGTCGGGTGATGTCTTCGGGAATGGCATGTTGGGCTCCGAGACCATCAAGTTGGTGGCTGCGTTCGACCATCGCCATGTCTTCGTGGACCCCGACCCGGACCCGGCGACCTCGTTTCGAGAACGGAAGCGGATCTTCGATCTCCCGTCATCGAGCTGGGACGACTACGACCGGAGCCTCATCTCCGAAGGGGGAGGCGTGTTCGCCCGGACGCTGAAGCAGATCAACCTTTCTGAGCCGGCGCGGAAGGCGTTGGGCACCGAAGCCGGCGCCGTCACCCCGGCGGAGCTGATCCGGATCGTATTGAGGGCGCCGGTGGATCTGTTGTGGAACGGTGGAGTTGGCACGTACGTCAAGGCCACCGAGGAGACCCATGAGGAGGTCGGGGACCGGAGCAATGACTCGGTTCGGGTCGACGGATCGGAAGTCCGTGCTCGGGTGGTAGTGGAAGGAGGGAACCTTGGCTTCACCCAGCGAGGCCGGGTGGCGTATTGCCAGGCAGGAGGACGCATCAACACCGATTTCATCGACAACTCCGGTGGGGTCAACTGCTCAGATCGTGAGGTGAACCTGAAGATCCTCCTCCGTCTCGCCGAGCAGCGAGGTGAGATCGGGCGCAACGAGGCCGAGAAATTGCGGGAGCGAGGCGCGGACAGCGTGGTTGAGGCGGTGCTGCTCGACAGCCTCGAGCAAACCCAGCTCCTGGCGCGGGCGGAGCGCGCCTCGGCCGATGCAATGGATGCTTATGAGCAGCTCATGGTGTCGCTCGAGCAAGAAGGGATGCTGGTACGTGACCTGGAATGGCTGCCCTCCACCCTGACAATGACGGAACGGGCCCGGGCCGGAACCGGGCTCAGCGCACCGGAGTTGGCGGTGCTGGTGGCGTATGCCAAACGGAGTGTGGCCGATCAAGTGCTGGCATCTGATCTCCCCGACTCGCGCTTCATGCTCCCCGACCTGGCCAGCTACTTCCCCAACGAGATCAGCGAACGCTTCGGCGATCTGATCTGGGACCATCCGCTTCGCCGTGAGCTGATCTCGACCATCGTCGCCAAGGATGTCGTCGACTCCCAGGGCCCAACGTTCGTGCTCCGTCTGGTTCTGCGCAGCGGGGCAGACCCCGCCGCAGTGGTCGCTGCCTATCGGGCCGCCCGCGATCTCGTGGGCGGCACCAAGCGACGACGGGAAATCGAGCAGTTGTTCGGCTCGGTCGATCATCGAGTGTGGAACGAGATGATGGACGCCAACGAGAGACTTGTCGGGGCGTTGACCCGCTGGCATCTCGGTCGCGTCCCCGGGAAACCTCTCGACGGCGTCGCCGATCTCGAGCACGAGTTGGAGGAGTGGGGCTCGCCGGAGTGGCGCCAGGAGAGAGACCAGCGAATCCAAGGTTTCGAAGCAGCCGGCGTCCCGACGGCCGTGGCCCGTCAGACGGTCTCCGCCCCCGATTTGTTGCACGGGCCCAACATCATCGAGGTAGCTCGAGCATCGGGTCGCCCCCGGATCGATGTGGGCCGTGTTTTCCACCGAATCGGTCGGGTGCTCGGGCTCGACGACCTGGAGAAGGCGCTTTACGAATTGCAGTCGGCGGACCCCTGGCAACGGTGGGCGCTCGAGACGATCGAGGACGACGCTCTGGCGGTCCGTCGCTCACTGGCGGAGCGAGTCCTAGGGGACACCGGGCTGCCACCGGCCGACGAAGCCCTGGAACGGTTCCTTGCCGAGGGAGCCGACGCCGTGGCCCGGGTGGTCGAGCTGGTCCAATCCCTGGAGGCCGGGACCATCGGGGACACTGCTCCGCTGCTGGTGGTCATTCGTCAGATCCAGGCCCTGGCGAGCGACCATGACCGGACTGCGCAGTGATCGAGGCCACAGGCTCGCATCGCCCCCTTCGCCGCTGGTCGCCGGGGCCGTTCAGTGCCGGGCGGCGGGCAGGGTGAGGCGGAAGTAGCCGAAATCGCCTTGGCGCCGGTAGTCGAGACTGCCTCGCATCAGTTGGGCCAGCTGACGGGAGATGGCAAGACCGATCCCAACCGATCCGGGCAAGCCGGGACTATCAGCTATCCGGTAGTAGGGCTCGAAGATCCTTTTCCTCTCGATGCTGGCCAAGACCGGGCCATCGTCGGCGACGTCCACATACACCCGGCCGTTGTCGCTGGTGACGCGAACGGTCACGGTCGAGCCACCGTAGCGCTCGGCGTTGGTGAGCAGGTTGCGCAGGATCTGTCGGATTCGTGTCGTATCGCCGATCGCCCAAATCGGTTCGGCTTCGGACTCGACGGTGACCTCCGTGGTGAACGAGCCTCCGGCCTGCATCGTCTTGGCAAGCTGAGCAGCGACGTCGAAGCGAACGTGGGCAACTTCGAGCTGACCCATATCGGCCCTCGCCGCGACCAGCAAGTCCTCCACGAGATCGGCGACTTCCTGGGAGTACTGGACAATCGATGAGATCATCAACGCACGGTCGTCGTCATCGAGGGTCCGGTCATCCTCGATGATGCGAGCGAACCCCAGAATCGCAGTCAGAGGTGTCCGGATCTCGTGACTGACCGAGGCAAGAAACCGGTTCTTGGCCGCCATCAGCTCCTGCATGCGACGCTCCTCGTTCCGGTGACCGGTCACATCCAATACGGTGAACACCGCTCGCGAGAAGTCGGGCTCGCCGTCGACCAGTGGTGCCGACAGGATCGACTCGGCGTCGTAGGTCTTGCCGTTGGCCGTCGCCGCAGTGTACGAAGAATGGGCTTCGGGCTCTCGATTCCAAACGGCATCGAGCTGGTTGAGCCATCCGTCCTGGGAGCCTTCGTTGACGATCCGGGGGTCGATCGGTCCGATCAACGACTCCAGAGGCAACCCGACCGCAGTCACCGCTGCCGGATTGGCAGCCACGATTCTGATCAGCGGGACGATTTCCCGGATCGCTTCGATATCGTCGCCCAGGTGCTCCCTCAGACTCGTCACTCCTTGGTCCCGGAGACCTCCCATCCAGTCTTCGAGCGCCGAGTAATCCTGTTCCATGATGGGCACAGGCGAGATGCGGAAGAGATTCTCGAAGCTCGACCAGCCTCGCATTGCGTCGATCGATTCGAGGCCGGCCTCATCCCACTCCCGGTACCGCTGATTGACTGACTCGACCAGACGATCCCACGAGGCTCGATCGGGTGATCCGTCGTCGGTGAGAGTGAGCCTGGCCAACTCGGCGTCGAGTCGGGGGTGGAGCCTCTTCTGTCCCGAGCTCACTTTCACTCGAAAGGGACCGGCGACAGGGGCGGCTGTGCAGATGCAGGCATGATCTGGTATCGGCAGCAACGGCTCTCTTGTTGAGAGGGCTGCCCGGCTCTGCTCCCGGTCACCGGAGGGTCGGCAATCGCCTCACTCGTCTCCTTCGGGTTCTGGCTTCACCACCGGCTGCATCTCGGTGGTGGTTGGGAACGACCGGTGCCAACCGGAGCCCTCCACCACCCTTCTGGTGAGTCGACGCCATGCCTCCGGCTCTGTCGGAGGATGCTCGCGGAGAAGCTCAGGGACCACTTTGGCCCATCCCACTGCCCGAAGGGCAAAGATCATCACGGTGCCGGTGACCGCGACGATCCCCACCGCGGCGAGCAGGACCACGGTCCTGGGCAAGTCGAGTGCGAAGAAGTCCCGCAGTGGCGGGCTCGCCATCACCACCACCAAGCCCCCGGCCATAGTGGCGATCATGCCCTTCTTCCACGGGACCAGCGGCCGACTGACGATGCCCAGGGCAAAGAGCCCGATAGCGGCGAGGATGAGGGTTGCGGTGGTGCGGGACTCGCCGATCGATGATCCTTCGAGGTCGGCAAGCCAATACCCGGCGAAGGTTGCGAATGTTGCCACCAACCCGGTGGGGGCTGCGAATTTGAGGACCCGAAGCACGAACCCCGATCTGGTTCGGCGGCGGGAGGGGGCAAGGGCGAGGAAGAAAGCCGGGATGCCGATGGTGAGACTCCCGACCAGGGTCAGATGGCGGGCGAGGAACGGAAACGGCAGGGTGGAGCCAACGATTGCCAAGGAGAGGCCAAGGGCATAGACAGTGCTGGTGATGAAGAGGTTGGCCACCCTTTCGATGTTGGAGGTGACCCTTCGCCCCTCCCCGACGATTCCGGGGAGGCTGGCGAAACGACCGTCGATGAGAACCAGCTGGGCCACGGCGCGCGACGCCGGCGCCCCACCACCGATGGCGATCCCGATGTCCGAGACCTTGAGGGCGAGGACGTCGTTTACACCGTCCCCGGTCATCGCCACAACGTGACCTCTGGCCTGCATGGCGCGCACCATGGCGCTCTTCTGGTGGGGCGCCACCCGGCCGAATACGTTGCTCCGCTCCATGATCGCCGCCAGTTGGTCGAGGTTCTTGGGGAGGCGACGCGCATCCACGACTTCGTCGGCCCCATTGACGCCCACCTCTCTGGCCACCGCCCCGACCGTCTCTGGATGGTCTCCCGAGATCACCTTGACCCGGATCCCTTGGTCGGCGAAGTAGCGGAGCGTCTCGGCTGCATCGGACCGCACCTGGTCGGAGAGAACCAGGATGGCCACCGGCTCCAGATCTGGCGGGAGTTGCCCGTCACTCAGCGGTGTCTCGCCCCTGCCCACCAGGAGGACCCGATTGCCACCTGCAGAGACGCCGGAGGCGACGTTTATGGCTCTTCCGTCCCTGGGGGCGACGATGTCTGGGGCTCCAATGACCCAGGTGCCGTCACCGAAGAAGGTGACTCCACTCCATTTGCGCGCCGATGAGAAGGGGACCGCGGTTTGCACACCCCAACCGGGGCTCTCGGGGAAAGCAGAGGCGATCGCAGTCATAGTGGCGTTGGGATGTGGCTCGGCTGCGGCGATGGCTGCCAATGCCGGGAGCGGGTCCTGCTCGGTGAGGAGGATCACCTCTTCGACCGTGAGCCGTCCTTCGGTCAAGGTCCCGGTCTTGTCGAAGCAAACGGTGTCGACCCGGGCCAGCCCTTCGATCGCAGGAAGCTCCTGGACAAGAACGTTGCGTTTTCCCAACCTGATCACCCCAACCGCGAAGGCAATCGAAGCAAGCAAGACCAGGCCTTGGGGGATCATTGCCACCCCGGCCGCCACCGCGCCACCGAGACCTTCGAGGAAGGTGCCCCCACCCCGGATGGAGCTCCACACCAGAAGGGCCCCCATCGGCACCACAGCCCAGCTGACCACCCCGAGGATCCAGTCGATGCCCTCGCGAAGCTCGGACCGCACCAGAGTGAATCGTTTGGCGGCGTGAGCCAGCCGAGCGGCGTATGAGTCGTCGCCCACTCGGGTGGCCCGGTAACGCCCGGAGCCGGCAGCCACGAAGCTTCCCGATAGACACTGGTCTTCCGCACTCTTAAGCACCGGATCCGCCTCTCCGGTGAGCAGCGACTCGTCGATCTCCAATCCGCGAGAGGTGACCACCACGCCGTCGACAGCGAGTTGGTCGCCCGACCGGAGCTCGATCAGATCGTCGACGACGATCTGATCGACCTGCTGTTCGGAAACTGTCCCCGATCGCACCACCCGCACCCGGGGCGAATTGAGGAGCTCCAGCCGATCCAAAGTCCGCTTCGCCCGCAGTTCCTGAATCGTCCCGATGGCGGAGTTGGTCAGCAGGACGATCCCGAACAGGGCGTCCCGGGGCTCACGCAAGACGAGGAGAACGACGATGACCAAAGCACCGAGAAGGATGTTGAATCGGGTGACGACGTTGGCGCGGATGATCTCGCCCGTGGTCCTGCTCGGACTTTCGGCCACTTCGTTGACGAGCCCGGCCGCGATCCTCTGGCGAACCTCGGCGGGGGTGAGTCCTTCTTCGGGGGTGGCCAGCTCGGTGATCGTCATCCCGATTCAGCTTACGGTCGCGGCGGCGATGAGAGACGGTGGTGCCCCAGCCGATAGATACGACGTGGGCCGATCCTGTCCGGTAGCTTTACTCGGTGAATTCTGAGCCCATAGTCCCGGTCCCACCCCCACCCCCCGAACGGAACCGAGTCCTCCGGGGCTGTCTAATCGCCCTCGCCATCATCGGAGGGCTGGTGATCCTTATCGGCGGTATCTGCGTCTTTCTCGTGATCAACTCGGGCCTGTGATCCCGGTCCTGTTCCATCTCGGCCCCTTTGCAGTGGCCACTCACGACTTCTTTATGGTCCTCGGTGTGGCCACCGCGGTATTTGTGCTCTGGCTCAGGGCCAGGGGGCGGCCCCGAGACCCCGATATGCCGGCTCTGGTCGCCGGGGGTCTGCTCACCGGAGCCGTCTTCGCCAAACTGGGCACGGGCTGGCAGTACTTCGCCCTCGCCGACGATCCCAACCTGGTCGGGCTATGGCTGTACGGAGGCCAAAGCGTTCTCGGTGGTCTCGCCGGGGCCTATCTCGGGGTGGTCCTGACCAAGCGGCTCATCGGGTATCAGGGCTCCACCGGAGACCGTTTTGCCCCGGCCGTGGCGGCAGGGCTGGCCGTCGGGCGGGTGGGCTGCTTTCTCACCGAGCAGATCGGGACCTCGACCACATTGCCCTGGGGCATCACCGTGTCCGCGGAGACAGCAGCCGGGATGGCCTATTGCCCGAGCTGCGCGGCCGGGCTCCCGATGCATCCTTCGTTCCTCTACGAGATCATCTTCCACGTCGCTGCCTTCGTGGTGCTGACACGCCGCGCGGGCCGCTTCGGTGAGCCCGGAGATGGTTTCAAGCTCTACCTGTTGGGTTATGCGCTGTTTCGATTCGGCGTCGAGTTCGTGCGGGACAATCCGGAGATGGCACTCGGACTGACCGGATCGCAGGTATTCCTGCTGACCACGATTCCCGTCGGACTGATCTACTACCTGCGGCGAAGAGCGGCGGCCGGCCGGTACCCGAGCACCGGACCCATAAAGGTCCCCGTTCTGGTAGAGCAAGAGAAATGACTGGCGGCATGCCCGTCCGGGAAGACCGCATCCTGCGCTATGTCAATGCGTTCTGCCCGCACTGTCACGAGGAGGAGCCACACCGCTCGCTCCATGAGATACAACGTCTCAGCGGCTATCTATCCGAAGCGGAGGGGCAGGTGTGGCTGGTCCGGGGTTGTCCTCGACACGGCAAGGTGGTGACCCACTATGACGAAGACCCCGAGATCCTCCAGTACCTCGAGCAGTGGACCGCGCCGACCAAGGTCCACGTTCCCGACACGCCGGGCAACTACGCCCCGGTGCCGTCGGCCTACCTGGGTGGCTTGGGGGAGATGCAGACCCAGCACACCTGCATCCTGCTCGAGGACATCAATGAGAGCTGCAACCTCAATTGTCCGACTTGTTATGCCGGCTCCAGCCCGCAGTTGAGTGGTGTGGCCACCGTCGAGGAGGTCATGGCCAACATCGACCAGAGGCTGGCCAGAGAGGGAGGACGTATCGATGTGCTCATGCTCAGCGGTGGGGAGCCGACCATCCATCCCGACTTCGCGACCATCCTCCAAGCCGCTCTCGAGCGCAACGTGGTACGCATCCTGGTCAACACCAACGGAGTCACTCTGTCCCGTGACGACGAGCTCTTGGATCTGTTTTGCTCGCATCGGGACCGGGTCGAGATCTACCTCCAGTTCGACGGGTTTCGCAAGGAGACCTATCTCCACCACCGCGCCGCCGACCTGCGCACCCTCAAGGAACGGGCGCTGCACCGGCTCAGTGACGCCGGTGTCTTCACGACGTTGACCATGACCGCCGCTCTCGGGGTCAACGACGACGAGATCGGGCAGGTGGTGCTCACGGCATTGGAGACTCCCTACGTCGGAGGCGTCTCCATCCAGCCTCAGTTCGGCTCTGGTCGGTCGGGACCGATCAACCCACTAGAACGGCTCACCCATACCGGAGTGCTCAAACGTCTCGGTCCACAGACGGCTGGGGTGGTCGACTGGATGGACTTGACCGCGCTCCCCTGCTCTCACCCCCATTGCGCCAGCGTTGGGTACATGATCCGATCCGACAGTGGGGAGTGGAGGTCGCTGGCCAGGGTGATCGGCCACGATCGACTCAAACAGCATCTCGGCCTGGTCAGCAATCGGATCAACGACCCAGAGCTCACGACGGAGCTCCAGGAGCTGGTCAAGGCCTCCTTGCTCGGCTTGCTCAGCGAACAGGCCTCGCTCAGCCGTCCCACGGTCCTCGACCTGTTTCGCGACGTGTGCGAGGCCTGCGATCTCGGTTTGAGCACGCTGCTCAAGATGGCCTCCGGATCCAAGCGGCGGCACGCACTGATGCGGGAGATGGTGGGGACGCGGATCAAGCGAATCACGGTCAAGCCGTTCATGGACATGAACACCATGCTCGAGGAGCGGCTGTTGCAGTGCTGTGTCCACGTCGGGACCAGGTCGGTCGACCAGGACCAGTGCGCTCCGTTCTGTGCGGTGCAGGCGTGGCGGCCACTGGGCGAGATGAAGATCGCCGAAGCGACCCGCAGAACCGGGAGCCGCTCCATTCCGCTGGTGATCGCACCATGAGCGGGAGAGCATCGCCCCCATCCGCGTTCGATCCGGTGACACCTCCCAAACCGGAGCAGTTCGACCCGTTCCGGCTGTGTGTGTACACCACCGTGGCGGTGCTCGCCTGGTTGCTGACCCCGGCCGCCGTCGTAGCTCTGTTCAGCGGGGTGGCGCTGGTCGCCTACTTCCGTGCCCGGCGAGCCGGCCTGGTCAAGTCGAAGTGCAAACTCGGGGACACCCGGCTGGTGATGGCCTATCTCGCGGTGGCATTCTTCGCCGGGGCCTACTTCACGGTGCAGCGGCTGACCACGATGCTTTGATGCTCGGCGGCGAGGCGATTGGCTCGTCGCCTCCGTATATTCCGCTCGCGATGCAGACCATTCTGTTCACCGACATCGAGTCGAGCACCCGTTTGTGGGAGGAGCATCCCGGAGAGATGGCGGTGGCGCTGGCTCGACACGACTCCATACTCACCGAAGCGGTGGAACACGACCACGGCCAGGTGGTCAAGACCACCGGTGACGGCATGATCGCGGTATTCGACTCGGTGGCCGACGCGATCGTCACCGCGATTCGCGCCCAGAAGGCCCTCCATGCCCAAGAATGGGGCCCGACCGGCCCGCTTCGGGTCCGCATGGGGGTGCACAGTGGGGACACCGAGAGCCGCGACGGTGATTACTTCGGGCCGGCGATGAACCGCACCGCCCGGATCATGGCGGCCGGCCACGGAGGCCAGGTGCTCCTGTCTGGAACCGCCGCTCGTCTCGCCGAGGCGAGCCTGCCAAAAGGCACAATCCTGCGAGACCTGGGAACCCATCGGCTCAAGGACCTGACCCTGCCCGAGCATCTCTATCAATTGGTCCATGACGATCTCGCATCCGACTTCCCGGCACCGAACACTCTCGATTCCAGACCGCACAACCTCCCTCTGCAGACCACCGAGTTCCTCGGGCGGAGCAACGAGCTGGCAGCTATTCGAGTAATGCTGGAGTCTCCGAGCACCCGACTGTTGACGATCGCCGGGCCCGGTGGAGCAGGCAAGACCCGTCTCGGTCTCCAGGTGGCCGCCGAGCAGATCGATCGTTTCCCCGATGGAGTGTTCCTTGTCGACCTCTCCGCCGAGCGTGATCCCGATTCCGCCTTCGAGACGATCGTCCGCACCCTCGACCTCCCCACGTCGGGAGGCGGTGAACCGCTGGGAATGCTCAAGACCAGATTGCGGGACCTCCAAATGCTGCTCCTCCTTGACAATTTCGAACAGGTGACCGCCGCGGCCGTTGGTCTCTCAGAACTTCTTCAGAGCGCCCCAGGGCTGAAGATCATGGTCACCAGTCGAGAGACATTGCGAGTCCGCGCCGAACACGTCTTCCCGGTTCCCCCGCTCTCGCTTCCCCACCCCAAGGATGATGCCGCTTCGGTGGCAGAATCGGAGTCGGTGCAGCTGTTCACAGAGCGCGCCCGAGTGGTCCGACCCGGGTTCGCCATCACCGAAGAGAACGCCGCCGTGATCGCCGAAATCTGCCTTCGTCTCGATGGGCTCCCCCTTGCCATCGAGCTGGCCGCGGCTCGTCTCAAGGTGTTCACGCCATCCGATCTCCTGGACCGGCTCCGGGAGAGGCTCGACGTCCTCGGTGCGGGCGGCCGGGATCTGCCCGACAGGCAACGCACCCTGTGGGGGGCGATCGGATGGAGCTTTGAGCTGCTCGATCGGGATGAGCGGGAGATTTTCGAGCTGATGTCTGTGTTCTCCTCTGCCGACCTGCCAGCCATTGAGGCGGTATCGGCCTCGGTGCTCGATGTCGCCGACGTAGTGGACGCCCTCTCCTCTCTGGTGGACAAGAGCCTGATCAGAAGTGATGACAGCGGCCCCTCCCAACGCTTCTCGATGCTTTTGATGATCAAGGAGTACGCCGAGACACGGCTCGCAGAGTCCTCACAACGCGAACTGGCTGTCCGACGTGCCCATGCTCTTCATTTCTCCGGCTTCGCCCAACGTCTGCAAGAGCGGCTGCGTGGCGTTGACCACGATGTTGTTCTCGACGAATTGGCGTCGGAGATCGGCAACCTGAGGACCGCCTGGCGTTTCTGGGTCGATCAGGGTGATCTGGAGCAGCTGTTCCAGCTCATCGACGGCCTCTGGGCGTTACACGAGGCCAGAGGCTGGTATCACGCGGCAATCGAGCTCGCCACCGACACTCTCGAAGTCCTGGCGACCGCAGAGCCCTCGCCGGAGCTGGCCGCCGAGGAGCTGACGATCCGCACCAGTCTGGCCCGGGCCCTGATGGCGGTGCGGGGCTACGGCGTAGAAGTGGAGCAGGCGTTCAAGCAAGTCCTGGAGATGTCCGGCGCCGGTGGCACCTCGATACAGCGCTACCCGGTGCTGCGCGCCCTCGCCACCTACTACCTGAGCATCACCGACTTCGCCCAATCGGCCGAGCTGGGACGACAGCTTCTCGAGCTCGGTGAACGTGAAGATGACGAAGCGATTCGGGCCGAAGGCCATTATGTCTTCGGAGCGGGGACAGCTTTCGGCGGCGATCTGGACACCGGGCTCGCCCATCTCGATCGTGCCATCGAGATCCATGATCCGAAAGTCCATGGCTCCACTCGTTTCCGCCTCGGCTCTAATACCGGTGTGGTGGCCCGGGTGGCCTCGGGTTTGATTCTCTGGCAGTGCGGGTCGCTTGACCAGGCGGTGGCCCGGGTCACCGACGCACTGACTCTCGCCGAGACCATCGGGCATCCGTTCAGCCTCGCCTATGCGTTCTACCACAACGGCTTTCTCGCCCTGATCAGAGGTCGGTTCGAGGAGTGCCGACAGCGAGCCTGGGAACTGGCAGAGGTGGCGGACGAGAATGACTACGCGGTGTGGCGGACGCTGGCCACGGTCCTCGAAGGCGTGTCGATGACCGCACTCGGACAAACCGAGGAAGGCCTGGCGCTGACGGAGACAGGAATCGAGCTCTATCAAGGCCTATCGACTCCCCCGATCTTCTGGCCCCTGATCCTCAACCTTCGCGCCATGGTGCACGCGCTGGCAGGGCAGCCAATCCGGGCGCTGGCTCTCGTCGATGAAGCCATCGAGCTCGGCGGGTCGGCCGCTCCTCCCGACCTGAGGATGTTCCGGGGCGACTTCAACAGAGTGCTCCCCAAGCCGGACCTGGCAGCAGCCGAGGAGGACTACCTGGCTGCGATCCGGGCCTCGAAGGAGGGTGGGCAACGCCTCACCGAGTTGCAGGCGCTCACCAGACTGGTCACTCTCCGTCGCGACTTGGACCGGTCACCGGACGGAAGTGACGAGTTGGCCGCCCTCTACCACAGCTTCACCGAGGGCTTTGACGAGCAGCCATTGATCATGGCGAGGGAGACGCTGGGCTAGTTCGGGCGCCAGGTCAGGTGACAGGCATTTCCTTACGAAAGAAGGCCACCGTGACCCCTCGGCGATCATCGGCCCTGAAGATCTTGCCCACGACGTTCACCTCGGCGATGTGGAACAACTCCCAACCCTGATTGGACAGGTCGTTGAATCTCGTCGCCAAGCCTGTGATCGCCTCCGTGCTGTGGGCGCCGGTGCGCCCGAGCAGCTTCTCCTCCAAGAACAGTGCCTCGGTGTAGTAGTGGTAGGCCATGACTCTCCTTTCGGCACCTGATTTTTTGATGCACGCCGACTCCATGATCGCGGCCCGAGGGTGCCATCGCCGTGTCGCTCCCTGTGACCCTGGCGGCGTCCCCTGGTTCAGCCGGTCACGGTGAGCAGGGCATGAATGGCAATGCCGACCAGGGCCCCGACCACGGTGCCGTTGATCCTCACGAACTGCAGATCACGGCCGAGCTGCAGTTCGAGACGATGGGAGATCTCGGTCGGGTCCCACCCGGCCACGGTGGTCTCGATCAGCCCGATGACCTCGTCGTCCCATTGGTGGGCGAGACGTTCTGCCGAATCGGCGATCCACTCGTCGATCCTGGTCCGCAGGTCGGCGTCGTCGAGGAGCCGCCGTGCCCACCATTGGATCAGCTCGCCCACTCTCTGCTCCAGGTCGGACCCGGGTGAAGCCTGGGCCCGGTCGAGGCTGTTCTGAACCAGCTGCCACTGCGACTGGATGGCTTCCGCCAGCTCCGGTGATTCCAGTATCCGAAGCTTCGACTCTTCGATCCGTTGCGCGAGATCGGCGGAGTTGCGCAGGTCGTCGGACATCCTGACCAGCATCCTCTCGATATCGGAGCGGACCGGGTGGTTGGGGTCGGAAGCCACGTCGTCGACCAGGATTCGAAACGAGGCGACCACCCGCTCGAAGATCCGCTCCCCAGCCCAGGAGGGAACCCACCATGGGGCTGATCGAGCGAAGCTGTCCCTGAACGCCGGCAGGTTGTCGACGATGACCACCTCGATGCCCCTCAGCGTGGCGTCGATCGACTCTCTGGTGTGGCCCCCCTTGAGCCAGGCATCGACCACCAGGGAGATGATGGGGGTGACCGGGGTCTGCCGCATCCAGTCGAGGGAGGTTCGGGTGACGACCTCGGCCACCGCTTCGTCGTCGAGCGACTGAGCGATTGTGGCGGCGGTCTCGATGCTGCGACGAGCCGCCAGGGTCGCGTTGCCCGACGAGTCGAGCCAGGCGCCCACTCGACCCGCGATGCCTGCGTCGGTGAGCCAATTCCTGAGATTGGCCGGATCCAGGAAGTTCTGTTGCACGAACTCGGCGAGACCCCGGCCGATCTCATCTTTGCTACGCGGGATCAGAGCAGTGTGCGGGATGGGAATCCCGAGAGGATGCCGGAACAGGGCGGTGACGGCGAACCAATCGGCGATCCCGCCGATGAGCGCCGCCTCCGAAGCCGCCCGGACCCAACCGTTGACACCCCCGGCACCACCAAGGAAGTGGCTGGCCAGAAACACGACGAGGGCGCCGAGGAGGAAGAGGTTGGCGCGTCGCTTCCACCGTCTCAACTCGAGGACGCGTCGCTCTTCGTAGCTGGTATCGGATCCCGGGGAGGGGCCGATGGCCGGGGTCACCAGGAGCATCGTATGCACGACCGGGGCAAACTTAGGGGGATGGCGGGAAACGGCGAGGCGGGGTATGACGATCACAGGCGACGGTCGGCAGCCTGGATTAGCTTGGCGCGGGGCGAGTGGAAGGAACTCGGGCAATGTCAACCGAAATGATCACAGTGCAAACCCTCGACGGTGGGCGGATCGGGCTGGACCCAGCTGTGTTCGGCGCGATCCCGGACCAGCGCAGACTTCGTCCCGGTGATCCGGGATTCGACGATGCCACCCGCCTCTGGAATGGGATGATCCGCAAGGAACCGGCCCTCGTGATCCAACCGGAGACCGCCGACGAGGTGACCACCGTGGTGAATTTGGCCCGGGAGCACGGGTTGCTGCTCTCGATCAAAGGTGGGGGTCACAACATCGCCGGTCTTGCCCTCGCCGATGAGGGACTCACTCTGGATATGTCCCGGATGCGGGAAGTCCGGGTCGACCGCGAGAGGAGGGTGGTACATGTTGGGCCGGGATGTCTCCTCGGCGATGTGGACCGTGTCACCCAGGAACATGGCCTGGCCACCACCCTCGGCTTCGTCTCCGAGACCGGTATCGCCGGGCTCACCCTCGGGGGCGGGTTCGGGTATCTGTCCCGAAGGTTCGGCTACACCGTCGATGACCTCGTCGAAGCGCAGGTGGTCACTGCCGACGGCCGGTTCCGACGGGCCAGCCGGGATGTCGAACCGGAGCTGTTCTGGGCACTGAGAGGCGGCGGGGGGAACTTTGGCGTGGTCACGGGGTTCACCTACCAACTGCACGAGGTCGGTCCTTCGATCATGGGGGGCATCGTTGCCTGGCCTGCGGCGGACCACGCCGAAGACGTGCTCGGTCTATACCAGGAGATGACCGCAGCCGCACCCAGAGAGCTGACCTTGGTCGCCACCATGCGGCTGGCCCCACCGGCGCCCTTCATCCCCCAGGAGTGGCACGGCAAGCCGATGGTGGCCGTGGTCGCTTGCCATAGCGGCGACCCGACACAGGCAGCCCATGACCTGGCGCCGATCAAAGGATTCGGGAGGCCGATAGCCGACCTGATGGTGGCCAAGACCTACCTGGAACAACAATCCATGCTCGATGCGACACAGCCGAAAGGGGCCAACTACTACTGGAAGACAGAGTTCATCTCCGATCTGAGTGACGACTACCTGCAGGTCTTCCGGACGAACGCGAGCACGATCGAGTCCCCCATGTCACAGGTCATACTCTTCCACATCGAGGGTGCGCTCAACGACCATCCGGAGGACGACGGTGCCGTAGGCAACCGCGACGCCACATTCGTGACCGGGGCCGCCGGTGCCTGGCCCGCCACCGACCCCAACGGGGACGCCCATCGGACTTGGGTCGGCGACTCCTGGGAGCGGATCCGCCCCTTCTCGACCGGGAGCAACTACATCAATTTCCAGACGGCAGACGACGACGCCTCGCGCATCGAAGACTCCTACCGAGGCAACTACGACCGCTTGCGAAAGATCAAGTCCGAGTGCGACCCGGAAAACCTGTTCCGAGTCAATCGCAACCTGGAGCCCATGGCGACCCAGTGACCGTCGCTTACCTGAGGTAGGTAGCGCCAGATATGGCGCTACCTAGACAGAGAAGATGGCGGAAGACTTCCGCTAGGTTCCTGGGCCGTGGCAGTGAGTGCAGACCAGCTAGAGACCCTGGACAAAGTCAAGACGGTCGTCATCGAGACCCGGTCTGGTGAGCGCACCATCGGCACCATCATCTGGGTGGTCGTCGACTCCAGTGACGTCTTCGTCCGGTCGGTGCGCGGCGAGTCGGGCAAGTGGTACCAACGTGCCCTGGCCCACCCGGAGGTGGCGCTCCGGGTGGCTGATGATCGTCTCCACTTTCGGGCCGTCGCCGCCGACGATCCCGATTCGGTGGAGCGAGTCTCTCAGGCGCTACGTCGCAAATACCCGCCCGGCGGGTCGCTCGACTCGATGCTCCGTCCTGAGACTCTGGGAACGACACTGCTCCTGGCTCCGGCCTAAACGAGCGCAGACGGCTTACCTGAGGTAGGTAGCGCCAGATATGGCGCTACCTCGACAAAGAAGAAGCGGATGGCCTTCGCCATCCGCTTCTTTGTTTGCCTGGCGCCAGATACGGCGCCAGGTACCTCAGGTAAGCGGTTGCAACGGTGGCCGCGCTGTCTTGGGGCCGACGCCGCGGCTCAGAGGGGGAGGGCTTGGGACAGCTGACGGTAGGTCTCGAGGGGATCCTCGTCGACGACTTGAATCGCCACGTGGTCAGCCCCGGAGTCGAGGTGGGTAGCGAGACCGGCAGCCACCTCCTCCGCGGATCCGTGGAGCACCAGTGCATCGACCAGCCGGTCACTGCCCCCATCGAGCAGGTCCTCCTCTGCCCATCCGTCCCGCAGCAAGTTGGAGCGGTAGTTGACCCGATTCAAATACCGGCTCACGACCTCTCTGCCCGCAGTGCGGGCTCGGACTTGATCGATGCCCACCATCACTTTGTGCTCGGGTGCCAGCAGGGGACGTTCTCCCAACACCCGTCGGGCATGCTGGGTGTGTCGGGGAGTGGTCAGATAGGGGTGTGCCCCGGCGGTTCTCTCCGCGGCCAAAGTCAGCGCCCTCGGCCCCAGGGCTGCCAGCACCACCTCGTCCCGGGGCACCCCGGCCGCGTCGAGTCGATCCAGGTAGTCGATCATCTTGTCGAAGGGCCGGTGGTACTCCTGGGTCGACTCGCGGTGCCCGATCCCGACGCCGAGCAGGAACCGGCCGGGATGCTTCCCGGTGATCCGTCGATGAGATTCCCCGACCGTGCCCGCGTCATCGCGCCACATGTTGACGATCCCGGTGGCGACCGGTATCTGCTCGGTGGCGTCGAGCACCGCTTCGACATCGTTGAGATCCCCCCTCGGCGAGCCCCCGAGCCAGATCGCCCCGAACCCAAGGGCCTCGACCTCCCGCGCCAACTCGGGGGTCATGCCCGCCACCATCCGCCAAACACCGAATCGGCCAATCGCGGTTCTCATCGACCTCCTGACGACTGGCGATGTTTCTAGCCGACCATCGACGAGAGTCCAAGACACGTCGCGTGACAAGTCGGCGTATGTTTGTGTATCGAGACCAGATGACACTCGCTCCCAAGCATCTCGACGCCTTCTCCGTGCTGGTCGACACCATCCTGCCCTCGACTCCTGGTGAGGGACCGGTATGGACCACGCCAGGACGAGACCTCGGTCTCGCCGAGCGGCTGACCCAGGTGTACGAGTCCCTGCCCCACGACCTTGATCGGAAAGAGCTGAAACTGGTGCTGACCTTGCTCGCCTCGAGGGCGGGAGGCATGGTCCTATTCCGACGCTCCGAAGCATTCGTCGCCATGTCGCCGACCAAGAGAGCCGACGCCTTTCGGGCGATGGAGAACAACCCGATCGGGATGGTTCGCAATGGTGCCCGAGCCCTGAAGACGGTGGCCGCGTTGCTTTGGGTGACCACCGAAGACCCGGCGGTGTGGCCGGGGCCATGGTTGGAGATGGGATACCCAGGCCCGGCGGGACCGCCACCACAGGTGGACAAACCGATCCGCACCGAGATCATCACCGGGGACACCACCATCGACGCCGATGTCGTGGTGGTCGGCTCGGGTGCCGGAGGCGGGACCGTCGCCGGGGTGCTGGCGGCGGCCGGCCTCAACGTGGTGGTCCTCGAACGCGGCGGGTATCACAACGAGTCCGACTTCAGCCACCTCGAAGCGGACGCCTATCGCTCCATGTACCTCGACGGCGCTCTCGGCTCCTCGGCAGACGGGAGCACCCTGATGCTGGCCGGATCCACCCTCGGCGGTGGCACCGTCATCAACTACACCACTTCGTTCTCCACACCCACAGATATCCGGGAGGAGTGGGATCGGGTCGCCGGATTCGACGGGGTGTTCAGCGGGGAGCAGTTCGAGGTTTCGACCATCGCGGTGCAGACCAGGTTCAACGTGAACCAGGACAACGGCTCACCCTCAAACCGGGACCGGCTGATGGAGAAGGGGCTCCGTGGTCTGGGCTGGCATGTCGACGAGATGCCCCGCAATGCAGCCGGCTGTACCGACCGGGAGTGCGGCTACTGCACCATGGGTTGTCGGATCGGGGCGAAACGCTCCACGCTGGCCACCTATCTCCAGGACGCGGCTGACGCCGGGGCGCGAATCATCACCGATGCCGACGTCCGGTTGGTCGAAACCGAAGAAGGCCGGGCTGCCGGAGTGATCGGCAGGGTCGGCGGGCACACGGTGAGGGTCAAGGCGAGAGCCGTCGTCCTGGCCGCCGGGGCGCTCAACACCCCCGCCATTCTCCTTCGCAGCGGGCTAGGTGGAGCCGCGGCCGGACGCTATCTCCGGGTCCATCCCGTCACCGCCCTGTGGGGCAGATTCGACGAGAGGGTCGAGCCATGGACCGGCACCCTCCAGACCCGCTACAGCGACCAGTTCGCCAACCTCGACGGGCACGGGCACGGGTTCAAGTTCGAGACCGCCCCGGTTCATCCCCTGTTCCCATCCGCATTCATCGGCTGGCAGGATGGAGCCTCGTTCAAACGTGACGTCCTCGGGCTGGGCCATCTCAATGTGGCCGGGATCCTGCTCCGGGATCGTGACCACGGCCGGGTGGTGATCCGCAAGGACGGGAGCCCGGTGTGGAAATACAGCATTTCGAGATTCGACCAGGGCCACGTGCGGGTGGGGGTGAGGCGGGCCGCCGAGATGCTGGCGGAGTCGGGCGCCAAGGAGGTGATCACCTCGTCGATAAGAGCAGTGCGCTGGGTGCCGGCGGGCGGCTCCCTGGAGACATTCATGGAGGACGCCGACGCCATCGGGTACGGACCAAACCGCACCTCCTACTTCTCGTTCCACCAGATGGGAAGCGCTCGGATGGGAAGCGACCCTGCCACCTCGGTGGTGGACGTCAACAACGAGACACACGACACCCGGGGTCTCTATGTGATGGACGGTTCGTGTTTCCCCACCGCGTCGGGGGTGAACCCCATGTTGTCCATCGCCGCCATTGCCCACCGCGGGGCGACAATCCTCGCCGACCGCATGGGTTGAGCCAGCAAGGCGGAGTGACCGTCACAGGCGTAGCTCTCACCGGGGAAGACGACCGCTCACATGGGTGTAGCCCACCGAGACGCGCTTCCCGTTGGTGGTCAGGGTCACGTGGTAGTTGCGATCGGTTCGATAGGAAATGAAACGCCTGTTGGCCAGCAGGTTGACTACGTCCGGATGAGGATGGCCGTGAGGCACAACATGACTGCTCATCACCAACCGTGTCTTCCGCCAGTTGAGATGGTCAAGCAGCGGGGTGGCGTCGGAAGGATCGAACAGACCGTTTCGTCCCCCATGGTGGGGGACCTGGAGATAAGTCGTGTTCGCCGGCAGCCGGGGCACGATTTGGGGCCAGTTCTCCGCTTCGGCGTCGCCGGTGAGAACCATGGTGACATCCCCGAGGCTGAGGGCCAGAACCACCGAGTTGTTGTTCTCGTTGTTGATGTCGACCTGATTGAAGTTGGGCCACAGAACACGAAGATCGGCGTGGAACTCGACTTCGGGCGCAGCCAGGATCTTGGTCTCGTCGACGGCCTGATGGTTGACGACGGCGTTCGATCGGTTGGCGAAGTCGAGTAGGACACCGTAGGTGGTGGAGGCGACCGACTTGGGGTACCAGAAGTGTCTGGTCCCGAACGTCTTCAACATCTCCTTCAGACCCCGGGCATGGTCGGCGTGCCCGTGAGTCAGCAATACCCATTCGAAGAGGGGTCGGCGGTCCTTCCAGTCGATGGAGAGCCTTTCGAGGTACCGCTTGACGAAAGGCAGGGCGGTGCGTTGCCGCTCGAAGTCATTGCAGTCGACGAGACCAAACTTGTGGTCACCCGCGTCGTTCTGGGAGTCGACGAGAATCGAATCACCCCATCCCACATCGATCATGGTGATCGAAAGCTCAGCCATCGTCTTGACCCCGGTACCGGAGCTTGACGTCCTTCCCAGGAAAGGCCCGCCGTGTCTCGTCGATCTGTGCCTGTGACCAGGCCCTCATCGCTTCGGTCTCCACCGGCGAACTGACTATCTGATCAGAGACGTCTCGCTCGACCAAGACTTCAAGGCTCACGTCCCCTGCCGTGTATCGGTAGGCCTCCTGGAAGGCAGAAAGGGCAACACGAAAAACATCGCCGCGTGCCAACTCGACCGACTGCTTCGGATCGAGGTCGGGCTCATCCCAGAGCTGGCCCTGGGTGAACCACGTTCTCGGCATCCAGACATCCTCCACCTGCACCGACAGAGGCGTCCCTTCCTGTTCCAGGGCGAATATGGCCGCAACGTCGCCGGCTCGGCTGAACAGGTCGAACTCGATCGTGTCTTGTCCCGGACCGGACTCCTCACGCATCGCGCTGTAGATCACTCCGGCGAGACCAAGGGCACCGATCCCGTGCAGCCGCGCCAGCGGCGGAAGCTCGACTTCCCAGACGTCGGCTGGTGCGTCGGTGGTGAGAGCGAAGTAGGTGACCCGAACCATGTCGACTCCGTCGACCACCCGCTCGGCGTCGATGGCGACCGGGACGAAGACATTGCGCCTCAGCTCCACTTGCTTCACGTCGGGAAACCTACTCGCGAAGAAGGATCCCTCACCACGGCTCCTCTGACCCCGGGTCGCCGAGGCGGCGATGCTTGCCGACAGGCTCCGGTCAGAGCAGGGTCGACAGCCGCTTCAGGCACCCGATCCACGCCGGGTCGGACTCATACCCGGAATGGACTCTCAACTTGGGCAGGGGCCGATAGGGCATGACCTGTGTCTCCCATGGGTCGTCCAACTCGACGTCGCCTCCGTCGGGCGCCCGTCCCTGCCCCGCCAAGGTCTCGACCAGACCTTCAGGAAGGTTCAAGTCTGAGAGGTCTCCCTCCCGGAAGGCCCGATCTGCGATCGGGTCGGTCCGGCGGTAGAAGTTGACCCAATACAAGCGGTCCGCCGGATCGCCGCCAGGACCGACTTTGCGTGCCAGTCGCTGGATCATCTCGTCGGGCACGGCGTCGGGGAAGTACGCCCGGTAGAACTTTCCCAACGGGCTGCCATAGGTGACCAGCGCCGTGCTCTTGGCGATCTCCTCGGGAAGTGAGGCAATGACGGCCGCCGCGATCACCGAACCCTGGCTGTGGCCTGCCAGGATCACTCGCCCTCCACCGGCGACCGCCTCACGCACCCGAGCCTGGATCTCGGGGACAGCTCTTGCCGCGTAGGCGGGGGGAGCCAACGGGTGGAAGGTGCGGGGGAAGAAGCTGGCCACGTCCCAGACCATGCCGATCTTGCGGCGCGTCGCCTCACTGCGCAGTCCGGAGCGGACCATGAGATAGGCGCCAACCACCGCTCCCACTGCCAGCCACCCGGCCAGGTCGAGCAGCCATGAGAAATCCTCGGGGAAGGGCCGGTCGAACCAAGTGTTGAATCGGCGGCGACGCTGCATGATCTTGATGAACCCGGCCAGCCCTGCGGCAAACAGGACCGTGCCGGCGAGAGTGATCATCACATCGACCGATTTGGCAGTCTCCACGACGGTCCTGATGAACACCGTCCTGGCGGTGAGTGCCTGCTTCGACTGAGGTGGGTAACCGGCCTGCTTCAGCCGGCTCTCAGCTTCCGTCCGCCACGAGCCCCCACTCACCATCAGGGTCCGCAGCCCATAGAGGGCCAAGGCGAGCGTGACCACCAGAAGGGTCAGGGTCACTGCCACCACGGCCCACTGGTAGAAGCCGGGATAGACAACAGTGAGGTCGTCATCGGACAGCCAGGCCGCGGTGCGGACGATCACACCGGAGAAGATCCCCAGCAGCATGATCGCAGCGAAGGCTCCCACCGACCCCACGGCGGCCCAGCGGAATCCGGGTTCAGGTCGTCGCGCCAGCCAGAGGAAAGCGGCAGCCACCGAGGCGACGGCCACGCCCGCCCACAAGTAGGCCTGTTCGTCCAGCAACTCCCCAGCCGCCCAACCGACCGCAGCGAGCACGGTGAGCAGCCCCATGTCCCATATGGCGGTTCTCGACCCAGGCTCCGCCGGGGCTGCCACGTTGATCAGAAGCAAGATCACGGCCACACCCGCCAGCACCGCCGGCCTCGGGTAGAGCGCCACAGTCAGGGCCGCCGGCACTACCAGGAACTGATCGGTATGAAGGTAACCCTCGGCCACCCACCGCAGCGCCTGGCATGCGGCGAGGGCAAACCCCAGCCCGATGGCGAAGGTGAGCAGGGCGAGGGGGCTCAGACCAAACCAATTGACTGCGTCGAGAGTCTCCTCTGCCGTCAGCCCCCAGGTCGTGGCAAGGACCACGACGAGAAACAGCCAGCCAACCCAGAAGCCGGTCCTGGTGGTCCGTTGCCAGCTCCGATCCTCGACCCGACTGCGCGAGGCGGTCCAGCCCACCAGAACCAGCCCCCCGGCGGCCAGTCCGGCACCGGCGCCCTGCCCCAGCCGATGCACGATCGAGACGACACCCCCTTGTTCGCCCCAGAGCTGCAGGGCGGTGCCGGAGAAGGTCAGCAGGAGCACACCGAGACAGGCGATGGCGTGGAGTTGGGCCATGGTCGTCTGATAGCCCACCCGATCCCAGACCAGTGGGTCCTCCAATGCGGAAAGCTCTTCGGCTGTCGGGCCTCGTCCCCCGTCGGATGGTCGGTAGGACTCATAGGTGAGGCGGCTACGTCTTGCGAGGAACAAGAAGAGGACGAGAAGCGCAATCGGGGCCGCCATCCCGATCACCAGACGCCGCCCCACCTCGGCGTCGCCACCGAAAATCGCGTTCAAGGGGAGTCGCTGGAGACAGTTACGCGACCCTCCGCATTGATTGGCGAAGAGATCGACCGCCACATAGGCGGTGAGCTGGACATAGGTGGCGGTAAAGGCGAGGGCCAGCACGTGGACGAGCCATCGCTGCACCCGCTCCAATCGCGGCGAGGTGGCCGCCGGCAGACGCTTGCCCCACCGGGCGACAACGGCATCGAGTCGGGCAAACACCCCACTCTCGGTTGAGACCGCGTGGCGTTTCCGCGCCGGCTCGATCATCCACCCTGCGATGTTGACCAGGCTGAACGGGAGGAGCAGCACCCAGAGTGCCCGGGATGCGGAGCTAGCGGTGAGCCCGCCCCAGGAGTAGGCCTCCACGGTCCGCCCGGACTCGGTCTCAGTGCTCCGGTAGAAACCTGAGATCTCATCCCCGGCGACCTGAACCAAATCCGACCGGCCCAGCATCGCTACCGGCGACGTGCCTCCCACCCCGTGAACCCTGATCTCGGTGATGCCGGGGTCGGGGGCACGATGCTGAAACGACGCCATGGGTACATCCCTCCTTGCCGCGCCACTCCTGTGGCCGACGCAACTAAACCAGATTGGTGGCAGGGGCGACGGGTAGGCTCGACGATCCAAGTGTCGTTGGTCCTGATCGCCAGATTCATCAGAGCCGACACGCTGGGTGCATCGGTCACGATGGTGCTGTTGGGGGCAGCGACCGCCCACCACCAACTCCGCCTCGGTCTGGTCCCCGGTCTGGTCGCGGTTGCCCTCTCCTTTCATCTCTACGCCTACCTGCTCAACGACGTGGTCGACCTCCCCCTCGATCGCACCGACCCGAGACGGGCCGCCAACCCCCTGGTGCTGGGCCTGGTCTCCCCGCGGACGGCATTGATGGTGGCCTGGCTTCAGATTCCCATCTCGGTGCTGGTAGTCGCCGCGCTCGGTGGGAGGAGGTCGGAGCTGGCGACTCTGCTAGTCCTGTTCGCCGCAGTAACCGTCTACGACCTCTGGGGAAAGAGATGTCCTGTCCCACCGCTAACCGACCTGGTGCAGGGGATGGCCTGGGCGTCGCTCGGATGGCTGGCGGCCGACGTGGTGGGGGCGACCACCGAGTGGACCGTGCTCCTGTCGGTCTTCTTCCTTGCGTTCATCCTTCTCGCCAACGGTGTGCATGGGAGCATCCGCGACCTGGCCAACGACCGACGCTGCGGCGCGTCGACCACCGCTACCTGGTTTGGGGCAGAGATCCGACCGGGCGGAGCGGTTCGCCTGGGAGCGGGCTATCTGGGATATGCCCTCGGGCTGCAAGCAGTGACGGTCGGCCTCCCGTTTCTTCCCACCGTGCTGGGTTGGGACGGGGCGCCGGGATCGGCCCTCCTGTGGCCCATGGGAGTCGCCTCCCTGTTGTCCACCGGCTTCTTGGTCCTGGCCGCGCAGGCTACGGATCGTCACCGCCAGCTGGTGCGCGGGACTTGGCATCTGATCTTGGTCCTTGTGCCGCTGTTCTTGCTCCTGGTTCCGCGGTTGCCCGTCTGGGCAATCGGAGCCGCCGCAGCCTGCTACTTGCTCCCTTTCGCCACCTATCGGTGGATTTTTCGGCCCCGGCCTGAGCCGGGCTCCCATTGGACGGTGGAGCGGGCCACGGCGCCATGACAGCTCTCCTCGAGATCTCACGGCCCCTCGCCTGTCTCGCAGCAGCGTCGACCTCGCTGCTCGGCTCACACTTGAGCAGGGGGGCTGGCCTCGACAAGGTGGCCATCGGAGCCGCGACCACGGTGCTGCTAATGGTCGCCGCCTGCAACATCGTCAACGACATTTCCGACGTCACAGCCGACGCGGTCAACCGACCCCGACGGCCCCTCCCCTCGGGTCGAGTCACGGTGGGAGGGGCCAGGTTGGGAGCCGGCCTGGCCGCGGCCGGAGGTCTGGCTGTCGCGAGGCTGATCGGCCCCTCCACTCTTGGGGTGGCCACCCTGTTTCTTCTCGCCGGGATCGCCTACTCGGTACTGGTGAAGCGTCTGGGTTTGGTCGGCCACGGATGGGTCGCCGCCATGTTCGGGGCGACGGTCGTCTGGGGAGGGTGGGTGGTGGGAGCCATATCACCGCCGGTGTGGCTGGCAGGGCTCCTGGTGGCCGCCTTCTTGTTGCCCCGTGAGCTGCTGAAGACCCTGGCCGATGTCGACGGTGACCGTGTCGCCGGCTGGAGGACGGCGGCCCTCGCCTGGGGCCGGAAGACGACGATGAACGCCATCGTCCTTGCGGCGGTGGGGTTCGCGGCGGTGACCACTATCCCGGTGATGATGGGGGTGGGGGGAATGGTCTACCTGGCCGGGATCTGGGTCGGGGCGGTGGTGCCACTGGCCGCCATCACCTGGTGGCTCCGGTTTGAGGTTGAGAGCCGGCTGAGACGGGCAGAGCTCTTCACCAGCCTGCTGTGGTTGCCCGGTGTGGCGGCCCTGTGGCAGCTGGGGTAGCCGGCGATTGTCCCCTGATAGCTTGGGGTCGAGTCATGGACCTGGACACTCTTCCCCGATATCGATTCCCGGCGACGGGCCCGGGGCGAGAAGTGCTCTGGATGGGCGAGGCCGAGTCCCGTCGCCCCGTGGTCCTGCTCCATGAGTTGGCCGGTCTCGCCAGCGAGACAGCCGACTACGCCCGCACCTTGGTGGAAGCGGGATGCGTGGTCCACATGCCAGTCATCTTCGGCACGGCGGGACAGGAGAGTTGGGTCAAAGGAGCCGCCCAGCTGTGCTGGGGTCGACAGCTCACCCTGATCCTCTCCGATCGACGCTCCAAAGTGGCCGACTGGCTGATCGAGTTGTGCCGTCACGTGAAGGAGAGACACGGTCGTCAGGTAGTGGTGATCGGGATGTGCGCTACAGGTGGGGTGGTCTTCTCCCTTCTCGGAGACGACGCGGTCGGTGCAGGAGTGTCAGCTCAACCCTCCCTCCCCATCCGCTTCTCCGGGACTCGACCGAACATCGCCACCCTGGGAGCATCAGTGGCCGACGTGGAGACCGCGGCTCGTTCGGGGAAGCGGTTGCTTGCGCTCAGGTACGAGAACGACCAGATCTGCCCGGCGGGACGCATCGTCCAGATCCAGACTTCGTTCCCCGACGCGGGGGTGGTCGAGCTGCCCGGCAAGCTCCACTCGACGCTGGTCTACGACCCCCACGACGACGCCCGCCGCGGGGTGATAGAGCTACTCGACGAGGTGTTCGGCGGGCACGACTGAGCCGCGCCCAACCACCCTTGACTGCCGTGTGATAGCTTCGAGAGCAGCGAAGACCCGAGCCGGTTCGTAGACGGACGGGGTGACTTGAACCATGTTGGAGTTCCGTCATCGGCCGGCCCCAAGGAAAGGTGGCTGCCTTGCGATCGACGACAGAGCTCCGCAAACTCTGGGGACCCCCGTGCGACTTCACCAAGCGCACTCTCACCCTCTACACCGGCGCAACATTGAGTGGTTTGAGCGCCGAGGTATTCGAGGCGTTTCAGGCGCTCGATGCCATCATGCGAAGCACCAACTACGTGCCCCGGGCCAACACATCCAAAGCGTGGGAGACCGGCGCTTACAACTGCCGGAAGATCACCAACGGCAGTGGCTACAGCCTCCACGCCTACGGGATCGCCGCAGACATCAACGCCCGAACCAATCCCTACGGGCCCAAGCTGGTCACTGATATGCCGTTTGCGATGGTGAGCGCGATCAAGGCGATCCGGACCAAGAAGGGCCTCCAGGTGTTCGGTTGGGGCGGTGACTACCGGAAGAACAAGGACGCGATGCACTACGAGGTGGTGCTCTCCCCTGCCGAGATCAAGGCCGGGATCGACTGGTCCACGGTCTCCGCCGAGCCGACCAATCCCAACGATCCCAATACCTGGCCCAAGCTGGAGAAGGGAGACAAGGGACCGTCGGTGACGAAGCTGCATGAGCTCTTGGTCAAGGCGGGTTTCAAGGACGTCGATCAGGGCTCTGGGTTTGGCTCCAAGACAGAGACGGCAGTCCGTGCCTTCCAAACCTCACGCAAGCTCGAAGTCGACGGCACTGTCGGGCTGCAGACCTGGACCGCCCTGCTGAACGGCCTCCCCGCGGTGGGCAAGGACCAGCCTTCCCCGTTCAAGGTCGACCAGGTCAAGCCACCCGACCGACCAACCGTGAAGAAAGGCTCAAAGGGGGCGGTGGTGGAAGAGCTCCAGAGGAGGCTTGCCGACAAGGGATTCAGCCCCGGCTCGGTGGATGGTGTGTTCGGCAAGCGCACCACAACAGCGCTCATCGCGTTCCAGAAGGCCAACGGTCTCAAGCCCGACGCCGTGTGTGGCCCCAAGACATGGCGGGCTCTGCTCATCTGAGAGGAGGCAAAGCGATGCCCAGCACCAGATTCGATCCAGCTGTCCACGGCTTCCGCTTCCCCAACCGTTTCCCCGGAGGGGCGGTGATAGGCGAGATCAATCGTCAAGGTCGGCTCTCCGAGTTGACCGGGATTGGAGTCCCCCGTGCCGTCCGTCAGTTGGCCGGCATGACCCAGGAAGCCGGGTTCTGGGGCACGTTCGGTCTGTGCGGAGGCATGAGCTGGGCTGCTCTCGACCGGTTCCTGGCAGGTAGCGAAGCCCCGGCCGAGACCTCGTCGCCCCAACCGGGGAGCGAGCTGTTCTCGGAGTTGGTGAAGCGGCAAGTCGACTCGATGCGTCGCCAGCAGATGATCGGTCGCTGTCTCACCTGGCAGCTGCTGCCGGCCAAGGCACCATGGTGGCTCCCCTGGACGGAGGGCATCCTAAAGAAGACAGGGCGGCGGGAGTGGCCGGTCCTCAGGTCGTCGTTGGATCGAAAGGTGCCGGTGTCGCTCACCCTGAACAGGGTGGCCGGTGTAGCCGACCCTTCGGACAACCACCAGGTGGTGGCGATCGGGTATGAGAGGGAGACCAACGGTGTGGTCATGGTTCGCCTCTACGACCCCAACCACCCCCGCTCGGACGTCTCGCTTCGTCTTCGGTTCGACTCCAAAGGAAATCTGACCGGATGCTCTCAAAGCACCGGAGAGCCACTACGCGGCTTCTTCGTCTGGAGCTATCAACCGCCTGGCTAGTCAGTAGGCTGCCGGTCACGGCCAGATGAGAGGAGAATCTGGTGGAGCCGATCCTGTTGATCCATGGTTATGGCTCCGAGGACGGGACTACCACCACTCGGGATTCGGTTGCCAAGATCTACGGAGACCTTCCTAGATGGCTCCGTCGAGAGTATGGCCAGCGCTCGGTCTTTCAGCTGGATCTTGCTCGTTACATCTCTCTCGAGGACGGGATAGGTCTCGACGACATCTCCCGTGCGATGGACCGTGCCCTGCAGGCAGACTTCTCGCACCTCTTGGGCGGCACGTTTCACGTAGTGATCCACAGCACCGGGGCCTTGGTGGTGCGGAACTGGATCCGCCGCTTCGCACCCACCAATCAGCCGATCCGGAATCTCGTGTACCTGGCAGGGGCAAACTTCGGAAGTGGGTGGGCCCACGTCGGTCAGAACCGGATCGCTCGCTGGGGCCGCGAGGTCTTCACCGGCGGCGAAGCAGGCGTCAAGGTTCTCCAAGCACTGGAACTGGGATCGTCCGAGACCCTCAATCTCCATCTCCACTTTCTCGAGCCTGGTCAGGGAATGGTCGAACGCGGAGTGAGGGAGTTCGTGATCATCGGGTCCCAGCCGAGCCCCCGTTGGTTCGAGTTCCCCATTCCTTATGCCAAGGAGGACGGATCGGATGGTGTGGTACGAGTCCCGGGGTCGAATTTGAACTTCAGCTATGCCCGCTACGAGGCGAATGAGACCGGCCGCAAGGTCACTTCTGAACAGATGCAGCGCGACCGCTCAGGCAAGCGTCTTCCGCCTTCTGCTGACTACTACACCCGCGTCCGGGCTTCGATCCCCGGAGTCGACGGGCGTGAGCCGATTCCGTTCGCAATTCCGTACAACACAGCACACTCCGGCAACGAATATGGAATCGTCTCCGGTTCGAAGAACCGCGACGAGATGCAAGGTCTTCTGAAGCAAGCCTTGGAAACGGTGAGCGTCGTGCAGTGGCGCGCACGGCGTGAGGTGTTCGACGCGACTACCGCAGCAACTCTGGAGAAGGCACGGGGCGCATCGCTCGGTGGGTTATTCGGGGACCTCAAGGGATGGACCCGTCAAGCCCAATACGACGCCCACAGCCAAATTATCGTGCGGCTCTTCGACCAGGACGGTCGGCCCGTGGTTGACTATGACATCTATTTCGGGCGACCGGGTGGAGCGGAGGGGAAGAGAGACGTGGCCGACCTGATCGTCGACACCCATCGCAACGGCAAGACCAAGAATGTGCTCACCTTCTTTCTACGGGGAACGAAGTGGGACCGGGAGAAGCGAGTCTGGAGGGATCAGCTCGACGACATCGATGGAGTGGTTCTGGAGATCGAGGGCAACGAACCACAGACCAACGACATCCAGTACCTGCCATTCCGGTTAGAGCTCGACAAGGGTGCCCTGAAGAAATGGATCATCCCGAATACCACGACGGTCGTCGACATCGAGATGCTTCGCATCCCTGCGGCCGATGTCTTCCGGGTATTCGCACACTAAGCCCTAAGTCCTTGGAGTCTCCCGCAAGTACCACCGACCGGTCGAGCAGTGCAAGTGACCGGTGGCACCACTATTCTCACACTCCAGTCCTGTTTCCCGATTTCTGCAATTGCCGGTCGGTGGCCGGAGGCGAACCATGCGCAGCGATGAGCCGTTGGTTGTCTATCTGGTGCTATTCGGCGTCAGTCTGGCGGCTGCGGTTCTCTTCTACTTCCTCGGCGGCAGCGTGGCCGAGGTATCAGGTAACTCCGAATCCATCCTCGGAGTTGGCTTCCAGGTAACCGGAGCGGCTGCCATCTTCATCGTGTTCTTTCTGATGTCCAACCGGACGGTCAAGAAGCTCACTCACCGTACGCCGATGGATATCTCCGTGAGACTGAAGGGCAAGCCAAAGAGGCTGTCCAAAGGACAGGCGTACCGCGCTTGGTATCACGTCGACGGCAATGACTGGACAGACGTCGAGCCGCGCTGGGATGGGGAATTCCTGGTACTGGACCTGCACAAGGTTCCTTCTGATCGAAAAATCAAGGCAAAGGTTGAGAACGACGAAGGACAGGCCTGGCTTGTCGACGCTTTCTTCATCCACGAGCCGATAAGGGAAGCTCGCGTGGATGTCACCGTCACCACGTGGGCGCAGTCGCAGACGAGGGAGAGCAGGCCGCCGGACCGCCCGGCAGCACCAACGGGACTGCACGTATCGGCCAAGGGCCAATGGACATCTGTTGATCATCGGCTCAACCGGCTCCCGAGCGCCTTGGTCCCGGCGACCCTTCGCCGCAATATCAACTCACCCAGTCCAACAAGCACATCCAAGAACCTGGACAAGCACTAGAGGAACGGAGCGAGATGGATGCCAAAGAGAGCTGGGATCGACTACTCGCTGGGGAGTTGAGCGACGTTGAGGTGGAGATTCTGGTCGGGGATACCATTCAAGAGCTCGAAGCGTTCCTGCTCAGTCATCCCGACTTGAGAACTGATGTTGTCTATGTCCTGGATGAGTGGCACAAGGATCCCCTCGATGATCTGAGCTGGGATCGCCTAAAGGACCGTCTGGGAAGCTACCTTGGCCTCAACTCGGCTCACCTTCTGAGCTGGCTGAGTTGGCTCCGCGTTGCCGACCGCGAAGTCGAGTTAGAGAAGATGAGCTCGGATGGCTCTCCCGCCGTGATGGGTTTTATGCGATTCATTGTGGCGGTTTACGGTGGCCGTATTCGCAAGGCCATGGTCGCGGAGAGAGACCTCGCGGATGACTGGCAATCGATCGCACTCAATGTCTTCCATGATCAGATAGGCCAGTTCTACAGACTCAGGTTGTCCCTCACGAAGACGAATGGTGAAGTGGTGCTGTTGGAAGGGTTGCCCGATTCGATCATGACCCTCACCCATCAACTGGTATTGATGCTCAAAGCTGTGGACAGATCGGCCTTCGCTCCGGAGCCCACGGCAGAGTTCGTCGAGGAACTGGACGGGCTTCTCGCCTCACTTCGTGGGGATGATCAGGTCGGGGCAGGATGATCGCTTGGAGAAGACCGATCGACTCATAGAGGTCGATGCGGAGCGGACCGCCCGATGAGCAGCGGAGGACTCGTGTGGCAGTGACAACGATTCCCGAGGTCATCGATCGGCTCCGGGAGATCAACAGCGAGACCCGGTCACCCGACGGGGTACGGACGTTCAACCGCGTCTACCTGAAGGTCACCGAGCGGGTGTTCGAAGGGCTCGAGTCGCCGAATTGCCCCTACCAAGACCGGGAGTTCATGACCCAGCTCGACGTCGACTTCGCCAAGCTGTGGATCGACGCTTACCAGACAGCGAAACGACGCGATCGGGTCCCTCGGGCGTGGGCGCCACTTTTTGAACTTCGGCGTCGAAGGGGCCTTCTACCTATCCAGCATGCCCTGGCCGGGATGAACGCCCATATCGAACATGACCTTCCGCTGGCGGTTGTCAAAACCTGCATGGCCCGGCGCACCACGCCACGCAGCCAGAAGGTTCGAGACGACTACGCCGCCGTCAACACGGTGCTGGCCGGGGTCGAGTCCGAGATCCGCCAGACGTTTCTCACCGACATCCAAAAGCAAGCCGACCGTCACATCGGGCCGCTGGTCCACGTGGTCAGCTCATGGAACATCGATAAGGCCCGCGACCTGGCCTGGGTGAGCGTCGAAGCGCTGTGGGCGCTTCGACGTATCCCACCGCTCGCCACGCGTTACACCTCCGCTCTGAGCGACACGGTCGGAATGACCTCCAGGTACCTGTTGACTCCTTTGTGAGACCGACGACGGCGCGTCGTGAGCATGTATGGTCGATCCTCACTCCGGCTCGTTTGGCAGCTGGTCCGTCTGTCGGCTCTCGGCGGCGCCGATCGGAGCGGTCGACTCAGCCAGTCACATAGGTCCCGATTGCGGTGGTGATCACTGGAGCGAGGATCACCAGGCCCTTGGTGAGCTCATCGAAGATTCCACGCTCGCCCCCCGCCAACCTCTCCAGTTCCGCGCGGCCACGCAAGCGACTCAGTGCCGACTCACCATCGAGAGTGTCCTCCATGGGAAACATGGCCCTGCCCACCGCGCGCACCTCGTTGCGGAGACTGGTCGCCACTGGAACGTACGCCAGAGCAACGATCGCCGAACCAAGCCCACCGAGAATGAGAACGCCCACCTGGGACTCGGGGACACCAATGGTCGATGCCCGCAGCTGTGAGGACACACCCAACGCCAGGGTCGACAGGGCAACGAGAGACCCGAGACTCCACAGCAGCCGTCGTAGCAGGATCCCCAAGCGGAGGAGCGTTTCTACCTGTGTCGGTGCGCTCGGAGCCGGCCCGGATCGAGCCAGCTTCGCTATGCCCACCATGGCCATGAGGGTGGGAAAACTGCCGAGAATCGCAACACCCACCAGCGACGCACCTCTGATCGACTGCCCCGGGGCCTCGATGACAACCCCGCTCACCAGCCCAACCAGGGCCAGGAAGACCACCGCACCGACGCCTGGGGCCACATCGCGCGCCCTGACCTGACCCAGTCGCTCGAGCGCTCGCCAACATGTGAGCCCGTTCAGGGCGGAGACGCCTGCAGCTGCCGTTAGGCCCGCGGCGACAGCGGTCCAGGCCGTCCACGCCTCGGTCCCTCGGTCTGGTGCGCTGTACGTAATCGCCAAGCCGAGCGCGCCTCCTACCAAGACGGTCGCAAGGAGGACGGGCAGAGAGAATTCCGTGCCGAAGTCGCGTTGACCTTCGGTTCCTGAAGGGCTCACAAGAACCCGACGTTGAGGTCGAGCCGGTTCAAAGCGTCCATTCGATCATCTCGCCATTCTCACCGTGCAAATCCATTCAGCTGGTAGAGATCCTCGAGCAGGCGGCGGTACTCATCCCCAAGGCAGCGAGGAACCGGGTCGAGCCGTCGATGTCGGTAAAGCTACACCCACTCACCCGACCGGGTTGTCCCCCTTGGCTGAAGGGGGGACCGACCGAGCAAAGTGAGGTCGAGGGGGTTGTCCCCTTGCCAAAGGGGGGACAAGGCCCGATACGGGAAGGACAAGCTGTCGCTCAAGCTCGCCAGCCAGATGCCGATTCGACAATTGGACGCGTGACCGCCAATCGGTCGATTCGGGGAGTAACCCGGAGGGCCGGTCCGGCGATTACACGAGTGGGAGCGTCATGGCGACGCTCCGGCTGTTGCTGATGGAGGGATGATGTCATCGTTCAACGCAAGGCTCCGCCTACCGGGCCGCACCAAGCTTCCCCTGGGCGTCGAGGTTGACATCCGCCACGAACGAATGATCCTCACCGCTGGAGATCGCACGGTGGCAACCTGGCCACTCGAAGAGATAGTCATTACCTCTCGGTCAGATGGGTTTCACATCAAGGTCGACGGCGACGAAGTCATCCTCTACGTTTCCGACTCGACGCGATTCGCATCCGAGTTGGGGATCGGCAGACAGCCGGCGAGACGGTTGACTGTGGTGGGAGCCGATCAGCCAAGGCACATCGACCTTTCCGCGAAGGATGGACCCCAAAACAGTCTGCCGCAGGTCAACGAGGAGATCTTCGCTCCTCTACCCGCCACCGAGACCACACCGATCAGGGACTCAATCGAGGACATGCAGCGCCGCATCTCCGACATCGCCAAAGCACTGACCTCGGATGCGGTGTCACCCGCAGACGCTTTTGCTCAATGGCTGGCCCTCCTCAAAGAGATCAACCGTCGTCACGGGCAAGGCTCGATGCCGAGCGCCCAGTACTACCTGTTGAACACCCAACTCCTCGATCTCATCCCCGAGCCGGCCCCGGCTCCCCAGCAACCGGCGATCTGAATCCAGGCGTGGCCCGCGCCTCGGGCGCTCGGTGACCACAGCCCGACACCGGACATGGCCCATCCGTAGGATGCCGCCTCATGAGAGGAGCCCGGCTCGGTGCACTGCTGACGGCACTTGTGTTCCTGCTCGGAATGGAGATGGCGCGTTTTCATTTCGGGTCGCTGGGCTGGTACCAACGTGACACCCTCGGAGTGGGTGCCCTCGATCTCCTGCCCAGAGCCCTGGCACCGTTCCTCGCCGGCATCCTTCTCCCCATCCTCTCGAGACTGCTCACCGTTCGTTACGCCCTGGGGGTAGGGGTCTTCGCCCTGGTCGGGGCCCGCATCGCCAATCAGATGATCGACGACCCAGCCATCGACCATTGGACCTCCGGCGTGGCGGTTGCCGCCTTCGTCGGGCTGCTCCCGCTGCTGCTCAGTCTGGGAAGGGAAGCGCTGGTGGGCGGAGTGCTGATGGGGATCGCGCTCGACTCGGCGATCAAAGGCCTGGGATCGAGCCTCGATCTCGCCTACCGACCCGGTGCCGCTCCCCTGGCGGCCACCTTCGCCATCACCGCCGCCGTCGTCTACCTGATGGTGACGGTCCCCATCCCGGCCCGAGCCGGTCCCCGCTCGATCTCGGCGATCACCCTGATCGGCTTCGGCCCCTTTCTGTTCGTCCAGTACCTGGTTCTGCAGTCGCCGGGATGGATCGCCGAAACGACCTCAGTCAGCACTGGTCTGGTCATGGTCGGGATCACCGCCCTCAACCTGGTGGGTCTCTGGCTCGCCCAGCGTTATGGAGAGCTCCGGTCGATGGTGGCCCTGGCCGCGGTCCTGGTGGCGGCGGCGGCAGTCCTGGCCGAAGGACCGAGTGTGGTCTTTGCGGTGCTGATACTGCTCGCCATTCCCGCGGCCGGGATCCTGTGGGCCGGCATGGTCCCCGACACCCCGGGCACCGCGGTCACCTCGGCCGCGGTGACACTGACCACCGGGGCTGTGCTGTTCCTGATCTTTGGCTTCGCCTACTACCTGCCGCTCGACATGGACCTCGGTTTCACCCAGGCCCAGGCCCGGATCGGCGGGTCGGTGGCACTGCTCGGATTCGGGCTGGCCGCCGCCGCCTCTCGTCGTCTGTTCCCACCAGACTCGGTGCCGGTAGGGATCCCGCTGCTCACCTCGCTGGCGCTCCTCCTCCCGGTGGTCGGCCTGGTGGGAGGAGGCACGCTGGCGGCCCCTCCCGAAGAAGGGCCGGTCCGATACATGTCGTTCAACATCCATCAGGTGTTCGGGACCGGCGGCGAGATGGACGTGGAGGCGATCGCCCGGGTGATCCTCGACAGCGGAGCGACGGTGGTCGGTCTCCAGGAGGTGGCCCGCGGCGGCCTGCTCAACGCCAACACCGACCTGCTCCACCTGTTGGGCGAGCGACTCGGCTGGGAGCACACGGTCTTCTTCGGCACGACCGACACGGTATGGGGGAACGCCATTCTCAGCCGATATCCCCTTGGCGAAGCAGAGCGTCAGCTACTCCCATTGGCGGGCACCCTCTACCAGCGCGGCTATCTCGCCACTCCGGTCTCGACCCCCGAGGGGGAGGTCCTCTTCATCTCCACCCACCTCCAGCACATCAACGATGCCGACACCAACGAGATCGACCCCGAAGGTGATCTCTACCCGGTCCATCACGAGCAACTGGCGGTGATCATCGAGGAGTGGGCAGGTCGACAACCAGCAGTTCTGGTCGGTGATCTCAACGCCGAGCCCGAGTGGCGGCAGGTGGAGGAATTGCTGGCAGCGGGCTGGGTCGACACCTGGTCGGAGGCGGGCTCAGGCCCTGGCTACACCGCCAATGCCGCCGACCCTCAGCATCGGATCGACTACGTGCTCGCCACTCCCGATCTGGCCACGGTCGAGGTCGAGGTGATCGAATCGCAGGCATCTGACCACTTCGCGGTGGTGGCCGACCTGGCGGGGGAGTAGCCGCCTCTTAGACCCCGGGAGCTTTGCTTCCCACCTCCGGTACCGTTGATGGCGATGCGGTTCTTAGCCGTCTTCGCTCTGATAGCCCTCGCCGAAGTGGCGACCTTCTTCTGGGTTGGCTCCAAGATCGGACTGATCTGGGCGCTGGGACTGGCGGTTGCCACCGCCGTGGTCGGCGCCTACCTGGTCCGTCGTGCCGGGCTGTCAGCGCTCAGCCGGATCCGGGCCAGGTTCAGTCAAGGCGAGTTGCCCGGGCGCGAGCTCAGCGATGGCGCTGCCATCCTCGTCTCCGGCGCCCTGTTGATCTCACCCGGTTTCATCACCGACGTGATCGGCTTCCTCCTGCTGACCCCAGCGATCCGTGCCGTGATTCATGGCATCCTCTCGCAAAGGCTGACCGGACGGATCACAACATTGACCACCAACCACCGGACCGGGCGGGGTCAGTTACACGATGTGATCGACATCGACGACATCGACTGACACCGCCGCCGTCAGGATGAATATTCGCGCCAGTAACGGCTGGCAGTGTTGACCACATCGCCCCAGAGGTCGACGGCTAAGGTCGGTCGCCTTGGAAGGGACGCCCGCTCTCTCCGATCCGCGGCTCAACGGCGTCGAGCATCGGGTGGTTCGCCACCGTCCGGCACGCTCGCTCGACGAAGCTGCCAAGCTGCGCGGGGTGGCGTCGTCGGCGGTGATCAAGACCATGGTGGTGCGGAGAGGCGACAACGATTTCTTGTTCGTGCTGGTCCCCGGTGACCGGGTCATCTCTTGGCCCAAGCTGAGACGTCTGCTCGGGGTGAGCCGGCTGTCGATGCCCGACGCCGAGTTGGCCCGGGAGGTCACCGGCTACGCAAGAGGCACGATCACCCCGCTCGGGTCGAGTCGGCCCTGGCCGGTGATCGCCGACACCCTCGCCGCCACCGGCACGGTGTCGATCGGAGGTGGGGCCCACGGTGTCTCGATCACCCTGAATGGGGACGACCTGGCACGGATCCTCGAGACGCAAGTCGCCGACGTCACCGATCCGGCGGATTGAGGTGACCAGTTCCTCGCCCGACTATTACGCGCGCCACAGGTCGATCTGAGGCCGCCCGTGGATACCCAAGGTCTGGGACAGCTCACCGCAGCGGTAGGAGTCGTGACTGAGGAGGCGGATGAGGACCGCCTGACGGGTGTGCACCTGGGTCGTCTTGCCGGCCTGCCGTTCGAACTCCTCGAAGAGGATGTCCGGGGTCCAACTCTGGAGACAGCTATCGACGGTCCGCCAGCTGGACTCCAGTGCCTCGGTCAGCTCGGCGGCGCTGCGCGGGCTCTCCAAGTCGTCCTCCCATCCCATCCCGTCGGGATCGGTGAACGGCGTCGTCTCCGCCCCGGGCTCACCGAAGACGTGGCACAACCAGTAGACCCGGGCGCCGGCGGTGTGCCCCACCGTGGCCCAGATCGGCCACCGTTCGGGAGAGGAACGGATCGCCAACTGCTCGTCGCTGAGCTCGCCCACCACTTCGATGATCCGTTGGTTGTATGTCTGCCAGGGCTCATAGAAACGGCCCACGGCCGGTTCAGGTCTGCTCGATGTCACGGGACCGCACCCTCGCCCTATTTCAACGACAGAACACTAGATCGACGTCTCGGCGACAAGCTGGGCGTAGGTGCACTGTTTCGGGTCCTTGTCCTCTCTGAAACCCTGGAACGAGGGTGCCCGTAGCCGGCCCGCCGTTGTGAGCTGACGGTGCTCCACCTTGGCGACCAACGACGGGGTGACCCAGTGGACCCTGCGCAGCTCGGGCCCGGAGCGCAGCACATCGGGGGGGAACGGAGACGTGGTCCCGTCGAGGGCGTTGAGTCGGTCCATGGCTTCAGCCAGCGAGCGCTTGTCAAAGCCGGTGCCGACGTTGCCCACGTAGCGCAGGGTGTCGTCGTCGTAGACGGCCATCGCGAGCGAGCCCAGGGTCCCTTTTCGCCGCCCCTCCCCATCGGTCCAACCCACGATCACCACGTCGGCGTCGAAGGTGACCTTCACCTTGAGCCAATCCCGGGAGCGGGCTCCCGGCTGGTAGCGGGAGCTGAGCCGCTTGGCCATGATCCCCTCCAAACCCTGTTCGGCGGCGGCCGAGAACAGGGCGGTCCCGTCGCCTTCGATGATCGGCGAGATCTGGATCCGCTCGTTGGGAACGATGGTGTCCTCGAGAAGGCGACGACGCTCCAATAGGGGCCGGCCGGTCAAGTCCTCACCGTCGAGGTAGAGCAGGTCGAACACCATGTAAGCCACCGGGATGCGGCGGGCTATCTGCTCGATCTGGTCCTGGTCCCGGAGATGCATCCGCTGCTGGAGATGCTGAAAAGAGGGGACCCCCTCTTCGAAGGCGACGATCTCCCCGTCGAGCATCGCATCCAGGGCCACCACCTGGTCGTGGATGTGGTGCAGCTCCGGGTAGGCCACGGTGATGTCCTTCTCGTTGCGTGAGACGAGCCGGGTCTCCTCGTCGCATACCGCAATGGCCCGTATTCCGTCCCACTTGGGCTCGAAGCCCCATTCGGGGTCATCGAACGCCTGCCCGGTGAGGGTGGCCAGCATCGGATCGAGCGGCGGTCGCGGGTCCCCCGGCGGGCGAAGGTCCTCTCTCATCAGGGCCAGCCACTGATCCTTGCCGTCCTTCGGCCCGGTGTGGACCAGATGCCAGGTTCCGGCGAGACGAGCCCCGTCGAGACGGAAAGTGAGACGGTCCTCGCTGCGTTCGACCATCTCGTAGGCGCCGTTGTCGAAGATGCGCACCTCTCCCCCGCCGTACTCCCCCTCGGGGATCGATCCCGAGAAGGTGCCGTATCCCATCGGGTGGTCCTCGACGTGGATGGCCAGGTGGCGGACGCCCCGGCTCCGCGGCAAGCCTTTGGGGACCGCCCAGGAGACCAACACCGGAGTGTCGCCGTTCATCATCTCCAGCCGGACGTCGTGGTGGAGCCGGGTGGCGTAGTGCTGTTGGATGACGAAGCTGGAGCCGACCGGAGCGGTCAGAGGGTCGACGTCATCGGAAACCTGCTCACCGGGTGGCTCCGAGGTGGTCTCGAAGTCCCGTTTCTCGTCGTAACGGGAGTGGCTCATGGGACAGACCCGACCCTATTCTCCCCTGTCGCTGGTGCGGCCCGAACACTCGGTGAACGTTTGCCGTAGAGGTCAATCCCCAGCCTCGGCGACCGAGGCTGGAGGGCTGTTCAGCCGGAGAGTGGAGTATCGGGACGAGGGCTCAGTTCACCTCGAGGACTGACAGAATGTTGCCTGCACGGTCGGTGAACCAGGCGATGGCCGGGCCCTCATCCCCTCGGGCAATGCCCTTCTCGTCCTGGGCGAATCCCTCGTAGCGCTCGAATGTCACCCCACGCTCGCTCAACTGGTCGACGGCTCGGTCGACATCCTCAACCGGGAAGTTGAGGATGGTGTATGCGGCCGGCGAGTGGTTTTCCCTCGGGTAGATCATGATGTCGCCCCCTTCGTGGATATGGAGCGTCAACATCCCGTACTCCTCGGATACGTCGAGACCGAGCGTCTCCTCGTAGAACTTCCTGGCTTCGGGGATGTCGTCCACCGAGAACCCGCTGAATGCCTTGGTCTTTCTGAACATGGTCTGTCCTTTCGCTCGCCCGTCACCACCCGGATCGAGGCCCGCAAAGGTGTAGACCGGGCCGTCGCCCCAAACTAATCGGGCCCGGGCCCTTTACCCGTCCCACGGGCGGTCTACCGACGTAGTGGTGCGGGACCCTGAGCGGACGATCAGGGGTTTCCCCGATGGTGACACTTCGAGTCCGTGCCGAGACTTCTTGCATGAGCACTTACAGAGAATCCCTCGATCTGGCCGGGAGGACTCCGACCACCCGCAACCGCTACGTCGACTTCCTCCGGGCCGCCTCGATCATCGTGGTGGTGCTGGGTCACTGGCTGATCGCGGCACCCCATGTGCTCCCCGGCGGGCTCGAGTACAACGTCCTGCTTTCGGAGGCGAGTTGGACCCATTACCTGACCTGGATCCTCCAGGTGATGCCGATCTTCTTCCTGGTCGGCGGGTACGCCAATGCGAGGAGCTGGCGGTCGGCCCTGGGCAAAGGTGAGTCCTATGGGATATGGCTGAGAGCCCGGCTGCGACGTCTCCTGCTCCCGGTGTTGCCATTGTTGGCGGTCTGGGCCGCCGGTGCCTACATCCTGTTGCAGACCGGGTACGACCGCGCCTTGCTCACGTTCGCCTCCCAGGGAGCACTGGTTCCGGTCTGGTTCCTCGCCACCTACGTGGCTGTGGTCGCCTTGACCCCGCTCACGCTCCGGATCTGGGACCGTTACGGGTGGAACGCTTTGTTGGTGACCGGTGCCCTCGCCGGGCTGACGGACTTCGTCTCGTTGGGCAGCCCGGGTCTGACCTCCGCCGGTTTCCTCAACTATCTGTTCATGTGGGGAACGGTGCACAGCTTCGGCTATGCCTGGGCAGACTCCAAGATCGGCGGTGTCACCCAAAGGCTCGTTGCCTCGGCCGCCGGGCTGGTTGCCACCGGGGCCCTGGTCTTCTGGGGCCCCTATCCGGTGGCGATGGTCGGGCTCAACACCCAGGGTGTGAACAACAGCCAGCCCCCCAAGGTGACCTTGCTCACTCTCGCCATATTCCAGGCTGGTCTGATCCTCGCCCTGGAGGGACCGGCGAGGCGGTGGCTGGCCCGGGAACGGGCCTGGGCCGGTGTGGTCCTGGTCAACGGCCGCATCATGACCATCTACCTGTGGCACATGACCGCCATGGTGGCCCTGATCGGTGTCTCGCTTCTCTTCGACGGGATCGGGTTGGGAGTGGCGATCGATACCCGGGAATGGTGGTTGACCCGCCCGCTATGGATCGCGGCGCTGGCGGCCACGACGATCCCGCTCCTTATGGTGTTCGGCCGATTTGAGCGGCCCAACCCCGATCTCCGGCCGGCCCCGCCGGTCTGGCAGCCGGTGGCTGCTGTGATCGCCGCCTGCATCGGTCTCGGTCTGCTTGCCGCTCTCGGGGTGTCCGACGAGGAGGGTCTCAATGGTGTGGCATTGGCCCTCCCCTTCGCCGCCGCCATCGCCGGTGGAATCGGCGGAGCCCGCCGCTGGGAGCGAAGGAGACGGGAGGGTGGCGAACTAGGGGCACCGTCCCCGGGCTGAGTCTGGCGTTCTCAGCTCACGGTTCCGAGGCTGCTCGCTCCGGTCAACCCAGCTTGGCCAGCGCCCTGCGATGCCAGTCCACCGTGGAAGCCACATGGTTGAAGGTGAAGACGTGGAGGCCCTCGACTCCGACATCCAGGGCGAGCTCCGCCAGCCGCCGGATCAATCGGTCGGGGCGATAACCACCAGGGCGCAGGACTCGCAGCAGGCCCCGGTTCTTGGCCAGGAACCGGATAGAGTCACCCACGCCGATCCGCCCGGCCACTCTCACCAGGTGGGAAATGTCGACGGCCCCGGGGACTCCAATCCTGACCGGCAAATCGACGCCCTCGGAGCGAACGCCACGGACCCAGTCCACGGTGGCCTGAGGGTTGAAGCACATCTGCGTGACGATGTAGGTGGCATGTGGAACCTTGGCGAGCAGGGCTTCCCGCAGATGCTCGGCGGAGATGAGCGGATGGCCCTCGGGGTAGCCGGCAATGCCCACCTCGGTGAAGGGATGCCCCAGTTCGGCCATTGCCTCGAGCAGACCCAAGGCCTCGTGAAAGTCGCCTCTCGGTTCGGGGTCCCCTCCGACCACGAACACGTGCCGCACTCCCGCCTCGTCCAGTTGGTCGACCAACTTCTCCAGGTGAGCCCGGTCGGAGACCATCCGGGCCGACAGGTGGGGGGCGGCCCGGTAGCCCATCGCCCGGAGGTCGGTGGCGAGGTCGACGGTGTGTCCCAATCCCATGGAAGGAGAAGCGGTTACCGTCACCACCGAGCCGACAGGTATGACCTCGACCTGCTCCTCGACCCCTCTCAACGGGATCACCTCCAGATGCACATCGGCCAGGAGCATCCGGAGCGGGTCAAAGCCCAAGGTATGCCTTGTCGACGAGATCCGACTGCAGTTCAGAGGCCACTCCCTCCATCACCACTCGCCCGTTCTGCAGTACATAGGCACGGTCGGCGATTTCCAGGGTCTTTCTCACGTTCTGCTCGATGAGGAGGATGGTGATGCCCTCGTCACGCAGTTGAGAGATCACATGGAAGGACTGTTCCACCAGCAACGGGGACATCCCGATCGAAGGCTCGTCGAAAACGCAGAGTGTGGGGAGTGACATCAGTGCACGGCCGATCACGAGCATCTGCCGTTCCCCTCCACTGAGGTGCCTGGCCAGAGCGTGCTCCCTCTCCTCCAGCCGGGGGAACAGCCGAAAGACCCTCTCCAGGGTTTTGTCCCGTCGCTCCCAGGCTCTCTGGTGGTAGGCGCCCATCTCCAGATTCTCCCGGACGTTCATGTCCCTGAACACACCGCCTCCTTCGGGGGCGTAGGCGATGCCGAGCTCGCTGATCCTGTGGGGGCGGCTGCCCTCGATTCGGCGGCCGCCCAGCTTGATCATCCCCGAGATGGGATCGAGCAGGCCGACGATGCACTTGACGAGGGTGCTCTTGCCGGCGCCGTTCGCCCCCAGAACCGCGACGATCTCGGCCTCGGCTGCGGAGAGGGAGACGTCCCACAACGCCTTGATCGGGCCGTAGCCTGCGTTGAGCTTGTGGATGGTGAGCAAGCTATTCCCCCAGGTAGATGTTGCGCACGGTCGAGTTCGTGGCCACCTCGATCGGTGAGCCCTCGGCGACTTTCTTGCCGAAGTGGAGGACGATGATCCGGTCACACACCTCCATCACCGCCTCCATGACGTGTTCGATCATGAGGATGGTGACGCCTTGGTCACGGATTCGGGACACCAGTCGCTTGGACTGCTCCAGTTCAGCTGGGGTGAGGCCGGCCATCGCTTCGTCGAGGAGGAGCATCTCAGCATTGGTGGCGATCGCCCGGGTGATCTCGAGGTAGCGGCGGCTTGCCAGGGACATCTCCCGGATCGACTTGTTCCGATCGGCGAGAATCCCCATCGAAGCCATGAGTCGGTTCACCTCTCGTTCCGCCTCCTCGCTGCGAAACCTTCGCTCCGGATTGCCGTAGATCAGGGCGAGCCGGACGTTCTCAAAGGCACTCATGTCCGTGAAGAGCTTCGTTGTCTGGAAGGTGCGCGCCAGCCCTCGCCGACTGATCTGGTCGGGTCGAAGCCCGGTGATCTCTTCTCCTCTGAAAAGGACCGAGCCCTGTCTTGCCCGGATCGCACCCGAGATCAAATTGAAGACGGTGGTCTTCCCGGCCCCGTTGGGGCCGATGAGACCAACCACCTCACCACGGTGAACCTCGAAGTCGACACCGTCGACCGCTCTCAGACCCCCGAAGCTGTGGGTGAGACCCCTGACCTCGAGCACCTCACATCCTCCGGGCCTGTCGGATCCGGAGGAACCGGCTGATCCGCATCCGCAACTTGATCCACCGGATCTTGAGCCGGAAGTAGAAGCGCTGGGCGAGCACGACGAGCCCACCGGGCAGCCACAGGACCACCGCGATCAGGACCAGGCCGAACAAGAGCAGGTACACATACGGGTACTCGGTGATCAGGAATTCCTGGAGGACGACCAGGATCACCGACCCCAGCACGGGCCCGTAGAGCTTGGACGTGCCCCCGAGTATCGCCATCAGCACCGGAAGGAATGAGATCAGCGGGTTGAACGCGACAGCAGTGTCGATATAGCGGAAGCGGGTGGCCATCACCGCACCGGTTGCCCCGATCAGCAGGGAACTGGTGGCGAAGGTCGACACCTTGAGCTGTGTCACGTTGATCCCGATGTGCTCGGCGGCGTCTTGGTTCTCCCCGATCGCCTCCAGGGCGAGACCCGGGCCGGAGTGCCGAAGCAGAAACGCCGAGATCAGGGTGATGGAGAACAGGATCAGTAACAGGAGGTAGACGACCTCATTGGTCGCACCGCTGACGTGTCTCCCGACCGTTCCCGTCACATGCGTCTCCCACCACTGGATCGAGTTCCGGATCAGTGCGGTGATGCCGAAGGTGAAGAGGATGAAGTACACACCCTTCAGGCGCAGGGTGAGAAGGCCAATGGCAAAGGCCACGATCAGAGCGGCCGCGCCACCAATGAGCACTATCAATTCGAGGGGAAGACGCCCCCGCAGACCCGCGGTCACGTAGACACCGATTCCGAACAGCCCGGCAGTAGCCAGCGAGATGTACCGGGTGGGCCCGGAGAACATCGCCCAGGCCAGTGTGAGCGTGGAGTACATCAGCACCGTGATCAGTGTGATCGCCACGGACTCTGGAACCACGAAGGGGGCAATGGCCAGTACCGCGATGGTCACCGGTATTGCCACCAGAGCCGACTTCTCCTCGCGAAGGATGGTGCTAATCAGCATGGATCCGCCTTCCCAGCAGGCCAGACGGCTTGACCAGCAGCACCACGCTGAAGATGAGGTAGAAGGCGACCAGTGAGAGGCTGGGATCGAAGTAGTTCACCACCGCGATCACCAGACCCAGAACGAAACCGCCGAGGAGGCTCCCGGTGATGCTGCCAAGCCCTCCAACGACCACCACCACGATGGCCACCACGGTGAGCTCGATTCCGCGGCTCGCCTGGATCTCGAACATCATGCTGTAGAGCACACCGGCCAGGGCGGCGAGAGCGGCTCCCAGCCCAAAGCACAGAGCCAGCACCACGCGTCTGTTCACGCCAAGTGCCTCGGCCATGTCGGGCGCCTCGGCCGCGGCACGGATCCCCTTTCCCAGACGGGTATGGCGGATGAATAGGTAGAAGCCGACGCTCACCGTCACCGCAACCACCAGGGCGACGATGCGGTTGAGGCCGTAGCGCCGTCCCAGTAGCTCCACTGGCGTGTTGAGGAATCGGTAGCCCCTCAGCCCGGCGCCCCAGAAGAGGAGCATCAGATTCTGGACGACGAACAGAAGACCGAACGACACCAGCAGAGAGCGGCCCTCGAAGGCGTCCTCGTTGACCGAGCTCCGGCGCAGCTCGTTGAAGATGCTGCGATCGAGCCCGTATCCGACCAGGAACAGGGTGGGACCCAGGATCACGATGGCAAGAAGAGGGTTCAGCCCACCCGACGTGTACAGGCTGAAGGTGATCAATGCACCGAGGATGATGAACTCGCCATGGGCGACGTTGAGCACCCTCCCCACTCCGTACTGGAGGCTGAGACCCACCGCGATCAGGGCGTAGATGCCGCCGAGAATCAGGCCGGTGATGACGATGTCCAGCGCAATCATCTTCCGGCATCCAAACAGTGCGAACCTGGGCTCAGCGGGCAGACGATGCGAACGCGGTCGGATCGTGATAGAGCAAATCCATCACGATCCGACCTCTCCGCGCCAGATGCCGCTCTCAGATCACTGGTGGCCCGTCGCGCAAATACTTGTGGCGTCTCTCCGGCCCTCGCCTCCCCTGGCTGCGTCGAAGTGCTCGCCGCAGCTCCCCGGCTGCGACTGCGCGCTTCTCCTTGCCAGATGACCCCGATGGCTCGGAGACACGCGCACACTATTTTGCGCGACAGACCACTAGCCGGCCGGCCAATCCGGCTTGGGATAGACCGGGTCCGCAGTCCGGTTACCGGTCGGGCTAACGATCTCGAACTCGCCGTTCTGCCATTGTCCGATCTGACCGGGGTACACCGGGTTCAGCTGGTTCTCGAAGGCAAAGTCGCCGAGGATCGTGCTGAACTCCGTGGTGTCCAGCGCTTCCTTCACCGCCACCGGATCCAGAGTTCCTGCCGCCTCGATCGCCTGCTGAAGCACCTGGCCGGTGGCGTAGCAAGCCGCCGAGGCCCAGCGATCCGGCTCGGCTTCGTGCATGGCGACATGCCGGTCGAAGTACTCACTGGCGCCCTCGATGTCGACGTTCGGGTTCCAGGCGCCGGTGCCGATGATCCCCTCAGCGGCGGGCCCGAACGCATCCCGGTAGGCCGGGAAGGCGACCCCGACGGCAGCCATGAAGACATCCGGGCTGTACCCGATCTCGATCGCCTGGCCGGTCATTAGGAAGGTCTCGGGGGGATAGGAGTAGGCGAGGAAGGCTTCTGCGCCGGAGTCCTGGGCTGCCCTCAGGGTTTGGGACAGATCTTCGGGGTTGACCGGGTAGGTCGCCTGGTAGGCGAGCTCGATCCCGGCATCCTCCAACGCCGGCTGGACCACTTCGTTGAACTCGATCCCGAAGAGATCGTCGTGGTGGATCACGGCAACCGTTCCCACGCCCAGGTCCTGGAGCAGCTCGACCAGCCCCGCCCCCTGGTCATGTGCCTGGTTGAGCAGTGTGTAGAAGTACGGGTAATCGGAGGCCGACTCCACCAAATCGCGGGACCCCACGGTGCAGCCCATCACCGGGCTCTGCGCATCACTGATGTCCTGGGCGATGGCGAAGTTCGAGGCCGTTCCCCACGGCGGGAAAATGAAGTGTATGTCGTCTCGGGTCAGCAGCTGCTGGACCAGTTGCACCGCAGTGCCGACGTCACTGGTGTCGTCGAGCCTCTCGATACGAACCGGGATCTGAGTGTCGTACTCGGCGACGTAGATGCCGCCCGCCGCATTCACGTCTTCCACCCACAGGTCGTAGGAGGGAATCTGAGACAAGCTCGCTCCCGCGTTGTTAGGGCCGGTGAGAGCGATGGCGTTGCCGATCACGATCTCCTCCGGCGCTTCCGCCGCGGGTGGGGTCGTGGTCACCTCTCCCTGCGTGGTATCGGGGGCAGCGCCGGTTGTCGCCGTCTCCTCGCCGGCCGTCGTAGTGGTGGTGCCCTCTTCCACGCAGGCGGTCGCGACGAGCATCACGAGCGCCGTTGCCATAACCGTGACCGACTTCGGTCTCTGTCTCATCCGCATCTTCCTCCTCGTCCAGGTAGGGACGACGCCGCACCGGGACTCGGGGAAGACCTTGCCTCCCGGCCCATCGAGGGGTCGCCTCGATGTGCGCATAGCGCCCATCCGTGCGAGCAGCGTACACTGGCGGAACGATGTCTGCCCGATCGACAGAGCGCGAGCCACAATCACAGGGAAAGCGTGCACTGGCCGAACGGAAGCCAGACGGCCCCAACGAGGAGGAGAGGCGATGATTGCCAAGAAGTCGAAGATGTACATCGGGGGGAAGTGGGTCGACTCCACCTCGGGGGAGACGTTCGATGACCTGAACCCCTATACCGGCGAGGTGTACGCCCAGGTGCCGGCAGGGACTCCCGAAGACGCCAGACAGGCCATCGACGCGGCCAAGGCGGCCTTCCCGGACTGGTCGAAGACTCCACCGGGGGAACGCCGGGCCATCTTCCTCAAGGCAGCCGACATCATGGAGCGCCGATCCGACGAGCTGGTGAAGGCGATGATGGAGGAGGTCGGGGGAACCATTGGCATCTCCCTGTTCCAGATGCATTTCGTCCCGGGCCTGTACCGCATGGCGGCCGGCGCGGCCTACGAGGTGAAGGGTGAGATCATCCCCGCCGACCACAAGGACTCCCTGTTCCTGGCGATGCGCCAGCCGGCGGGAGTGGTCGCCTGCTTCGCTCCTTTCAACGTCCCCTACATCCTGGGCAGCCGCTCGTTCACCTTGCCTATGGCCTACGGGAACACCGTGGTGCTCAAGCCCTCGGAGGATGCTCCGCTCACCGGTGGCCTGCTCCTCGCCGAGATCTTCGAGGAGGCCGGACTGCCGGCCGGTGTGCTCAACGTGATCACAGGGCCACGCGAGGCGGCTTCGGCTATCGGCGACGAGATGATCTCCAACCCGGCGGTGAGACGGATCTCCTTCACCGGCTCCACAGAAGTGGGCAGGATCATCGCCGAGAAAGCGGGCAGGCACCTGAAGCGAGCGGTCCTCGAGTTGGGCGGCAAGGACCCGCTGATCATCCTCGGCGACGCCGACGTCGACTACGCCGTTGACGCCGCGGTGTGGGGATCCTTCCTGCACCAGGGCGAGATCTGCATGTCCACCGAGCGGATCATCGTCGAGAAGAGCGTCGCCAAGGAGTTCACCGACAAGCTGAAGAGAAGGGCCGAGGAGCTGCCGGTGGGCGACCCGACCAATCCCGCCATGGTGATCGGTCCGCTGATCAACCAGCGCGCCGTCGACAAGGTCCATGCCCACGTCGAGGAAGCGGTGGCAGGTGGTGCCCACCTGGAAACCGGAGGAAAGTTCGACAATCTCCTCTACTACCCGACCGTGCTCACCGAAGTCGATCCGGACATGCGGGTGTTTCGTGAGCAGACCTTCGGGCCGGTAGCCCCGGTCGTCGTGGTGAAGGACCGGGACGAAGCCCTGGCCGTGGCCAACAACTCGGACTATGGGCTATCCGCCGGGATCATCACCAACGATTTCACCAGGGCCCTGGACATGGCGGCTCGCCTCGAGACCGGGATGGTCCACATCGGCGACCAGACCGTGAACGACGAGCCCCAGGCGCCGTTCGGCGGGGTCAAGGGCAGCGGCTATGGGCGCTTTGGTGGCCAGGCCGCACTCGACGAGTTCACCGAGCTGCGTTGGATCAACGTGCAGACCCGGCCCCGCACGTTCCCCTGATCGCGACCCCAATCAGGTCCAGGGAAGGGAGCCTGCGCTCTCGCTGATGGTGCGCGCCGTGGCGAGCAGCCGCGGTCGGAACTCCTCCAGCATCGTCTCCACGGTGACCCGGGAGGCGTGACCGGAGATGTTCATCGCGGCAAGCACCTTGCCCCGCCCATTCGTGATCGGGGCGGCAATGGAACGGACCCCTTCCTCGAGCTCTTGGTCGACCAAGGCGTAACCCTCGGTGCGGACCACTTCGATCACCTTGCGAAGCTCCACCGGGTCGGTGATGGTGTGCGGCGTGAGCTGTTCGAACTGGGTCTTCTCGAGGTAGTCGTCGATCTCCTGGTCCGAGAGCCCGCCGAGCAGGACCCGGCCCATCGAGGTGGGATAGGCGGGGAGACGTGATCCCAGGGCGAGGGAGATGGTCATGATCCGCTTGGTGGGGACCCTGGCCACGTAGACGATCTCCGAGCCGTCCAGTACCGACATCGAAGACGACTCCCTCACCTCTTCGACCAGCCGCTCCATCGGATGCTGGGCCAACTCCACGATCTGCAACGAGGAGAGATAGGAGTAGCCGAGGTCGAGCACCTTTGGTGTCAGCGAGAATGAACGGCTGCTCTGGTGGACGTAGCCGAGCTCGGCAAGTGTGAGCAGAACACGACGCGCAGTGGCCCGGGTCAGGCCGGTCATCTCGGCTACCTCACTCAAGGTCTGGATTCTCCGATCCCTGGAGAAGGAATTCATGACGGCAAGCCCCCGCTCCAGGGACTGGATGAAGTCGTTGGATCGGCCCTGAGGCATCTCGTCAGTCTAGGGACTCGCCTGTTCGCATTGCGAACAAACCGCCGGCTCAGGAGTCTGTTGGATAATGCCGTTGCCCGGATTGGCGGCCAGGCGCGCCAGTCGCAAGGCCGAGGTTTCGTCACTCCTCGGGTCGGAATGGCGGGGCCGAGAACGTAGCGAGTGGTGATGCATGGTCGTCAAGATGGGTGACATGCATTTTGTTCAACGGGCTCCTAGGTGAAACGCTCGCGTAGACGGCTGGAGGTGTAGTCCATGCTGGCGACGACGATCACGATCGCAAGCATCTGCACCGATGCGGAGCGGTAGAGGCCCAACTGGACGTTTTGCTGCAGCAGGAAGCCGATCCCGCCACCACCGGCGAATCCGAGAATCGTCGAGAGTCGCACGTTGATATCCCAGCGGTACATGGTGAAAGCGATATACGGAGGGACGATTTGGGGGACGACGGCATAGATAGTTTGCTGCATCCGCGTGGCTCCAGTTGCACGCACGGCCTCCAGTGGGCCCGAGGAAATCGACTCGACCTGCTCCGAGTAGAGCTTGGCGAGAGCCGCTGCGGTGTGAATGGCGAGGGCGATCGAACCGGCGAACTCACCAAAGCCGACCCAGACGACGAAGACGATCACCATCACCAATGGCTCGATGGAGCGCAGAGTGTTGAAGATGGTTCGAGCCACGTAATAGATGGACAGACCGATTTTGACCTCGCCACTTCGGCGTCCCGCCTCGGCGAGGACCAATCCGACGACGGCACCCACAGCCGCTGGAATCCATAGGGTCTTGACCGGGTCGGTGATCTGGTACACCCAGTCGATGAGAGCACCGAGGATTGCGGCCGCGACTGCTCCACCAAGCGCCATCGATGAGAACTGGACAACCGCTCGCGGTCCCTCCGCAAGGTGGCTCCGCAACCAGTGGGCTGCGCGATTCGTCAACCCGACCGGGATGACGATTGCCCCCAATCCGATGATGATCGGCAAAGCGACCGTGCCTAGCTCACCAAGGGTAGAGAAGAGGCTCGGGACAAAGCCCAGAGGTCCGAACGGATCGTGTAGGGCTTCACCGAATGCCGTGAGGAGACCGAAGGTTCCTTCCAGGAAGGCGGCTTCCGCCACCACCATTGCGGTACCCCTCAGGGCTCGAACCGGCGTGGAGACCACTTCCGGCCCGAAGAGAATCTGGCGGATCAGGAGGAACACCGCCAGACCACCGATCACAAACAATGCCAGCTGGATCGCGACGTTGTCGACCGTTCCGTCCAGCACCGATCGTTGGAAACGGACGTACTGCATGCCGAGCCAGAATCCAACAGGGATAGCGATCAGGGCAAACCCGAGTCCGATCACCGTCGTCGACACATCCCTCATCAGGTTGCGCGCGGCTATGAAGCTGAGCGGCAAAGCAACGATCAGGCCCGCAGTCGTTGCCACCAGAGCGAGGAAGACCGTGTCAATGATCTTCTCGAGCGTCAGCCAGGCGGTTTCAGATACCCGAGGCGACATCTCGATCAGATCGCCGAGCACCGCCGTACCGAGTTCTTCGCCCGATGCTCCGTCATAAACCGCAACACGATATGCGGATATGTCTGTGTCGTCAGGGCCGGAAATAGTGACCGACACCCCATCGGGTGAGGGTTCAATCGACTGGATTGAGATATCGCCTAACCCTTCGCCGATAGGCAGTGCCTCCAGGCCGTTGGCTGGCCCTTCAGCGGCGACAAAGGCCTCTCCGGTGGTGAGGAACTCGGTTACCTGCCGGGTTGCATCCAACAAGGCCACCGCCGGTGTGTCCGTTGATACACCCTGGACCGACGTGGTGAATTGGCCGTTCTCGATGATTCCGAGGTCGACCACACCGTTTTCGTTGAGGTCGGTCCACACCTCTTCGCGATCAGCCCATGTCCCCAGTCGTTCAGAAACTAATGCTCGGAGCTGCTGTGGATTGTCGGAAGGACGTTCCGGCAGCGTGATCTCGGCTTCGAATCTCCCGTCGCGGTCCGTCTCGAAGGAGGTGAGAGGTAGGGTGACCTCGAATTCGGAATCGGGGATGAATTGGAGGCGACCCAGGGTCACCGGCTCAAACCCGCTGCCGACAACCGTCACCACGTCTCCGGGCTCAGCGCAGCCCGGCGTCACCTCCAGTTGGGGGCCCGTTGCGGGGGCTGGCTCTCCAACGCACGGGATGAACAGGTCGACTTCGGTGATCACCTCTGCGGTGTCGTATGTGACAAGTTCAGGTCTGGCGAGGGAACGTATGATCCGGAAGAGGGATGTCTGCCGCGACTCGGAAGTTATCTCGTCGAGGCTGACCCCAGTCCTCTCCACAGCGAGGCCATAGATGAGTATCGCGCCAATGATGCCGGCGATGAGTGACAGTCGGCGGCGCGGTTTTTTGTTGGTGCCCCTCTTTCGGTCAGCCAACTCGTTCCGCCTCATGTCCGTAGATGTCCTTGAACTTGGCGTCGTCAATCTCGGAGGGTGGCCCGTCGAATACGAGTTCTCCGTCAAAGAGGGCCAGTGCCCGATCCGAGTATCGGTGGACAAGATCGAGGAAATGAAGCGAGCACAACACGGTGGTTCCGTCGTCTTTGTTGATCGATTCGAGGTGCTGCATGATCGAATGCGCAAGAACCGGATCGAGACTTGCTACCGGCTCGTCGGCGAGGACGATCTCGGGATCCTGCATAAGTGCTCTCGCGATTCCCACTCGCTGCTGTTGACCACCGGACAACTCGTCAGCGCGGGAGAATGCCTTCTCATCGAGTCCGACCCGAACGAGAGAACGCATCGCGTTGGCCAGGTCTTCGGCTGAGAAGTGGTTGATCATCGCAAGGGCAGGGTTTGTGTACCCGAGGCGGCCGACCATGACGTTGGTGATGACCTGGGAGCGATTGACCAGGTTGAAGTGTTGGAAGACCATCCCGATTCGACGGCGGATACGGCGCAAATCCTCCTGGCCCGCGGCCGTAATGTCCTCGTCGTTCCAGTAGATCTTGCCCTCAGTCGGCTCGATGAGCCGGTTGATGCACCGCAGGAGCGTTGACTTTCCGGATCCGGACAACCCGATTATCGCAAGAAACTGCCCTGCCGGTACCTCGAAACTGACGTCTTTGAGGGCAACCGTCCCGTTGTCATAGACCTTCGTGAGATTTTCGACGCGCAGCATCTTGGTGGGAGTGACGCCGGGCGGAAGGTCCACCCGGCGTCACTACTGATCGTTTCGACCTAGAGGTCGTCCGGGCTCAGACCCAGGGCGGCGACAATCGCCCGCACTGCGTCGAACTCGGCATCGGTGGTCGTGGCAACTCCGGACCAGGAGTATGCGTCGAACGCCGTCGAGAACCCATCAGGGTCGTCGCTGGCGAAGGCGATCAGAGCCGCGATTATCGACTCCTTCTGCATCTCGTCGAACTCCGGGCCGAAGGACAAGGTGTCGTTCGGGATCGGGTCCGAGAGGGTCACGATTCGCACTTGCTGGATCACATCGGGGTTGGTGTCCCTGATATTGCGGCGTGCGTCGCGCGGGTAGTAATCCTCACCACAGACGATCTCGCCCTCACCGTCGAGGGTGCAGGAGTCCACCAGGTCATCCGGGACATCGGCGTTGGCGGGGTCGCCATCCCAGAGGTCGCTGCCTTCCCCATCGATTGCCGGGGAGAAGAAGGTGGTGCCGAAGTCGGCGTCACCCTGGTAGACCGCGAGGACTACCTGGTTGTGGCCACCGGCTTCAAGGGTGTCACCTGGTTCTATTCCTGTGTCAAGGAACATTCCCTGGGGGAACAAGAAACCCGATGTCGAGGTGGCGTCCGGGTATGCCCAGGTGCGTCCGGCGAGGTCCTCGAAGCTCTCGATGTCCGAGTCGCGGGGAACGATAAATTCGGTCCAGTACTCGGTGTAGCCAAAGCGGAGGGCCTTTAGTGCGACCTCAACTCCACACAGGTCATTACCCAACACATAAGCCTGCGCTGGTATGAACGCCATCGTGGCAGCCGGGTTGGCGCATAGTTCCTCGACGACCGCTCCATAGGAGGTCGGGACGTCAACAGTGAAGGAATAGCCGGTTTCGGCCTCGAGGGTCTGCTCGAGAAGCTCGCCACCGGCGATGATCTCCTCCGCAGATACCGACGGGACGAAGAGTACCTGGATCGGGTTCTCTTCAGTGCCGACTTCAACCGTCGCTTCCGTTGTGGTGGTCTCTTCGACCACCTCTTCCGTGGTTGTCGTGTCTCCTGCTCCAGCCGTCGTCGGCGTCTCTTCGGTGTCTCCACCACAAGCGGCAAGGACTAGTGCGAGAACAGCTACGAGAGCCAAAAGGCTTCTTTTTTTCATGCTCACTCTTTCCGTGGTTGCTATTGGGTGCGAATCCCCGTGTCCGCGTCAGTCAACTTAGTTCAAGGG
>DATKEA010000019.1:0-11282 GCA_035544615.1 Acidimicrobiia bacterium | reverse complement strand
CGTGTAGGTCAGGCCGTCCTCGGAGATCAGACCGTTGTCGTCGGTCGGCACCTCCTCGGAGAGAGCGGGAATCAGATCGGGCCCTTCCGGGGTGAAGTCGATCAGCCGGTCGAACACCTGGAGAATGATGGTCTCGCCGCCTTCACCGGGCTCGACCTGAGCCGGGTCGAGCGAGAGGGCCTCGTCGTCCGCCGCGTGTACGAAGGTGTCCGGGTTGGACACATCACCGCTGGGCGCGGCGGTGGTATCGCTTCCCTCATCGGGCGGTGCGGTGGTGTCGGCCGGCTCGTCGCCTCCCGCAGTGGTGTCGGAGCCGTCCGCCGTGGTGTCAGTGGCCGGGTCTGCCGAGCAGGCCGCGATCACCATCGTCACCACGAGTAGGACTGCCCATATCGACCTGTTGTTGCCCGTGCGCCGTCTCATCGATTGATCCTCCTCATGCGCCAATCTCACAAACCTGCCGCGCCGCTTCCGACTTCATGACCGACGTTGATCGGTCTTCTGCAATCGTTTGTAGCGGAACCCTAACTTAAGACGGCTCGGCGCGTTCTGTCAACGACGGTGTGCAATATATAGGAGGGTGGGATCACCACACCAACGCCCCACGGATCGCGGTCTCGGGGCCGTTCAGGTCTTGGCCCAATAGTCCTCGGCTGCCTTGGACGTGGTCAGGCTCTCGGAGTCCTCGAATCCTGGGGCCATCGACGCCGCGGTGCCGGGCATCACCTCGTGGTGCTCGATGTTGAGCAGCCTGAGCCAGCTCTGCTGACCCAACGTGAGACCGATGAAACAGGCCAACTCGACCAACTCGGCCTCGGTGAAGTGTTGGTAGAGACGATCCCAGAACTTGTCGTCGACATCGAGGTGCCATGCGATGGCCTCGGCGTAGGAGAGAGCCGCCTTCTGCCTGTCGTCGTACTTCTCTGACGACTCGAAGTTCAACAGATCGTCGTACTTGCCCTCGGTGAGACCGAGTTCCCGGCCTTTCTCTGAGCGCTGGTTGCCGCAGTATTCGCACTTGACCGACCGGGAGACGTAGACCCGGCACAATTCCTTGATCTCGTGGTCGACAATCCCTTCCCGGAACAGGTCCTTCCACCCGTTGGCGAAGAACCAGAAGGCTTTGGGTACGTGGGCCCGAATCGCCGAGCTCTCCGGGCGCGGAGTGCCCTCACGGGCGCAACGCTCCATCTCTGCTCGCATCTCCGGTGTCATGTCGTCGAGGGGCACGTAGCTGATGCGTTGCTTGCTGGCCATTGCTTGACTCCTTCCGAGCGTGCTCGCCATCGAGTGTAGGCGGACACAATCGATTGTGGCCTTGCCCCGAACCGCTCCTAACGCTGCAGGCCGATCAGGATCACCCCGGCCACCACCAGGAGCACCGACGCGGCGATCCACCCATCGATGCGTTCCTCGTCCCGGATGAAGATCCAGCTGAGCAGCAGGGCGAAGATGCCTTGGGTTCCCTGGAGCACGCCGACGAGCCAGGCATCGAGATAGGAGAATGCGGCCATCTGGGTGATCAAGGCGCCGCTCATGGCCACCCCCGCAGCCACATACCACCATGGGATGTGTCGGAAGTTCTCTCTGACCCTGCGTGCGAAGCGACCACCGACGCTGTCGATACCGACCACCACGGTGAAAGCGGCGATAGAGCCGATGAGTGCACCAAGCACGGCGTCGTCGTACCGGAGCAGGCCCCACTTCTTCACGACGAAGCCCAGCCCGAAGGCGACTGGAGCGGCGGCGGCGAAGAGGAATCCGAGACGTCGGGTCTTCGAGTCGGCGAGCGTCGCTACTCCTTCGATCATCGAAGTGGGCTGGGCCCGCGCCCTCACCAGGGCGAGGAGACCGGCGATGACGATGAGCCCGCCTACCGCGTCGAGAAGCTCCACGCCCTCTTGGAGGACCATCCAGCCGGCCACCGCGGCCACCACAGGGCTTCCCGTCATGAAGGCGCTGGCGCGAGTGGCACCCACCAGCCGCACCGCCCGCAGGTTGGCGAATCTCCCCATGAGTGAGCCGAGCACCCCACCGATGGCGAGGCCGATCACACCTGCGGTGCTCCATTCCGGTGCGGTGACCGTGAGCCCGATGGCACCGAGTACCAGGACATTGACCAGGATCGTCATCAATAGCCCATCGTCCTGGGGACGATGCCTCTGGCCGACCCGGGCCAGCACCGACCCCGTCGCGAACAGCGCTCCGGTGGTCAGGCCGAGAATGATTCCGATCAACGAATCACTCGCGACTCGGGTCGGGCGACAGCTTCGTCTTCAACCAGCGGAAGGTGGCAGGAGCCCAGTCGGACTGATACTTGAAAGCGCAGTGGCCGGCGTCGGCATAGACCCTGGCCGTGCGTTGCGTGGGTGGCCCGCTCTCCAGCATGAAATAGATGTTGCCGATCGGAGCGAGGTGATCGTGCTTGCCGTTGATCATGAACACAGGCTGGGTGATGCGATCGACCAGCCCCAACTCGGACAGCGCCCAGGTCTCGAATCGCTCCTCCTCCCGGTCCCGGGTCGTCGGGCTGAACGACGGGGGCCCGTCCGGCTCTCCGAAACGCCACTCGGCGCGACGGTTGGCATGAGCCACGAAGTCGTCCATCTCCTCGTCGGTCATCCGGTAGCCGAAGGGATGGCCGGCATTGGCGACGACTGCACCCACCTTCTCGGGGACGGTGCCCGCCAACTGCATCACCGAATAGCCTCCACGGCTGATCCCGAACGCGCCGACCCCGTTGCCGTCGACCTCGGGCCGAGACGCCAGATGGTCGACGGCCGCCTCCCAGGCGGTCACCGAGTCGGGTGACCAGGGGAACGGGTTCTCGCCGGTGGCGGGGCCGTCCATCACTACCGAGGCGAGGCCGTTCTCGAGTGCCAGCTCCGCGGCCCATCCGCGGTCCTCTTTGAACACGTCGGCGCCGCACATGATGAGCACCGCAGGCACCGGCCCGTTCGCGTCCCTGGGGAGACGGAAGTGCACCCTTACGTTCTCACCCTGGTGGGGGATGTCGACCACTTCGAGTGGTGGGTCGAGATGAGCGCAGGCCTTCCGGTAGGCGCGCGCACATGCCTCGCTGATATTTGCCTTCACGTCGGTGATCTCACCCGGGAACCTGCCGATGGCGTAATAGGTCTTGGCCTGGAGATAGGACCGTCGCGCCGCCTCGTGGTCGCCGGCTTGCTCGAGCCGGTCGCCCTCCTCCTCGTGCTTCTCACCCATATCCTGCCAGACAGGCACCCAGAGGTCCTGGGTCGTGCCCTCGAGCCGGGAAACCGTCTCGCGTAGCTCATCGACGTCGTCGATCATGCTCAGCCAGCGCCGGTAGAAGCCTCCGTGCTCGACCACGAACGGGTTCTCGGAGGGGGCGAATCCGAGATCGGTCATGTGCATTCCTTTCGATCGCTCAGTGTGCTCATAGCCGGCTCCTTGTCATCTGGCCGGCCAGCGCATCGTCGGGCTCGAGGACGTAGACGCCGCCATTGACCCGATCGGTGATGAAGACGCTGAGATCCTCGTCGACGAACACGTCGTTTACCTGGATCGCGTCCTGACCGGGCGGGCACTCCGGGATGTAATGGGCGATCTCCGTCGGATGGTCGGGATCCTCGACGTCGTAGACCCGAAGTCCGGCGTTGAAGTATGTGGCGAAGAGAAGGGTCTCGCTGCGATAGCTGCCGGGCCGGTTCTCGTGGAGACAGTGGGCCCCGTATCGGAGCCCGCGCAGACAGAACTCCTCCCCCGGTGTCGGACAGACCGACCTCACCTCGGGGCTCCGCTCCTCGGAGACGTCGACGAGACGGATCATGTGGGGAGGGCCCTGGCAGTCGTTGAACGTCGACTCGTCGGTGACCGCCACCAGGTTCCGTGAAGTCAGCGGGAGACACGTGTGAGTGTGCCCCCCGACCACCCAGCTCAACCTGGAGACCACTTCGATGTGATCGAGGTCGGAGATGTCGAGGATGACCATCCCCGAGTCCCAGAAGCCGAGATAGGCGCGGTTCCCGGAGACGAGGGCATGGTGCACCGCCCGCTCCTCGGACCCCGGCCAGTCGCGCTCTACGCCACCTTTCATTCCCGGCCACCACCAGCGGGCGCGTTCGGTGGGGTTCTCCGGGTTTGTCATGTCAACAACCACCCAGATCCGCTCGGTGAAACCCTCGGGTGTCGCCGAGACATACGCGAAGCGCCCGCCTTCCCAGACGATGCGGTGGACACCCTGGCCCGTGGAGTCCCAGAATCCGACCTCACGGGGGTCGAACGGATCGGAGATGTCATGAACCGCCATCCCAACCCTCTCCGGCGTGCCTCCCCGAAACGCCTCGTGATTGACCAAGAGGAGGTCGTCTGCCACCTGGACCTTGTGATTGTGTGCCCCTTCGGGTGCGGCGATCTGGCGGGCCACTCGTGGGGAGGTGAGATCGGAGATGTCGAGGATGCTGGTGCCCATGCCGCTCGGACCGAAGTGCCCGACATAGAGGACATCTCCGTGCCGCATCACTTGCATGCCGTCTCCATGGCCGGCCAGGTCTGATGACCCCATGAGTCGGAGACCGGAACGGTCCTCGCCGTGCATGCAATCGTTTGTAGCAGATCGTGGCCGGGATCGTCCATCATGCCCAGTTACCCTTTGGGACCACCCCTGTCCGGGTAAGCTCGGTGTGCTCGATCGGTGCCGGGTGGTGTTCAGTGACAAAGCAGGTGACCCTCAGGGACGTCGCCCGTGAGGCCGGCGTCCACATCTCGACGGCGTCACGCGCCCTGAACCCCGAGACCAGGTCGATGGTCAACGACGACACGGTGGACCGTGTCCTCGCCACGGCCGATCAGCTCGGCTATCGACCTCATCCCCTCGCCCAGGGATTGCGCAAGAACCGCACCATGTCGGTTGGAATGGTCATCCCCGACATCGAGAATCCCCTTTTCGGCCCCATCATCGCCGGCGCCGAACAGGTGCTCGGCGGTGAGGGCTACTCGCTCCTCATAACCAACACCGACATCGACGAGGGTCAGACGAGTGAGGTAGTCCGTGCCCTCGTCGAACGCCGGGTCGACGGGATGATCCTGGCCACGGCCTCCCGCTCGGATGATGTCATCATCGACCTGATCGAGCGGGGCATCCACATGGTCCTCGTCAACCGCTCGACAGAGGGCGTTGCCGTGCCTGCGATCCTGGGAGACGACCTCACCGGAATCGGCCTGGCGGTGGACCATCTTTTCTCGCTTGGCCACGAGCGGATCGGCCACGTGGCCGGTCCCCAGCACTTGTCCACCGGGTTGGGGCGGCATCAGGCGTTCCTCACCAGGATGCAGAGCCTGAGACTCGCAGTCGACCCGTCGGCCGTGGAGGAGTCGACGTGGTACCAGGTTGGCCCCGGGTACAAGGCCGCCCAAACCCTGCTCGTGCGGCGTCCCGACCTCACTGCGGTCGTCGCCGCCAACGACCTCATAGCATTGGGCTGTTACCGCGCCGTCCGGGAGTCGGGCAAGGAAGTCGGCACCGATGTCTCCATCACCGGGTACAACGACATCCCCCTACTCGACCTCATGCAACCTCCGATGACGTCGGTTCGGGTTCCCTACCGGCAGATGGGGGTGGAGGCTGCCAACACGCTGCTGCCGATGATGACCTCGGGCTCGTCCCTGGGTCGGCCGGTGTCGATCCGGCTCACCCCGACCCTCTCGATCAGGGAGTCCACTGCACCGCCGAGATCCTGATCAGGCAGGCCTGCGAAGAGTCTCGGGGAGGACGAAGAGCGCACCGAGAGTCGCAGTGGCGGTGAGTGCTAGTAACGGGAGGGTGCCCAGGAATCGGCCGCTCACCTCGTAGAGGGCGCCACTCAACAGGGGAGTGACCAGGAAGGCAAGGTCTCCTGCGAATCTGAAGGCACCCAGGCGCTTGCCCAGCCCATCCTCCTCGGTGAGATCGGCGAGGATCGTCGAGCCCACGTTGACCGCAACCGACCCGAGGGTCAGCCCGAGAATGGCGAGCCACCACGCGATCGTCCCCCCGGCGAGAGCGAACACGACCAATCCGGCGGTCTGCAGCGACAACCCCGGCACCAATGCCCACTTCCTGCCGAGGTTGTCCGAGACCCGGCCCGAGACGATCGCCCCGATCAGCCTGGCGATGCCACCGAGGCCGATGGCCAGGCCGACGGTGGCGGTTCCCAGACCCAACTCGTCGTCCCCGACGATGGGGACCAGGGTCTGGATCATGGCGGCGCCGATCGAGAACTGGACCGCCGGGAGCAGATAGAGGACCGCGAGCACTCGCCGGGGTATCGATCGCCGTTCTCGAGCACCGTCGCCTTGGTTATCGGTGCGAGGAGCGATGCCGGGGTTGCGTAGGAACACGGGGACGAGCGCGGCGGCCACGACAGCCCCGACCACCATCGCCACGCGCCAATCCCAGATCGCGCCCATGAGTCCCCCCAGAGCCGGCCCTATGGCCTGTCCCACGAGGAGGGCTGCGGCGAAGAACGACATCGATATGCCACGGCTCACGCGCGGAGCCCTGGCAAAGAACGCCATCGAGCCCGTGAGGGTCCAGGTCGACCCGATGCCGAGGCCAAAAGCGGCGACGAAAGCGACGAAAGCCACGGGGGAGAGACCGAACAACAGGCTGCCCACGGCAACGATGGCAGCGGCGATGGCCATCATCACGCCGGGGCGTGACCGGTCGGTGAGGGCGCCGGCAGGAAAGTCGGCCGTGAGCCGGCCGAGGGCGAAGGCTGAGCCCAGACCTCCGAGCCCGATTGCGGAGAGGCCAAGATCGCGGCCGATGGCGGGAAGCAGCGGCGCTCTGAGGAATGCAACGGCCGTTATGGCGAAGAGGCCGGCTCCCATCCCGAATCGGAACGAGCGCGAGTGTTCGCGTGTCACCTGGCTTCAGTGGAGTTGTTCAGTGGGCTCGCCTCAGGAAAGGCCGTCCGAGACCTCTCGGTTCTCCGGCGCGACTTCGCGTCCCGAGGCGCGGGCCGCTTTGGTGAGCATGGCGGCGAAGTCCTCGTCGCCATATCCGAGACCGATGCCCTCGATGATGATCTGGTGGACCAGGGCGGCCGTGGGCACAGGGATGTCGAGCTCTCTGGCGGTGGACAGGCCCAACTCGAAGTCTTTGCGCAGCAGGTGCCAGGTGAAGGTTGGTGTGTAGTCCAGGTTCACGAACGCAGGTGTCTTGTACTGGGTGAACATCGACCCCATGACCGAGTCGTTGAGGAAATCCAACAGGTCGGCCCTGGCGACGCCGGAGGCCTCGGCGAGCACCGAGATCTCAGCCATCGACTGCGCGACGATGCCCAACATCAGGTTGTGGCAGATCTTGACGAGGCGGGCTTCGTCCTCGGAGCCGACGTAGGTGACTTTGTGGCCGAAGCTCTCGAGGTGGGGCTCAGCTCGCTTGTAGGCGGCCTCGGGCCCCGAGGCGACGACCGTGAGCTTGCCGGACTTGACCACCTTGGGGTTGCCGCTGACGGGGGCGGCGAGAACATCGACTCCACGCTCCGCGGCCGCGGCCCGCAGCTCCTTCGATGTTGCGGGGTCGATGGTGGTCGAGTCCACGATGATCGACGGACGGGCGTCGTCACGGGAGAGAACTCCGTTTTCTCCGACGGTGACCTCCATGACGTCACCGGGACCACCGACCATGGTGAAAATGATGTCGAGAGTGGCCAAATCGGCCGGGCTGTCGACCACCTTGGCCCCGTGCTCTGCGAGAGCCTCGGCCTTCGCCCGTGTCCTGTTGTACACCCAGACCTCGGTGCCGCTGTCGAGGAGTCGTTTGATCAGCTCCGAGCCCATTCTCCCGGCGCCGATCCAGCCGACTGGTTCTCCGGTTGTCATCCTTGTGAGGCCCTCCGAGGTCTGCAATCGTTTGTATTCAACCGATCACTCCATGGTGAGTCAACTCCGCATCGCAAAGGGCTGCGGTGTCGTCACTCAGGGAGCTTTCTGATCCAACGGGCCTCGAGCTTCACGCCCGCATCCTTGATCAAGTTGTAGACGGGGCACCGGGCCTCTGTCTCCTCGACGACATCGCGCAAACGCTCTTCGGGTTCATTGGTGACGACGGTCGCCTCGAGACGCACCGTCTGGAAGTGTTGTGTCACCGAGCGATTGCCTAGGCGCCCTCGGATGTCGATGGTGAACGCAGCCTCATAACTGATCGACTCGTAGTCGAAGCCGAATTCGGCGGCGGTCCGCTTGAAGGTCACCGACTCGCATCCGGCGAGGGCGCCGAGCACCGTTTGCAGGGGCGAAGGGCCTTTCCCAGTTCCACCGTGGGCCGCAGGCTCGTCGGTGATGAACTGACCGTGCTCCCCGCAGTCGATGTCGGTCCGCATCGTGGCCGGCGTGAAGGCAGTCAGCGTCTTGCGGCGCAGTAGCGGCTCGACGGAGTTGGCGTCGGAGATGACTTCGGTCGACATTTGTCCTCCTGTTGGTTTCAGAGCTACGGGGGCAGCAATCGATTGGGGTCGAGCCTAGCGGCGCGAGACCGACCGCCATCCGTTGTCTCCGATCAGGTTCGCACCCCGCCCAGTTGGAGTATCAGCCGCATCCGGTGTGCTGCTAGATCGGGGTCTCCGATGAGACCGGCACGGTCGGCGAGTACCAGTAGGCGAGACAGATGGGGAATCGAGCGGCCGGACTCGGCTCCCGCCAGCATGCGAAAATGATCCTGGAATCCGCAGATGTAGGCCAGAAACACCACTCCTGTCTTGTACTGATGGGTGGGGGGCGAGAAGAGCAGACGGGCCAGGGGGAGCGTTGGCTCCAGGAGTCGCCGGTACTCGTCGACATCGCCCCGATCCAGGGCCTGGATGGCGGTCGCGGCCACCGGGGCGATGGGGTCGAACACACCGAGCAACGCGTCCGAGTGGCTTGTGTCGTCCCCGAGGATCAGGTCCACGAAGTTCAGGTCGTCACCGGTGAACATGCCAACCTCCTCAGGGAGCTGTTGGCGGAACCACACCTCGAGTTCCATGTCGAGCATCGACAGTTTTACGCCGGACACCTTCCCTACATGAGCGGCGACGATGCTCCGGACGGTCTCCGCGGCTTTCCAGGGGTCGGCCGCTCCCCAGTAGCCGGCCAGGCCCGGGTCGAACATCGGGCCCAGCCAGTGGATCATCAACGTCCCCGACGCTGCCTCGATGACCTGGTGATAAACACGAACATAGTCGTCGGCGGTTTTGGCGGCTCTTGCCAGATGACGAGATGACATGAGGATGGCATCGCCCCCACAGTCCTCGATGTGAGAGACTTGCTCGACATAGGCAGCTGTGATCTGGTCGAGATCAAAGTGACCACCCGGATCCAGCTGATCGGTCATGGCTCCGTACACCGCCGGGCCCGAGGCCTCGGCTGCGGTCTGTCTGATCAACTCCTTGGCGGCCGTCCAATCGACACCGGAGCCGCGTTGAGCGGTGTCCATCGCCTCGGCAACGCCAAGGCCGAGACACCAGAGATGCCGCCGGAAGGCCAGCGTAGCTTCCCAGTCGATCGCGATCCCGGTTGCCGATGGGTCGGAGAGGGGGTCGGCCACCACATGGGCGGCGGCGTATGCGGTGCGCGACGTGAAGCCCCCGTCTTCAGGTGCTACCGGCTCGGATCCCGAGGGGACCCAGGTCTCGAAGCCGCCATCGCCTGTCGGCAGCGACAGTGTCACGATGTCACCGGTGGTTCAGGGTGTGCCTTCGGGAAATTCCACATTGGGTATTATGTGCTCGGCCCACCGCTCGAGCTGCGCCGGATCTGGTGTGAGGGTGTGGATCATGAACCTCTGCACACCTGCATCGACACGCGCCTGCAGCGAGCGGACGATGTCCTCGGGCGTGCCGAACAGATAGACCTGCTCGAGATACTCCGGGCCACGCTCAGTGCTCATGACACGAAGAAAGGCTTCGTGCTGTTCCTCGTGTGCCCGCCCCCGGTCCTCGGTTGGCACGAAGTGCATGAAGTTCTCGTGTGCCACCGTGAGTGTCCCCGGATCCCTGCCGTTCTCGGCGAAGTACTCCTGGAGCTCCTCCCAGTCGCGACGGATGTCGTCAGGGGGGCACGTGGGTCGGGGGATCCATCCCTCGGAGCGGAGAATCCGGCGCTTCACGGCCTCGGCGAACCGCGGGGCCTCCGGGGATGCAGGGTCGGCGAGCTGGGATCCTCCCCCGATCCAGAGGTCTGGCCGGCTCCCGGTTCTCGGCTCGATTTCGACGTCTTCGACGGAATAGAAGCGCCCGACGTAGGTGACCGACTTTCCCTCCAACAGTGGGATCATGATGTCGAGGATCTCGTCGGTTCGTGCCCCGCGCTCCGATTTCGAGATCCCCACCGCCTCATACTCCTTCGGGTACCAGCCGATGCCGGCCCCGAAGACGAACCGCCCCTGGGACAGGAAATGGAGATTGGCGATCTGCTTGGCGAACAGGACGGGCTCCCTTATGGGCACCACCATCACCGACGTGCCCAGCATGATCCGCTCGGTCACTCCGGCGACGAGAGCGAGGGTGGTGAGCGGCTCGAGAAACGAGACCGAATACAGCCGTCGCGCCGTCAGGAGGTGGTCGGTGATGAAGATGGAGCCGAGACCGAGGTTCTCCGCTTCCCTCGAGAAATCGATGATGCCACGGGCACGCTCGGGACCGTCGGCCGCCCATATGAAAGAGGGGAGGAACACGCCGAACCGGCTCACGTTGCTCAGGGATGGCCTCCTCGAAAGGACTCGATCTCGCCACAAACGATTGGCGGGGACGATAACCTCCGCCCCAGGCGGGAGTCAACGCGATCGGTTGACGCCTCTTGAGTGCGAAACATACAATCGTTTGCTCCCCCGCACGTGCGGGGGCCTGCAACACGAGGAGGAGCAGGTATGACGTCGTGGAAGAAATTGGCCGCGATCCTGACCATTCTGGCAATGGTGGTGGCGGCGTGTGGCGACGGAGACGAGGGTGGTGCCGATACCACCGCGGGAGGTGGTACCGACACCACCGCGGATGGTGGTACCGACACCACTGCCGCAGGGGAGGATCCCGGCACGACGATGGCGGAGGGTGAGGGTGAGCCGATCATCGCGGCGACCTCGCTGCCGCTGACCGGAGAGTTCTCGATCCCGGCGGAGTTGCATCGCGACGGCTATCAGCTCTGCGTCGATCTCATCAATGAGAGAGGCGGTGTCCTGGGTCGTGAGCTCGTGCTCGAGGTCGAGGACAACCAGTCCGATCAGGAGATCGCCGTGGCGCAGTATGAGCGCATGGTGGCGGAAGCCGACATCCTGTTCGGCA
>DATKEA010000018.1:0-13315 GCA_035544615.1 Acidimicrobiia bacterium | reverse complement strand
TCGGTCCAGAACGCCATGCGTCCCAACCCAATGGACGCCGGGCGCGCGGTGGCCACTTTCATGCGGACCCTGATCTCGATGAAACGAACCCTGGCCCGCCCCGACGTCTGGGACCGACTCGAAGATCATCTCCAGCCCGACTCGCCTTCGAAGCGGGTCGCGCTGGGCTGACATTGACAGATCTAGCCTGTCGCGTGGTCAGTCGTTGAAATAGGGCGAGGGTGTCTCCGAGTCATCGGCGTCATCTGGCAAGGAGAAAGCGCAGTCGCAGCCGGAGCTGCGGCGAGCATTTTGGACACAGCCAGGGGCGTCGAGGGCCGGAGAGACACCGCCGGTATTTCTGCGAGGGGCCACTAGGTGAGGTGACGAGAGGAGAATCGCTTGGCTGTCCGCCCAACGCACTTCGAGTTCTATTCGGCCGATCCTTTGGCAACCGTCAAGTTCCTCTCGACCGTGTTCGGGTGGCGTGCCGAGCAGTGGGAAGACGAGGAATACTGGTTGCTCGAGACCGGCGATGGGCCCGGGATCAATGGAGCCGTGGCTCGGGCCGGCGACGATGGCCCCAAGACCCTCGCCACCTGTGATGTCGAGGATCTCGACGCCGCCGTCGAAGCGGTCAAGATAGGGGGTGGCCGGCTCCTCACCGAAATAATCGAACTTCCCGGCGTTGGCCGCTGGATCCAAGTCGAAGGACCGGGTGGGGAAGAGTTCGGATTGATGGAACCGGCTCAGACCTGAGTCGTGAGGGGCCCAGTGTTGGCGCCCGAAATGACTGCCACCACCCGCTCACCCGGTTCTGCGGTGTGGACCCCCGTCAACAGCGCGGCGATCGGAGTGCATGCTCCCGGCTCGGCCAGCACCCGGCACGTCTCCCAAAGCCAGTCCTGGGCCTCCAGGATCGCCTCATCGGAGACGAGACGCGATTCCGCGATCCATCGATTCGCCAGCCACGTCTGTTCACCGATCATGGAGGCACCCAAGGAAGAGGCGGCAACTCCCCCCACCTCGACCTCGACGGGTCCGCCGGCCAGACGTGCCGCGTGCAGTGTCGGGCAAAGCTTCGGTTCCACTCCGACCACCGACACGTCTCCCCGACTCCATCCGGCGACGCCTGCGATCAGCCCGCCCCCACCGACCGCCACCATGACAGACGAGACGTCGGGCACCTGATCCATTATCTCGAGACCGAGAGTTCCCTGACCTGCCACCACCTCGGGCTGATCGAAAGCATGTGCCTCGACCGCGCCCGTCTCCGCCGCCCACTCATGTGAGGATCGAAGGGCGTCGTCGTAGTACCCGGCGACCACCCGCACCTCGGCGCCGTAGTGGGCGATCCGCCCGACCTTCTCCTCGGGGGACGTCGAGGGAACGAACACCGTCGCCTTGTGGCCCAGCTCGCGCGCGGCGAGGGCGATCGCCAGGCCGAAGTTTCCCCCCGAGGCAGCAACTACACCGGCGGGCGGAATGACCCGGGCTTTGAGCAAGGAGAATGCCCCACGCACCTTGAAGGATCCAGTTGGCTGCATCGAATCCAACTTCAACGTCAGCCGGTACCCCGAGTGGAGGGCATCACCCAGGTCAGCTATCGGTGTCCTCCGCACGTGCCCTTCGATCCGGTCGGCGGCGGCCCGGATCTCTGCCTTGCTGACCCCTGTCACGATCGTCGCAGGCTAGACACCCACCGGTAGGCCACTTCGACCGCTCCCCTTGGTCACCTGGAGGCGCGTGACAACGGACAGCCCGTCGAGCAAGACCCCTGATGATGACTCCGGCCTGGCACTGCCGCCCCCAATGGGTGACCTTGACATAGAGTCACCGGGCTCTATGACATCGGCTCACCTCGGTCCGTTCACCCGGGCCGCCGGCTACCAGGAAGCGTTGGCGCTCGATCGGGACGATCCACTGGCCGAGTTTCGCCAGCGTTTCGTGATCGACGAACCCGAGCTGATCTACCTCGATGGCAATTCCCTCGGGCGACTGCCACGCCGGGCCGGCGCCATCATCGAAGATGTTGTGGGCCGTGAGTGGGGAGATCGCCTGATCCGCTCCTGGAATGAGGGGTGGTGGGAGCTACACCTAGACCTCGGGGATCAGCTGGCGCCGATCGTGGGAGCCTCGCCGGGTGAGCTCATAATCTCCGACTCGACATCGGTGAACCTCTACAAACTGGCCGTGGCGGCGGCGAGGGCCCGACCGGGTCGTTCGAGAATCGTCACCGACGACAGGAACTTCCCCAGCGATGTCTATGTGCTTCGCGGCGTGGCCGAGGCCAACGACGCAGAACTCGTGATCGTGGAAACGGAAGGGTCTCCGGAGGCGCTCGAATCAGTGGAGGCAGCGATCGACGAGCGCACTGCCCTTGTGTCCTTGTCGCACACGACTTTCAAGTCGGGATACACCTACGACATGACGGCGGTCACCGACCACGCCCACCGGGCCGGGGCGTTGACCCTCTGGGATCTCAGTCACTCCGTGGGTGCGTTCCCCATCGACCTGAAACGAGCCAACGTGGACCTGGCAGTCGGTTGCACGTACAAGTACCTCAATGGCGGGCCTGGCTCACCGGCCTTTCTCTATGTCCGTCGTGATCTCCAAGACGAGCTGGTAAACCCGATCCCGGCATGGTGGGGACACACCGAGCCGTTCGCCTTCGATCTCGAGTTCCGACCCGTCGAAGGGATACGCAGGTTCCACACCGGGACCATGCCGATCATCTCGTTGGCCGCCATTGCCGCCGGGATCGCCGACGTGGGCGAGGCGGGGATGACGCGCATTCGGGCCAAGTCGGTCGGGCTTGGCGAGTACCTGATACGACAGGTGGATGACCATCTGGCTCCCTTCGGGTTCGCGGTGGCCTCCCCAAGGGACCCGGGTCTGAGGGGCTCACATGTCTCCCTCACTCACCCCGATGCCTGGCCCCTGGCGCGGGCACTCGTCGAGATCGGCAAAGTGATCCCCGACTTTCGCGCCCCCGACTCGTTGAGACTCGGGCTTTCACCGCTCTACACCAGATATGTAGACGTCCACACCGCGATCCAGCGCGTCAAGGGCATCGTCGAAGACGGAGCGCACATCGGGTTCGAAGGGCCGCGGTCGACGGTCACTTGAGCCGGGTCGCGGCCGACTGGATGCGGTGAGAATCGTTGTCCCCCATCGTCCGCCGTCCGGGGTCAGGACTCGACCATCACCATCACCTCATCGAGACTCTTTCGTCTCAGATCCGGCACGACGCAATCGTCCGCCGGGTAGCCGACAGGGAAGAGACAGAACGGACGCTCGTTCTCGGGACGCCCCAACAGCTTGGTCAGGAACCTCATCGGGCTGGGAGTATGTGTCAGGGTGGCCAAGCCCGATTGGTGAAGAGCCGCGATGAAGAGACCAGCGCTGATGCCGACTGACTCCTTGACGTAATAGTGATGGGTCCGGGAGCCGTCTTCACGCACGCCATACCGCTGCTCGAAAAGCACCACCACCCAAGGAACCGTCTCCAGGAAGGGCTTGTGCCAGTCCGTTCCCAGTGGCTCCAGGTCTTCGCGCCAATGAGCAGGCAGTCTGCCCCCCTCATAGTTGACGCGTTCCTCCTCTTCCACAGCCGACCGTATTCTTCCCTTGATGCCGGCGTCACCAGTCATCACGTAGGTCCAGGGCTGCTTGTGAGCACCGCTCGGAGCGCTCGAGGCGGTCTTGATGGCATATTCCACAAGCTCCCTGGGCACGGGATCGTCCGAGAACATGCGAACGCTGCGCCTCTGGTCCATCTCCTCATAGAAGGCTCGAGCCCGATCCTTTTGCTGATCGACATCTATGCGTCTCGGCCGGAATGGGATCTGCGCTGTCATCGGATCACGCTAGACGCGCCCGCCTCCGCGAAGGCTTTCGATGGTGGGCGATACTGGACTTGAACCAGTGACCTCTCGCGTGTGAGGCGAGCGCTCTAGCCGGGCTGAGCTAATCGCCCATCAGGGCACCTGGAGGATACCGAGCCACGTTTGGCTAAGCCATCCCCAGAAAACCCCGACATTCGGGGGCATGACCCAAGCCCACCTCCTTAGAGTTGTGTTGCCCGGCAACGACACTCGAGGAGGAGCGAATATGACCACCGAGCCGCCAGGGACCCCGGATCCAACTCCGGCCCAAGAGCCCGCCGCGCCGACTCCGGCCGCCCCGGCCAGCTCGCCGCTGAGCAACATGTCGGGCGAGAGAATGGTGATGATCGCAGGCGTCATCGTGGTCGGGGTCTACGTGATCTTCGGTCTGATCGCCAATGAGAATTTTCCGCCGCGCGAGACGGTCATCGTTGCGATCTTCGCCATCATCCTGCCCCTGATCGGGGCGGAGCCGGTCGGATCCCGGATCAGCACCGGCACTCTTATGACCATCGCCGGTTACTGGCTGGCCACCGCCGGACTATTGGACTTCATCGTTGACATCCGCTTCGGGTGGGGTGGCAACGTTGATGTCATCGCTTCGTTGCTTGTCGCCGTGGCCGCAGTAGTCGCCTTCCTGGGAGCACGCTCGATCAAAGCGGCCTGACCCGGGGTTCGTGGTTCAATCCCTCGGTTGAACCGAGCCGAATTCGAATCCATCGTCGACGCCGCCCTGGAAGGCCTCCCGGGTTGGGTGATCGACCAAATCGACAATCTTCATGTCGTGGTCGAGGAACGCCCATCCGGTGAAGAGAAGGAGCTCCTCGGTCTCTACGAGGGAGTCTCACTGCCGGAGCGGTCGGCGGACTACTGGGGGGCGCTACCCGATCGGATCGTGGTCTATCGTCAGCCTCATCTCGCCCTCGGCTTGGACGAAATCGAGCTACGGGCCGAAATCCGACGGACCGTGTTGCACGAGATCGCCCATCATCTCGGGATCGATGACGATCGGTTGGACGAGCTCGGATGGGGTTAGCGGTCTAGTGGCTAGTGGCCCGTCGCAGAAAGACCACTAGCGGCGTCGCGTTTCCTGGATCCCGGCCTTGCGGAGGACGTCGGCCGGCACTCCGAACTGCCGCCAAGCCGTGTAACTGATTCCTTTACGATCTGAATAGGACTTTGCGTTAGCGACAAAGTTGGCGGCCAAGTCATCGAGATTGGCACCTTCCTCGACACTTGCCAGTGCACTCTCGAGGTCTAGCTTCGATTGCAGAAGCTCGATTCTCTTCAGTGGGTCGTTCTCGTCTCCGAGCTTTGCATTGACCCGTTCGAGCCGTTTGTCGAGGCTCTCCTTTGTCACCGGCCGTCCCGGTCGGCGCGAATCCAAGGCACGGAGATAGGCCTTGATAGAACGGGCCTCGAGCCTGCCCTGGGCCAGGGCATCCTTGTGCTCTTGTGACATCGCCATCGCCGTTGCTCCTATCTGTCGTGGGAATTTGCTCGAGTCAATACTCGCATATAGCCGGCGTATTGGGAATCGTCATTACCGACAGCTGGTCTGAGCTTGGGCCCGGCAATCGTCCCGCATCGCGGGATTAAGGGTTCACTAATGAACGAGTCGAATACTGATCGGCATGAGACATCTACACAGTGTCCGAGCGGAACGGCATCGCACGAGAGGATGGGCCGGGGTGAGCATCCTGTTGCTCGCATCGGCCTGCTCGAGCGGCCAAGCCGACGGAGACACGACACCAACCACCGCCCCCTCAACCGTCGTCGAGACTTCCGCGGCCAATGCCACGATCGAGCCGACAACGACATCTCAGGCCGACAGCAGCGAGACGACGGTGCCCACCCTATCGATCGAAGCTTGCGACCTGGTCACCGCCGAGGACGCCGCTGCGATCATCGGTGAGGTCGGAGAGGCCGATTCGACACCGGTCGGTCCCTTCTCCAGCTGCCACTACCCCGGGACCGGTCTATTCGAGTTCGTCCAGGTCCAGGTCGCCACCGGCATGTTCGACGAGTCCCAATTCATCAACAACGCAGAGTCGGGCGCCGAGTTTCTCGAGATCGAACCAGTCGAGATTCCCGACGTCGGGGACAAAGCCTATTGGCTCGGGGGCATCCTCTGGGTGCTCTCCGGCGATGTCACCTTCAATTTATGGATTGGTTCGTCGGAGTTCGCGGCGGCAGACGGCACCGCCCTGGAAGGCCAAGCACTCATGGATGCGGCGCTGGATGTAACTGCCGACACCGCCCGGCTCATCATTCAACGCCTTCCCTGACGGATTCAAGAGCCCGGGTCGCGCCAACTCGCTGGGAGCAGACAGGGACGGGATCTAGGTCTGGCTCTCTTCGTCGCCCAGTGTCGCCTTGAACGCGATCAACGATCCAGCCACGATTGAAATCACCAGCGGAACGGTGCCATCGAGCGTGACCCAGCCGACGACCGAAATCGTCCCTACAACGATCACGAATGACGCCCTTGGTAAACGTCGAAACCAGTTCATATCACCTTCCTTGTGATCGGCCAGTTTTATAGCTTGATTGACCGGCATGACGGGTCAGCTAGACGGCCGTTCCGATGCCGACGCATTCCGCAGGGAAGCCACACCCAATGACGGTCCACGCATCCGCTGGTTGAATCTCCGGATGCGTCAAGATCTGCCTTTCGTCGATCGGGCCCGACTATGGCCCGATCGAATCGCGCTCGCGGACGACAAAGGGACCTACACCTTTGCCGACCTTCTCTCCTCGTCGGAGCGGGGAGCCGCCCGACTCCTCTCCGGTAGAGAGGACCTCCGCGAGGCCCGGGTTGCCTTCATGGTCGAGCCGTCTTACCGATATGTGGTCGCCCAATGGTCCATCTGGCGGGCCGGTGGTGTCGCGGTCCCGCTCTGTCTCACCCACCCCGCCCCGGAGCTGGAGTACGTACTCGACACAACCACCCCCGAAGTCGTCGTCTGCTCCTCCCGGTACGCCGACATCTTGTCTCCCCTGGCGGAAGCGCGAGGCATCCCACATCTCCACGCTGACGACCTGGACGGCGAGCCAACCCCACTTCCCATCGTCGCACCGGCGCGGCGGTCGATGATCCTGTTCACCAGCGGCACAACGGGCCGGCCCAAAGGCGTGGTGAGCACACATGGCAACATCGAAGCCCAGATCACCTCCCTGGTCGAGGCCTGGGAGTGGACGGCCGACGATCGGATCCTGCTCACCCTCCCTCTCCACCACATCCACGGGATCGTCAACGTCATCGGATGCGCCCTGTGGAGCGGTGCCCGCTGCGACATGCTCACCGCCTTCGAAGCCCCCACCGTGGCCGACCGTCTCACCGGCGGCGAGCTCACCCTCTACATGGCGGTGCCCACTATCTATCACCGCCTGATCGCCCACCTCGACCAGACGCATGAGGAGGAGCGGAAACGATTCGAAGCTGGTGCGAGCCGGCTCCGTCTCATGGTCTCGGGGTCGGCAGCCCTTCCCATCCCGGTCCTGGAGCGTTGGCGCGAGTTGGCCGGCCACACCCTTCTCGAGCGCTACGGCATGACAGAGATCGGTATGGGCTTGTCCAACTCCTATCAGGGAGAGCGGTTCCCGGGTTCGGTCGGGACACCACTTCCTCGGGTCGAGGCCCGATTGGTCGATGAGAGCGACCGCCCGCTGCCCGACGGGGAGCCGGGTGAGATACAGATCCGAGGCCCGGCCGTGTTCCTCGAGTACTGGGAGCGACCCGACGACACCAAGGCCGCGTTCACCGAAGACGGATGGTTCCGCACCGGGGACACAGCAGTCATCGAGCATGGCCGCTATCGAATCCTGGGCCGCTCGTCGGTGGACATCCTCAAGACCGGTAGCGAGAAGGTCTCCGCCCTCGAGATCGAAGAGGTCCTTCTCGGTCACGACGCGGTCAGCGAGGTGGCAGTGGTCGGCATCGACGACGAGGAGTGGGGCCAGCGGGTGGTGGCGATGGTGGTGGCCGGACGCCCGGTGGAGCCGGAGGATCTCCGGAAGTGGGTCAAAGACCGGCTCGCACCACACAAGGTGCCGAAGGACTTCCACTTCACATCCACTCTCCCCCGAAACGCGCTGGGGAAGACGTTGAAGCGGGAAGTGGTGCAGCTGGTCGCCGAACGGGAGTGACGGTTGCCTCGTCGCATCGGGCATGAGACAGTAGGACATGACCAACTTCTCGGTCGATCCGGCCACTCTCACCCTGCAATTGACCGGGCTGCTCCCAGAGGACGGCTCGCATGTCCGCCAAACCCTCTTCGACGAGATAGAGGCCCGACTCCCCCGCGACCCGGAGGCACGGGTCAACGTCCAGCTATCAGAGCTAAACCCGGGGCGTACTGCTTCCTGGCACGTCCACAACGGCGTGGTCTTCTTCGTGGTGCTGCGTGGCCTGGTGTCGCTCCAGTACGAAAGTCGGACCGAGCACTACTCGGCCGGTGAGGTGTACACCGAGCCGATCGGAGTGGTGCACCGGGCGCTCAACCCCCATCCCGACATCCCCGCCGCCCTGATCGGGTTCTGGGTCACCGCCGCCGACCGGCCCCACGTCACCGAGACCAACGCACCGAACTGGACCCCGCTGGAGGAGCCTCACCCGTCAGCCGGCTGAGATCGGCCGTTTCCTTGAGACCCAGAGCCAGGTATCAGGACACGGCGTCGAGTGCCTCGGCGAGGGGTGCGACCATCGAGACGTCGTTGGGGCTTCCCATGGTGAACACGACTACATCAGCGCCGTTGGAGAGGTGATTGGCCGCCTCGTCGGCGATTCCGGAGACGTCGTCGCCCTGCGAGTAGCGGATGTGCACCGAACAGTCGATCTCCCCCGAATCGCGGCCCACGGCCTGACAGTGGCCTTCTAGAACCTCACGCAGCTCGAGCCACTCCTTCGGGTCGACCATCAGAGCGTCCCACATCTGGGCCCAACGGGCCACCGCCCGCAGTGTCCTCTTGCGGCCGCTCCCTCCGATGCAGATCGGCGGGTGGGGCTTCTGTGTCGCCTTTGGTTCGCTCAGCGCCCCCTTCAACTCGTAGAACTGACCGGAGAAATCCGTCTCCTCGTTGGTGAACAGGCTGACGATCACCTCGAGCCCTTCGTCGAAACGGTCGAAGCGCTCCTTCATGGTCCCCAGTTCGATTCCATGGGCCTCGGCCTCTTCCTCAAACCAACCCGCGCCCAGGCCCAGATACGAGCGGCCCCCGGACACATGGTCGAGGGTGACCGCCATCTTCGCCGTGATCGACGGGTGGCGGAAGTGCATCCCGTTGACCATCGAGCCGATGCGTATGCGACTTGTCTCCCTCGCCAATGCCGCAAGAGTCACCCAACCGTCGAGAGAGGTTCCGTGGGGATCGCTGCGCAGCGGGTAGAGGTGGTCCCAGTTCCACGCCGCCTCGAAGACCTCGATCCGGTCGGCCTCCTTCCAGATCTCCAGCATGTTCTCCCAGGTGGTGTGGTGGTTGGGTGTCTTGATGGCGTACCTGGACATGGATCTCCCCTCCTAGGCGGAAACGTCTGCGAACACTTTGCGCCGGTCGATACCGAAGTCGTCGAGCATGACCCAGGCGGCGTTCCTCCCCGGGCCGGCCGACACCGACGGCCCGGGATGGGTGGTGGCTCCGGTCTGGTAGAGACCCTCGATAGGCATCCGGTGTTGCGCCCATCCGTAGACCGGTCGGAAGGCTCCACTCTGCGCCAGATCATGGTCCCCGGCATGACACGAACCGTGCCAGTTGTGGGCGTTGGTCCGCTCCAACTCGAGAGGGCTTTTGATGGCGCTGGCGAGAATGGTGTCGTCAGTGAGGTTGGGCGCATAACGGCGTAGATGCTCGAGATGTGCTGCGGCGACACCATCCTGTATCTCGTCCCAGCGCTCGGGACCTTCCGGCAACTCGTACGGATGGAAGCCGAGCACCTTCAAGGTGTGGTTGTCGTCCGGTGCCCGCCCGGGATCTGCGACCGTGGGGCAGAGCACTAATAGAGGAGGATCGTCCAGCGCCACACTGCCGGTGAGGAAGTCGTACTCGACACGCAGCAGTCGCTCGGCCGTGGGGGCGATCCCGGCCGCCACTGGCCGGATCTTCCCGTCTGGCGTGTCAAACTCCGGGGCTTCCGTTGTCGCGTAATGAGCGGGGCACAACGAGATCCCCGCCCGCCACTCGTCGACACCCGTGGTGAAGTCCCCACCCCAGCGCTCCTTGGGCGCCATGTCGATCAGATGCTTGATGTGGATGGTCGAGAGCACCGCCTTGGAAGCCCGATGCTGCTCGCCGGTCTCGTCGACCACGCCGACGCAACGACCGTTCTCGAGAATCAGACGCTCGACGCGGCGCCCGGAGAGGATCTCTCCGCCGTTGGCCTCGATGACCCGGCTCAGCGCAATGGGCAGGGCCGCCGAGCCACCCTTGGGGATGATCCACGAATTGGCCTGACGCCCGAAGGCGAGCGAGTAGGCCAGTCTCCCGGTGCCGACCCGCTGTGGTGGTTGCACCGTCATGAAGGCCATCCACAACATGAACGCCCGGGTGTTGGGATGCTCGAACTCGGCCCTGATGATGTCCCAGGCACTCGATGCGACACGCTTCCTCCAAGTGGCCCCGTCGGGATGCGCCGATAGCCGCTCGTCCAGATTCGGCCCCATCCCGTACGGTGTGTATAGGGATGCTCCGAAGACTCCCTTCACCCGACCGTATTCCTCCATCATCCGCCGGTAGGCAGCGCCATCGGCCCTCGAGAAGCGTTCGAACTCGGCCACCGTTCGATTGATCTCGCGCCACATGGTCAGCGAAGTGCCGTCCGGGAAGGGCAGATGGACCACCGGGTCGGGCTGGATGTACTCGAGCCCGTACTCGCCGAGATTCAGCTCGTCGTAGCGGAGCGTCGGGCTCGCCTGGATGAGGTTGTGGGCGGTCGAACAGGTGTCGTGGTGAAACCCCGGAAGTGTGAGCTCTTCGGTGGCGGTGTTGCCCCCGATCAGGGAGCGGGCCTCGAGCACGAGACAGCGGAGACCCGCCTTCGAGAGGTAGGCCGCCGCCACCAGGCTGTTGTGACCAGCCCCCGCCACGACCACGTCGAATTGCTCTTCTGCCGGCATGCCTCATCGACCCCTTCGGTGAATCCGCCATTCACTGCAAACGATTGCCAGCAGACTACCCATTACTCTCTTGCTTCTGTCATGACCAACGAGATGCACATCGAATGGGACGCACCCGTGGAGATGGACGATGGTCTGGTCTTGCGTGTCGACGTCTTCCTGCCCTCCCCCGAAGGCACCTTCCCGGTCATCCTCTCCTACGGGCCCTACGCCAAGGGTTTGGCCTTCCAGGAGGGCTACCCCGACCAATGGCGTCTGATGACCACCCAGCATCCCGACGTGGAGGCCGGCTCCAGTAACCGGTACCAGAGCTGGGAGGTCGTCGACCCCGAGAAATGGGTGCCCGACGGATACGCCGTGGTCCGGGTGGACTCCCGGGGCTGTGGGCGGTCACCCGGGTACATCGACGTGTTCTCGCCACGTGAGACCGACGACCTGGTGACCTGCATCGAGTGGGCTGGGACCCAGCCGTGGAGCACCGGCAAGGTCGGTCTCAACGGGATCTCCTACTACGCCATCAACCAGTGGCACGCGGCCTCTCGTCAACCCGAGCACCTCGCTGCGATGTGCGTGTGGGAGGGGGCGGCCGACTTCTACCGGGACATGACCCACCACGGTGGCATCCTCTGCACCTTCTGGGCCAACTGGTACGACATGCAGGTCAAGACGGTGCAGCACGGGCTCGGCGACCGAGGCGCGGTGAGCCGCGTCACCGGCGTCCCGGTGACCGGGGACATCAGCCTGAGCGACGACGAGCTGACCCGGAATCGGGCCGACCTCGGCGCCGACGTCAGGGATCACCCCCTCGACGACGTCTTCCACCGTGACCGGTCACCCGATTGGTCGAAGATCGACGTGCCGCTTCTCTCCGCGGGCAACTGGGGAGGTCAGGGGCTCCATCTCCGAGGCAATGTCGAAGGGTTCGTGCGATCTGCCACCGAGCGGAAGTGGCTGGAGATCCATGGTCTCGAGCACTGGACCCACTTCTACACCGACTACGGGATCGACTTGCAGAAGAGGTTCTTCGCCCGCTACCTCAAGGACGAGGACAACGGATGGGACGCCGAGCCATCGGTGCGGCTCCAGATCCGGCATCTCGACCGGTTCGAGGAGCGCACCGCCGCTGCGTGGCCCCTGCCGGGCACCGTGTGGACCGAGCTGTTCCTCGACGCGGCCGACAACGCCCTATCCTCCGACCAACCGCCCGCCGGCCACGAGGCCGTCTACGACGCCACCGGGGAGGGTGCGACCTTCCTCCATCGGCCATTCGACGCCGACACGGAGATCACCGGCCCGCTCGCCCTCAAGATCTTCGTCTCTTCTACCACCGCCGACGCCGACATCTTCGCCGTGGTCCGGGTATTCGATCCGGACGGTGACGAGGTCACGTTCCAGGGCGCCATCGACCCACACACCCCTATCGCCCAGGGTTGGCTGCGGGCGTCGCACCGGCATCTCGACCCTGAGCTGACACTCCCCTATCGCCCCTATCACACCCACGATCGGAAGAGCCCGCTGATCCCCGGCGAGGTCTACGAACTCGATGTCGAGATCTGGCCCACGTCCATCGTGATCCCGGCCGGATACCGTCTCGGCCTCACCATCAGGGGCAAGGACTACGAGTACCAGGGAGACCTGGGGCCGGCGTCGCTGACCACGTTCAAGAACCGGTTGACCGGATGCGGGCCGTTCCTACACGACGACCCTGAGGACCGGCCCGAGGATGTGCTCGGTGGGCAGGTGAGCATCCAGACCGGCCCCGGCCGTCTCTCCCGGCTGCTAGTGCCGGTGATCCCGGGCCACTAATCCCAGTCGAGGAAGGCGGGGAGCCTCCCCGACTTGCGCAGGCTGCCCACGATGCCCTGGGGGAAGAAGAGGAGGGCGGCGACGAGGATCGCACCTGTCACCACGATGTTGAGCTCGGTCTGCCCGAACTGTCGCACCGAGAACTCGTTCACCCCGACGATGAGAATGGCCCCGACCACGGGCCCGGCCACCGTTCCCCTGCCTCCGATGATCGACATCAGCACCATGCGGGCGGCGACGGCGATGGCGAAGAACGTCAAGGGCCGGAGGTGGGTCAGCGAGTAGCCATAGACCGCCCCGGCCGTGCCGATGAAGTAAGCGCTGAGGGAGAAGGCGATCACCTTGTACCACCGGGTGTTGATTCCGGCCACCTCGGCCTTGGTCTCGTCTTCGCTGATGGCACGGAGCCCGAGGCCGAACTTGGAGTGGGCGACCCGGTAGGACAGGTATACGGCGCCGATGGCGGACAACGCCATCGCGTAATAGAAGGGCACCTTGAGCCAGCGCACGGGAATGTCGACCAGCGGGAGG
>DATKEA010000017.1:0-133231 GCA_035544615.1 Acidimicrobiia bacterium | reverse complement strand
GGGCAAGCGCCTCCGCACCATCCCTTTGGTTCGCCACATCCTCGCGGCGAGAGCGATCAGCGGACCGAGGTCCAATGCCCCACCCGGATTCGGGCGAAGCCTGGAGCTGATGCGTTCGATGTCGACCTTCAACTCGTTCTTGACCTGTGAAGTCAGGTCGATGCTCACGGTTGCGGTTTCACTGACTTCGGCGAGCACCTCACCTGCTCGAGCCAGCACCGAATGGAGAACCGATTCCACCGCGTGCGCAGTGCCCTCTCGACGTTCTTCGACCACCTCCACCAGCCTGTCTCGCAGCTCCTGGATCACGATCAGGGGAACCGATTGCGCCCCCCGAGCCATGTGGTGCTCGTGAACTGCAACTACGGGTGCCACCAGCCCCTCGGCCCGCAGCCGGGCGCTGTAGTCGGCGAGAGCTCCCGAGGTGGTGCTCCTGATCCGATTGAGCACGTTGATGACAGGGACCCCTTTTGAGTGGGCCCTGCGCAGCACTTCCCACGGCACCAGGTCGGCATATCGAGCCGCCGAAGTCACGTAGACGACCACGTCGGCGTTGTCGATCATCGTCTCGGCTATCGCCCTGTGCTCGATCGAGGTGGAGTCGATGTCGGGCGTATCGACCAGAGTCAGCTCCTCGAGGATCGGGGCCCGACCGGTCACCACCTGGCACTCGACCCCGCCGATGGTGCCGTATCCGCCGGCGTGGGCGTCGTGGGCAAGGACGAGGGGCGACCTCGTGGTCGGGCGCAGCGGGCCCGCAACGCTGTGTTCGCCGCCGGCCACGGAATTCAAGAGGGTCGACTTGCCCACTCCGGTGGGACCGGCGAACACCACCGTGATCGGCATTGAAGGGTGCTCGATCCTGGGGATGAGATATCCATGGATCGTTCGAACGATCCAGGCCCGCGTGTCTTCGAGCCGGCCCCCGTCGGCGTCGGATATGGTCAGCATCTCGAGTGAGCTCGCCAGACGGGCGAGATCACTGGCGAGATCGTCGATTCTCGACTCGGTCGCCATGGTGGAGAGTGTGCCACGACGCCGCATGGAGCTTGTATCAGCCAGTCCAGCCGCCTTCCGGTCGATCAAACCATATGTGAACCTGCCCGGTTCCGGTGGCGTTTTCGTAGTCGGAGAACAGCTCGCCCCGTGCCAGGCATTCGCGTCCGCCGATGGCGCCCAACATCATCAGATAGTGCCCGAATGCCCCCTCAGGCGAGTGTTCGAAGTAGGCCTCCATCGTGTCCACGATCCGGGCGTGATCGCCAGCTTTCATCCACTCCAGTCTCTCCTCATCGGCGGCTCGGGCCTCCGGCGTGATTATGTGAATCGGATCTGACGCCTCATGCTTTGCAATCTGCTTCAACGGCCAGAAGGTGTGGCTCATCCCACCGGAGGCAAGGATCACCGCACGTCGATCGAGACGAGCTATGGCTTCACCGATCGCCTCGCCCATCATCATGAAGTCGTCTGTCTCCCCGGTTTGGACCACGGAGACCGACATCACCTTCTCGTCCTTGTGCAGGTAATGGAGCAGGTTGATTGTGGCGTAGTAGACAGGGAGATAATCGTCCTCGGAAGCGTGGGTCGGTGTGCCCAACTCGGTTCCGAGGGTGGCGGCCAGCTTGGCCAGTTCGGGGTCTCCCGGATAGTCGTATGGGATCTGCGCCATGCCACGTGGCAACTCGGAAGAAGTGAAGACCCCCTGACGACGTGTCTGTGCGGCGAGCAGATGCTCGACGGTCGAGAACCAGTGCGAGTCGATGATGACAATCGTGTCCGGCTCGAGACGATCGAATACCTCGTTGCGCAAGCGAATCAACCCGGGGACGAGGCTGATTTCCTTGCCGTCGTTGATCTCGCGCCGAGAGGCCTCGTCGAACATGATGGTAGGGGCATGACTGATCAGTCCTGCGCCGACGATCTCACCCATCGTGCCCTCCTCTCAGAGCTCGTTAGCCACCGAACGACAGCCTATCCCGAATCGGCCCACTCTGCGACGAGTGACCTTTCCATGGCTGCCGGTCAGCGTCCCCCTTCACTCAGCGATCAGCGGAACGCCGTCGGCAGTAGCCGTCACCCGGCGTAAGAGACGTGCCAGCTCGCGTCGTTCGTCGTGGTCGAGGTCGGCGGTGAACTTCGCTTCGTACCTGTTGAACTCCGGGAACACGGCCTCGATCATCTGCCGACCCTCGTCGAGCAAGGTCACCCAGACCCTTCTCCCATCCTCGAGATGCCGTGATCGCTCGACTAGACCGGTCTTCTCCAACGTGGTGAGCATCCCGGACAACGTACCCTTGGCCAGACCGCAGTCTTCGGCGAGTTGACCCGTCTCCCGATCACCCCAAACCCAGAGCACGAACAGGATGGTGAAGCCTCCCCAGCTCAAGCCAAAGGGGGTCAAGACCTCTCGCTCCATGCGGTTGCGGACCGCGTTGGCAGCCCGATAGATGTTCGACACCGCGAGCAGGGCTTCGAAGTCGAAGGGTCTGTCCCCGAGGCGATTCCGGATATCGCGCTCCGCTTCGAGGATCACATGGTCGTCGTGGTCGTATAGGGGTCTTGGCATGTCGGGACGTCGGCCAGTTTATCCTTTCGCTTGCTAACGATCCTCACCATGCCCTCAACCCGAGTCGAGATCCTCGACACCGCCGTGTCGCCAGACCATTTCATCGGGGGCAAACGCGTCCCCTCTGACACCACGTTCGAGGTTCGCTCACCCCTCGAATGGGATTGGCTCCTGGCCCGCGTTGCCCGAGGTGACGCCCTCACCGCCGACCAAGCCGTCACCGCCGCGGCGGCCGCCTTCCCGGCGTGGGCGGACCTGAGCCCCAAACAGCGGGAAGTGCCGCTCAATCGTCTCGCCGACCTGATCGACGAGAACATCGCGATGATCGCCGGCATCGAATGCGTCGACATGGCAATGCTCCTGGAGAGCTTGGAAGCCCGGGTCATCCACCGCGGGGCCGAGAACTTCAGGAACTACGCCGGCCTGGCCGCCGGCTACGACGGGCGCAGATGGTCCTCGAAAGGGACTGACAACCAAGTCCAGCGCATGGCGGCCGGGCCCGCGGTGATCATCACACCGTGGAACGCCCCCTGGCTGCTATCCAGCTGGAAGGTGGCCCCGGCTCTTGCTGCGGGCAATACCGTGATCCTCAAACCAGCCGAATGGGCACCACTCTCGGCTTCTATCCTCGCCGACCTCGCATTGGAAGCCGGTATCCCCCCCGGCGTGCTCAACGTCGTGCAGGGGTTCGGCGACGAGGTCGGTGCCGCTCTGGTCTCGGATCGACGGGTGCGTCGAATCTCGTTCACCGGCTCGCCGGAAACAGCGCGCCACATCGGGGTCACTGCTGCCCGCAACATCGTCCCCTTCACCGCCGAGCTGGGTGGCAAGGGCCCGCTGGTGGTGTTCGCCGACTCCGATCTCGAAGCCGCCGCCCGCAAAGCCGCCGGTCAGTACGACGACTCGGGCCAGGTGTGCCTCGCCGGAACCCGCCTCATAGTCGAGGAGAGTGTCTCGGCTGACTTCCTCGAATTGTTCAACACCTATACCGACGCCCACGTGCTCGGCGACAGCCGCGACCCGCGGACCACGATCAGCCCGATGATCCATCCCGATCATCTCGCCCGGGTCGAGAGCTTCGTGGAGCGTGCCCGGGATCACGGTGACCGCGTGGTGCGGGGCGGTGAGCGATGGAAACAGGACGGCCTCTGGTACCTGCCAACCCTGATCGAGCCGAAGGACAACTCCTCTGAGATCGTCCAGCGCGAGGTGTTCGGCCCCGTCCTCACCTATCAGACCTTTGCCGATGAGCAAGAGGCGATCGACCTTGCCAACTCCACCCAATACGGTCTGTCCGGGATCGTCTACACCGGTAGCCAGGAGCGGGCGGAACGGGTGGGCCGTCAAATCCGGGCGGGGACGGTCTGGGTCAACACCTTCCTGGTCCGCGATCTGACCGCACCCTTCGGCGGCTGCGGGATCTCCGGCATCGGCCGGGAGGGCGGTGACTACGCCCTCGACTTCCACAGCGACCTGAAAACACTCCAAATCAGCGAGGGGACGGTGGGGTAGGCCCGGCTTACCTGAGGTACCTGGCGCCAAATATGGCGCTTGGTGGACAAAGAAGAAAAAAGAACGTCGACTCCGATCAAGGGTATGGAATCTGTCGGGGGCACCCTGTAGGTTATCGAACAGATGTTCGATTCATGGGGAGAGCACGAGGAGAGGCCGTCGGCGGGGGCGGTGACCACGATCGGGAGCTCGGGCAGGGACCCGCTGCTTGAGGGTCTGCCCGGGATAGCACCCGGCGTCGATCTGGGATCGGCTCTGGCCAGCATCGACCGGCGCGGCGTCAGTGGGCCGGATCAGGTGTTCGTGATGCAAGCCTGGAGCCGGCAGGTGGCCCATGCCCAGGCCGAGCTCTACGCCTCCATGGTCGCGGTCGCCGAGGCCGAAGCCGAGGTGGCCGGCCCCTTTGACGAGCTGGCAGACATCCACGATCTCGCCGCCTCGGAGATCCAGGCGGCGCTCTCTTGGACCAGGCGTGCCGCCGAGTTTCAACTCGGGTTGGCCGAAGACTTGGTTGCCCGCCATCCCCGGGTTTGGGCCGCATTGCACCGGGGTCTGATCGACCTGCCCAAGGCCCGGGTCATCATCGACCAGACATCTCATCTCGACCAGGAGATCGCCTGGCAGGTCGCCGACGTCGCACTGGAGCGGGCGGGCACTCAGACCACTGGTCAGCTCCGTGCCCGGATTCAGCGGCTGGTGATGGCCGTCGACCCGGATTCAGCCCGGGAACGCTACGAGGTGAGGTTGCTAGACCGGCGGGTGGCGATCGAAGCCACCGAGGCCGGCACCGCCAATCTGTTTGGCATGGATCTCCCCGCCGCCGACACCAGTGCGGCGATGCGGAGGATCAACCGGCTCGCCCGATCCGCGAAGACGGCCGACGACCATCGCACACTCGACCAGATCAGGGCCGACATCCTGCTCGACCTGCTCAATGGACGCGATCCGAACCAGAAGCTTGGTGTTGGAGCCGTAGTCGACATCAGAGTCGATCTCACCACCCTGGCCGGGCTCGACAACAACCCGGCCGAGATACCCGGTTGGGGACCGGTGATCGCCGACGTTGCCCGTCAAGTCGTGAAAGAACAGGACAAGGCAGAGTGGAGGATCACAGTCACCGATCGCGACACCGGCCGGACCATCCACGTCGGTACCACCCGGAGACGGCCCACCACCAGTCAGAGACGCAAAGTCGAGGCCGTCGCCCTCACCTGTGTCTTTCCCGGCTGCCGGATGCCCGCCCGAGACTCAGACATCGATCACCGCAAGGCCTGGACCGACGGCGGGCCCACCCAAGAAGACAACCTCGAACCGCTATGCCGACACGACCACCGGCTCAAACACGCCGGCTGGAAGCTGGAAAAAACTGTGACCGATGAATACCTCTGGACCAGCCCGCTCGGCCTCAAGTACACCGTCGACCCGCGGGCTCCCTGAGAGGGAACGCTGAAGACGAACTCCTACCAACTAGTGGCGATGTACTTGAGCTCCAGGAACTCTTCTATTCCCTCGTGACTGCCCTCGCGACCGATGCCTGACTGCTTGACCCCACCGAAAGGAGCAGCCGGATCGGACACCAGCCCGCGGTTCAACCCGACCATGCCCGACTCGATGGCCTCGGCGGTGCGCAGACCACGAGCCAGATCATCGGTGTAGACGTAGCTGATCAGACCGTGCACCGTGTCGTTGGCCATGGCGATGGCCTCGTCATCGCTGTGGAAGCTGACCACCGGGGCCACCGGGCCGAAGATCTCCTGATCGAGGATGGTCGCATCAGGCGAGACTCCAGAGAGGACGGTCGGCTCATAGAAGAAGCCACGCCGATCAGGGACCGACGCCCCTATTGCCACACCCGCTCCCGAATCGACGGCAGCCTGCACCAGTTGCGCGATGTCATCACGTGACTTCTCATTGATCATCGGGCCCACCTGGGTAGTCCGGTCGATCCCCGGGCCCACTTTCATCGCGCCCATGGCACCGGCGAGCATCGAGGTGAACTCCTCGACTACCGAGGCATGCACCAAGAATCGATTGGCCGCGGTGCAAGCCTCTCCCGCGTTACGCATCTTGGCCACCATCGCCCCCTCCAAGGCGGCATCGAGATTGGCATCCTCGAAGACGATGAACGGGGCGTTGCCACCCAATTCCATCGAGACGTTGAGCACCTGGTCGGCGGCCACCTTGAGCAGCGTCTGCCCCACTTCGGTGGAACCGGTGAATGACAGCTTTCGCACCCGGGGGTCGTGAAGCATCCGCTCGACCACCCCCGAAGAGCCTTTGGCCACGACCACATTGACCACACCCGCCGGCAGCCCCGCCTCCTCCATGAGATGGACCACGGCCAGGGTGGTGAGAGGCGTGTCTGACGCCGGCTTGACGATCGCGGTGCACCCTGCCGCGAGGGCGGGTCCGATCTTTCGGGTGGCCATCGCCGCCGGGAAGTTCCACGGCGTGATCATCACGCTCACCCCGACCGGCTGACGCACCGTGATTATCCGCTTGTCGCCACCCGGGGCCAGACGAACCTCCCCCCCGATCCGCGACGCCTCCTCGGAGAACCATCTGAAGAACTCGGCTGCATAGCGGACCTCGCCCAGTGCGTCGGGATAGGCCTTGCCGTTCTCGAGGACGATCAACTCAGCCAGATCCTCCTCCCGAGCACGCATCGCCTCGAAGGTCCGTCGCAAGATCTCGCCGCGCTCTCGGGGCGGGGTGTCACCCCACGGCGTCAACGCTTCGTAGGCCGCGGCCACCGCGTCGTCGGCATCGCTCGCCTCGGCCAGACCGATGTCGACCAGCACATCCTCGGTGGCAGGGTCGACCACCGCCAACTCGCCCGCCCCGTGGGACCAGGACCCACCGATGTAGGGGCCGGTCTTCCCCCTCTCCTTGAGCTCGTCGAGGATCGCTGTCATGTGCTCTCAACCTCCCTTGGCATCGTTCGTCGCAGTGTGGTGCCGCCGTTCCATGAAACACCAACCCGGTGGTAGTAGCCCCCGATGATCTCCTGCGGCGCTAGTAGCGACAACTCCTCATTGGGCGAATCGAAGAGCTCCAGCTCCGCCTCACCGGCCCACACATCACCGATCTCGCCGTCGTAGCCACGCATGGTCACCAACTCGTCGAGGGCTTGCGTGCCATCAGATTCGATTGACGGCCACCCCCGGTTGTGCAACATCGGGTGACCGTTGACGAAACCCGGCGTGTCTACCGGGCCGGTCAGGGTGAACAGCGCCTGTGCCACCCGCCGGTCGGCCGCCACCAGGGTGGCGCCGAATCTGGCACCTGTCTCCAATCTCGGCCCTGCCCGACCGACGGTGATCGGCCGGGTCATCCAGATGCTGCCGAGCTTCTTGGGGTATCCCTGGTGGTAACCGCGAACCAGGGCAAAGTCCTTGTCGACCCAGATGTAGACGCAACGGCTCCAGGTCTCCCCCTCCCACTGGCAGCGGACCACTGCGAAACACTCCTTGTACTGAGCCCGCACCGGGTCGAGGATCTCCTCGAAGTCATCACCGCAGCTCTGCCAGTCGGCCCAAATCAGGGCAACAGCACCGGGGTCCTCAGGGGCGAGGTCGACACCGTCGGGAAGCAGCTCCTCGACTCGTGCCGGGTCGGTTCGGTACTCGATCGTGAGCATCTCCCCCGAGTAGTGCCACGGAGGCGGCGGCAGCAGCGAGGATCGTCCACTCGGAGTGCGGGGGAACAGGAATCCTGACATCAAATGGTCTGCATGGTGAAGATCGCATGATCGTAGATGCCCCCGATCCGAGGTGGGCGAAGCCACCCGAGCGGGCTACCTTGAACCTGATGTCGCCATCGCTCGAACCGGGCAACCAGGAACGCGCCGAATTGGCCGAGACCGTCCTGGCGGTTCTCCAGGACTGGTTCGATAGAGCAGACACCATGCCGGCCTCCGGCATCACTCTCGACGAGGCGCTGGCTGCACGGCTGATGGACCCACCGTCGGACGATGGGCGTGACCTCGACGCCATTCTCTCCGATCTCGAGGAAGCCGGTCGCTCGGGTGTCTATCACCCGTCGGGCGGCCATCTCTCCTACATCCCCAACGCCGGTCTCTACACCGCGGCCCTGGCCGATTTCCTCGCTGCCGGCCTCAACCGGTACACCGGGGTCTCGCACGCGGCGCCCGGGATGAGCGTCATCGAGCATGGGATGGTGCGATGGATGACCACCCTCTTCAGGCTGGGGGGGTCGGCGTCGGGGGTGCTCCTCTCCGGTGGCTCGATGGCCAACTTCACCGGCGTGGTGGCTGCCCGCACCGCTCGACTCGGGGACGAGTTCGGCAATGGTGTCATATATGTGACCCGCCACACCCATCATTCGGTGGAGAAAGCGGCCCGAATCGCCGGCTTCCGCCAGGACCAGGTCCGAATCGTGACCGTGGACGCCGATCTGAGGATGGAGCCCGACTCCCTCCGTGCCGCCATCGAGGCGGATCGTGCTGCCGGCCTTGACCCATTTCTGGTGGTCGGCTCGGCCGGGACCACCGACACCGGAACGGTGGACCCGCTGCAGTCGCTGGCAGGGATCGTGGCCGAGGAGGGCCTCTGGCTCCATGTCGACGCCGCATACGGTGGCTTCTTCCAACTCACCGAGCGGGGCCGGACGGCCATCGCGGGCATCGAACTGGCCGACTCGATCGCCATCGACCCGCACAAAGGCTTGTCCATCCCCTTCGGCGTCGGGGCCGTGCTGGTCCGCGACGAGGGACATCTCATCGATGCCAATCAAGGAAGAGGCGCCTACCTGCTCGAGGATGACCACTATTCAGGGATCCGCGACATCGCATCCCTCGGGCCCGAGTTGAGCCGCCCGTTCCGCGCCCTCCAGATGTGGCTTCCCCTGCACCTCCACGGCGTGGCCCCGTTTCGAGAAGCGCTGGATTCGAGTCTCGACCTGGCCGCGTATGCATACCGACGTCTATCGAGCATCGACGGGTTGCAGACCCCGTGGCAACCCGATCTGTCAATCGTCGCCTTCCGCTTCGACGACGACGAACTCGGCCGTCGTGCCTTGGAGGCGGTGAACCAAGATCGAGTGGTTCATCTATCGCCGACGACAATCGAAGACCGGTTCGTGCTCCGCTTCGCCATCCTCAATCGAAGGACGACACAGGATCATATCGATCATGCCATCGACATCATCGAGAAGACCCTGATCGGCTGAGGCGGCAACCCGATGGGCCGGGCGCTTAGTTGTTCGGCGCCGCCTCGCTGATGTCGGCCAGGGCGGACTGAGGATCCCGTTCCATGGCAAGATCGCCAAGGGAGACGATGCCGACCAGATTCCCGTCGTCGATCACGGGGATTCGGCGGATGGCATGATCACGCATTAGGGCAACGGCCTTTTCGACCGGGTCGCCCGATTCCACCGACTCGAGCCGATGGCTACACACATCCTGGAGGGTGACCGAGTTGGGATCCTTCCCAACGGCTATCACCCTCACAGCAAGGTCGCGGTCGGTCACGATCCCGCAGACGGTCCCATCGTTCCGGGTTACCAGCACGTCACCGATGTCGGCGTCGCGCATGAGGCGGGCGGCTTCGCTCACCGGTGCGCTTTCGGCGACGGTCAGCGGGTCCTTGGTCATGACTTGTTCAATGGTCTGCAAAGAGTCCTCCTCGTCGAGACCACCAATTACCCGATTCGGCCGCCACTGAAACCCGTCGCCACTCGTTGTCGGGGGCGGTGACGACACGCGATCACATCGATCACGCGGTCTACATCATCGTGAAGACTCTGATCGGCCGACGCCGAATGGCATTTTGTCCAGATCGGCGCCCTCGATCCTCGCAGTGGGAAGAGTGAGAGTGAACACGGTCCAACCGTCTCGCCGTTGATGGGTCAGCTCGCCGCCCATCAGGTCGGCCAGCTGGCTGGAGACACTCAACCCGAGACCCAGCGACTCGGTCAGGCCCACAACCGAGCCCGAGTGCTGGTACGGCTCGAACAGCCGATCCAGGATGGACTCGGGAACCCCTGACCCATCGTCCCGGACCTCGAGGCATAGCCACTCGCCCTGATCGAGAATCTCGATGTCGATGTGGGTACCTCCGTATCTCCTCGCGTTCTCCACGAGGTTGCGCAGGATCTGACGTACCCGATTCGGATCGCCCACCGCGAGATCGGGACCGCCGTCGCCCGGGATGACCGTGATCCGATCCGCCAGCCCCGAGCCTTGCACCACAGCCTGAACCGCGTCCCGCATGGAGATGTTGGCACGGGTCACCACCACCTGGCCGATCTCACCCCGGGCGGCCACCAGGAGATCGTCGATGATGTGAGCGAGGTCGGTGGCCTCCTCCGTGATCGCCTTCATCATCGCGATCCGCTCATGGTCGGAGAGCTCTTCGCCGTCCCTGAGGATCTCGGCGAATCCGAGCACGGCAGTGAGCGGTGTTCGCAGCTCGTGACTAACCGCAGCGATGAACCGCACCTTGGTGTCGGTGGTCTGGTGTGCCGCGGCCAGGGTCGCCGCAGACTCGATCCGTTGCCGCACGAGAAACACCAACAGGGCCGCGAGAAAAGTGGTCAGGAACCCGAGGGCGAGGACGATGTAGGCTCCCCCTCGCCCCGCATCAAATGGAGAATCCGGGGTGGCGGTGACGGTTATCACCCACGTTCGATCGCCAAAGCCGATCCGAGCCGTGTTTCCGGGAATGTCCATGGCTTCGGGGGTGAGCTCAGCGACATCCCAATCCACATAAGGCCTGACGCCCGCCGGGATGTGGGCCTCGAGGAGGTCGCTGAAGTCCAACAGGGCGACGACCAGAGCGACCGGTTCCTCGGTCGATGGCTCTGTCACCGCACGGAGCATGACAAGGTTGTCACTGTCGTCCTGTCCGGGAAGCTGCAAGAACGAAGTCATCGCAACCTGCCCGGTGGCCATCGCAGATGAGAGGTCCGACGCGATGACCGGGAACGAGCCGAGATCGAAGCCCATGAGTGGCCCCCACTCCTCCTGCGGTGAGACATGCTGGACCAGGTAGTACTGGGGCCGCGATCCGAGCTCAGCCGGTGCCCCGGCGCCGTCCATCTCGAAAGCTGTGACCTGGGAACCGGTTTGAGCCTGAAGAACCGCTTCCATGGTGGCAAGGTCAGTGGCATCAACCTCGACCACATACCCGATGCCGGCCATCCCCGATTCCAGGCCCACGTCGTTGGTGAACAGGCTGAACTCGGCAGGGGTGACGATCTCGCTGGCCCGGAACAGACCACTGAGTGATACCAGCTTGGCGTGGACCGTATCGAGTGCCACAGACGTCGAATGAGCCACGGTCTCCACCTGGGTGGCGAGACGCTGGTCGGCCTCTTGGCCGGCATCGTCCCAGAGGTTGTAGAAAACCGCTGCAGTGAGCAGCACGCCAGCCAGCCCGACACCGATCGGCAACCGGAGGGCGGGCGATCCGCGACGCTCTTCAACCACAGGTCCCAGAGTGTCGAGGGATCCGCGGGAAGTCATACTGTGAGTATCGGAACTCCGTCATCGATGCTTGAGATACGGAGATTTCGTCAACGGGCTTCGAGACGTCACGGCGAGCTGGCACAGATCTCACCGCCATGGCGCCGACCGGCTGAGCAGATCTTCTAGGTTTGCCTCGAACGAGGAGAACTCGATGGCTAAATCCGAGGATCCGGCTTCCGGTCAGGTGACCGGCGGAATCGACGACCCGGTACGGCTTGGCACACCGGCCGGTCCCGACAACTACAACGAGGAAGGCCGGCTCAAGAAGAGGTTCTATGAGGCGGAGCTGGTGCGTCTGCAAGAGGAGTTGGTCAAGCTCCAGTATTGGGTGGCCGAGGTAGGCCTGGGAGTCCTCGTGATCTTCGAGGGCCGCGGCTCCGCCGGCAAAGGCGGTGTCATCAAACGGATCACCGAGCAGACCAGCCCCCGCCATGTGAAGCTGGTGGCCCTTCCCAAACCCACGGAGAGAGAACGAACTCAATGGTATTTTCAGCGATACGTGGCCCACTTGCCCGCCGCAGGCGAGATCGTCCTCTTCGACCGGAGTTGGTACAACCGCTCGAATGTGGAATGGGTCATGGGGTTCTGCACCGAGGCCGAACACGAGGAGTTTCTTCGAAGTTGCCCCGAGTTCGAGCGGATGCTGGTTCGCTCGGGGATCAAGGTCCTCAAGTACTGGTTCTCGGTGAGTCGTGGCGAGCAACGGCGTCGGTTCGAGTCGAGGAATCAAGAGCCGCTGAAGCGGTGGAAGCTGTCCGAGATGGACCTCGAGGAGCATCGCCTCTACTCGCGCTACTCGCAGGCCAAGGACATGACCTTCCAGTTCACCGACATCCAGCAATCGCCCTGGTACGTGGTCCCCTCGGACGACAAACGCAGCGCACGACTCAACTGCATCAGCCACATCCTCTCGCAATTCGATTACGACGATGTCACACCCGACCCGGTGCAGCTCCCGGATGGCGAGGACCACGGATACGTTCGGCCACCGATGTCCGAGCAGACCTTCGTCCCTCAGAGCTATTAGAGAGCAGGGGGAGACTTCTCGTTGGTGGGGGCGAAACCAATTACCCGGATGGCGCAGGGCCTCTTCGCCCCGCTTGCCCCCGGCTATGAGCGTTGGGCCAACCTGCTCAGCCTGGGGCAGGATGCCCGATGGCGGCGGAGGATGGTCAACGGGCTTGGCGTGGAGCCGGGATCCGAGATTCTCGACATCGCAGCCGGCACCGGCTTGATCACCCGAATGCTGAGAGCCGGCGGAGCGACAGTGATCTCACTCGACCAAAGCGCTCAGATGTTGCGCTCGGCCGTGGAGCGTGGCGCAACCGGAGTGCTGGCGACGGCGGAAGCCCTCCCCTTCCCCGACGCCACATTCGATGCAGTCACCTTCGGGTACCTGCTCCGGTATGTCAGTGACGTCGAAGCATGCTTGACCGAGATGGCACGCGTCCTCCGACCTGGGGCTCGGGCGGGAATGGTCGAGTTCGGGCGGCCGCGCGGCCCGTGGAGGCCACTGTGGTGGATGTACACCAGAGCCGTCCTGCCGGCGGCCGGGCTGTTGGCCGGGCGTGGCTGGTATCGGGTGGGACGCTTTCTCGGGCCGAGCATCGACCATTTCGCATCGCGCTATCCACCATTGCGACTCGCCGAGGTCTGGAGGGCAGCCGGTTTCACCGAGGTGAAAGTGATGCCTCTCTCCCTCGGTGGCGGGCTGGTGGCGTGGGGAACCAAGCGATGAGCGATAGGCCGGCGTTCTATGCCCGCACCGGGTCGCCGTCCAGCGATCTCATCTCGCTCCTCCATGCCCCCTACACCCTCTGGCATCTGTCCTACGTGGTCATCGGAGCGGCACTCGCTCCAGAGCTCGATTGGCGGATCCTGACCGGGACACTGGCCGCCTTCGCCATCGGGCTCGGTGTCGGAGCCCACGCTCTCGACGAGGTCAAGAGCCGCCCCCTGGGCACCGGGCTCTCCGATCGCGCCCTCTGGGCCCTGGGCGTCGGCGCCATGATCGTGTCGCTCGTCATTGCAGGCATTGGCGCCTTCGAGGTGTCGCCTTGGGTGATCGCTTGGGCGGCGACTGGCGTGCTGCTCGCAGTTGGCTACGCCCTGGAGTGGCCCATCGTCCACACCGACACCGGTTTTGGCCTGGCCTGGGGCGCGTTCCCGGTGGTGGTGGGCTACTGGGCACAAACCGAGGACATCTCGCTCACCTTGGTGATCGTGGCCGGAGCCGCGGCCTTGCTCAGTCTGGGGCAACGGGCCCTGAGCACACCAGCCCGCTTTGTCAGACGACGAACCGACGAGTCGGTGGTGGATTTCGACGGAAATCGGCGATGGGATCGGATGGAGCTACTGGCCACCTGGGAGAAGCCGTTGCGACTCTTGACCTGGACCATCGTGGCGCTGGCCGTCGGGCTGCTTTCGACCCACCTCTAGCGACGACTAGGCAAGCGCTACATGCACCGGAAGATGCTTGACTCCGTTGATGAAATTGGAGCGAAGCCGATCGGGCGCACCCACGATCTCGACGGCCGCCACTCGCTTCAATAGCTCCTCGAACACCACCCTCACCTCGAGCCGGGCCAACGACGCCCCAAGACACACATGACGACCGGTTCCGAATGTGAGGTGGTCGTTGGGTTGTCGACGAATGTCGAACCGAAGCGGCTCATCGAATACCTCCTCGTCGTAGTTGGCCGACGGATACCACATCACGACTCGGTCGCCGGCGCTGATCCGGGTGCCGCGGATCTCTACTTCTTCGGTGGCCGTCCTTCGAAAGTGCATGGTCACCGCCGAGGCGCGGAGGATCTCCTCGGTCGCCGAAACAGAGAGTCCGTCCGGGTCGTCCCGCAATTGCTCCATCTGATCCGGGTGATCGACCAAATAGGTGAGCCCATGGCTGATCGTGTGCCTGGTGGTCTCATTGCCGGCGACCATCAGCAGGGTGAAGAAGTTCTTGAACTCCAGGTCGGTGAGGGGCTGGCCGTCAGGCTCGGCGGTGAGCAGAACCGTGATGATGTCGTCCTCGGGGTGGTTTCGTCGCTCGATTGCGACCTCTTCGGCGTACCGGAACACCTCCAAGGCGGCAGGAGCCCTGAATGGGAGCAGCCGGTACTCCTCGGTGTCGACCTTGTCGATCACAACCGGCGTGTACTCAGGATCGGCGTTGGAGATCATTTGGTCACCCCAGGACACCAGCTTCCCGGCATCGGTCTCAGGAACCCCGAGCAGACGGCACAGCAACCGGATCGGCAACTCACGCGAGATCTCGGTGACAAAGTCGAAGTTCCCGAGCGGTAGCACCTGGTCGAGGACCTGCCCGGCCAGGATCCGGAACGCCGCTTCGTAGGTTGCCACGACCTTGGGGGTGAAACCGGGCTGCACCAGCCGTCGAAGCCGGGCATGTTCGGGCGGGTCGAACTCCATCATGGTCCGACGGGCTTCCAACTCGTCGGGAGCCATCTGCTCGATGCGAATCCCACGGGAAGCAGTGAACCGGCCGAAGTCGCGGCTGACCATCGAGACGTCAGCATGCTTGGTCAGGGCCCAGAACCCTTCGCCGTCCGCCTCCTCGACCCAGGCAACGGGTTGCTCCCGTCGCATCCGGGCAAACGTGGCGTGCGGCACCGCCCGCACGAAGGCGTCATGAGAGGTGAGGTCGGCGTTCTCTTCCCCGAGATCGGTGTGGAGTGTGGTCACGGCCATGAGATCGTTTGGAAGCGAACATAATCGAATCATGCGCCTGGGTAGCGTGAGAGCACGATGATCGAGCACCGGACAATCCTTCTCGATGGGGTCGCCACCGAGGTGCTGCGCGAAGGCGAGACGTTGGTCGCCTCCGACGGACGCCGTGTGCCGGTCGCCGAGGCAGTCCATCTCCCCCCCGTCAACCCTTCGAAGATAATCGCGGTTCACCTCAATTACCGGAGCCGGGTGGAGGAGTTCATGACCCGGCTGCCGCCCGCTCCTACCTACTTCCACAAGCCGACCACGTCTCTCAACTCCCACACCGGGGACGTGGTTCGACCGCAAGGGTGCAGATTCCTCAACTTCGAAGGTGAGATCGCCATCGTGATCGGAGAGACCTGTCACGACATCGCGCCAAGCGAGGCGGAGACCTACATCGCCGGCTACACAATCGCCAACGATTTCGGGCTCCACGACTTCCGCGATACCGATGCCGGCTCGATGCTCAGGGTGAAAGGCTCGGACACCCTGTGCCCGGCCGGGCCGGGTGTGGTCACCGGATGGGACTATCGCGACAAGTGGATCAGGACCTCGGTGAATGACGTCACCCGTCAGGAGGGGAACACCGGCGAGATGGAGTGGGATATGGCCTACCTGGTCGCCGACCTGGCGAGGAACATCACTCTGCTGCCCGGAGATCTCATCCTGAGTGGAACCCCTGCCGGGTCGAGGCCGGTCGAACCGGGTGACATCGTCACTGTCGAGGTGGAAGGTCTCGGGACGCTGACCAACACGATCGTCGCGGGCCCTCCCGTGCGCACCAATGTCGGCGCCCAGCCAAGTGCTTCAGAGGAGGTGGTCTCGACCGCGCTCGGGGGCGATTGGGAACTGCGCGGAATCCGCCCCCCACGCGGCCCTGGTGCCGGGCACTACCGATCGGAACTCGATGCCTGAGACCGCGGGCCGGGTGCTCGCCCTGCTCCGCGGGGTCAACGTCGCGGGCCGATCCATGCTGTCCATGGCTGAGCTGAAAGCACAACTCGATGCTTCCGGGCTCCCGGACGTGCGTACTCATCTCAACTCGGGCAACCTCTTGCTTCTACCCGGGTCGACCGACCCTCCGGAACTCGCACCGCTGATCCAACAGGTGATCCGGGACCGCTTCGACCTCGAGATCGGTGTCATCATCCGGACCAGGGAAGAGCTCGAAGACGTGGTTGCCCGCAACCCTCTGCTCGAGCAAGGAGCGACAGGAACGCAACTGCATGGGATACTCCTCGCCGCGACTCCCGACGAGACCCGGGTAGCAGACCTGGACCCCGACCGCTCACCTCCGGATCGGTTCGTGGTCTCCGGTAAGGAGATCTTTGTGCACTATCCCCGGGGATCGGGACGATCCAAGCTGAATCTCGACTATTTCGAGCGCAAGCTTGGCGTGATCGGTACCGCCCGCAACTGGAACACCATGACCAGGTTGTTGGAGATGCTCAGCTGATCGAGATCAAACCGGTGGGAACCCGGGGTCTCAGGGCGTCGGTGATCTCTGCCAGCCGCTCGGGCACCACCCGGTAGTGGACCCAACGCCCACGGCGCTCCCCGGCGATCAGACCTGCCTCACGCAAGATTCTGAGATGATGGGACACGGTCGGTTGGGCCAACCCGAGTGGGCCTTCCAATTCGCACCCGCACACTGACCCGCCCTGGGAAGCCGCCATCATCGACACGATCCTGAGCCGGGCCGGATCAGCCAACGCTGTTAGCAACTCGGCGGTGTGAACCGCCTCATCGGCGTTGAGAACTCCTTCAAACACCGGGGTGCAGCACTCCATGATATTGACATTAGTCGATGTATCGACAATCATCAATACATCGAAGGTCATCGATCTGAAAGGAGGGCTCGTGACACTTCGCATAGACGACACCGGTGGCTGCTGCGGCGGCGGAGGCGGCGGCTGCTGCTGACCACCACCAAGCGCGGAGGCGTTGCTCAATCGAGTAGCGCCTCCGCCGACTGACCTTCCTCGCAGTCGGCCAGGATCGGGCAGAAATGGCACCAGGGCCCGCCCGTTCGAGCCAGGTCCTCGCCTGACCTCCAGGCGCCACGAATGGTGTCGACCAGATCCCCCAGTTCCTCAGCCACCCGCTGCATGTCTGCCGAGGAGGGGACGGTCCGAAAACGCTCTCCGGTCCTCACCGAAACCGCCTCGACATATGCCGGTATCTCCCCGCCGTGCAGCAACCACAGCAAGGCATAGAACATGAGCTGGTCCTCGGGCTCGCCCAGCTCCCCGGTCTTCCAGTCCACCAGTCGGTGGCCACCCAGGTCCTCTCGATACACCGCATCGACCGTCCCCACCAGGTCTACCCCCGGCGCCGGAGTGGCTTCGAGCGAGAACTCCGAGCCCTCGAAGCCGTCGTCGGGGAACTTGATGAAGCGCTCATAGAGCCCGCGCACCTCTTCGATGGCGGCGGCAAGGGCCGAGGGGCGCATCTCGAGGCCGGCGAGCTTGTTGTTGAGGATGGAGCCCCCGATCTCCTCTTTGCAGGCTTGGATGAACTCCTCGGACGAGATCGGGCCAGACGTCAGGTGGCGGCTGAAAATCCGATGGGCGAGGCTTCCCAGGAAGGCAGGCCGACTGTCCGGCCCGTAGATTCCTTGGAGCCGGGCTCCGGCCTGCCCGGGGCATTTCTTGTAGGTGACAAAGGTGGTAGCCGACACCCTGATGGCGTCTCCCTCGACCACCGGGGGGAACTGGACGGTCACTTGACATCGAGCGTAGACAAGAGGACCCGAACACTTCTGATAATCACATGTAGCTCGTTACCATCCGGCGACCAGGAACCAGGTCGATTTGGGGCGGCCTTTCCATGAACAAGCATGTTTCCTCACGCAGTTTCTCGCTTAGCGCGCTCGCCGTGGTGCTGGGTGGTGTCCTGGTGCTGCTATTGGCCGGGTACGGGATAACCAGACTCGTCTCACGAGGCGAGGTCATGGGACGTGTAGAGGTCGCCGGTACCGCCATCGGTGGGCTCGACGTGGAGCAGGCTCTCACCGCCCTCGTCGGAGTCGAAGACGAGTACCTGGGACGCCCTGCCGTGCTCAACATCGAAGGCAAGTTCGTCAGTCTTGACCCTCCCGAGGCCGGGCTGGACATCGACGAGCAGGCCATCGTGACTGAAGCCCTCCTGGTCGGTCGCGGCGGGAACGTCATCTCCGAGTTCGCCTGGTGGCTGACCCACATCTTCAACACCGTGCAGATCCCGGTCCGCGGCGCCATCGACGACCAGGCCGTCGACGAGGTCTTCGACGGGTGGGACGCCGAGGTCATCGCCCTTCCCACCAATCCGGGCGGGGTGGCGCTCGAGGACGGGCAACCGGTGCCGCTCTATCCGAAAGTGGGCACCGGTGTCGACCGACCCGCGGCGGCAGCCGTCGTGGAGGCGGCACTGCTCGCACTCGATCCCGGTCAGACCACAATACCGACGACGACCATCGTCCCCAGGCTGACCGATGAGGATGTCGACCGGGCGGTGGTGCAGGCTGCGGCCATGCTCGCCGGCCCCATCCGTCTCAGCCATCAAGACACCGACGCAGTGTTCACCGTCGCCCAACTCACCGAGGCGTTCCGGTCGGAGACGATCACCGACGGTGAGGCAAGGATCGTCAATTCGTTCGATACCCACACTGTCGACGATGTTCTCGCTGGGATCCGGGACCAGTTCGAGGCCGCGCCGGTGGATGCGGCTTTCGACATCTCGGGTGACAACATTTCGATCATTCCCGGGGTCAACGGAACCGAGATCGACGCCGCCGAGACCGCCGCCAGGCTGGCAGACGCCGCCAGGACGATCGAAAGAGTCGGTCAACTCCCCCTGGTCGAGGCTGCCGAGCCCCAGATCACGACGGACTACCTGGAGGGCCTGAACATCCGACACCTGGTGTCCCAGTTCACCACCTACCACGACTGTTGTCAGGACAGGGTGATCAATATCCAGACCATGGCCAAGACGGTCGACGGGACGATTGTCGCCCCCGGGGAGACCTTTAGCCTCAACGATCATGTCGGTGAGCGGACCCTGGAGAAGGGTTACCTTCCGGCAGGCACCATCATCGCGGGCGAGCTCGAAGACTCCGTGGGCGGTGGCGTGAGCCAATTCACCACCACCCTCTACAACGCAGTCTTCTGGGGTGGCTATGAGGACGTGGAGCACAAGCCCCATTCCTACTACTTCTCCCGCTACCCCGAGGGTGTCGAGGCAACGCTCAGTTGGAGATCGCCCGACCTCAAGTTCCGCAACAACACCGACAGCGCAATCCTCATCGACACCCGCTTCACCGACACCTCGATCACGGTCCGGATCTTCGGAGACAACGACGGCCGAACACTCAAGGGAGAGCAATCAGGCGGCAGGAGTCGGGTGTGGGCCGACCAGGAGGGCGGCCCCGACGCACTTCACGTCAAGAACACAGTCTCTGACCGCTACGCCTTCACCGATCCGCCCTCCCCCAGATATGTCCCAAACCCGGACCTGGCTGTGGATGACCAGAGGCAGACCCAATCCGAAGGCGGCGGCTGGAGCGTCACCGTGACCCGGATCATCCTGCGTGGTGGTAACGCCGATCAGGTGGTCGAAGAGCAGGAGTGGGTGGTCCGTTACGCCCCGCGGTTTGCCGTTGTCGAGGTCCATCCATGCGTGATCCCTGACACGAGCACGGCCTGCCCGACAACCACCACCACGACTATCCCCACGACGACCACCACCACGGTCCCCGCCACGACGACGACCGTACCGACGGCCACAACGACTGGTTGAGCCCAACTCCATCGTCTATAGAGAGCCCGGCTATCAGCGGCGATCTCAGTAGAAGAGCAGGAAGTTCTCCACGACATCGGTCACGGCAGCCGTATCCGCGTCGTCCCAGCCTCCGGCCCGTCGCACCGTAACCGTGTTCTGCAGCACATAGATGTGGTCGATGGCGGAGTCGACCTCGAACAGGCCCCTCGCCAACAAACCCGGCACCGCCTCTCCGGCATTCCCGGGGGACAAGGCAACCCCATCCTGGCCGGTGAAGCTCCGGTCAGTGTCTATGACGAGGACGTCGCCCATCGCGACGACGTTGTTGACGACTACTGCCTGACCCATTGCGATCGGATCGTACTCAGGACCCGAGACCACCCGAAAGCTCGCCGATCACGTGAACCTTGACCAGGTTGGTCGAGGCGCGCTGATTGGGTGGCACGCCCGCAACCATCACCACCCGGTCTCCATTGGTGACGACCCCCTCCTCCTCGAGGATGGAGGCTGCCGCAGCCAGCTCCTCATCGGTGTAGGTACGCCGTTCGAATGGATGCGGCGTCACTCCCCAATAGAGAGCCATGCGACGCAGCGTGATCTCGTTGGGGGTAAAGGCAACGATCTTGCCCGCCGGGCGGTACTTCGAGATGAGCCGGGCAGTGTTTCCCGACTCACTGAAGGCGACGATGGTCTCGGCCTCCAGATTGATGGCGATCTCGGTCGCCGCCTGGGCCACGGCCGAGGCAACCGTGTTGCCATCGCCCACGAAGGGGACCGGATCGCGCTCGGGGTCGGAGAGAATCCCATCTTCCATTGCGACGCAGATCGAGGCCATCGCAGCAACAGTCTCCACTGGATAGTCCCCGACTGCGGTCTCACCCGAGAGCATCACGGCATCGGTGCCGGCCATGACCGCATGTGCCACATCGGTCACCTCGGCCCGTGTCGGCCGAGGGCTCTTGGTCATCGATTCGAGCATCTCGGTGGCGGTTATCGAGATCCGCCCGGCGGCATTGGTTTTCGACAGGATTTCGGCCTGGATCAGGGGGATCCTCTCCAAAGGGAGTTGTACCCCGAGATCTCCCCGCGCCACCATCAGACCGAATGAGGGCCCGATGATGTCGTCCAGGTTCTCGTAGGCCTGGGCCAGCTCGATCTTGGAGATGATCGGGATGTCGCCGGCCAGCTCGGCCACACGGCGCACGTCATCGCCGCTGCGGACGAAAGACGCCGCCACGTAGTCGACACCCAACTCGCGTCCGAAGGCGAGGTCTGCCTCGTCCTTGGGGGTCACGCTCTCGAGAGAGAGCCTGCTGTCGGGGAAGGCAACACCTTTGTGGTCTGAGAGGACCCCGCCCACCTTGACCTCTGCCAAAAGCCCGCCGTCGATCGACTCCATCACCTCGCAGCGGATCAGGCCGTCCGCGAGCTGAACCCGGTCACCCGGGACGACATCATCGAGAAGCGGCGCGTAGCCGACCGGGATCAGGTTATCGATCCCGATGGTCCCGTTTGGCACCAATACCACCTGTTGACCCGGCTCGAGCTTGAGCGACCCGTTGGTGAACTCGCCAACCCGCAGCTTGGGGCCTTGGACATCCTGCATCAGGGCCACCGTGCGACCGGTCTCCTTGGCGGCGTCCCGGACCCATTCGGCCAATGCACGATGCAGGTCATGGTCCCCATGCGAGAAGTTGAGCCGGGCCACATCCATGCCGGCAAGAACCAGCGCCCGGATGCGGGACTCCGATGCCACGGCCGGGCCGAGGGTGGCGATGATCTTGGTATGCCGGTGCATTTCGTCTTGAAGCTAACCACTAACGGGTTCGGGCTCGTAAACCACTTCGTCGAACAGCTCGATGTTCGCCTCCTCGATCGCCGCTACCCCTTCGGGCGTGAGCAACCAATCGACGAGATCCACGGCCGCCTCCGAGCCCTCGGATCCGGCGACCGCGATCGCGGTGTACTCGAGGTCGAGCCCACCGGGGTCCACCTCGAGATTCGTCAGATCGATGGTAGGTAGTGCGATGAGAAACGCTCCGTACTCCGAGAGCGTCATCGCATCCCGCTCGTCCGCGATCAGGAGGGTTTGCGCCATCGTCGTGCCGGCGTCCAGGTACCAAGGCTCGGTCGCAGGGTCGATTCCGGCTTCGAGCCATATGAGTCGCTCCAGTTCGTGGGTGCCTGACCCGTCGCCTCTGCTGACAAAGGTCAGACCGTTATCGGCAATAAAGCGAAACACTTCGGGCGCCTCCGAGCCCCGGGCGAAGTCGCGCCAAGAGTCGGGGCCGATCACGATGAATCGGGATCTGAATACCGGCTGGGATGCAGCCGCCGCGCCCGAATCGATGAACTCGGCCTCGGGCACCCGGACTGGGGTGATGAGGAGATCTGCTGCCCGTTGCCGGCCGAGATCGAGGATCGTTTGACTCGGGTGGGCGGCCACCGATGCCGCCACTCCCGGATTGGCGGCTTCATAAGCCTCGATGACGCGGTCGATGATGCCCGACTCGACCACCGTCATCTCTGCCGCGATGAGCAGCTGCTGAGGGCCGGTCGAGCACGCTCCGGCCGCAAGGAGCACCATCACAATGCCTGCCCGCCTCATCTGGTGGGCATCACTCCGAGAGCTTTGCGCGGAGGATCTGGTTCACCGCGCGCGGGTCGGCTTTGCCCTGGGTTGCTTTCATCACTTGGCCCACCAGAAAGCCGACCACCTTCTCCTCTCCCTGGCGGAACCCCTCGACCGCGCTCGGATGGGCGGCGACTACCTGATCGACGGCAGCTTCCAGCGCGTCCCGGTCTTTCATCTGCAGGAGATCACGGTCCTTGGCCACCACGCCTGGCGCTCCCCCACCGGACAAGACGCCATCCAATACCTCTTTGGCGGCAGAGCTGGACACCAAGCCCTCTTCGACCATTTCTATCAGCTCGGCGAGGCCGGCACCGTCGAGGAGCAGGGCTGACGACTCGACCTTGTGTTTTCTCGCCCAACCGATCACCTCCCCGGTCAGCCAGATGGCCGCGGCCTTGGCCGGCGCGCCGGAACGCACGGCCTCCTCATAGATCGCTCTCAGCTCCGCGTCCATGCCAGACAGCACGCCGGAGCTCTGCCCGTCCAAGCCTTGTTGCTCATAGCGACTGCGTCGGTCGGCGGGAAGCTCGGGTAGCCGCCCTCTCACCTCATCGACCCACTCCTGGTCCATCACCATCGGGACCAGATCCGGTTCGGTGAAATATCGATAATCGGAGGAACCCTCTTTGGTCCGCATCGAGTGGGTGATCCCTGCCTCCTCATCCCAGTGGCGGGTCTCCTGGATCACCAGTCCACCCGACTCGACCAGGTCGATCTGACGTCCGATCTCGAAATCGACGGCTCTCTCCAACGATCGGAAGGAGTTCATGTTCTTGATCTCGACCTTGGTCCCCAACAACGCCTCTCCCTCGGGTCTGATCGACACGTTTGCGTCAAAGCGGATCGACCCTTCCTCGAGCCGGGCGTCCGACACTCCCAACTCCGCCACGATCGACCTCAGCTGCTGGGCATACGCCCTCGACTCCGCTGCGCCTCTGATATCAGGACGCGACACGATCTCAACCAAAGGCACACCGGAGCGGTTGAAGTCGAGCAACGTGCCCTCGGCGGCATGGATCCGCCCGCCGGCCCCGAGATGCATCGACTTGCCGGTGTCCTCTTCCATGTGGGCCCTCTCGATGCCGACTCTTCGCGTCTCGCCGTCGACCTCCACGTCGAGGTACCCGTCGTGACACACCGGGACGTCGAACTGGGAAATCTGATAGTTCTTGGGGAGGTCGGCGTAGAAGTAGTTCTTGCGATGAAAGACCGACCGAGGGGACACCTGACAGTTCAAGGCAAGGCCGATCGACATGATGGATTCGATAGCAACCTCGTTGGGCACCGGTAAGGCGCCCGGGAGCCCCAGGCACGTCGGGCAGGTCCGGGTGTTGGGCTCGGCCCCGAACTCAACGGCACAGCCACAGAACATCTTCGAGTTGGTCATCAACTCGACGTGGACTTCGATCCCGATGACCGGCTCCCAGCTCACAACGCACCCTCGATGGCTGTGGGTGAGATCGAGAAGCCGGCAAGCTGCTCGACCTCGGCTGCCACCTGGTACATGACCTCTTCACCCAGCGCCGGTGCCATCACCTGGAAGCCGATCGGCAGACCGGCATCGTCGAGTCCGATCGGGACCGAAATCGCCGGATGGCCGGAGAGGTTGGAGGGGATGGTGCAGATATCGGACAGATACATTGCCAGCGGGTCCGCAGTGCGAGCACCCGCCTCAAACGCCACCGTTGGACTGGTCGGTGACACCAGTACGTCCACCCGTTGGTAGGCGCGGGCGAAGTCTTCCTGTATCGCGGCCCGCACCCTTTGCGCTTGCCCGTAGAAGGCGTCGTAGTAGCCCGCCGAGAGCGAGTAGGTGCCGAGCAGGATCCGGCGAGTGACCTCAGGGCCGAAACCCTCCGCCCTGGTTCGGGACATCAGCTCCTCAGTCGTGGATCCGTCGACCCTCAGCCCGTACCGGATGCCGTCGAAACGCGCCAGGTTGGACGAAGCCTCCGCGGGGGCGATGAGGTAGTAGGCCGAAAGGGCAATGTCGAAGGTAGGCAACGACACCTCGATCACCTCCGCTCCGGCACTCTCGAGCGAGGCCACCATGGCCCCGGTGGCGGTCTCGACTGCCGGTTCGAAACCCTCACCCGACAGTTCGCTCACCAGACCGATCCTGAGCCCCTCCACTCCTCGTGCGAGCCCGCTGGTGGGATCGGCGTAATCACCGGCGTATGAGGTCGCGTCGTGAGGGTCGTGGCCCCAGATCGCCTGAAGAGCGAGAGCCGAGTCTTCGACGGTCCTGGTGAAAGGCCCGATCTGGTCGAGCGACGAAGCGAAGGCAATGAGCCCGTAACGGCTTACTGTGCCGTAGGTCGGCTTCATCCCTACGACACCGCACAACGACGCCGGTTGTCTGATCGATCCGCCGGTGTCGGAGCCGAAGGCGGCCAGGGACGAGCCTGCGGCCACAGAGGCGGCGGAGCCGCCCGAGGAGCCACCCGGGACGCGGGTCAGGTCCCAGGGGTTGTAGGTGGTGCCGTATGCCGAGTTCTCCGTGGACGAGCCCATGGCGAACTCGTCGAGGTTGGTCTTGCCGACGACCACGGCTCCTCCACCACGCAACCGGGTGACGACCGTGGCGTCGTAAGGGGGAAGGTACCCGGCCAGGATCTGGGAAGCGGCTGTGGTCTCGACGCCGCGGGTGCACAGGTTGTCCTTCAGGGCGACGGGGATTCCGTGCAACGGACCGAGATCGATCCCGTCGGCGAAGTCGGCATCGGCCTGGGCCGCCGCCTCACGCGCACCTTCGGTGTCGAGGGTGAGGAAGGCATGTAGCTGCGCCTCGGTTCGCCCCGCAGTGTCGAGGGCAGTTTCGAGCAGCGACAGTGCTGTCACCTCCCCCGAGCGCAGCCTTCGTCCCGCCTCCGAGATGCTCGAGTCGATCACTCCGACTCCAACGCTGGTGGCGCGAGGAAGTAGCCGTCGACAGCGCTGGGTGCCTGCGCCAGGACCTCGTCCCGGTCCAGGGACGGTCGCAGCACGTCCTCCCGGAAGGCATTGGCAAAGCCAAGAGGATGTGCTGCTTCCACTTCGGGTTCGATCTCCAGCGATTGGACCCTGGCAGCATGCTCGAGAATCACACCGAGTTGCGCTCGGTAACTCTCTAGTTCACCCTCATCCAGGGCGAGACGCGCCAGACGCGCCACATGAGCGATGTCGATCTCGATAGGCATGGTTGCGGAAGTGTAGGAAGACCGCGCTGTTCTACATCCGGGCGCTGTCGCCGAGCACCGCGAGCAACGAGTCGTACGCCCAGGTCAGATCGGAGATGCGGACCGATTCGCCCGGCTTGTGTGCCAACCCCGGCTCGCCCGGACCGAAGTTCACCGCGGGGACCCCGGCAGCCGACAACTGAGCGACATCGGTCCAGCCTTGCTTGGGCAGCACTTCTGCTCCGGTGGCCTCCAGCAGCGCCTGAAAGACCGGGTGATCGACTTCCACCGCACCGGCCGGCGCCAGGTCGGTTATCTCGAAGCCGTCCGCTACCGCACTCACCAAGCGAAGCCGTTCGACCGCGTCCTCGATTGACCGATCCGGAGCGAATCGGTAATTGAGGTTGAGGACGAAGCTGGCCGGGACCACGTTGTTGGCGACACCACCACGGGCGGTCGTCACCGAGATGACCTCCCGAAACTCGAGGCCTTTCACAACATGCGGCTCCGGCTCCAAGGCCCTCATGGCAGTGAGGAATTCGCCTGCCTTGGTAATCGCGTTGTCCCCAAGCCAGGGTCGGGCAGAGTGCGCCGCCTCGCCGAGAAAAGTGACGTCGGCATTGATCGCACCCTGACAGCCGGCCTCGACGGCCAGATCGGTCGGCTCCATGACGACCCCGGCGGATGCCTCAGCCAACCACGGCGCTGCTTCGAGAATCATGCCTAGCTGGTTGCCCGACAACGGGCCTTCCTCCCCGGCATAGAAGACGCAAGCCACCCGACCCGGCCCAAGATCCTCGACGAGGTGGATCATCACCGCCAGGCCACCCTTCATGTCGGTCGAACCGAGGCCGTAGACCCGGTCACCATCGGTCCTGGCACCAACGTGGCCTTGAATCGGGACCGTGTCCAGATGGCCAACCAGGAGCACCGCCCCGGGCCTGGGCTCACCGACCACCAGCGAATCGGCAATGAGCTGTTGTGGCATCCGGTCGAGACGCTCGCCGATTGCGTCTCTGATCGCCGATTCGGCCCCGGTGACAGACGGGATGTCGACCAACCATCTCAATGTGTCAACCGGCTCGGTCAAAGCTGCACATCCAGATCGCGCAGAAAGTCGTTCAACGCCGTCTTCTCGTCGGTGGCCGCGGTGCGACGGCCGATGATCAATGCGCAGGCCAGGTCGTAGCTGCCGCTCGGAAACTCTTTCGGTCTGGTTCCGGGGACCACGACTGATCCGGCCGGGACCCGGCCCCGGTACTCCACCGGCTCTGGACCGGTCACATCGATGATCGGGGTGGATCGGGTCAGGACGGTGTTCGCACCGAGCACTGCCTTCTCCTCGACAATGGTCCCTTCGACCACGATCGAGCGGCTCCCGATGAAAGCCCCGTCCTCGATGATCACCGGTCTGGCACCCGGCGGCTCCAGGACACCCCCGATCCCTACCCCGCCGGACAGATGGACTTCCCGCCCGATTTGCGCGCAAGAGCCCACCGTCGCCCATGTGTCGACCATCGTCCCCGATCCCACGTAGGCACCGATGTTGACGTAGCCGGGCATGACGATGACGCCGGGTTCACAATGAGCCCCATACCGGACTGTGCCCGGAGGGACCACCCGGACCCCCTGCTCGGCCAAACCTCGCTTCAACGGGATCTTGTCGTGATACTCGTAGGGACCGATCTCGACCGTCTCCATGGCACGGAGGCGGAAGTAGAGGAGAATCGCCTCCTTGGCCCACTCGTTGACGACCCACTCGCCGGTGGTCTTCTCGGCCACACGTATCTCTCCCCGATCCAGCCCGGCGATGGCCCATTCCACGGCATCACGTGCCGTTTCCACCTCTGTGTCTCCGGCGTAAGCCGCCCGGATCGCGTCTTGATTCGACAAGGCTGAATCCCCTCTCGGGATGAGTTGAGCGGCAGCGTAATTGCATCGGTGCACCGCTACGGTGCCCCCCGATGTCCTACCGCCTCATCTATCTCGGTCTCGGGCTGGTGGCGATCGCGGCGATCGCCTTCGGCCTGGCGTTGGGGGGAGGCGGCGATGAGCTGACGCTGCCTGATCAGATCGAGGCGATTTCCCCCCAGCCAGGCGACCTTGTGCCGCCCCAGGCGGGCATCCTGATCGACCTCCCTGTGGGCTATGTCGCCGACATCTATGTGGACGGCTGGCTGGTCCTCGATGCCGTCCACGTGGAAGGGACCGGGGTATATCGATGGTCTCCTTCGGCTTCGAACCCGACGATCACCGAATGGGCCCCCGGGGAGCACACGATCCGGGTGGCGTGGGACACGTTGCGCGGCATCCCCGACCCCGGGGAGTTCGAGTGGAGCTTCCGGGTGGGTTGAGACATGGTCCGGCTCTTCCCGGATATGTTCCCTCGACCGATCCGGAGGACCTGATGGAGAGAACAGACACCGACCCTGACCAATTCATCGACTCGCTGACCCCCGAAACCGGAGACGACATGCGTCGGCTCGACCGCCTGATCTCCGAAGTCATGGCCGATGAGACCCGGACCCTGTGGGAGGGGGTCTTCTGGGGAGGAAGTGATCAGACGATCATCGGATACGGGGATTTCTCCAGCACCGACTCCAAGGGCAAGACGGTGGAGTGGTTCCAGGTCGGACTTGCCGCCCAAAAGCGCCACTTGAGCCTCTATGTGAACGCCGCCGACACCGAGGGGTACCTGGTGGGGAGGTACGCCGACCGGCTGGGAAAGGTCAAGACCGGCAGCGCCAGCATCAGCTTCAAGTCCGCGGACGACATCGACCTCGACGTGTTGCGGGAACTGATCCTGGCAGCCAAGGCGCAGATGGGTTGACCTAACCGCTCAGACTGCGAGCACTTCGGGCTCGGTGTCGAACCTGGCGCTGGCGTCCTCCGACCGGGAGAAGGGAACGGGGAGGGGGAGGGGGATCGACAGGAAGAAGCAAGCACCGCCCAGGATCTCCGAACGGCGATAACCAGCAGCCCCTCCGTGGGCCCGGGCGACCTTGGCCACGATCGCCAGACCGTTGCCCGAGCCGGGGACCCTGCTGTCCAGCTTGCGCGGGCCGCGCTCGAACCGATTCCATATGGTCAACTCGTAGCGGGTGGGCACGGCCGGCCCGTCGTCATGGACCTCGATGACCAGGTTCTCACCCTGCACCGCTCTTACCGCTACTCGCCCTCCCCCGTACTTCAAGGCGTTGGCGACCAGATTGGTCACGGCCTGCTCAAATCTGTTCTTGTCGACCCTGATCGTCCGCGCCGGAACGTCGATCTCGACGAGATCATGTCCTTCCACATGGTCGACGGCTTCACGGACCAGTAGATCCAGCCGGCACGGCGTCGGGGCGACATAGATCGTGTCGTCACGGTCCCGCGCCAGCATGATCAGATCGGAGACGATCCGGGCCATGTGCCGCGCTTGATCGGTGGCGACCTCGATGAATTCCTTCCGCTCCTCAGCAGAGAGATCCACCTCACCGGCTCGCACCAGCTCCAGCATCCCGAACATCGAGGTGAGCGGTGTTCGCAACTCGTGGGAGATGGACGAGACCAGGTTCTGACGATCCTCGTCGACCCGGAACCGATTCTCTCGTATCGAGACCGCTTGGCGGACGAAAGTGAGGACAACCACAAGGACCGTGGCCAGGACCAGCAACCGAACATGGGTGCCCTCGGCCTGGAAGGCGTGGGAAATCAGGGCCGCGACCATCATCGCCGCTGCTCCGTAGGGTGCGATAAGGGCGATGCGAGGCGCCGGGCGATCGACGAACTCGTGCGGTGCGGGTCTTTCGTGGACGATTGATGCGGCCGCCAGTAGACAGATGCCGGCCCCGATGTAGAGCCAGTAGGTCGGCTCCGCGTTCTCGAACAGCTCCCCGACACCAGTGGCCGCGAAAGTGAGGTCACCAAGAGTCTGGAAGATCAGAGCGGCCGAGAGAAACAGGAGACGTTTGTCGAACCAGTAAGTCGATCGACGGATCGAGAGCATCAGGATGCCGATCAGCAACGCCACATCGAGGATGGGATATGCCATGGCCACCACACGCTGTCCGGGTGGCGCCGCGGCCAGGCTGTCGAGATATCCCGATAGGAACCAGACCCAGGCCAGGGTGGCGACCGCCACTGCCCCAACCAGCCCGTCAACACTGGCACGCACCCGCACCGACCAGCGGCCTTCGGCGTGAGGAAGGGAGAGGATGCTGATCAGGACGAGGGCGTAGGAGGCAACGAAGAACGAATCGAGGGGTCCAAACGCAGGTACATCGGCACCGGTCGCGAAGAGCACGCCAACCACGAGAACTCCAAGCGCGGCCAGGAGCAGCGAAACGCCGATTCCCCGCCAGGCGAACCGTTCCCTTCCCTCCAGACGCTTCGCCCCCCGCATGATGACGCTTCCCGCGGCGGTCATGCCCACGATCACACCGAAGGCGCCGGTTAGATCCGCCGAGCCGGGAAACAGCAACGTGGCGAGTCCGGCGGCGATCAGGATGGCAAAGAGGACGGAGACAACCGGGTGGGTCTGGACGTACCTCAGGATTGGGACCAACGGCCTGCTGACCGCCGAAGATTTCACAACCAATGATCGGCAGAAACATCCCCAACCTGTATGCGCCACGGAATGACGCGAGAGGTCACTTGAGCGCAGGCAAGCCGTTCTCGAGGAGACGCCCGAAGCGCTTCCCGTCGAGGATGGGAATCCCCAGTTCCTCGGCCTTCCTGGTCTTGGACGCTCCCGGGGAGTCGCCCACGATCAAAGCAGTGGTCTTCGAGGACACGGAGCTCGTCGCCTTGCCCCCGCGTTGCTCGATGGCAGTCTGGGCCTCTTCCCTGGTGAAACCCTCGATGCTGCCCGAGACGACAAAGATCGCACCGACCAACAGATCCCCGGCCACGCCCTCCTCGACCTCGTCCTCCAGCCGCACCCCGGCCCGGCCCAGCTTGGCGACGAGGTCGCGGTTGACCGGGTCTGCGGCCCACTCCGCCACGCCGCGGGCGATGATGTGGCCGATCCCATTCACCTCTGCGATCTCCTCCTCCGTGGCGGTCATCATGGCGGGGAGACCGCTGAAGTGGTGGACAAGGGTGCGAGCAATGGTGCCGCCGACGTGACGGATGCCGAGTGCGGCCAGGAGCCGGGCCGCAGGGCGGTCCTTGGCCGCATCGATCGCCCGCTTCAGGTTGTTGACCGAAATCTCCCCCCAGCCCTCTCGACCCCGAAGCCGGTCGACGTCGAAGGTGAAGATGTCGGCGGGGTCGGAGATCAATCCCTCGTTGAGCAGCAGGTCGATGGTCTTGTAGCCCAGGTGCTCGATATCCATCCCGCCACGGGAGGCAAAGTGGAACAACCACTCCCGAACCCGTGAAGGACAGTCGAACCCACCGGTGCATCGAGCCACTGCCTCGCCTTCCCCCCTTACGATCGGGTTGCCGCAGAAGGGGCATCTGGTGGGCATCGACCACACCTTCTCGTCGCCGCTCCGGGCGGCGACCACAGGACCGACGACTTCGGGGATGACGTCGCCCGCACGACGAACTATCACCTGATCGCCGATACGGACATCCTTGAGCCCAACCTGATCGGCATTGTGCAGGGTGGCCATGCCAACCGTGGCCCCGCCCACGAAGACTGGCTCGAGAACGGCGAAAGGCGTGGCGGCTCCCGTGCGACCGATGTTGATCTGGATGTCCTTGAGCAGGGTCACCTGCTCCTCAGGGGGGAACTTGTAGGCGATCGCCCATCGCGGCGCTCGCGACGTGAACCCGAGAGCATCTTGCTCGGCGAGTGAGTTGACCTTGACCACCACCCCGTCGGTTTGGTAGCCCGTCTCGTGACGACCCTTCTCGGCCCTGGCCACATAGTCGAGGACCGCCTCGATAGTCGCCAGCTCTTCGCTCGCCGGATTGGTCCGGAATCCGACGTCGCGGAGGTACTGCATCGTGTCGGTATGAGACTCGAATGCCGGCCCTCCTTCCACCAGGCCCAGTTGGTAAACCCAGATGGCGAGGTTCCGGGACGCCGTGACCGCCGGGTCCTTCTGACGGACCGAGCCCGCGGCTGCGTTCCTGGGATTGGCGAAGATGCGCTCCCCTGCCTCAATCTGACGCTGATTGAGCTCTTCGAAGGCAGCCTCGGGCATATAAACCTCTCCCCGCACCTCGATGGTGCTCGGATGTCCGGAGCCGAGCAACCGGAGCGGGACCGAGTTGATGGTGCGCAGATTGGCCGTGATGTCCTCTCCGGTGATCCCGTCGCCGCGGGTGGCACCGGTCGAAAGGACCCCATCGCGATAGGTGAGGACCACCGCCAGCCCGTCGATCTTGAGCTCGGCGACGTGACCAGCCGGCGGCCGGCCGAGTTGGCGCTCTATCCGTTGCTGCCAGGCCAAGAGGACGTCGGGCCCGTCGGCATTGTCGAGAGAGAACATCGGTCGGAGGTGGCGCACCGGCTGGAACAGGTCGCCAACCGGCGCTCCGACCCGCTGGGTCGGGCTGTCGGGTGTTACCAGCTCGGGATGCTCCTCCTCGAGACGTCTCAACTCACCGATCAGGACATCGAACTGGGCGTCGGAGATCGTCGGTTCGTCGAGAACGTGATATCGATAGAGATGCTCGTTGACCTGGGAGCGAAGCTCTTCGATCCGGGTGGAATCGGTGGACATCGGATTCGACGTTACTGGCCGGGTGTCACACGAACGTCGTCGAGATCAGGGCACCCCCGAGCACCCGATCATCGTCAAAGAAGGCAATCGTCTGACCCGGTGACACCGCTTCCTGGGGCTGGGAGAAGAGCAGCCGGTCGCCATGAAGGGCGGCCGAAACCGGCTCACCGTGGGCTCGAAACTGGGCGGTGAGATTTCCCGAAATGTGTCTTCCAGAGGTCCAGGTCAGTTGACGAAGCGTCACTCCGGCCACCGCCAACTCATCTCGCCGCCCCACCACGACGGTGGAGGTGCCCGGCTCGATCCGCGTGACATATCGGGGCTCACCGAAGGCGACGCCAAGCCCCCGACGCTGGCCCACTGTGAACCCGATGACACCGTCATGACGACCGATCTCGCTGCCGTCGCTGGCCACCACCGGCCCGGGCACGAATGCCCCAGGTGCGGTGTCGCGAACAAAGCTCCGATAGTCCCGTTGGCCGACGAAGCAGATGTCCATCGACTCCGGCTTGTCGGCGGTTCGCAAACCACTATCGGCGGCGACCTCCCGCACCTCGGCCTTGGTCAGCTCGCCGACTGGGAACCTCGTCCGGGATAGCTGAGACTCAGAGAGCATCGAGAGGACGTAGGACTGATCCTTGGCCGAATCGGTGCCCCGCCGCAGGCTCCACACACCTTCCTCCAGCACGTTGCGGGCGTGATGGCCGGTGACGAGGACATCGCAGTCGAAGTCGGCGAGACTTGTGAGCAGACGGTCGAACTTGACAGTGCGATTGCACTCGATGCAAGGGTTCGGGGTCCGCCCCGAGGTGTAGTCGTCGATGAAACGGTCGACCACGCCCCCGCGAAATTCCTCGGTGTAATCGAGCACGTAGTACGGGACGTCGAGCTGGGCTGCCACCCGACGAGCGTCCTCGGCATCGGAGACGGTGCAGCACCCGGCCGTCGGCGCTTCCCCGTTGGGCCCGGACCAGAGTTTGAGGGTCACTCCGATCACATCATGACCGGCATCTTTGGTCAGAGCGGCGGCAACCGAGGAATCGACTCCGCCCGACATGGCGACAAGAGCTCTCAACGCAGCTCCTCGATCAACTCGGACAGGATGTCGGCAGCCTCGGTGGCTTCATCGCTGGTGCTGTTCCATCCAAAGCTGAAGCGAACGCTCTCCCTCGCCGCCCCGGCCCCAACACCCATGCTCTCCAGTACGTGGGACACTTCCGATGCACCCGACTGACATGCTGAACCGGCAGAAGCGGCCACTCCGGCGCGATCGAGGCGGAGGAGGAGGGTCTCGTTGCGGACTCCAGGAAACCTCACGTTCAGATGTTGCGGCGAACGGTCGGTCTCCGGGGTGTTGACGATCGAGTCTTTGACAGTCGCCAGAATCCTCTTCTCGAAATCGTCACGGATCTGACCGACCTGGCTCCGGAACCGCTCCCGGTCTGCCGCGGCTGCGTCCAGTGCCGTGGCCAGGCCCACGGCACTGGCGACATCGTGGGTCCCGGACCGGCGTCCCAGTTCCTGACCACCTCCATGCAGGACGGGCTCGAGTGGTGTCCCCTCCCGCACGTACAGAATCCCGGCACCCTTGGGTCCCCCGAACTTGTGCCCGGTGAGGGTGAGCAGGTCGATGCCCAGACGTTCGACATCGATCGTTTCCGACGAGAACGCCTGCACTGCATCGGAATGAACCAGCACATCTGCCTGGTGCTCCTTCACGCTCCTAACGATCGGCGCCAGGTCATGGATGACGCCGGTCTCGTTGTTGAGCCACATGATGGAGACCACCGCGGTGTCGCCATCCACCACGGCCAGCAAAGCATCCAGGTCAACCAGACCTCGGCTGTCCACACCGACCACGTGCGTCGGGAATCCGAGACGCTGCAAGAAGTCGGTGGTCTCGAGCACCGCCTCGTGCTCGGTGGCGACCGTCACCACCCCGCGGCGCGAGCTGGGGTTGAACACCGACCCTTTGAGGGCGAGATTGTCCGATTCGGTCCCGCCTGATGTGAACACGATCTCCTGGGGACTGGCGCCGATCGTGGCCGAGATGCGCTCCCGCGCCTCCTCCAGGGCGTTCTTGGCGCGCCGGGAGACCCCATGCACACCCGAGGAGTTCCCGAACACCTCGTCGGCATATGGCCGCATCGCGTCCCAGACTCCGGGACGCATCGGCGTGGTGGCGGCGTGGTCGAGGTAGATCATCTCGACTTGATTGTCGCAGGATGAGCGAACTGTTCTACTCGTACTCGGCGGGACGAGAATGTCCGGGATGGAGTCGATCGATCTTCGCATTCTGCAGGTCCCGAACTGAGCACAGTCCGACTCGTAGTCGTCTTCGAGGCTCCCCCAGAGCGGGTTTGGGAGGAGTTGGCCGACCTCGGCTCCCACCCCGAGTGGATGGGCGATGCCGAAGCGGTCGAGTTTCTCACCACACAGACCACGGGAGTGGGGACCAGGATCACGGTGCCGACCCGAATCGGCCCGGTACGGACTACGGATGTGATGACCGTGGTCGGGTGGGAGGAGGGGCGGGGGATCACGGTGGAGCATGTGGGGGCGGTCTCGGGCCGAGGCCGATTCGAGATTCAGCCATTGGGCCCGGGCACTGAATTGTCCTGGAGCGAGACCCTGACCTTTCCCTGGTGGCTGGGTGGCCCATTGGGCGCCTGGCTGGCCCGCCCCATCTTGAGACGAATCTGGAAGCAGAATCTGGAGCGACTGAGACGACGTCTGGCGGCTAGCGACCGGTGAATTCCGCCTTACGTTTGGCGATGAAGGCCGCTACTCCCTCACGGGCATCCTCGGTATTGAAAGACTCGTTGAAGGCCTCACGCTCGACGAGAAGACCCTGGTCGACTGGCAAGCCTGCGCCGAGGTTGAGCGCCTTCTTGGCTGCCGCGATTGCAGCGGTCGGCGCCGTGGCCCATTCGCGGGCCGCCACCATCGCGTTGTCGAGCACGTCGCTGCCGGGAACCACCTTGTCGGCCAGGCCGATTGCCAGCGCCTCTTCAGCATCCACTTGGCGACCGCTGAAGATCAGCTCCTTGGCCCGCTGATATCCGACGAGGCGGGTGAGGCGCTGAGTGCCGCCCGCCCCCGGGATGAGACCGAGGAGGATCTCCGGTTGCCCGACCTTCGCATCGTCAGCCAGATAGCGAAAGTCGGCGCCCATGGCCAGCTCCAGCCCACCGCCGAGGGCGAAGCCATGGACCGCGGCAATCGTCGGCTTCTCCAGGGACTCAAGGGAGGCGATCGCCTCCTGGAGGGTCCAGGCGCTGCGCTCCTCCACGCCGCCTTCGAAAGTGGCCTGAAACCCCCTGATGTCGGCGCCGGCGGCGAAGTGCGGCTCACCGGTCACCACCACCGACCTGATGGCGGGATCGGAGCAGCTCTCGAATGTCTGGTGCAACTCCTGGGCGACGGATTCGGTCAGGGCGTTGACCGGTGGCCGGTCGATCCTGACCAAGGCGACCGGTCCCTCGACGGTGAGGTCTACGAATTCCATGACCTGAGGTTATCTGGCTGGATCATCGGCGCGGCGGGGGCGACAGCCCTAGGTACTTCGGACCAGCTCTCGGAGCCGGGGGTCGAGGCCAGGTCGTGGTGGTGGGTAGATCTGTCCGTGAGGTCTACGGAATACCGGTTTGCCGTCGGCGCCGTCTTCGATGGTCCAGCCACCCCCCTCGCCCGACCTTCGGTCGGACGTCCCCCCGCTCCGCAGGGGGACAACCAACCAACTTCATCCCAGGCAGGTCGGTGAGACCGCCATCTGCCCAATGTCTCCTGTGATGAGCATGCACCCACTCCACCCGGCCGCAGCCAGGGAACTGGCAGCCCCCGTCTCGATGCCACAGCTGACGCCGTAGCCATCCCGGGATCAGTCGGGTCCTCCGCCCGACGCCGAGAGTGCGAGCATGGTCATAGACGGTGCACTCCACCAGGGCATCACAGGCCAACCGTCGGGCGGTCTCGTTTGCGATGACCGGGCCTGCCTCGAACTCGGACACCCGCCCGTCACGCCGGTTTCAGTAAGAGCTTCGAGATCGGCGTGAACCGTGACCGGGACTGGACCAGGGGAACCATCTCCGCTCGTTGCGGCCAACTCGACCAGACCGTCGGCCATCCGGGCCGGATACGGGTCGAACATGCCCGTCTCGGGATTTGGAGGAACCCGATCAGCCCCCGCCCGGATCGCCGACTCGACGACGTGCAGGTCGGGGCCGGGAAGATGGGCGGTCAGCTTTCCTTCCAACCGTCCAGACTGTGGTGGATGAACAGACAACGACGTTGCCACATCTCCCGTTCGTCCTGGATCGTCGGCGGGTTTGCTCTCCGGGCAGCACGATCCAGAGCAGCAATAGACAGCCCGAGACACTCCTCGATCAACCCCTCCTCCGTGTCGGCGGTGGCCATCTTCGAGATGGCATCCACCTGATCCAAGGACAGGTCGCCAGCGGCGAAGCGCTCGCGGAGAACGGGCAGCCTGGAGCCGACGGGCCACCCGGACCAGGAGGCCGGCCGTTGAGTGACGAAGCCCGAACCTTGCCGATAGCCACTGGACCAGATCCGGGCTGCCATCAGCCAGGAACCGTTGTCCCCGATCCACCTCGATCAACCAGGAACAGACCTGGGCGTGAAACACGGCTAGCCCTGACAACAGCTGCCCAAGAACCTGGTCCCACTTGATCGTTTGAACACCTCTCCATCTCCATACCGACAACGTACAAACCTGTTGTCCCCCCTTTTGAAGGGGGGACCGACCGAGCACAGCGAGGTCGAGGGGGGTTCACCGTTCGGCCGGGCTTTACCCCCCTCGCCCGACCTTCGGTCGGACGGTCCCCCCGCTCCGCAGGGGGACAACCAACCAGCTTCACCCCCGGCTCCGCAGGGGGACAAGCCGGCGCTCTCACGAGGTCACCCCGGGCAGGTCTCGCATCCGGGGATGTTTCCTTGCCTCCACCGCCCTGATCTTCATTCGTGCGTCGACCACCACCACTCCGTCACCGGGCTCCAGCACCTTCACCGGGTTCATGTCCATCTCGATCAACTCGGGAAGTGCGTCGATGAGGCCGGACACCTTGAGCAGGGCGTCCTGGAGGGCGACGACATCGCCTTTGGGCTGATTGCGGTAGCCGTCGAGGAGTCGGGAGCCCTTGATCTCCTTGATCATCTCGGAGGCATCGACATCGGTGAGGGGATGGATGCGGAAGGCCACGTCCTGGAGCAACTCGACATAGATGCCACCCAACCCGAAGCCAACCAGGGGGCCGAAGTTGGGGTCCTGGGTCATGCCGATCAGCACCTCATGCCCGCCCGAGACGAACTGTTGGAGCAGGACTCCGTCGGCGTCGTCGACGGCTCGGATCACCTGCTTGTACGCCTCCTTGACCCTGCTCTCCCCTTCGACGTCGAGCACCACCCCACCCACGTCGGATTTGTGCAATGCCGACTGGGAGATCACTTTGACAACCACCGGCCCTCCCATTTCCCCCGCCACCGCGACGGCTTCCTTGGCGGAGGTCACGACGGCCGATTGGGGCACCCGCAGCCCGACGGTCTCGAGAATCGTTGCGACCAAGTCAGGTTCGAGCCATCCGCCTTCGGGCGGCATGGTTTCCAGGGCCTCACCCACCAGCGCCCGGAGCTGATCTTCGACCGCGTGGTCGAGTGGGACCTCGGTGCCAGGGTCGCGGTGACGCCACTGCCCGTGGCGGACCGCCCGGGTCAGGGCGAGCGCCGCCGACTCCGGGAACATGTAGGTCGGTATGGCACGGGCCCCGTCCTTCCCGGCCAAGTATTCGGCGGCCTCCGCCCCGGTCTGCATGAAGACCGAAAGCAGGGCCACATCGCCGTCGTAGGCGAGTTGCGAGCGATGCAAGGCTTCGGCCACCTTCTGGGCGCCCCCGACAAAGACCGGGATGTAGATCACCATCACCGAATCGACCTCGCCCGACCCGAGGAGGAGAGACGTGACGTGCTCGTACTGGGTCGGCCCTCCAGAGGCGATCAGATCGACGGGGTTTCGGGTCGACGCCTCGGCTGGGAGGACACTGCCGATCTGCTCCCTCAGCTCGGCCGACAGCTCGGGCAGCACAAGGCCGTTGGCCTCGAGGGCATCTGCAGCCAGGATTCCGGGGCCACCCGCGTTGGTGATCACCCCCACCCGTTCCCCGATCGGGATCGGCTGATTGGCGAGAAGACTGGCTGCGTCGAAGAGTTGGTCGATGGTGTCGACCCGGATCACACCAGACTGTCTGAAGAGGGCCTGAACTGCGACGTCGGACGAAGCGAGGGCGCCGGTGTGCGACGAGGCGGCCCGGCTCCCTGCTTCGGAGCGTCCGGACTTCACCGCGATGATCGGTTTGCTGCGACCCACTCGCCGGGCGAGGCGGGAGAATTTGATCGGGTTGCCGAACGATTCCAGGTAGAGGGTGATTACGTCTGTGGCTGGATCGTCCTCCCAGGCCAGGATCAGGTCGTTGCCACTGACATCTGCCTTGTTGCCAACCGAAACGAACTGGGAGATGCCGATGTTGTTGCGGTTGGCGTAGTCGAGGATAGCGATGCCGAGGGCGCCGGACTGGCTGGACATGGCGACATTTCCCGCAGGCGGGTAGACCGGGGCGAAGGTACCGTTGAGCTGGACCGAGGGCGCCGTGTTGAGCAGACCCATGCAGTTGGGCCCGACCATGCGCATCCCCGAGTCGCGCACGATCTCGAGCAACTCGGCCTCCAGCTTCGCCCCCTCCTCCCCGATCTCGGAGAAGCCGGCCGAGATCACCACGATGCCCCGCACTCCGGCCGCGGCACACTGCCGGGCGACTTCGACAACGAACGGCTGGGGAACCACGATATAGGCGAGGTCGACCTCGTCGGGCACCTCACCGATCGTGGGGTATGCCCGGACCGAGCCGATGACTTTGGCCTTGGGATTGACCGGGTACAGCGGGCCGGTGAAGCCCTCGGAGATGATGTTGTGGAAGAGCCGGCCGCCTATCGCCGTCGGGTCTGTCGAGGCCCCGATCACCGCCACCGAGCGAGGAAAGAAGAGGGGAAGCAGCGAGGCGGCTATGGCCCGCTTCTCCCGCTCCCACTCGGCCTGGAGCAAGCCCTCGCTTTCTGCGACCGGGAAGTCGACGGTGAACACCCCGTCCTCGATCGTCCTGGTCATCTCGTATCCGGAGTTTCGGAAGAGCCGCATCATCTGCCGGTTCTCGGGAAGGACGAACGCCTCGAACTTCTCGATTCCGTGTGACCGGGCGTGGGTCGTCAATAGCTGAAGGAGCTGGGTCCCGATTCCCCGCCCCTGATGGTCGTCGGCGACGGCAAAGGCCACCTCGGCGGCGTCACCTCCGGGTGTCTCCCGGTCGTAACGAGCCACCGCGATCATCTTGCCCTCGTGCATCGCGATCAGAGCCATCCGGTCGACGTAATCGACGTTGGTGAAGAAGGCCACCTCCTTGGGCTCGAGGGTCTCCTTGATCCGGAAGAAACGGAAATAGCGGGACTCGGGGCCCAGGGTCTCGAAGAACTCGACCAGCAGCGGACCGTCCTCGGGCTTTATGGGCCGGATCCTGGCGCCACCGCCATCTCGAAGGGCAACATCCAGCTCGAACTCAGACGGGTAATCGGCCATGCGCTGCTATCACGCTAGCCACCCTCGATAGAGGTGACGGACGGACCAGGCCCGAGCGCCGATCGAGAGACAAGCCGCGGGCTTTGCTCGGATTACACTTCGCACACGGGGGTCGATCCATGGGAAAAGGTGATCCGACAAGACACTTTGGATCTTCCTTCGCGCATCGTGGGGCCCGGGTCCGGTTCCTCTCCCCTCCCCCACCCACCGGCCCGGGTCTCACGACCTCTTCCTGCGATGGCGGAAACGAAACGGTTGATGATCTCGGTGGGGCACTGATCGCCTGGGGAGGCCGTAGGCGGCTAGCTGGCCCTTCACAATTGTGCCCGGGGTGGGATTCGAACCCACACGAGCCGATTCGGCTCAAGGGGGTTTAAGCCCCTCGCGTCTGCATTCCGCCACCCGGGCCGGGTGCCAATCAGGGTAGGGCCAGCAACTCCATGGCGGCACCATCGAGGCTGTCGTGCTCGGAGACCAGCACCCGTTCGGCTCCCAGCACATTCATCACACCTTCGGCCACCAGCGAACCGGCCAAGATGACTGGGGCCCGCTTGGGGTCCAACGACGGAATCGTCGCCGTCTCCTCCACGCTCTTGCCGGACAGCGACTCGGTGACCGCGGTCAGCGTCTCCTTTTGCATCCGGTAGCCGTCGACCAAGTCTCGCGAGTATTCGGGCAGCTCCAGGGCGATAGCGGCCAGGCTGGTCCAGGTCCCTGCCACCCCGATGAGGGTCATCGCCTCGAGATCGACCGTCTCGAACAGTCTTGCGACCAGGTCTCGGGCCGCGTCCAGCTCGCCGGCTGGCGCAGGGCGGGAAGGGATCGAGCGTTCGGTGAGGCGAACCGACCCGATATCGATCGAGACCGCGGTGTCGGCGGTGACGAACTCGGTGCTTCCCCCACCGATGTCGGACACGACAACCGGTGGCTCGAGGTCCGATCCGGCAGTCGCCCCGGCGAAGGCGAGCCGGGCCTCGATCTCGCCGGTGATCAAGGTGGGTCTGACGCCCAACGCCGACTCGGCGAGGTCGAAGAACGCCTCACGGTCCGACGCGTCGCGTGCAGCCGAGGTGGCGATGGCCAAGCGTCTCTCGACCGCGGCGTCGTCCATTTCCCGTCCAAAACGGGCCAACGCGGCGAGCGAGTCCTCGATCCCTTCGGGGGAGAGGAAGCCGGTCCGGTCGACTTCACGACCGAGCCCGGTCACCTCGACCCAGCGTCCGGCCCCGACGATCCCGTCGGTGATCAAAAGCCGCATCGAGTTGGTCCCGATATCAACGACACCCACGTTCACGGATTGCTGACCCAATCAGGGTTGATCTCGCCGTCGACGACGCAGGGCTGGGCACAATCGAGGGGCTCGATCCACGTCTGAACCAGCTCACCGACCGGGTTGGCACCACCGGCCCGGGTGTGGGCATAGTGGGCATGGAGACACTTGACGCCGAGCGTGGTCCCTCCGACACCACCGGAAGGGGCAAGAGATGCGTCGGTGGGAACCAGTGCGTCCCGCTCAGCCGCATAGGCGATATGAGCCTCGGCCAGGCGACGGCCGAACTCGTCGTCGGTTTCTGCCTTGCGTTCCATTCTCCTCACTCCGCCGGCACCCTCGAGACGCCCGATCCGGGTCGTGGCCAGGGGACAGGTCAGCCAGTAGAGGGTGGGAAAGGGAGTGCCGTCGTCGAGGAGCGGGGGGACCTGGGCCACGACGGGCAGACCGAGGTGACATCTCGATACGGGCGAGGATTCGGCACGCAGCGGGCGCCCGATCTGGGTCTCGATGACCTCCCGGTCATCAGCGCTGCTCACCCCGAGTCATCCAGGTCGTCCCCGGTGAGGAAGTCCCATATCTGGTCCACCCAGGTCTTTTCAGGAGCCAGCGGGACCTCGATCACCGGTGGCGTCGTCGTCGCGCTCGCCGGAGGGTCGAGGACCACGTAGGCAGTCTCCCCTGGCTGCACGTAACCCAGCTTCTCCCGGGCTAGCTTCTCGATCTCCTCGTCGGTGTTCAGGGCGGTCACGTCTGTCTGGAGCAACTCGTTCTCGGCTTCGAGGGAGGCGAGTTGCGCCTGCGCCGACGACACCTGGCGCTGCGCCTCGATGATCTGGCGATAGGGGACGACCTGCGTGAGGAAGGCCGCTCCGAGCAAGAGAAAGAGCAGGGTGACGAGGGCAATGCCGGGACGTCGGAGCAGGGTCATGACGGTCTCCGGAAAGTGCCCCACCCAGCGAAGCGAGCTTCGTTGCCGAGCGACTCTTCGATCCTCAGCAACTGGTTGTACTTGGCGGTGCGCTCGCCACGGGCTGGGGCACCTGATTTGATCTGACCGGCGTTGGTTGCCACCGCGAGGTGAGAGATGAAGCTGTCCTCGGTCTCACCCGACCGGTGGCTGATCATCATCCCGAAGGAGGCGGCTCTCGCCGTGCTCATCGTATGCAGGGTCTCGGAAACCGAGCCGATCTGGTTCACCTTGATCAAGATGGCGTTGGCCGCACCTTCGGAGATACCCCGGCGCAGGATCTCCTCGTTGGTGACGAAAACATCGTCACCGACAAGCTGGACCCGATCGCCGACGCGGGTGGTCAAGTCGATCCACCCCTGCCAGTCGGCCTCGTCCATTCCGTCCTCAACCGAAACCAGTGGATAGCGCTCGACGAGATCGGTGAGGTAGTCGACGAGCTCGACCGAGGTCAGTTCGTTCCCCTCCAGGTGGTAACGGCCGTCCCGGTGGATCTCGGATGCTGCCACGTCGAGCGCCAGCGCGATCTCGTCACCGGGCTTGTAGCCGGAAGCCTTTATTGCCTCGACCAACAGTTCCAGGGCCGACTCGTTGCTGGGAAGATCAGGGGCGAAACCTCCCTCGTCGCCCACGTTGGTGGCCAGGCCCCGGTCGGCCAGCACCTTCTTCAGCGAGTGATAGACCTCGACCCCGGCGCGCAGCGCCTCGGAGAACGAGGGAAGCCCGGCGGGCACGATCATGAACTCCTGGATGTCCACGGAGTTGGCGGCATGGGCCCCTCCGTTGAGGACGTTGAGACAAGGGACGGGCAAGAGCTGGGCCGCCGGGCCACCGAGATAGCGGTAGAGAGGTAGCCCCACGGTGGCTGAGGCCGCCCGCGCCACGGCGAGAGAGACCGCGAGGATGGCGTTCGCACCCAGGTTGGCCTTGTTGGGGGTCCCGTCGATGTCGATCATCACCTGGTCGATGTGCTCCTGACGGGTGGGGTCGACGCCAATCAGAGCAGGTGCGATCTGGTCCCTGATGTTGGACAAAGCCTGGGTCACGCCCTTGCCCCGGAACCGGGTGCCACCGTCTCTGAGCTCGACCGCCTCGAGGGCACCGGTGGAGGCGCCGGAGGGCACGATGGCTCGCCCGAAAGCATTCTCGGTGGTGAACACCTCGGCCTCGACTGTGGGGTTTCCTCTGGAGTCGAGAACCTGGCGAGCGACGATGCGCTCGATCCTTGAATCAGTCATTGCTGGTCGAATCCCCGGTACGGCTGGACCGCCAAACTACCAGCAGCGGCGCGACAGCCAGGCGATTAGCTCTCGTCCTTGGCCCGCTCCCAACGCTGGTTGAGCTCGCCGAGGGTCATTCCCTCGATCGGGCCGGCCGCCTCCATGGCGCGGAATCTGGTCTCGAACCGGTCGATCGCCCGACGCAGCGCTACCTCGCCGTCCAGTCCCAGATGCCGGGCGAGATTGATCACCGAGAACAACACGTCGCCGAGCTCGGACTCGGCCCGCTCCGGATCGTCGAGGTCTGCTTCCATCTCGTCGAGCTCCTCGCGGATCTTGGGCAGAACATCGGCAGTATGGGGCCAGTCGAAGCCTACCTTGGCTGCTCGATTTTGGACCTTCGAGGCACGGTGAATGGCTGGCATATCTCTCGGCACCCCGTCCATGATCGACTCTCTCGCCTGGCCCCTCTCATCGTCCTTGATCTGGTCCCAGTTCCGCTTGACCTCGGTCGCCGAGTCGGCCTCGACATCCCCGAACACATGCGGATGACGCCGAACCAGTTTCTGCCTCATGACCTCGGCCGCGTCGTCGATGTCGAACGCCCCGCGCTCGCGGGCAATGGCAGCATGGAACAACACTGAGAGCAGGACGTCGCCCAGCTCGTCCTCGACCTCGGCGTATCGGACCCAATCCGGCTCGTGGTCGGGAAGCCGGCTTACCGCGTCGATCAGCTCGTAGGACTCCTCGATCAGGTACTTGACCAGAGTCTGATGCGTCTGCTCACGATCCCAGGGGCACTCATCGCGAAGGACTCTCATGGTTCGCACCGCTCCGACCAGGCCGCCTGGCTCCGAGTCGATGTAGATCGAGGTACGGAATCCGGCCAGACTCGAATCGACTTGGTCGGGAGACGAGTCGACCCTGAGCGCATCGGCCGAGCCCACCCCGGCAAACACGGTGACGGTCGCCTCGCCGGGCAGCACACGGGCGATCTGAGCCGCCGCCTCGGCCATGATCTCGGGTCGATCGAGGTGCGCCACGATTGTCGGCTTGTCCAGCACCATGGGGTCGGGCAGTTGATGACCGTTGAGGATCTGCAAGCCACGATCGAGTGGGTCGTAACCGGTCTCGGCGAGAATTGCGTCGACGAACGACTCGGCCGGGATCAACTCGATGTCAGTGCTCGACGACAACAGGTGCCTCACCGCGAACTCGCCGACCAGGGGGCTTCCGGGCACTGCATAGACCACCGGGCCGGCCAAACCAGCAGTCAGCACCCGGTCGGCGATGGCGGAGTAGACCTCCTCAAACGTCTCTGAGCTCGCATATAGATCATCACAGGCGGCAACCTCCCGCATGCCGGCGAGCTGCTCGGCGGCGGGATGGTCGATGGTGCGGAGAATTACCGTCCGTCCCGGATCGAGGATGATGGAACGAATTGTCTCCGGGATCCGGTCGAAGTCGCCGGGACCAAGTCCGATGACTGTTATCACTCGGTCGGAGGCACTACCTGTGGAACGGGGCTCGCCTGCCAGGTGCCATAGCGCTCGGGCACGGTGATCACGGCGCTCTCGACCTGCTGCAGGAACCAGTCGTTGGTTGCGGTGCCGATGGTCACGCTCTGCAATTGCTCGATGACCTCCTCCTCGGTGGGAATCTCATCCTCACCGAGAAGGATGATGTGGAAACCGAACTCACTCTCGACCGGCATCGAAGGCACCCCCACCTCGGCCGCTTCCAGAGCTTCGGCAAACTCGGTGACATACACGTCTGCCGCCGAGCAGCCAAGTGATCCTCCTTGCAGCCCGCTGCCGGTGTCGGTCGACAACTCGGCGGCGAGATCGGCGAATTCCTCCCCGCTGTCCAGACGATCGAGGACGTCGTTGGCCTCGTCCTCGGTGGCCACCAGAATGTGCGAAGCGCAATAGAGCGACTCGGCTTCGGCCAGCGTCTCATCGATCTGTTCCTGGGTTGGTGCGTCGGTGCTCTCGGTGAAGGCCTCCCTGACCCGGTTGTCCAGCACCTGCTGGTGGGCGACCCGACGGAGAAGCTCCTCGGTCACCCCGCTGTCGGCCAGAAACTCCTCCCGACTCAGGCCCTCCACGTTGGCTTCCTGAAAGATCGCGTCGGCTTCGGCGTCGATGTCGGCTTCAGATATGACGATCCCGAACTCCGCTTCCGCCGCTGTCGTCACAACCACCTGCTGGATGGCGAATCCGAGAAACTGGGCGAACGTCTCCTTGGTGATCGTGGACTCGTCGCCCGGGTCGATCATGGCTTCGACCTCGCCGACGGTGATGTCCTCGCCGTCGACGGTGGCGGCGGCAGCATTGGACCCGCCGCCACAAGCAGCAAGTACGAGCGCGGCCAGAATCAGGAGTGATACGAGCTTCTTCAAGAGGGATTCCTTAACTGGAAAGGGGAACGTGAGAATCGTAGAGCGTTCAGACAGCAATCCGTAGGCGGATCAGGCGGTTTCCTGCGCCTCCCACATCTGGCGGATGAACCCGATCAAACCCGACACCAGGTCCTTGGGGGCGGGTAGGTAGATCACGCCTTGCGTGGCTTGGAGGATCGACCGCGGCTGCAGCCGGCGCAATCGCACCTCCTGGGAAGGCTTGAGATCGACCGGCCCCAACCTCACCTCGTGCCTGAGCTGGACGATCTCATCGAGACCCACCCGCAGTGCCTCCACTCGCAGCCGGGCGAGCGATACCAGCGCCTCCGCTGCCACCGGCATCGGCCCAAAACGGTCGACCCATTCGGCTGCGACGTCGTTGACTTCCTCGTCCGTCGTCGTGGTGGCGAGACGACGGTATGCCTCCAGTCTCAGCTCCTGGTCGGTGACGTACGAATCGGGCAGGTGCGCATCCACCGGGAGGTCGATGCGCACCTCCCGGGCAGCCGGCAATGCCGGCTCCCGACCCTCCAGCTCTGACACCGCTTCCGCCACGAGCTCGGCATAGAGATCGAAGCCGACGGCGGCGATATGCCCGCTCTGCACCTCACCCAGGATCGAGCCCGCGCCCCGGATTTCGAGGTCGCGCAATGCGAGCTGGAAACCAGAACCGAGGTCGGTCGCCTCGCCTATAGCCTCCAGACGACGATGGGCGTCTTCGCTCAACGACTGGTCGACCGGATGGAACAGATAGGCGTATGCCCGTTGGTCGGACCTGCCCACCCTCCCCCGAAGTTGATAGAGCTGCGCCAGTCCGAGCAGATCGGCTCGCTCGACGATCAGGGTGTTGACCTTGGGCAGGTCGAGGCCGGACTCGATGATGGTCGTCGCCACCATCACGTCGTACTCGCCATTCCAGAAGTCGATCATGACCTGCTCCAGTTGTCCCTCCGACATCTGGCCGTGAGCGACCACATAGCTTGCGTCCGGGACCAGCTCCTGGAGGCGAGCCACCGCCCGATCGATCGACTGCACCCGATTGTGGACATAGAACACCTGGCCCTCGCGTAGTAGCTCGCGACGGATGGCGGCAGACACCGCCTGGTCGTCATACGCTCCGACGTAGGTGAGGATCGGATGGCGGTCCTCAGGCGGCGTCCTGATGTGGGAGACCTCACGGATCCCGGTGAGTGCCATCTCCAGCGTGCGCGGTATCGGGGTGGCGGTGAGTGTCAGCACATCCACTCCGACTTTGAGCCTCTTGATGGCGTCCTTGGCCGACACCCCGAAGCGTTGCTCCTCGTCGATGACGAGCAATCCGAGAGCCTTGAAATGGATGTCGTCGGACAAGAGACGGTGGGTTCCGATGACCACGTCGACCTCTCCCGAAGCCAGGCCGGCGACGACGGCTCGCTGCTGCTTGGAAGACAGGAAGCGGGACAATGCCTCCACCCGCACCGGGTAGCTCTCGAATCGCGCGACGAAGGTCTGATGGTGCTGTTGGGCCAGCAATGTCGTCGGGACCAGTATTGCCGCCTGTTTGCCCGCCTGGACCGCTTTGAACACGGCGCGGATGGCGACTTCGGTCTTCCCGTACCCGACGTCACCGAACACCAGCCGGTCCATCGGCCGATCTGTCTCCATGTCGGCCTTGACCTCGACGATGGCCTGCATCTGGTCGTGAGTCTCCTCATAGGGGAACGCCCCTTCCATCTCCAGCTGCCATGGGGTGTCGATGTCGTAGGCGTGGCCCGTGGCCGCGGCCCGTTGACGGTGCAACTCCACCACCTGTTGGGCTACGGCGGCCACTGCGGTGCGAACCCTGCTTCGCTGCTCCGACCAGTCCTTGCCCCCCATTCGCGAAATCCGGGGCGCTTCCCCCCCGGTATAGCGGCGGACTGCCGCCAGCTGATCCACCGGAACATAGAGCCGGTCCTCACCGGCATATCCGATCACCAGGTAGTCGCGTTCGATACCGGCCATGGTCCGTGAGACGAGGCCCTCAAAACGGCCGATCCCGTGTTGATGATGGACGACGTAATCGCCTTCGCTCAAGTCGCGATACTGGGGCGCGGCCACGGTGCGCGCCCTCCCGATCTTCCTGTGGGCACGGCGCCGCCCGGCTATCTCTTGCTCACCGAGGACGGCCACTCCCAGCCCGGTGGCGACAAAGCCCCGGTGGATGCCCATCGGGACAATCGCCGACCTCGGGTTGACCAGCGACTCCAACCGGTCGAGGACCAAACCCTGCTCGGCCAGCGCCCGCGCCACACGGTCGGCGGCCGCCTCGCCGTCCAAGGCAACGACGGTGTTCAAGCCCCGGGACAGAAGCCGACGCAGTCCATCGGCCACCGACCGCGGGTCACCGGGCACCGCATCGAGCCCGGTCAACTCGAGAACCGGGTCGCCGGGCCCGGTGGGGGTGGAGGGCAGGGCGAGATAGGGCCGTCCTGAGAGACTCTGCTCCAGGTCGAGAAACAGGGCGGGATGGGCCCCGGCCTCGGGTGCTTGGTCCCCCCAGGTGGGGGCCAAGGCGGCGGCCAACTCCGACTCCTCCTTGACCAGGTCACGTGCCCGGTCGAAGGCCCGGCTCGGCTCGATCAGGATCAGATCAGCCCCGGTCGGGAGGGCGTCGATCAGCGAAGCCGGCTCGGCCAGCCATGGCAACCACGACTCGATTCCTGAGAAGAGATGGCCCTGGGCGATCCGATCCCAGGTGGACGACCCCCACGGCTCGTCACGTACCAACCGCGTCGCACGTTCCTGCATGCTCGAATCCGGCCTCACCTCCCTCGCCGGGAAGGCGACCAGCCGTGGCACCTTCTCCTCCGAGCGCTGGGTTCCAACCGCGAACGTTCGGATCTCATCGAGACGGTCACCCCAGAAGTCGAGACGAACCGGCGTCTCGAGATGGGCGGGGTATACGTCGACGATTCCGCCCCTGATCGCGAACTCGCCTCTGGCCTCCACCCGATCGGTTCTGGCGTAACCGAGGTCGGCCAGATCCCGGGCGAGGAGGTCCAGGCTCACCTCGTCCCCTGTTTCGAGAACAAGGGGCTGATGTGGTGATGGGCTGAGTCGTTGAATGGCACTGCGAACACTCGCCACGACCACCACCGACCCACCCACATCCAGGGCATGACGAGCCTGGGCACGATGGGCCATCGTGGCGACGTTGGGCGAGACATGCTCGAAAGGGAGTGTCTCCCATGCCGGGGCGAGCACCACCCCGTCAATGAACAGCGAGAGATCGTCGGCGAGCTCTTCGGCATCCCGCTCACCCGGGACGAGGACGAGCAGGGTCGACTCGAGCTGACTGGCAAGACCTGCGATGGCGAAGGCGCGTCCACCCACCGCCACCGACCAGGTGCCGTGGAGATCAGGTAGAGGCGCGGACCGCCACCCGGCCAGAAGAGGTGCGAGAGGGGCAACCATCGAGACGGGCGATGGTACCGATGCCGACGGCCAACGGACCTCAGGTTAAGTGGTCAACAACCCCTCGGTCTCGAACCACTCAACGGTCCGGCGGATGGTCAGCTCGAGAGGTCGGTATTGGAGACCAAGTTCCCTTGTCGCCCGGCTCCCGTCGTAGACGTGGCCCGCCCGCATCACCCTCACCATCTCCCGGCACAGCTTCGGTCGACGGCCCAACGCCCTGGATCCGAACTCGACGACCCCTGCTCCGGCCGCCGCTGCCCAGTCCGGGAGGTAACTGGGTCGCAACGTCCGCCCGGTGACCTCGGAGAGCAGTGCCACCGCCTCGATGATGCCGACGCTGGCGCCACTGAGGATGTACCGCTGTCCGGTCACTCCGTGGCTTGCCGCCAGAAGATGGCCCCGTGTGCAATCGTCGATGTCCACGATCGAGACGGTGGTGTCGACCAGGAAAGGAAGCTGCCCGTTGAGCACGTCGAGGAGCAGCTTTCCGGTGCCGGTGGCCCGGCCCGGGCCTTGCACCGAGGAGGGGTTTACCACCACGACATCGAGAGCTCCGGCCTCGGCCAACACCAGCTGTTCGGCCTGGTGCTTAGACCTTTCGTAGCGCGACAGGTAGCCGCCACGGTGCGGGCTGATCTCGGTCCCGACCGACCCTTGCCTCTCTCCGATGGCCGCAGCCGAAGAGGTGTGGATCAGGCGCCCCACTCTCGCGACCTGGCAAGCTGCGAGCACGTTGGCGGTTCCTTCGATGTTGACCCGGTCCATGTGCGCCGGGTCCTTGGGGCACATCTCATTGACGCCGGCCACATGAAAGACCCGGTCCGCCCCGGCGACCAGCGAGCCCAGTGTTACCCGGTCCAGAATGTCGCCGACCACCACCCGTGCCCCCTCCCCTTCGATCGTCGCCGCGGCGCCGTCTGACCGGGCAAGAGCCACCACCTCGTGGCCCTCCTCAACCAGCGTCCGGACCAGGGGCCGTCCCACCACCCCACTGCCGCCGGTGACGGCGACTCTCACGTCCGGGTATGAGTGGGCTCGGAGCGAACCGTGTGCCAGAAGGCGGAGAGGTAGCCCCACGCCGAGCCCACGGTGGCGATGACTGCGATCAGCATGACCCACTGGTCGAGGTACCAGGGACCCCACCGTTCGGGAAGACGGACAAAGGCGAGGAAGATCGCCAGGAACTGGGTGCCGAACTTGATTTTCCCCCAGGTGGAAGGTCCGATCAGCCCGCCCTGGGCGGCCACCAGGCCCCGCAACGCCATAACGGCGAACTCCCGGAAGATGATTATCGCGGCGGGCCAGATCGACACGTGATCGATGGAGACCAGGGCGAGAAGCGTGCCGGTGATCAGGATCTTGTCTGCGGTGGTATCGAGAAAGGCACCAAGGAGAGTGCCGCCGCTGGTCCTACGGGCCACATAACCATCGAGGAAATCGGTGAAGGCCGCCACCGCGAACAGGGCGGCAGCGATGAATAGGGCGTTCTCGATCCGATCCGATCGGGTGAACGCCATTATGAGCGGCACCAGCAGAATCCTTGAAAAAGCCAGGATGTCGGGCGTTGAGATACGATCCTCCTCGGCTCAGATTTCGATCTTATCGGCAGGCCTGTCGAACCCTGCCAATCACGGGGTCAGGCAGAAAAGAAGCTCACCAGCTCGGCCACGGTCTGGTCTGGAGCCTCTTCGGGGAGATAATGACCGCAAGGCAACCCGGTTCCGCGCACATCACCGGCCCACTCGCTCCATACGGCAAGCGGGTCATACCAGGATGCCGGCTTGGATTTCTCGCCCCAAAGCACCAGCACCGGGCACTCGATCTTTGTTCCCTCCTGTTTGTCGACGAGATCGTCGTCGAAATCGACGGTGGCCCCGGCGCGATAGTCCTCGCAGATGCCGCGGATGGTCTCCGGGTCGCGGAAGCAAGTGAGATAGTCGGCAACCGCATCCGGGTCGAAGAAGTCGGTGTCCGGCCCCCGGGTGGTGTGCCAGCGCCAGAACCAATCGGGATCGGACCCGATCAGCTTCTCCGGCAGGGGCGCGGGCTGAGCCAGGAAGAACCAGTGGTAGAGAGTGAGTCCAAATTCACGGCCGCCCCGTTCGAAGGCTTCGCTGGTCGGGATGATGTCGAGCACCGCCAACCTTGCCACCGTTTCGGGATGGTCGAGGGCCAGGCGGTAACCCACGCGACCGCCACGGTCGTGACCGGCGACGAAGAACCGCTCGTGCCCGAGCTGGCCCATGATGCCTAGTTGGTCGTTGGCCATGATTCGCTTCGAGTAGGCGGTGTGGTCCGGGGTCGACGGTGGTTTGGAGCTCATCCCGTAGCCGCGCAAGTCCGGCGCTACCACGGTGAAGTGCTCCGCCAAGGTCGGAGCGACTTTGTGCCACATGACATGGGTCTGCGGATTGCCGTGCAACAAGAGGAGCGGAGGCCCGTCGCCCCCGACCCTGGCGCGGATCCGGACCTCGTCGACCTCGAACGTCTCCAGAGCAAACCCTTCGAACATGGGCTCATTCCACCAGACCGGCGCTACCGCTCCGAATCACACCCAGCCGAGCGATCGTTGCACAGCTTGCTCCCAGCGGTGGTGCAACCTTTCCCGCTCGTGCTCCCCCATTGCCGGCGACCATCGAGCGTCCTCGGCCCAGAGGTCGGCGATCTCATCGAGGCCAGACCAGAGCCCGGTGGCGAGGCCGGCACCGTAGGCGGCTCCGAGGGCGGTGGTCTCGGCCACTTTGGGCCGGACCACGTCCACACCGAGAATGTCGGCCTGGAACTGCATCAGGAGATCGTTGACGGTCATCCCACCGTCGACCCGCAACTCCTTGAGGTCCACCCCCGAGTCGGCGACCATTGCATCGAGCACGTCGCGGGTCTGGAAAGCAGTCGATTCGAGGGCGGCCCGGGCAAGGTGGCCGCGGTTGGCGAAGCGGGTGAGGCCGGTGATGACACCGCGGGCGTCCGGTCGCCAGTGGGGGGCGAACAACCCGGAGAAGGCGGGAACGAAGTAGACGTCGCCATTGTCCTCCACCGAACGGGCCAGAGGCTCGACCTCAGATGCGTCCTCGAACAGCCCGAGGTTGTCCCGCAGCCATTGCACCAAGGAGCCGGTGACGGCTACCGATCCCTCGAGAGCGAAGACCGTCGGCTCACTGCCCCACCGGTAGGCGACCGTGGTCAGGAGACCGGCCTCGGAGGTGACCGGCGTCTCCCCGGTGTTCAGAAGCATGAAGTTCCCGGTTCCGTATGTGTTCTTGGCCTCCCCGGGCGTGAAGCAGGCCTGCCCGAAGAGGGCAGCCTGCTGGTCTCCAAGGATGGCGGCCAGCCGGATCCCGGCCAGGGGCCCGACGCATTCGAGGTCGAGCCCGATCGACGGGACGATCTCGGGGAGAATGGCGGTCGGAACGCCGATCTCCATTGCCAGGTCGGCGTCCCAGGTGCCGGTGGCCAGGTCCATCAACAGCGTGCGCGAGGCGTTGGTCGCATCGGTCACGTGACGGCCGCCGTTCACCCCGCCGGTCAGGTTCCAGGCAATCCAGGAGTCGATGGTGCCGAAAGCCAGCTCTCCCCGCTCAGCGCGCTGAGTCAGGTCGAGATCGTCCAGAAGCTGACGCGCCTTGGGGCCGGCGAAGTAAGTTGCCAGGGGAAGACCGGTCTTGGCGCGGAACCGATCAGGGCCCTCATCGCCACCGAGAGCGACGCACAACTCCGCGGTGCGGGTGTCCTGCCAGACGACTGCGTTGTAAACCGGCTCACCCGTCTCGCGGTCCCAGATGACGGTGGTCTCCCTCTGGTTGGTCACGCCAACGGCGACCAGATCCGAGGCTTGGAGCCAGGCCCGGCTCAAGGCACCCTCGATGACCGAGGTCGTCATCGACCAGATCTCGATGGGATCGTGCTCCACCCAACCCGGTCTGGGGAATATCTGACGGTGCTCTCTCTGGTCGACCGCCACCACTTCGCCTGCCCCGTCGAAGATCATGAACCTGGTCGAGGTCGTCCCCTGGTCGAGTGCGCCTACGAGCTCGGGCATGTCTGGCGCTCACCCGTCGAAGGCGGCGTGGCGGTCTTCGAGGGAAAGGGCGCCCTCCATGTAGGTCGTTGTGCCTGCTTCGAGAAGCTCCCTCGCCGCCGTCGCCAGGGCTCCATATGCGGCCATGGCCAGGGCGCCACCGGTCGAGATGCGCCTGACTCCCGCTTCCCGCAGTTGGGCAACCTCGGGCGTGTCCGGCCTCGCCAGCACGTTGACCGGGGCGCCGGTCTCGTCAACCACCCTGCGGATGCCGCCGAGGTCGACCAGCCAGGGGGCGTACACCACGTCGGCCCCTGCGTTTCTGTAGGCAGAGAGCCGTGCGATGGTGTCGTCGATGTCGTCGATCCCGTACAAGTGGTTCTCGGCACGGGCGGTCAGGGTCATCCCGGCCGACCTGGCGACCTCTGCGGCGGCGGCTACCCGCTCCGCGGCCACCTCGACCGGATCGATGCCCGTGTGCGGGTCGTAGTCCTCGATCGAGAGTCCGGCGGCGCCGGTCTCTGCGATCCGCCCGACACTGTCCGCCACCCCGCCGGCGTCCTCGGCAAAACAACGCTCGGCGTCGACACTCACCGGGAGGTCGACCGCCGCAACCAGGAGGCGGACGTGGTCGAGGAGATCGTCGAAGGTGACCTGCTGGTCCATCCGGCCCAGGGACGCGGCGTGCCCCGCGCTAGTGGTGGCGATCGCCTCGAAGCCGAGGGAGGCGAGGACCCGGGCCGATCCGACGTCCCATGCGTTGGGCATCACAAAGCACTCGCTCTCGTGGAGATCGGCGAACCGTTTCCGCCGTCTGTCTGTGGCTGCAGCGTCCTGACCGGTCACCGATACCCACCTCTACCCGTCGTCGGAGGTCTTCTCGGGTAAGAGGCTAACGCCCCCGTCGGGCCGCCATCTCCTGTGCCTTGATCGGGTCGGAGGGCCAGAGTTCGACGACGTCGGCCGCATCTTCGATCATCAGGTCGACCTCGGGGAGCTCCGCCTTGGTGAATGGCCTCAGGACGAAGTCTGCGGGGTCCATCTGACCGGGAGGGCGCCCCACACCTAGCTTCAGCCGGCTGAACTCCTTGGTGCCCAGGGCAGTCTCGATCGAGCGCACCCCATTGTTGCCCCCACTGCCACCACCCACCTGGAGCCGGAGCCGCCCGAAAGGCAAATCGATGTCATCGTGGACAACGAGCACGTTCTCCGGGGACAGACCGAAATAATCGGTCAGGGCTCGCACCGACTGGCCCGAATGATTCATGAAGGTCATGGGAACTGCGTAGAGGACACGGTCGTCGCCCACGCCGGTCTGGGTCACTTGGGCCCGGACCCGGGAGGGGCCGCGGCCTAGGTCCAGCCCGGCCCGCAGCAGGACGCGAGCCAGCACCTCGTAGCCAGAGTTGTGACGGGTTCCCTCGTAGTCGCTCCCCGGGTTGCGCAGACCGATCACGGCCCGGGTCGGGTTACTCCCCCGACTCGCTCCCGCCTTCTTCTGCAGCAGCTTCTTCAGCCTGGCCATCCGGCTCCTCACCCTCGGCGAGCTCTTCGGCACCCTCGAGCTCCTCGCCTTCCAGCTCCTCTTCCGGCTCCTCGATCTCGGCGGCCGGCGTAGTGACGCTCATCACGACGCCTTCGAGGTCTTCGGTGTAGGTGACGCCTTCCAGCACCGGCAGGTCCGCGATTCGCAGAGACTCGCCGATCTCGACACCGGAGACATCGAGCTCGATGAAAGAAGGGATGGTGGTCGCCAGTGTCTCGACAATCACATGAGTTCGCTGTGGCGAGAAGACACCGCCCTCGATGACACCTGCAGGTGTTCCCTCGAAATGGATGGCCACCTCTGCCTGAATCGTCTCGTCGAGAGAGACAGTGACAAAGTCCACATGGCGATACTCGTTGCGGAAAGGGTGCCGCTCGATGATGCGGGCCATGGTGAGGACGACATCGCGATCCGCGATCTCGAGATTGATCAATGCGTTGGTGCCGGCTTCGGTGTGCAGCGCCATGTGGAGATCGTGCGCGTCGACGGCGACACTGATCGGGTCGATGCCCTTTCCGTAGACGATGGCGGGCACCCGGCCCGTCTTGCGAAGACGACGCGACTCACGCGAGCCGGTAGGACGGCCCGCCTCGGCGCGCAGACTGACTTGCGACATCGAAAACGACTCCTTGGGGAGGTGGGTGAAACGCCAATTATGGTCCCTAACCGATGGTTCTGCCAGACGAGATGGCCTCGACCCAGCTCGCGGTGTCGGCAGTGAGCCGTTCGATCATCCTCTCCGATGTCCAACCAGCACCACGGAAGGCGTGAGTCGCCCCCTCCAGGATCTGAACCGAGGCTTGGGGCAGAGTCCGGATGTGGCGGTCAAAGAGCTCCATCCGGCTCAGGGCGTCACGAGTGCCCTGGAAGAAGAGCAAAGGAACCGAGACATCGGCGAAATGGGCCACTCTCAGCCTGTCCTCCTTCCCGGCCGGGTGAAGCGGATACGCATACAGGACCACTCCCGTGGCGGGATAGCCCTCCGCCACGAGATACGTGGCCATCCGCCCCCCCATCGATCTACCGGCCAAGAACAGATGATCGACCCTTTCTCGCAGGAGATCGGCTGCGGCTCGGTGCACCTCGACGAGTCTCTCGGTTCGGTCAGGACGTTTCGAACCCCGCTCGGTGTAGGAGTAGTTGAAGGTCATGACCGTGTGTCCTGCCTCGGCCAGGGAGTCACGGAGGCCCGCCACGAACGGATGGTCCTGGTCGGTGCCGGCACCGTGGGCGAGGAGGATCCCGTTCGGCCCCGACCCGGCCAGACGCCCCGACACCATGCCTTGGGGGAACTCGATGGTGGTCGGCTCGGCCATGAATCCAAACTACCGTGAGCCCATGGAGTTGCTGGTGCATGACAGCCCGCAAGCGGTGGCCGATGCAGCCTCGGGACGCGTAGCAGCGCTGATCTCCTCTGCACAGACTCGGTTCTCTTTAGGTCTCGCCGGGGGAACCACTCCCGAGGCCACCTACAAGTCGCTGCGGGGGAAAGCTTCGGGATGGGCCAATGTCGACAGCTGGCTCTCTGACGAAAGGTGGGTTCCACCCGACCACGAGCGCTCCAACGGGCAAATGGCAGCGTTGGCGATCCTCGATCATGTCGACGGAGTGTTTCATCGTCCGAAGTGGAGTGAATCGATGATGCCTGAGGACTCGGCGGCACACTACGAAGCACAGCTTCGGTCGATCCATGGACAGGGTCCACCTGACCTGGTGATGCTGGGCATGGGTGAGGACGGGCACACCGCGTCGTTGTTCCCGCAAACCACGGCTGTCGGCGAACGACAGCGGTGGTACGTGGCGAACCAGGTCCCTCAGTTGGGAGAAGACCGGGTCACGGCGACCTTCCCCTTGCTGTGGAGCGCAAGACTGCTGATGGTCGTCGTCGTTGGAGCCAACAAAGCAGTCGCCCTCAAAGAGAGCTTCGAGCAGAAGACCCCGGCCGGGCATCTCGGTGAGGGGGATGCGGTGGTCGAGTGGTACGTGGATCAGGACGCGGCCTCGCTTCTCGTCTGACCACCGCGGCCGTGTTGACGGCGCTGACCGCGGTTTCCTGCTCGGCGTCTCCCGGGTCGACATCGAACCCCACCACCATGGCCACGACCGTCGAGGCAACGACGTCGACCACGATCCCCAGCAGCTCGACGACCACCACCACCACCACCGAACCGGTCACATCGACGGCGGATCTGCCCGTTGTCGATCTCGAAGTGCTGGTTCCCGACGGAGAGGGACCGTTCCCGGCCGCAGTCCTGGTCCACGGCGGTGGTTGGGTTGGCGGTTCACCGTTGCTGATGAGCGCGTTGGCCCGGTTCCTGACCGCCGAGGGATATCTCACGGTCAACACCGCCTACACCCTCTCCATCAACCGCGTCGGTTATCCGGCCGCGGTAGACGACGTGGCTTGCGCGGTCAGGTATGCGGCTGCCCATCCCGATGGTGATGGCACGGTTGTCGCCATCGGGCACTCGGCGGGCGCCCACCTATCTGCCCTGGTCGCACTGGACAACAATTCGTACGGCGGCGACTGCCCCCTCGAGAAGCCCGTGGTCCCGGATCGGCTGGTCGGTCTCGCCGGGCCCTATGACGTGGCGCGACTCGGGCCGCTGTTGCTCCCGTTCTTCGGTGCCGGCCCCACCGAGATTCCCGACGTGTGGCAGGCAGGCAACCCGCTACGTCAAGCCGGGAACAATCCGGGCCTGTCGAGCCTGTTGCTCCATGGCGAAGAGGATGTGCTCGTCGATCTCAGCTTCGCCACCGACTTCGCCGATGCCCTCACCGCGGCGGGATCGGAGGCGTTGGTCGAGACAGTTACCGGGGCAAGCCACAACGAATTGCAGGACCCGGACCTTGTCGGCGATCTGATCATCACCTGGCTGGAGCGCTAGCGCACTAGCGCTAGTGCGGCTTCTCGCCGGGCCAGAGCACCCAGGCGCTGGGGTGCCGGGTCATACCGATCTTGGGGTAGTAATCGACGGCCTTGGGCGCTGACAACAGGGTGAGCAGGGCTTGCGGCGTGGCTTCCCGGGTGAGTTGTATCAGCTGTTTGCCGATCCCCTGGCCCTGGTAGGCAGCTCGCACTGCCAAATCGGAGAGATAGGTGCAGAACACCCAGTCGGTCACCGAGCGGGATATCCCAACCATGGTCTCACCATCCCAGGCGGTGATCACCAGATTGGCTTGTTCGAGCATGGCGCGCATCCGGTCCCGGTCATCCACCGGGCGCCGCTCGCCGAGAGTGGAGTCGATGTAGACCTCGATCATCTCGTCGAGATCGATGTCGTTGCCGGTGCGGTAGGTGATCATCGATTCGAGGGTAGATGTGGACGACGGATGTTGGTCCGTTCCGAGATCGGTCACATCCGGGTGATGTCACGCGGGGTGGCCCGTGGCCCGAACTTTGGCTCGTGCCCGAGGGTGTGGATGAGTCGGGCGACCCGTCCCCGGTGAGGCCGAAACGGCTCGAGCAGCTCGAGCATCTCCTCATCGGATCCGCGAGGCCTGCCCGTGAGGTGATAGACGACCATGTGCTTGAGGTGGAAGTCTCCGACATCGACTTGATCGGCGTCTCCATGGGATCGGGACAGGGTCTTGGATACCGTCCACGGGCCAACCCCGGGAATGGCGACCAGCAAGGACTCCGCCTCCTTCGACGTCACGCCATCAAGAGCGTTGATCCTCACCGCCAACGCCGCCACCCGCCTCAGGGTTTCTGCCCTTCTCCTCTCCAGATGCAGTTCGTGGTAATCCCAATAGGGCGCCTCGGCCATCCGCTCTGGATCCGGTGGCAACCGGAGACCGGGCAACGGCCCCGGAGCCGGGTTTCCGAAGAGCTCGGTGAGCCCGCGCATCGCTGCGTGAGCCTCCTGTCCGGTGACCTTTTGACCAACGATTCCCCGCACCAAGGCGTCGAACACGAGCCCGGTTCGGCCGAACCTCAAGCCTGGATGCCCCCGATGAAGCTGCCCGACCACCGGATGCTCGGTGTGAAACGAGCTCGGATCATCGTTCAGGCCACTGATTGCCGCCAGACGGTGCAGCAGCCATGACGCTCCATCTCCCCACGCCTCACCCACCAGCTCTTCCCGCGTCCGCCTGATGCGGAGCGAGGCCGGCCCCTCCGGGGTGCGGGCCGGCAACCACCACCCGTCGGGAGCGAAGGTGCCATGGAGCGGGCGCAGGCTGGCTCTGAGGTCGAGAGGGCCTTCGCTCGACAGAGAGAGAGTGGAGATCTCCGTGGGACGTGTCACTTCGCCCGTGGCTTGGCTACCAGCGGTCGTGATGGACCACCTCGTCGAACGACCGACGGTCCGGTCTCTCGATCGGCTTCAGCGGGCGATCGGCGGGATAACCCAAGCCCAGAAGCCATGCCAACCGCAGGTCACCGGGAATACCGAGGATCTCGCTTGCGAGCGCGTAGTCGTGCACCGAGGCTGTCCTGCTTCCGATCCCGAGGTCGGCGGCAGTGACCATCATCGCCATCGCCACCTGTCCCAGGTCGTAGTTGATCGATCCGATGACACGGGGATCGTCGCTGACCGGAGCGACCAGACCCACCGCCGCGGGGGCCTTGGCGATGTGACCGGCGCCGCGCCACACCTGGGAGATACGCTGCAGCTGGTCGGGGTCTTGGATGAGGACGAACGCCCATCGTTGCTCGTTGCGGGAGGATGGCGAGCGGCGCGCGGCGTCGAGAATGCGGTTCAAATCCTCAGGATTGATCGGTCTCGTGTCGTAGTCGCGGATGGCGCGGCGCGCCCGGATTGCGTCCCATGTCTCCATAGGCCCAACTTAGTGGTTGGTCAAGAATCTATGCCAGAACGCCGATGTCTAAGGAGTGAATCTGCGCCTGAGCTCTTCATCGCAACATGAGATCGAGCAACTCGCCTCCGCCGCGGCGGTTCCACTTCTAGTGGTCGACTACACCGCAATCATCGAGCGATACCAGGGTTTGTCCGTCGACGCGATAGCCGAGCTGCTCGAGGACGAGTCGGAGTTGCTCACATGTCTCGAGCTTCCCCGCCAACTCGGCACCAGCGACGACTGGATTCGCCTGTACGGTTTTCCGATCGACGATCAGGCGCCGGACCTGGTTGTGCGCCGCTTCACCAGCGACCGATATCCTGATCTGAGGAAGAACCTGGTCGCCCAGTTCCTCGCACCGTTTCGGGGCGTCGCCGAACTCCGCACCGAGCACACCGTGCCCACGCTCGCCGGGGATGTGACCGTACGCTCCCACTGGAAGGCGCCCGTGGTCGACGGTGTCCCCGATTACTCCCGTATCGTCATCGTCGACCTCGACGTGTCCGACCTGCGCGAAGCCGAACGATCGCTGGCAGAGGCGATCGAAGCGAAGGACCGGCTGATGGCCACCGTGGCTCACGAGCTTCGCAACCCGCTCACTTCGGTCGTGGGCTTCAGCTCCCTTCTCGCCTCTGATTGGGAGACGATGGATGACGAAACCCGACGACAGATGGCCGAGGACATCCACAATCAAGTGGGAGACATGGCCTCGCTCCTCGACGACTTCCTCAGCTTCAACGTCACCCGGAACCAACACGTTGACGACGAACCTCTCACGGTGGGTGAGATCCTGGCAGGCGTCGATCTGGACGGTGTGAGCACCGCGATCGACGAGACTCTGATAGTGAGGGGAGATGCATTGCGCATCCGTCAAATCATCCGCAACCTGGTGCGAAACGCCCAGATTCACGGCGGGAAGTCGGTACGGCTCGAGAGCAAGCGAGACGAGCGAACCGTTGCCATCCAGGTGATCGACGACGGTCCGGGAGTGCCTGGCGACGTTCTCGAGAGTCTGTTCGAGCCCTTCTCCCATGGAGCCAGGTCCGGCTCATTGGGTCTCGGGCTCGCGGTGTCGCGAAAGCTGGCGAGGACGATGGAAGGCGACCTCACCCACCGGAGAGAAGCCGAGAGCACCGTGTTCGAGCTCGTGCTTCGATCCGGCCCCGCTGTCTGACCCGGGTCAGGCAGGGACAACCTCAACCGGGATCCCGTTGAGAATCGCATTGCCCGAGATCGGGTCCATCTCCCCGGTTGACAGCCTGTTGGTGTTGACACCGGGACGAGCCGCCGCCACCGACAGCTGAGAGCCCTCGAGATCGTGACCCCAGCCATGGGGAAGACTGACCACGCCGGGCATGATCTCGTCGGTGATCTCCACCGGCGCGGTGAGGGTCCCGGCCACGGAGGTCAGCTTGACCCTGCCACCGGACTTCACCCCTAGGCGCGAGGCGTCGCCAGGGTTGATCTCGAGTGTGCAGCGGTCCTTGCCGGTCATCAGGACATCGACGTTGTGCATCCAGGAGTTGTTGGAGCGAACATGCCGTCTCCCGACCAGGACGAACCCGTCATTGGCTTCGCGCCCGGCCGCCTCGAGGAGACGACCCACGTCGGCCAGCAGCGGTCCCGGGGCCAGTTCCACCATTCCTGAGACCGTGCACAGGTCCTCGGGGAATCGGGGATGGAGCGGGCCGAGATCGATGCCGTGAGGCGCCTCTTTGAGCCGCTTCAGACTCAAACCATCGGAATCGGCTCCGTAGCCCTCACCATAAGGACCTGTCCTCACCATGAAGTCGAGCATGCGCTCGGGTCCCCGGCCACCGTCGGTGGCGGCGAAGATCTCGTCGGGGGGACGGCCGTGAATCGGTGATCTCGGATCCCCCACCGCGGAGCCCACCATCAGTCCGAACACACCGTCATCGAGTGCGTCGAGATCGGCCGCCGCTCCGTGCCCCGAGATCACCGCGCCCAAACGCAGCAGCACTTGCCACTCATCTGGTGTGCCCTCGGGTAGGGGAAACAGCACCGGCGAGTAATTGGCCACGTTGCGGACCGAGAGCTGGTTGAAGGCAAAGTCGTAATGAGGGCGGCGCAGCGGCGAGACTCCGGGGAGTATCACGTCGGCATGCCGCGTGGTCTCGTTGAGATAGATGTCCACCGCCACCATGAAGTCGAGACCGGCCATTGCCTCATCCAAACGATCGGTGTCGGGAGTCGACAACACCGGGTTCCCGGCGATCGTCACCATGGCCCGGATCCGGCCCGACCCCGGCTCGAGGATTTCCTCCGCCAGGACCGAGACGGGGAGCTCTCCTCTCACCTCAGGGACGGCGCGCACCCGGCTCGCCCAGCGACCCACCTGGAATGCTCTTCGCGAACGAGCCTGCTCATGAGCGGAACGGGGGAACATCGCGCCGCCGACCCGGTCCAGATTGCCGGTGAGGACGTTGAGGACATCGACCATCCACGAGGCCATCGTGCCGAATTCGGTGGTGTGGGTGCCAATTCGGCCGTAGACGGCTGACCGGTCTGCGCTGGCCAGCTCACGAGCGAGTCGACGAATCCGCCCCGCATCCACCCCACAGGCTCCGGCTACGGCTTCGGGTGTGAAGGGCTCGACCGCGGCTCCGAGCTCGTCGAGCCCGGCCACATTGCCGTTGAGGTCACCCAGGTCGACCAGTCCCTTCTCGAAGAGCACGTTTGCCACGGCAAAGAGGAACAGCGCATCAGTCCCGGGACGGATGAAGACGTGCTCATCGGCGGCCCGCGCCGTCTTGGTCCGCCTCGGGTCGATCACCACCACCTTGCCGCCGCGCTCCCGGATCGCCTCGAGACGACCGGGCCAGTCGGGCGCAGTCGCCAGGCTTCCATTCGACTCGTAGGGATTGGCCCCGAGCATCAACAGATAAGAGGTGCGATCGAGGTCGGGGACTGGGATCAGATCCGGGTGGCCGAACATGTAGCCCGAAGAGACATGCTTGGGCATCTGATCGACGGTGGCGGCGCTGAACAGGCTCTTGGTTCGCAACATCTTGAGGAAGACCCGGGTGTAGAGCACGCCCGACATCGAGTGGACGTTGGGGTTGCCCAGATACACCCCGACCGCGTCGCTCCCGTGCTCGCCGATGATCGGGCCCAACGTCGACTCGATCAGCTGGAACGCTTCGTCCCAGGAGGCCGGCTCGTGTCGGCCATTTCGTTTGATCAACGGAGTCCGCAGACGGTCGGGGTCCTCGTCGAGCTTGCCCAAGGTCGAGCCTTTGGGGCAGATGAAGCCATGGCTGAAGACGTCGTCGCGATCTCCCCGAATCCGCACCACCTTCTCGTCCTGGTGCGTTACTTCCAGACCGCAAGTGGCCTCACACAGAGGGCAGGTCCTGAAGTCGATCGCCCTGGTCACGACACAGCCGCCACCGTGTCCGGGCGTTCCTGGACCACCGGGAGCGGCGGCTCGATCCGGACATCGCGTCTGGTGAGCCTTTCGCCACAGTTGCCGCAGTGGGCCACGGCTCGGGCCTCCTGGCCACAGGAGCGGTGAATCACCTTCTGCCGGGCGGGGTCTGCGGGCGGCTTCCATCGCTCACCGTAGCTCCACAGTGCCATCAGCAGGTCGAAAAGATCCTTGCCCTGCTCGGTGAGCCGGTACTCGTATCGGGGTGGGTGCTCCTGATAGAGCCTGGTCTCCAACATCCCGTTGGCCACGAGACGGCCGAGACGATCGGTGAGCACGTTGCGCGCGATCCCCAGATCGTTCACGAATTCGTCAAAACGGCGCACGCCGAGAAAAGCATCTCGCAGGACGAGGATGGTCCAGGCGTCGTTGACCATCTCAACAGTGTTGGCAACGGCACACTCCAGGTGTTGCAGTGACTTTCTCGACATAGTCTCACTCTAGCGAGTAGTGAGTTGCGATGCACCACTCACCTGGCTTATAGTGAGTAGCGATCCGCGACTCAGGAGAGAGATCATGCGTTTCCGCATCATTCGCAAACGCCGTCGTAAGCCACAAGCTCCATTCTTCGTCCTGCCACTCGATCTCACGTTCGAGGAGATCCTGGCCGACCTGGTGTTCCCGGCACAGCCTGGTAGCTGAAGACGGCTGCGCGTCACTCCCGGCTCGTGATCAGGGATGAAAGAGCGGTGAGACTGGCGATCAGGGAGTCCCGTTGATCGGCATGAAGCCGTACGTAGCTGCGCATCGGGGGAAGCGCCAGGCTCACGAACGATGCTCCCATCAGTTCGACGGTCGCCATCCACTGTCCTTCAGCCCACTCGACTTCGAACCGGGTGAAGTCGAGCGGATTGGTCGCCCGGGCGAAGTCCACGTCGGAGCCGACGTCGTCTGCGAGCAGGTGCGCCGCGTCGTCACCTGACACCACCTCCACCACTATCCCCTCCCGCTTGAACCGACCTCGGTGCCCGATTCTCAGGCGCGCCGGCCCTGACCCTGAGCCCGACATCCTCACCACGAATCGGGCAGTCTCGATATGACCCAGGAACCGCTTGTCCACCCGCTCGGTCACCTCGACTGTGGGGCCGCCTTCGATCGGGACAAATCTGGAGACGCCATCATCGGCGCGTTCGAGTTGGTGACCCGGCAGATCACCCTGCACCAACCGCAGCAGGCGGCCCGGCTGATATGACCGTGGGAGTCGGGGATTTCGCCCCGAAGTTATCACGGTGCGCTGAGACCCTCCTCGGCGATCAGCGTCTCAGGCTCGACCGGGGTCCACGGGTTCGTCTTCTGAACCCCGTAGGTCCACACCAGTGCGTAAAGGGCGCAGACACCGAGCATGATGAAGAACGGCGTGTAGATGTCAGATCGGCTGAGACCCGGAGGCGTTATGTACCAGCCGGCTATCAGCAATCCGACGCTGGCCAAGACCTGTGGCAGAGGATAGAAAGGCGTCTTGTAGGGGCGAGGCAGGTCAGGCCGGCGGCGTCTCAGCATGATCACCGAGATGTTGACCAGGAGATAGCTGAAGATCCAGGCCATCACCGCAGCCAGGATGAGGTTGATGATCGACGGGACGTCGCCATCGAGCAGTATCGCCCCGACGATTCCGATCACTGCAACCAGGATGATGCCGACCCATGGTTCCTTGTAGCGAGGGTGCAGATATCCGAAAGCCTTGGGAAGGGTTCCGTCCTTGGCCATTCCATAGAAGATCCTGGGGACACCCGCCAGCAGGGTGTTCAGGGTTGCCGCCGATGCGAGGAGGACCGCGATCCCGAGCCAGATCCGGCCGAATCCACCGAAAACGGCATCGGCGAACGCCGGGATGGCCAGCGGCGTGTCGAGGATGAAAGTCCCATCCCCTAGATCGACATTCTCAACCTGACGTGCCACCGCCAGCCCGTAGAGAAACATGGCAGCCGCGACCGCCGTGACTCCGATATACATCGCCCGGGGGATGGTCCGATGCGACTCCTTGAGCTCTGAGGCCAGCGGGGTCACATACTCGACACCGACGAAGAGGAACAGGGCCAGACCCACCATGCTCAACACTGCCGTCAGGTCGGTCCCGACGAATGACTCCCCGAACAGACCCGAGATGCTCGATCGCTTGGTGCCAAAGGTGCCGGCCAGACCGAAGATGATCAGTGTCCCCCACATGAACGCCGTCATCACGATCTCTGTCGACGCATAGGGCCGGATCCCGAGCATGTTCACCACGGCGAAGACCACCAGCAACACCACACCGACCCACCACGATCCAGACTCCTGGAACCGCTCCAGTGACCCGAAGTTGAACGAGGCAAACACACCGGCAGTCGCCGTCTCCGCAGTTCCGGCGAAGATATGGACCACGAGATAGGCGGCCAGCGTGCCGGTGATCGCAAAGAACCGCCCCATTCCTGCGGCGACATAGTCGTAAACCGAGCCGGCGGTTGGCAACATCCCCGCCGCCTCGGAGAAGCTGGCCGACTGGGCCAGCATCAGCACGAATGCGATGAGAATCGCCCAGGCGAAGACCGACCCTCCGGCTCCGTACCCGGTCTGTGCCGTCAACAGCACCGACCCGGCGATGATGAGCCCTACCGCGGTAGCCAGCGCCGTCGGAAAGCCGATGGCTGCCTGCTCGAGCTTGACTCCGTCCGACGTTCCTCCGCTCGACATGGATCCTCCTCAGTCCGTCGACGCCAAGAACGTAGCAAAGGAGCGCGATCGTTGGGGTCCAAACGATCTTCTTTATTGCGAGGATTCTTCGGGCTGGGACAGGGCGGGGGTGTCTGGACCGGATGTCCGTCCCGGCTCAGGTGGCGATGTCGTCGAGCCACCAGTCGAGCATTCGCTCGAGAGCAGGTTGGGTCTCGACCGCCTGGCGCGCGCTCTCCTGAATCAGTTGGTCGGGATCGACCCCGGCATCCATCAGCTCCCGGTCGCCACCGGCGATGCACCACGAAGCGATCAGCTCGGGGGTCATCTCAGGATGGAATTGAACCGCCAGAGCTCGGCCCGCCCGAAACGCCTGGAGGCCCGACTCATTGCGGGCCAGTTCGGTCGCACCGCCGGGCAGAGTGAACTCATCGTGGTGAAACTGGAACCATGGTCCCCGGGCGATCTGCTCGACCTCGGAGTCGACAGTCACCCAGCCGTACTCGGGGCGGGAGGAATAGCTGACCGTCCCCCCCAGGGCGGTGGAAAGGGTCTGGGCCCCGAAGCAGATGCCGAGGACGGGGGTACCCGCAGCCAGGTGATCCCGGACCAATTCCAGCTCCGGACCCAGCCAGCCTTGAATCCTCGGGTCGTAGACCGACCATGGCGCCCCCATCAGAACCACCAGATCGTGGCCGTTGCGCTGGGGAAAGACGGCGGTGACCTCGGGGTCCTCGATGTCGTCGACCACAACGAGCGGATTGAGGGTCACTCCCCTCTTCTCGAGGTGCTCACCCACTCGATCCGGCGTGGACAGGACGTCGTGTTCTATGACAAGAGCCCTCACCTGCCGCAGCCTATCAATGGCCGTGGTGACACCGGGCGTCATGAAGAGAAGCCCATTGATACTGTTTCGGGCCAACTGCACGATCAGGCCAGTGAAGGAGAATGGTCCTGAGCGCCACAAGATATGACCGCGTCCGCTTCTTATGGCCGGACCATTTGGGTCTGGCTCGTGGCAAGTACCTCTCGCCAGCACGCGCCGCCGAGGGCTCGAACCATTGCGTTGCCCTCTTCTCGCTACAGCTCAATCGGGTGATGATCCCCCACCCCGGGGCGCATCATGAGAGCTTCCCCGACGTCGAGGCGAGGTTCTCGGCAGATGACATCCGACCCGGATGGGAGAAGGGGACCGGGGTGGTGGTGGCCTCCATCACCAAGGACGGAGATCCGATCGAGCTCGCTCCCCGCTCGATCCTGGAACGGGTGGTCGCCGACTGGAAAGCGATGGGCCTGACGCCGATGATCGGCTTCGAGCTCGAAGCGTTTCTGTTTGAGCCGGACGGAGACCGAGGCTGGCGGCCGATTCACACTCCCGGATCCTATGTCTACGGGACCGGCACCTCGGTCGACCCCAGCGGCACCATCGACGAAGTCATGGACACGGCCCGGGAGATGGGTATCGAGTTGGAATCGGTCAACTCGGAGTACGACGACGGTCAGTTCGAGCTGACCCTTCGCTACGACGAGGCGCTCAAAGCCGCGGACGACGCCTTCTTGTTCAAGGTGATGGCCAAAGAGGTCGCGGCGAAGCGCGGCTACCTGCTCACCTTCATGGGTAAACCGATCACCGAGCGCGGGGGAAGCGGGATCCATATCAACTTCTCGCTGATGGACGACAACGGCCAAAACGTCCTGTCCGACCCATCGGATCCGAGCGGTATTGGTTCGCTGGCCCGCCAGTGCATAGCGGGCATGGTCCACGACCACGTCTCGATGACGGCGCTGGTGGCCCCGACGGTCAACGCCTACAAACGTCTGCAACCCGGGTCTCTCAATGGCTATTACGCCAATTGGGGCTACGACCATCGCGGGGTTGCCGTGCGGATCCCGCCGACCCGGGGCGAAGGCACCAGGTTGGAGCACCGACTGGCCGACGGGGCGACGTCGGTTCATCTCGCCGCCGCCGCCACGCTCGTCGCCGCGCTCCGTGGAGTGAGCATGGATCTCGAATGCCCGCCCGCCGAAACCCAGGATTGCATCACCGGGGTCGACACCGACGTCACGGCCCCCGCCAGCCTCGAGGCTGCGCTGGACGCCCTCGAAGCGGACAAAGAGTTCGTAGAGGCATTCTCCCCGAGCTACGTCGAGGGGTTCCTTGCCATCAAGCGAGCGGAGTGGGAGAGATACCTCACTCATACCACCGACTGGGAGATCGGCGAGTATCTCGAGTACTACTGAAGCGGTCAGCCCCAGGCCACCTCGAGAGAAGTAGGCCCCCGAAACTCGAACCCGTGAAGGATCACTTCGTCGGCCAGACGAAGACCGGGCAGTCGATGGAGAAGACGCTCCACGCCGATTCGCACTTGCTGTCTCCCGAGCGCCTCCCCAAGGCAACGGTGCTCGCCGGTTGAGAACGCCAGATGTGAGCCCTCCCCGCGATCAGGGTTGAACAGGTCGGGGTCGGTCCATCGCGCCGGGTCGCGATTGGCTGCGGACAGGACCGCGGCCACGATGGCCCCCTCGGGGATCGTGACCCCGCCCAGTTGGACCTCTTGCGTCGTCTGGCGGGTCGCCGTCCCCACCGGGGTGTGGTATCGGAAGGTCTCCTCGACCACCTTCCTCAACAGCGAACGATCGGCCTCAACCGCGGCCAGGATCTCCGGGTCGCTCAACAGGACGCACATCACCAGACCGACTCCGTCACGGGGCTCGTTGATCCCACCCGAGATCATGAGACGAACATTGTTGACGATCTCGTCGCGACTGAAACCGGCCCTCAAGAAGTGGGAGAGACCCCGGTTGTCCGGCGTCTCCCGTAGGATCTCGAGTTGCCGGTCGAGAGCCTCTCCCAGCTCCCGGTGAGCGGTGGATGCGATCGCGGCTCTGCCGGGGTCGTTCTCAAAGTTGGAGATCCCGGTGATCACTCCGTGACACCACCCGGCGAGCTGCTGCCAGGTCACGGTGGTGAATCCGAGGGCCTCGAGCAGGGTCAGGTTGGCCAGGGGCTCTGCGTACGACGTCATCAGATCGGTGGTGCCCTCATCCTCAAAGTCGTCGATCAGGGCGTCGAGCATGCCCGGGAGGCTGTTCCTGAGGGCCCGACCGGCCTCGCTCCCCGCAAAGGGAGGCCGCATGCCGTCGGCCAGGTGGTCATGTCGCTCGCCGTCGAGTGTGAGCATGTTCTCCCCGAGGCACTCTCTCAGCCAGGAGGGATCGGTGTTTGCCGAAAAGAGCTCGGGATGCTCGCATACGAAGACGACATACTCCCATCGGGTGACCAACCACATGTCCATGTTCGGTATGTGGGCGACAGGGCTCTGCGATCGGAGTTCGGCGAGAATCGGATTCGGATCGCGCTCTAGGTCGGCAAGGGTTATGGCGGTGGGGTCGATCACGCTCGGGCCGGTTGGTGAGCTGCGACCCTACGCGGAAGCCGCTTCAGATGCCCTATGGGGCAGTGACAGATCCCGCGGACCCGATTTCGCTCAGAGTGGTGATCACCTGGGCGAGCTCACCACCGGTGTCGACCTCGTAGCGGATCTCGGTGACGAGGCCCGCCTCGACGGTCAAGGTGAAAGTCAGGCCCTGGGCGGCCCCGGCCGCGGGCCCGAGCACCCCGGTGAACACTCCCGTGGTCCCGTTGCCGGACACGAGGGCGAGGTCGCCGGCATCCACCAAAGCACCTAGAGGCGGGGCGACCGGGGGCTCTCCCTCGAGGGCGACCCACTCCCCGCCGGCGCCCGCCACCCACTCTCCGTCCGGCGTGCGGATATACGACACTTCCCCGGAGCCGGTGCCGATAGCAGCCGCAACGGAGTTTCCGTCGACGACTCCTTCGATTGTGGTCAGGGTCTGCTCGCCGACCAGGATCAGGGAGGTGAACCGATAATTGGCGCTGCTCGCCGCCAGACTCTCGCCCACCGTCAGCACCGGATCGACTGGGACGGTGGTGGTCACTGCGGACGTGGTGGTAGTGGCCGCCACGGTGGTGGAAGTGGTCGACATCGTCGAGCTGGTGACGGCTACCGAAGCGGGCACCGGGTCCGCTTCGCCGGTGCAACCGGCCACTATCAGCAAGACGGCGGGGAGGTAGCCCAGTCGGGCCTCTCCCCGCCGGAGGCGTACCTGATCAGGTGCCGACCTGATCAACACTTTCCTCAAGTCTCACCGTTGTCGTCGTTGTCGTCGTCATCGTCGCGGTCCTTGTCGCGGTCCCGGTGGTCACCGCGCTTGTCGTCGTCGCGGTCGCTCTTGTCGCGACGTCGATCGTCGTCGTCATCATGGCGGTCCCGCTGGTCACGTCGATCGTCATCGCGGTCCTTGAATCTGTCATATGACTTGAGGTCCACGGCCAGGCGAACCTTGCTCTCGCCTTCGTCGTTGACCGAGACCTTGGCCACGAACGTGACCTTGGCCCGCTCGTCATCCGAGGTCAGCTTGACCTTCACTTTGTAGAAGGACTTGTCGCCGTCGTCGGAGGTCCGTGTCTTCGCCTCATCCACCTCGGCGATGACCCCATCGGGCGCGATCACCTCACCGATTGTGATGGTGGGTGTGATCCCGTCGAAGGTAACGGTGTAGGGAATGGTCACGATCCCGTTGCCGAAGACGTCGGCCGACCAGGAACCGGGACCGGTCACGTCGGCGGTCGCATCCGCCTTGACCTTGGTCCGAACCGACCCGCCACGCGCCTTGACCACCACCACGGTGTCCTCGTCGCTGAGAAGGAAGACAACCTTGTGGTCCTTCTCTTTGATGACGGTGGCTGCATCGGCAGGATCGAGGCCAACGGAGGCGATCGCACCGGTCTCGTCCCTGGTGATGGTCAGGCTCAGCCCGGTTCCGAGCACGGGCAGAGTGGTCAGGACCTCGGAGACTTGATGATCCGCGCCGGTTGCCGCCGAGTCCGTCGTCCCGGTTTCGGTCGGCGTCGTCTTGTCGTCCTCGGCCAGCGCCATGCTGGGCAGAGCAACCACAGTCGCCAGCGTCAAGCAGGCGATCAGGGTGCTCTTGCGTTCTCGAAATGTCATTTCCATCTTCTCCTTTGGTTGAAGAAATCAGTCGTGGCGGTCACGCCAGCCACCGGCCGACGACCGATCGGTGCTCCCGTCATCGGGTCGCTCCTCCACTTTGTCGTCTGTCCTCTCCTTCGTTTCGCCTGAGCGCTCCGAATCGGACGAATCAGGATCTCCGCTCCGATCGCGTGCCCGGTCCCGATCCCGATCCCGATCCCCCCGATCGCGGTCGCGGTCCTGGTCCTGGTGACTTGTCTGAACCTCATCGGCGTCGTCCTGACCCGGGTCGGATGACCGTCCATCGTGGGCCCATCGCGGGGGATCGAATAGCTCGAGCCCGCACAGCAGGCGTAGCTCGATACGAAGCTCCTTGATCTCGTCACGGTCGAGCCGGCCCCGATCCTTCTCGATCTCTGACAAGTCACAGCGATCACCTTCTCGCACCCTGGCCGGAGGCTGATCGAGGTCGCGGTCTCCGCTGCTTGCCGGCACAACTTCGCCGTCGACAGGCGGGACAGAGGGGGCGACCGGCGCGTCTGGCGCCGGCTGGTAGGAGTCGATTTCGACTTCGGCGTCCTCGGGATTTCGATCGCGGGCGGCCGCATCACCGTTGACGACGAGGCGATCAACCGCCGCGGGGTACGGAACATCGATGGGAAGGGGCAGGGCGCGGGCCATGTCGGCTACCACTGACTGAATCGGGCGAGGGAGCCCGCCGGCGACGGCAATGCCGCCAGTGCCGAACAGCGTGGTGATCGCCACCGTGGCAGCCGCCCAACGAGTGAGCCGAAAGTGTCTCATCTGCCGCTCCGTTTCAGCAGCACGGGCCGCAGCCTTTACGTGGCGCTGAGCGGTCAATTGGTCAGGGGACGCAAAGAGTTCGTCAGCCAGAGCCGATAGGAAGGCTTCGGAGTCGCGGCTCGGCCCTGGCTGACGCATGACAAGGGATCGATCCAGCCAACGATTTCCTTACGCCTCGTCGAGAAGCTCTCTCAGCGCCCGGGTCGCCCGGTGTTGCAGTTGCTCCACGGATCCGGTGCTACGACCGGTGATCTCTCCCACCTCACGAGCTGTCCAACCACCGATAGCCCGCAATACCAGCACTTCGCTCTGATCGTCGGTGAGTTGGTCGAGAAGGCCGATCAACTCTTCCAGCCCGACCATGGCGAGCGCCTCGGCCTCGACATCGAGGGGAGCGGGCAACAGATCGTGAGACCCGGTGTCGAGCGGGTCTTCCCGACGCCGGACGCGCCGCCGAATCTCGTCGACGCGACGCGCCCGTGTAATGGTGAACACCCAAGCCCTGAACCCTCGCGCGTCGCCCCGAAATCGATCGATTCGGCGAGCCACCTCGAGGAAGACCTCACCGAGGACGTCTTCGGGGTCGGGAATCCGGCTGCCACGGAGAAACCCGAGAACCTGAGGAGCGAGCCAGTGATAAAGGGCCCACCAGGCAGGCTCATCCCCGGCACGGGCGGCACGGAGATGGGCACGGAAGTCATGGTCTTGCATGGCCGGCCCGATCCGACGTTGATCGCCGGGGCGGATCGGGCGGCGTGAGGGCTCGTAGCTCACTGATGGAGGGAGGAGCTTCTCCCTGATCCGCCCCGGCAATTCTGATCGGTGTCAATTCAAGGTGTGTTGATCGGGTCGGCGCTCTTACCCGCTATTCCGGGTTTCAAACCGAAGCTCCGCACTTGGCGAAACATTTCCGCTAGTCGAGCCCCCGCACCGCGCCCTCCACGACCAACTGATCGACGATGCCCACCACCACTGCCCGGATCGCACCCCATTCGAGGCCGAGGATCTGACGGGCCGAGCTGCCCTCGTCGAGGATGAGCACCTTGTCGCCCACGCCGGCATCGACCACGTCGACGGCGATGGTGTAGCCCACCGAACTTCCCTTCAGGTCCTCGATATCGCAGAGAAGGAGCCGGTGGTCGTCGAGAACCGGAACCTTGATCGTGGACACGACAGTCCCCGCAACCCGACCCACCTTCATCGGCCGGATTCCAGGTGAATCTGATCGACGATGCCCACCACGGCGTGGTCGACCGGCACGAACCGCTCGGGCAGAGCCTCGGCCGCCTCCCGCGAGGCAACGAAGTACACAAGTTCGCCGGGGCCGGCCATGGACACTGCGTCGGCAGCGACCACGCTCTCGCCCTTTGGCTGCTGGGTCTTGTCGAGAGGCTGGACGATGAGAAGCCGGACTCCCTCCAGACCCGGGGACTTCTTGGTGGCGACGACGCTTCCTAGGACACGGCCCAGTTGCATCTCATCGACTCCCGGAGACCCGGTTCATGAAATTGAGGTCAGCGCGCAGGTTGTCAGCCATCTCCTCGTGAAGCTGCGCAATCAGATCGGAGCGCACCAGCGTCCCGTGACCTTCGGCGCGGGCCACCGCCGCCTCCAACGACGCCTCGACCTCCGCCACCATCCCGGTGAACAGGACATAGCCCTTTCCCCCCAAACCGTCGCCCAGTCTGATGGCGGCGAGCCGGGCGTCGGCAGCCTTGACCCCGGCGTCGGCGGCGTCCACGGCCGCGGCCACCGAAGAGGTTTCCACGACGCCGAGAGCCTCGTCACCCACCGGCGCCCGGGCGCTATTGCCCCGAATCGCCTGGGGAACGGACGGGTGGATATCGGCGAGGAACACAACGTCGCTTACCGCCTCCCGCCCCACATCGTTCCCGACATCGACAGCCATGGCGACACTGGCCGTGTCTCCGGTGACCAACACGAGATACTTGCCGGGGTGCACGGTTCCGGCATAGATGGCTCCCAGCGGAGAGGCCTTGACCATTGCATCACCGGCGACGATCCCCGCGCTGATCGAGCCAAACTCGAATAGGGCGACCGCCTGCGCTCCGTCAGACAATTCGCAGAGCTCCGACCACCGTCACCCGGCGCACCCTGGAGAAAGTACGCGGCCGGGTCATTCCCTCCCCGGTAGGGCTGGCGATCGAGAACGAGGTGAAGCCTTCGCCTCCTTCTCCGAGGCCGTTGAAGTTGGACCCATTGGCCACGAAAATGCTGCAGTTCATCGCGCGGGCCATGCGTGTGATCGTCTCCACATTGGTGCTGTGGATCGAAGCGGTGTGTCGGAACCCGTGCTCGGAGCGAACCGCGAGGTCGATGGCATCCTCGACATTGCTCACCCGGACCACCGGCATCACCGGCATCATCTGCTCGGTCCAGACCAGGTTGTGCTCGCGACGGACCTCGGCCACGACCAGCCTCACCTCGTCCCCCACTGTGACCCCGATCTCGGAGAGGATCCTCGCCGCGTCCTTGCCGATCCAGTCGGTGTTGATCATTCCCGGTTTACCGGGGGGTCCCATCTCCTTGAATATCACCCGCTCCAGACGCTTCAGCTCGTGCTCCTTGAGCCGGTAGGCGCCGGCGGCGATCATCGCCTGCACCAGACGGTCGGCGACGGTGTCGACCACGATCGTGGTTTTCTCGTCGGTGCAGATGACGTTGTTGTCGAAGGACGCTCCCCTGACGATGGCGCGGCCCGCGTTGTCGATGTCGGCGGTTTGGTCGACCACCGCCGGCGGATTGCCGGGCCCGGCGGTTATCGCTTTCTTGCTGGTCTTGAGCGCCTCTTTGACCACACCGGGGCCGCCGGTGACCAGGAGCACGCGAACGTCGGGATGTTGCATCAATTGGCGCGCGGACTCCAGTGTTGGCTGAGGTATCGCAGTTACCAGATCCGGCGGGCCCCCCGCCCCGACGATGGCCCTGTTGAGAAGCTGGACATTCTCGACCGATACCAACCGGGCGTTGGGATGGACGTTGAAGACCACCGCATTGCCCGCCGACACGATGGCGATCGAATTGTTGATGATCGTGGATGTGGGGTTTGTCGTCGGAGTGATCGAACCGATCACTCCGTAAGGGGCGTATTCGGTGACCATCATGCCGGCGTCACCGGTCACCACCTGTGGCTCGAGGTCTTCGGGCCCCGGGGTCTTGGTGGTTACCAGGCGGTTCTTGATCGCCTTGTCCTCACCCCTCCCGATGCCGGTCTCCTCAGCCGCCATGTACCCGAGTCGCTCCCCCTCCCGCAACATCGCGGCTCGCATGGCCTCGACGATCGACTTGCGCGATTCGAGCCCCATCTCGCGGTATTCGAGAAAGGCGGTGCCAGCCGCCGCCACCGCATCGTCGACGGAAGGATGGATGCCGTCCCCGAGCTGGACATCGGACACGGCGAGGTCGTCGGAGGCACGCAAAGCCGGAGCCGCCCGTCGGTTTGTCTCGGCTGTGGCGACCCGGCCCCTGACCCGCTCGATTATGGCCTGGATATCTGTGTCGCTCAGCATCGCTACCTGCTCGATGCCTCTTCGTCACCCTTGTGGTACCGGACCTCTCCACCGACATCCCAGGAGTCGACGATGGCCATGATCACCGCATCCACCGGTCGGTCGCGGGTCGATTCCGTTTGACGCGCCGAGCTGCCCGAGGCGTAGAGCACGACTTCGCCAACACCGGCACCGACCGTATCGACCGCCACCACATAGCTCCCCGTCTCGGCGTTCTCTGAGTCGAGTTGACGCACGACGAGGAACACCATCCCCTCCATGAGGGATTCCTTGCGACTGGCGACCAGCGTCCCGGCGACCCTGCCTAGATGCACGGTCCTATCTCCTGTCTCCCACGGATGGCTGGGCTAACCGAGATCGTCTTGCGCCTGGTCCTGGCGACCGAGCGGCAGAACCAGGTCGATGTTGACGTGTGGGCGTGCGATGACATGGGTCGAGATGACCTCACCCACCTTCTCCGCTCCCCGGACACCGGCGTCGACGGCAGCCTTGACCGCGGCCACATCGCCACGCACGACGGCCGTCACATATCCACCACCGGTCTTCTCCATGCCCACGAGCTCCACCTTGGCGGCTTTCACCATCGCATCTGCCGCCTCGACCATCGCCGAGAAGCTTCGAGTTTCGATCATGCCAAGAGCTTCAGCCATGAAGCTCCTCCTTTCGTTGTCTTCGTCGTTGACTCAAGCAGATCCTCACTCAGCCGGCATCACGGCCGGTGAGCCCTTCCAGAGCGCCCACCGCTGCCTGCCACCCGACATCGATGTCCTGCTCTTCTCCGCCCAGGTAGACCCGACCCATCGAGCCGAAGCTTCGCACCTCGAGGACGTTGATCTCCGCTGCCTTCTCCGCCTCGTTGGCAGCAAGTGACGCATATGCGGCCGGCTCGCACTCGAGGACATACAGGGTCTGGCCCGGGATGATCATCTGACCGTGCCGGGTCCGGTTGATGAGCTGAGCGTGATGGTCGTCGAGTCTGCGAATGATCTGGGACGACAAGATCCGCGGCTTGATCCGGTCGTGCTCGGTCAGCTCGATGCCGTCGAGGATTGCCGCCCCGGCGGCTCTGGTCTCGGCCTGATCCGGTGAGTGAACCTCGAGCACGCCGTAGAAGCGCTCGATGATCTGGAGGCCCGGCTTGACCGATGTCGCCTTCAGAGCCACGTCGGTCAGACGATTGATCTCGATACCTGGAGCCACTTCCACCCACAGGGACGAGTCGCCGGCCAGCGGGAGGAACCCCTGGGCCACCGTCCCGAGAAATGCTGCGTATTGCGGCTGGAGGCTGTCCAGGAACGCAAACGACCTCAGCTCAATGCCTCTCGTCACCTTGTCCTCCATCCTTGCCGCCTACGATCTCGATCCCAGCCGAAGCACCGATTCTGGTAGCACCGGCGGCGATCATGTCCTCCGCGTCATCGGTGGTGCGAACCCCGCCCGAGGCTTTCACTCCCATCTCGGGCCCGACTGTCTCCCGCATCAGGGCCACGTCATAGACGGTTGCGCCTCCCGGGCCGAAACCGGTCGAAGTCTTGACGAAGTCCGCTTTGGCCTTCTTGGCGAGGGCCGAAGCGACCACTTTCTCCTCGTCGGTGAGCAGGGCGGTCTCGAGGATCACCTTGCACAATGCACCTACCTCGTGGGCGGCATCGACAACCTTCTCGATGTCCTTCAGCACCAGGCTGTGGTCACCCGACTTCAACGCCCCGATGTTGAGCACCATGTCGACTTCCCGCGCGCCGTCACGGAGTGCCCTCCGCGCTTCCATCGCTTTGATCTCCGATGTGCCGGCGCCGAGGGGAAAGCCGATCACGGTGCATACCGGGACCGAGGTGCCCCGAAGATTCTCCGCCGCGCGCTTCACCCATGTGGGATTGATGCAAACCGAGGCGAAGCGGTACTGCGCGGCCTCGCGGCAAAGCTGGTCGATCTCGGCAGCCGTCGCCTCGGGCTTGAGCAGGGTGTGATCGATGTATCGAGCCATGTCCAGGGGCACCTCGGCCGCCTCGCCGTGAAAGGCGACCCGGTCGACCCCGTTGGCCACGACCTCGCGCACCTTCTCGCCGGTGTCACACACGTCGTAGCGAGTCGAGAGGGCAGCGATCACCTCCCGAGTCACCGCCTCGACCAACGCATCGCGATTCAATGGTGATCCTGACTCACGCCGGACCCGGAGTATTGCCGTTGCACGTTGTCGATCTTGGCAACCCGGCGGGCGTGTCGACCACCACCCCACTCGACGGAAAGCCACTCTTCGACAATCTGCCAGGCGAGAGCCTCCCCGATCAACCCGGCTCCCAGGGTCAACACGTTGGCGTGGTTGTGTTCTCGGCTGTTGCGGGCCGACGACAGGTCGTAGCACAAGGCGGCACGCACTCCCGGCACCTTGTTGGCCACCATGGCCGAACCGATTCCGGCTCCGTCCACCACGATCCCGTAGCGACAGGATCCGGAGCTCACCTCTCGGGCTACGGCGTGGGCAAAGTCCGGATAGTCGACTGCATCGTGCGAGTCCGTCCCGCAATCGACGATCTCGTAGCCGGTCTCTCGGAGCTTGAATGCCAGTCTCTCCTTGAGCGGGTAGCCGCCGTGGTCTGAACCCACCGCGATCTTCGCCTTCGGCATTCCCTCGTCGGCCCCGGCCGGCGTCGGCGGGGCGGGATCCGGCCCCGGCCGATCGGAATCGGAGCCCAGGACTCCGTCGAGCACACTCTCGACCAGGGTGCGGACTTCCTGTTCGGTCGGGGATGTCGGGCCGGCGGGCGATGTCATGTGGCTGGTTGCGGCCTCCTCACCCGGCCCATCCTAGGAACATGGGGGACGGCCCATGATCTCGCCGGCAGAGAGTTCTTATGATGACGACATGGCTGATCAGGATGCTGCCTTTCTATGGGAGACCGAGGCGCTTCGCACCCCGGCAACCCCACCACCGGCCCGCCAGCCATCCTCGAACGCCAGCGGTGAAGACCAAGCCGGGGACCTTCATGTTTCGGGCCAGGGTTGGCTGACTCTTCGCCAAGCGAGTGCGGCAACCGGGATCCCCATTGCCACGCTGCGAAAGTGGGCCAGTAAAGGCCGGATCCCGAGCATTCTCGACGAGACACCGACCGGGACTCGCCGCCTGGTCACCCTGGATGGGGTGCGGGCGCGGGCCGCGCAAGTGGGACGGGAGAGCGTGCCGGCAGGGCCACCACCCGAGACGGCCGACGCACGCGGCGTGGTCACATCGAAACCGGCCGCTGAGATGACTCCCCCTCCCGGCACGATGATCGTTCCCATCGCGGCCTGGGACAAGATGCTGCTCCAACTGGGCAACCTCCACGAGGCAGGTCAGCAGCTGGCCGAAGCCCGTGAGAGGGCGGCACGTGCCGAGACCGAAGCGGTCTTCCTCAGAGAGCGATTGGCTGAGATGCGCGCCGCTGGGGAACGCTCGATCGAAGCACCGCAGAAAGGCGAAGCGACCGCCTCGGTCGGCGACCAGGCCCACGGGGAACAAGAGGCGATCCCCAGCTTCACCGCCTACTTGTGGCGGAGCGCTCTCTCCGGTCTCCGCCGCAAGAAGTGACTCAGGCGGGCGGCCCGGAGATCAACCGATAGGTGATGACCTGATCGAGGGCCATGTCCATGTCGAAGCCGACCATCTCGCCGGTGTCTTCGTCAGGCATGTTCAACTCCATGGTGATCCTGGTGCCGGCGGTGACCTCCGATTGGCGGGCAATTCCAGCCTCGGCGTCGAACCAGGTGGTGCTATCGGATGTGGTGTCGTCGATGGTCATCAGGAATTTGAGTTGGGCGAGCATCTCCTCGAACTCGGCCGACTCTGCTTCGGTGGTCCCCTCGGGCAGGAACGCCCCCAACATGCCGGCGAAGAACTCACCCAGATCAAACTCGATACGCGAGGTCGAAGACTGGCTCTCGATGACGAACACCTCTGTCCCGTCGAGGTTCTCGACGTCGGTAACCGTGCTGGTGATACTGGTCACGATCGAGTTGTCTTCGGACAAGCCGGACGTCTCGATGTCTTCCGACCAGGTATCACCGACGGTGACCTCGTCGTCTGACAGCAACGGACCGAAGAATTGGCCCGGGTCGAGACCGGGAGCGGGACTGCTGCCACCCAGGGCACCCAGATCTCCAAAGAGCCCACCCAGAGGATCATCGATATCGCTTTCCTTCTGGATGAGTTTGCCTTGCTCGTCGACGACGATGGTCAAGTCGATCGGATCCAGGGCGGCGAAGTCGGGTGCTTCGTCGGAGTCCACAGGCTCGCCGTCCACGGTGCCTGTGACCGTCACGTCGGCGAAGTCTCCGGTTATGTGAATCTCATATGTGCCCGCTTCGGGCCCGTCGGACACGACGTGGGTGAAGGTCGCGGAACCGGTCAGGTCCACCACGGCATTGCCCGGCATCTCCTCGTCTCCCATCAGCGAGGCGTCACCCGACGCGCTTACCTCGATGTGCTGATCCAGGTCCACTTCGTAGCTGAACTCGTCGCCGGCGGTCAGCGAGTAGGAGAGCAGGACACCTTGGGGAGTCACGGCCGCGACCGTGGTCTCGGTCTGGGTGGTAGTGGTGGTGTCAGATCCGATGGTGGTGGTGCCTTCGGTTGTCCCACCGCAGGCACCCACAATCAGCATCAGCGCAGCGGTGAGGGAGAGGAGACGATTGGTCATAGAGTCAGGTTATCGGCATTCCGCGGCTTTTCTTTTAGGCCCAACCTGGTGCCGTCTTGTACCGTCGCCCCGGCATGAATCCGTGGACCCCGCTCGTGGCTGCCATCCTCGGGTGGGGATCGGCGGCGGTCCTCACCCGGGCTCTCCTCGGCAGTGGGGTGTCGACGTTCACCGTGGTCCCGATGCGTTTCGGCCTCGCTCTCGTCGTGCTGGTGATCGTCTCCCGGTTCTGGAAGAGATTTCGGGGACTCGATGCTCGTCACTGGGTGAGGGGCTTCATTCTGGGCGGAGTGGCCTTGGCGCTGCCCAACACCCTGTTCACCATGGGGCTGGAGGATCTTCCGGTGAGCTTGGGCGGGCTCCTGGTGGCTCTGATTCCCGCGGCCACGGTGGGAGGAGCGCATTTCTTGGTGGTTGACGAGCGGTTCAACCCCCAGTCGATACCGGGTCTGGTCGTCGCTCTCGTCGGCACCGGGGTCCTGGTGGGGGTGGGAGGTGGCTCCATGGACGGTGTAGGCAACTTGTGGCGGGGTGTCGGCCTGTCGTTGATCGCCGTCTGCTTCGCCGGCGTCGGAGGTGCTCTGAGCCGCCGCTTCGCCCTCGATGTCGGTGGCGACGGTTTGGTGATCCCCCAGTTTGCCAGCGCCACTGGCCTCGTCCTGCTGGCGATGCCCTTCCTCGACACCACCCCGCTCTCTTCGATCGAGACATCGCAGTGGGCCCTCCTCATCGCCCTTGGGGTGCTGGCCACCGCCGTTCCGTTCACTGCTTTTCTGATCGCAGCCCAGGTAACCCTCGCCTCCCGGCTCGCCGTCGCCGGTTATGTGGTCCCGGTGATCGCGGTGACGCTGGCCGTGATCTTCCTGGGAGAGCGACTGACGGTCGCCATCGTCGTCGGTGCGGTGCTCATCATCGGTGGGGTGGTCCTGATCGAGCGTTCCAGCCGCCATGTGCCCGTCGCCGGGGTCAATACGGCCCGATGAACCCAGCTTGAGGTTTACTCTCGTGGGCCTATGAGTCGTCGAATACTGGTCGCGGTGGCTTGGCCCTATGCGTCGGGGTCGCTCCATCTAGGGCACCTGGGCGGGGCCTATCTGCCCGCCGACATCTTCGCCCGCTACCACCGCATCGCCGGCAACGACGTGCTCATGGTCTCCGGATCCGACGCTCATGGGACTCCGATAACGGTCAAGGCCGACGAAGAGGGGATCAGTCCCCGCAACGTGGTCGAGAAGTACCACCCCGAGATCCTCGGCTATTGGAACTCGCTGGGCATATCGTTCGACTTGTTCACCACCACCATGACCGAGAACCATGCCGCGGTGACCCAGGATGTCTTCCTCCAGCTCCTGGAGAAGGAGTACCTGGTGAAGTCGACCACCACCCAGTACTTCGACCCGGAGGCTGAGCGTTTTCTTCCCGACCGCTACGTGGAGGGGACCTGCCCCCACTGCGGGTACACCCAGGCCAGGGGGGATCAGTGCGAAAACTGCGGGCGGACCCTCGACGCCATCGACCTGATCGACCCTCGGTCCCGTCTCACCGGCGCCTCGCCCGTGCTCAGGGAGACCGAGCACTACTTCTTCAAGCTGCCCGCATTCGCGGACGATCTCCGCAATTGGCTCGAATCGAAGACCACCTGGCGTCGTCACGTGAAGAACTGGGCACTGGGCATGATCGACGAGGGGATGCCGGAGCGGGCGATCACCAGAGACATCGAGTGGGGGGTGGAACTCCCGGTGGATGATCTCGGGCCGGGCAAGCGCATCTACGTGTGGTTCGACGCCGTCATTGGCTATCTGAGCGCGGCGAAGGAGTGGGCCGCCTCGACCGGGGATCCCGACGCCTGGAAGCGATGGTGGGAGGATCCCGAAGCCGAGTCCTACTACTTCGTGGGCAAAGACAACATTCCGTTTCATGCCGTGATTTGGCCGGCGATGCTGATGGGATACGGTGGGCTCAACCTGCCGACCGACGTCCCCGCCAACCAGTACATCACCTTCAAGGGGATGAAGGCGTCGAGATCTCAGGGTGTTGGATTGCCCATCGGCTGGTATGCCGAGCGTCTCGAGCCCGACGCCATTCGTTATGCCATCGCCTCGGTTCTCCCCGAGCAGAACGACACCGATCTCAGTGACGACGAGCTCATCCGACGTGTCAACGAGGAGCTGGTGGCCACCTGGGGCAATCTGGTCAATCGTGTCCTCTCGATCACGGAGCGCAACTACGGGGGACAGGTTCCTTCCCCGGGGCCGCTCACCGCCACCGACGACGCATTGATCGCGTCGGTGGACACGGCGTTGCAGACAACCGCGGGCCACATCGAAGCCGTCGAGCTCCGTGCTGGGTTACGAACTGCGATGGACGCGGCCTCCGAGGTCAACGCCTATCTCAACTCCGAGGAGCCATGGCATGTTCTGAAACAGGAGCCCGAGCGAGCCGGCACCATCCTATGGACTGCCATTCAGGCCATCTCCGGGATCAGGGTCGCTCTCGCCCCCTACCTGCCTTGGACCACGGGCCCGCTGGGCGAGATGCTCGGCATCGAACGCGACGTGACCAGCTGGGAACGTGTTCCGGTCCCGGGAGGAGCTCATCTGGGCGCGGTGACGCCGCTGTTTGCCAAGCTGGAGCCTGACGTTCTGGACGACTGAGCCGCAGAGCAGCTTCTCCTCCGCTTTGCCCAACGGTTGCCGATATCATCCCGGTGATGAGTCGAGTGGTGCGGCTGGCGAGTGGATTCACCCTTCTCGGTGCAGGCACCGCCATGCTCGTGCTGCCCGGCCCGGGGATCCTCACCATCTTGGGTGGTCTCACCGTCTTGTCGCGCGATCTGCCCTGGGCACAGCGCCTCACCGACCAACTCAAGGCGAAGACGAGCAGGAAACCCCGCTAGCCACTAGTTAGGCGGGTAGACCCCCGCCCCCTGGGCCTTCTCGGTCTGCCAGAAGATCTCGGCGATCTCGTCGATCAGGGCAACCAGCTTCTTCCCGTCCTCGGGATCAACCGACTTCTTGGCATTCCCGGCTTGGAGGATGGCACGCCAGAAGAGATCGTCGAGGTTGGGGAACTCCTTGCGATGGTCGGCCGTGAAAAAGTCGACCCAGAGCACCATCAGGTGGTGCTTGACCAGCTCAGCGCGTTCCTCCTTGATGGTGATCGCCCGGCTCCTGAATACCTCATCGTCCGAGCCCTGGTACTTCTCGGCCGACTTGAGCACCGACATCGCCTCGATCTTGGCCTGGGCCGGGTCGTAGACCCCGCAGAAGAGATCGCAGTGGGCATGGGCAACAATCACCTGTCGCATTTGCACTCCTTCGTTCTTTGTCGATTTACTCATCCGACCATACCCTCCGGGGACGATTTCCATGCGCAGGTTCCGTGTTGTCGAAGACTCTATGAGGCCGACCCTCGTTCCCGGTGAGGAGTTCGTCACCACTGGGTCGCGGTCACCACTCGTCGGCGAAGTCGTGGCTCTTCCCCACCCGGGACGCGACGACTTCTGGTTGGTGAAGCGGCTGGTGGCGGGGCCTGGGGATCGGGTCGACGGGCAGGGCACCATGGGCGAAGGCCAGGCCTGGGTCGTTTCCGACAATCATGTGGCCGGCGTCGAGGACTCGGCCTCCTTTGGCCCGGTTCCGATGGAAAGCCTCGAGCCTCGAGTCGAGCGACTCGACGAATCCACCTTCATCGAGTCGGCGCATCTCCTCATCGGGGAGGAACCGACATTTCGCCGTGTGGTCGAAGAGTTTGGCGTACCCCCCTTCTGGCGCAGGCCGGCAGGATTCCCGACACTGGTCTGGTTGATCCTGGAGCAACAGGTCTCTCTCGAGTCGGGCGCGGCGATGTACCGACGACTTCACGGCCTTCTCGGTGTGATCACTCCCGAGAGGATGAGTGAGGTCACCGAAGCCGATCTCCGCGGCATCGGCGTCACTTGGCAGAAGTCCGGCTATCTGACGGGGTTGGCACGGGCGGTGAGATCCGGCGAGTTGGACCTGGCGGGTTTGATAGGACAGGCACCCCACGGGGCGCGTCAGGCACTGCTGGCGATCAAGGGGATCGGGCCGTGGACCGCAGATGCCTACCTGCTGTCGGCGCTCGGGCTGCCCGATGTCTTCCCGGTGGGAGATCGCGCCCTCCAGGTAGGGGCCGCCGAGGTTCTCGGCATGTCATCGGTGCCGGACGCGGGAGAGCTCGAGCTCCTGTCCGCGCCCTGGCGACCCATCCGAGCAACCGCGGCACGCGTGATCTGGCACTCCTACCTCATGAGGCGGGGAAGGGTCGAGCCGGCCGATCCGAGCACCTGACACAGAACACGGCCAGCGGCGTAGAGTCATCTCCATGACCGAGTTCGTCGTCCAGATGGAGAACCGTCCGGGCAGGCTCGCGGCATTGACCGAAGCACTGGCCGCCTTCGGGGTCAACATCGAGGCGCTCGCCGCCTACGGTCACGACGGGGAAGGGACGGTTCGCCTCATCGTCGACGACGCTCCGACCACCCGGCGGGTCCTGGAAGAGGCGGCCCTGCACAGCGAAGAGAACACCGTGCTCACCGCGGTCCTGCCCCACGTCCCGGGGGAGCTGGCGCGGTTGACCAGGGTGCTGGCCGATGCCGGGGTCAACATCGACGCCCTCTACGTCCTCCGGTCCAACGCCGAAGGGATCGAGCTCGCCATCTCGATCGACCAACCGGGATCAGCGCTGAGTGACCTCCCGATCAGGGGCGGGGTCCTCACGGTTTGAGCCCTCGGGGTGCCTCATGACAACCCTTGAGGTGGTGTAGCAACAGCGGACGGATACTCTGCCGCCGATGCTTTCGAGATTCATCCAGCTGCTACGGCAGTCGAGACGCGCACAGCTGGTCACGATCGGCGTCATCCTTCTCGCCGCGGTGGGGGTGGTGATGGCGCTGGCTGTCGAGGACCCACCCGAAGCCCCCGAGACCACGGCAACCACAATTGTCGAGACGACGACGACCTCCGCCGAGACCACAACCACAACATCCAGCACTATTCCGGAAGCGGTCTCCCCTCTCAACGGCTTGCCCGTGGATGACCCGGCGCTACTCGACCGGAGAGTGCTGGCGGTGAAGATGGACAACCATCCCAATGCCCGACCCCAGTCAGGCGTCCAGGAAGCCGACGTCGTCTTCGAGATCGTGGTCGAAGGGATCACCCGCTTCATGACCCTTTGGCAGCAGAGCGACACCGAATACTTCGGCCCGATGCGCTCCGGACGACCGACCGACCCCCACATCCTGACCGCTCTCAACCAGCCCACGTTTGTCATCTCCGGCGCTCAGAACTGGGTCCAGCAATTGATCCGGTCGATGGACGTGAACCTGGTCGGTGAGGTCCGGCCTCAAACATTCCGGGTATCGGGGCGGTTCGCCCCTCACAACCTGTACGCCAACACGATCCTGCTCCGTGAGTACGCCGACAGTCTCGAGTATCCCGACGAGCCTCCGATCGCTCCCATCTGGGAATTTGGCGAGCTGCCCTCCACCGCAACGCCGGCGACCACCGTCGAGATCAACTTCGTCGGCAACATCGTGAACTGGGACTGGGACCCCGACACCGAGACCTGGCTGCGTAGCGCGGGTGGACAGGAGTCGAACTGGCGAACCATGGAAGGTGAGGAAGGTCGCATCGGCTTCCCGGTTCTGGTGGCCCTCTATACCGAGCAGTACAACCACTCCCCACCGGGACGGGGCAAGAGCCTGCCGAGCAGCAGGACGACCGGGTCCGGACAGGCTTTCGTCTTCGCCGACGGCAAGGTGATGAGCGGGACCTGGCAACGGGAAACCGAGCAGGGTTGGTTCATACTCACCGACGACTCGGGCAATGTGATACCGGTTCCCCCCGGTCAGGCCTGGATCTCGCTGGTGCCCGACGGCAACGGTCTCACCTTCGAGTGAACGGTCTTCCTCGCTCGGGCGACGACCGGTAAACCGAAGAACCCCGGCCGTCCTGGCTATGGTCGCCTCTCGTGTCCGGTGCATCAGCCGTCAACCGAGTTCAAGATGCCCTCGATGCAGCCCACGCCACTCAGGGCAACCTGAACGCATTCACCTACCTGGATGACGACCGTGCCCTGGCCCGGGCCCTGGACATCGATTCCATCCTCGCCGGGGGTGGGTACGCGGGGCCTCTGGGCGGGATGCCAATCGGTCTCAAAGACCTGATCGATCACGCGGATCGCACCACTACCGCCGGCTCGGTGTTCTACCGCAAGCAGGCAACCGAGTCCGCTCCGGTTGTCGACCGACTCGAGGCTGCCGGTGCCGTCATCATCGGCCGAACCGGTCTGCACGAGTTTGCCTTTGGCTTCTCATCGGAGAACCCCCACTACGGGCCGGTGCGCAACCCGTGGGATCCCAACACCTCGCCTGGCGGCTCGTCGGGGGGGTCGGCTGCGGCCGTGGCCGCCGGGATCACACCGGTAGGCATCGGAACCGACACCGGTGGCTCGGTCAGGGTGCCGGCGGCGCTCTGCGCCTGTTTCGGGCTCAAGGTGACCTACGGACGGATTCCCCTGGCGGGGGTCTTCCCGCTCGCCGCCTCGGTCGACACCGTAGGCCCGCTCGCCGACTCCATCGAGAGCCTCGACGTCGCCTACCGGGTGATGTCCGACGACGAGACGGACGAGCCGCACCCGAACGGGCTCCGGCTCGGGGTTCCCCAGCCGTGGCTCGACAGGGCACCGATGGAAGAAAGGGTTGCTGTCGGGTTCGAGGCCGCGATCGAGACACTCCGTGGCCTGGGTCACTCGGTCAGCGAGATCGAGATGCCGGACGTCTTGCCAGCCCCCCAGTTGATCCATGCCATCGCCGGGGAGATAAACGAGGTGCACGCCGGGTTCAGGGCGAAGGATTTGGCGTACGGCGACGACGTGGCCAGGCGGCTCGATGACTGCGCCCGAGTCACCTCCGGGGAGATCGAGGCCGGGATCGACTGGCAACGGATGATCCGCGACCGATTCGCCGAGGCCTTCCAGCGTGTCGATCTGTTGATCACGCCAACCTCACCAGCAATCCGTAAGGAGATTGGAAACGACATGATCGGCGACCGTCATTATCGAGCTGTTCTCTCCTGGTTCTCTGCTGTTGTCAACCATTCGCTTCATCCGGCGATCGCCATGCCCGTCACCGGCTCAGGTGATCCCGCGGTCTCGCTTCAGGCCATTGGGTCGCTCGGCTCAGAGACAGGTCTCATCGCCTTCGGTAGATCTCTAGAGAATGCGGGAGTGGTCGGATTCACCCCTGCTCCATTGGGCTTGAGTAGTGCATGACAAAGATAAACTGGACCCGCGCGGCAACCGGGATGCGGTCTTCTCACCAGAGCTCCGAGGTCAATTCCTGGCCCACGCGCGCCGATTAGACATAGCAAGGATGTGACCAAAGTGGCCGACCAGATCGCCACAGCTGAACCCTCGACCACCCCCAGCGAGACCCTGGACCGGGTTGTGATCCGTTTCGCCGGCGACTCCGGCGACGGAATGCAAGTAGCCGGATCGAGATTCACCGACGCAAGCGCACTCTTCGGCAACGACCTGGCGACCCTGCCCTCGTTCCCGGCGGAGATCCGGGCGCCGGCGGGGACCCTTCCCGGAGTTTCCAGCTTCCAGGTTCAGATCGCCGACTTCGACATCCTCACTGCGGGCGACCAGCCAGATTGCCTCGTGGCCATGAACCCGGCCGCGCTGAGGAAGAACTTCAAGGACCTCCGACAGGGCGGCACCCTGGTGGTTAACACCGACACCTTCGATGAGCGGAACCTGGCGAAAGCCGGCTATGACAAGGACCCGTTGGAGGACGGAACCCTGGACGGATACAGGGTGATCAAGGTGCCTATGGACGAGCTCACCAAGGAAGCCGTGAAAGACACCGGGGTCTCGGGTCGAAGCGTGCTCCGTTCCAAGAACTTCTTCGCTCTCGGATTGCTCGCATGGCTGTTCCATCGACCGACCGAGCCCACAATCGAATGGGCGCAGAAGAAGTTCTCCCGAACTCCCGAAGTCGCCGCGGCCAACGTGGCGGCTTTCCAGGCCGGATACACCTTCGGCGTGGCCACCGAGGCGGCCAAGATCACCTTCGAGATCAAACCGGCGGCCCTTCGCCCCGGCACCTACACCAACGTCAATGGCAACACGGCGCTCGCCTGGGGCTTGATCGCCGCCTCCAGGTTGGCCGGGCTCCCGCTCTTCTACGGGACCTACCCGATTACACCGGCATCGGACATCCTCCATGAGCTGGCCCGTCACAAGAACTTCGGGGTGCGAACCTTCCAGGCCGAGGACGAGATCGCCGGGGTTGGCACTGCCATCGGGGCGGCCTTTGCCGGGAGCCTCGCGGTCACTGGCTCCTCGGGGCCGGGAATCGCACTGAAGAGTGAGGGCATCTCGCTTGCCTTCATGATGGAACTTCCGCTGATCGTGATCAACGTGCAGCGTGGTGGGCCGTCGACCGGTCTACCGACCAAGCCCGAGCAGTCGGACCTCCTCTTCTCGCTCTACGGGCGTCACGGTGAGTCCCCGATCCCGGTCCTGGCCATCGCCTCGCCATCTGATGCCTTCGAGATGACGATCGAGGCCGCCCGGATCGCGATCAAGTACATGACTCCGGTCCTTCTCCTCAGCGACAACCAGGTCGCCAACGGGTCCGAGCCATGGATGCTGCCTGATGTCGATGCCATCGCACCGATCGAGACCGAGTTCGCTCGATACCCCAACGGGCCCGACTCGACATTCCTGCCCTACATGCGCGACATCGACACCTTCGCCCGCCCCTGGGCGGTCCCTGGGACCCCGGGTCTGGAGCACCGGATCGGCGGTCTCGAGAAGGAGGCCATCACCGGCAACGTGTCCTACGACCCGGCCAATCATCAGCTGATGACCGATACCCGGGCCTGGAAGGTGGCCAACATCGTCAACGACGTCCCCGATTTGGAGATCAACGGCGACGAGGACGCCGACATCCTGGTCCTCGGCTGGGGCTCGACGTTCGGCTCGATCCGCGCTGCAGCCCGGAGGGTGAGACTGTCCGGGGAGAAAGTGGCCACGACCCATCTCCGGTACCTCAACCCGATGCCACGGAACCTGGGTGACATCCTGAACCGATACGACAAAATCCTGATCCCGGAGCTGAACACCGGTCAACTGCGCAAGGTGATCAGGGCCGAGTACCTGGTCGACGCCAAGGGTCTCAACAAGATCGCAGGCGAGCCGTTCAAGATCTCGGAGATAACCGAGAAGATCCTGGAGATGATCAAGTGACCGCCCCGAGCTATACCCGAGCCGACTTTCAGACAGATCAGGAAGTGCGTTGGTGCCCCGGATGCGGCGACTACACCATCCTGGCCTCGGTCCAACAGTTTCTGGCCGGTCTCGGACGGCCCAGAGAGGAATTCGTCTTCGTGTCGGGCATCGGTTGCGCCGCGAGGTTCCCCTATTACATGAACACCTACGGCATGCACTCGATTCACGGGCGTGCCCCGGCCATCGCGTCGGGGATCGCCGCCACCAGGCCGGAGCTCTCGGTCTGGGTGATCACCGGCGACGGAGATGCCCTCTCCATTGGCGGGAACCATCTCATCCATGCCCTTCGTCGCAATGTGAACCTCAAGGTGCTGCTGTTCAACAATCAGATCTACGGGCTGACCAAGGGCCAGTACTCCCCCACGTCGGAGCCGGGCAAGACCACCAAGTCCTCGCCCTACGGGTCGATCGACTACCCGTTCAACCCGGTTTCATTGGCCCTCGGCGCCGAGGCCACCTTCGTGGCCCGGACCCTGGACATGGATCGGGGCCACACCCAGGAGCTGCTCAAGGCGGCGTACGAGCACGAAGGCTCGGCTTTCATCGAGATCTATCAGAACTGCAATGTGTTCAACGACAAGGCATTCATCCAGCTGACCGGCAAGGAAGAGCGGGTACACAACCGGATCGACCTCGAGATCGGAAAGCCGGTCGTCTTCGACGAGGGAGCCAAGGCGATCGTCCTTCGCGACGGCTCGGCCACGATCGTGGACTCGTCGTCGGTCGATCCGGGAGCGATCCTGGTCCATGACCCGACCCGACCCGACGCGGCGGTCGCGTTCGCGTTGAGCAGGCTGTCTCACGGGCCCTATGGGCCAACCCCACTTGGCATCTTCCGCAACGTCCATCGGCCGACATACGAGTCGCAGATGAACGCCCAGATCGAGGCGGCCAAGGAGAAGCTGGGTGACGGCGACCTGTCCACCCTGATTACCAGTCAGGGCACCTGGACGGTCAAAGAGACCTCATCCAACGGAGGCTGAGCCCCGGTCCCGGCTCAGCCGGGATAGAACCCGATGCTTCTTCGGGTGTGAGCACGACTGCCCTCGTGTACTCATCGAGGGGCAGCACGCGCCCCGACAGTGACAACAGGTGGTCGACACATGGAGCCGGCTCGCATGCTCGACTCACCAGGGCCTCGACTGGTCGTCCCGGGCCGAGCCGGCGATGGGTGACTCCGGTCAAAGGTGCTCCAAACTGAGTCAGGGTGGAAACATCGCCGAGCCCGTCAGGACCCATCCGCCTGACGTCCAGATCGTGAGCCCGTCCCCCCGCCTCGCGCCCGGTCAAGAGGTCATCGTCGCCGTCACCGTCCCCGTCGAATAACTCGCTCGACGCCAGCTCCTCGGGTTGTGCCATGCCGAGGTTCATCGGGTTGGAGAATGAGCTGCCGGTCGAGAGCTGGCCATGCCAGCAGACACCCGACTCGCACCCGGCCGGGTAGAGGAGATCGTCACGCCCTTCGCCGTCGAGATCGGCCGCCCGCGCCTGCGCCTCTCCGGCCAACCCGGGAAGAGGAACGGCGGCGAACAGGAGGACGGCGACAATCAAGGACCCGGCAGCCTGACGCGACGAGAGCATCTCACCTGCAACGTCGGTCGGTCGGCGGTGGTTCCTGAGCGACAATTCGGGTCCGGCCAACCGACGCTCACCGCGTCGACTGCTCAGCGCAAGGAGTCGGCGACGAACCGATCGATGCGATCGGCGAGCTGACCCGGATCGAGCTCGCCCTCAACCCGATACCACCGCTGCACCGCGTTGAGAATCGAGAGGATGAAGATCGAGGCCAGCTTGGGGTCGACATCGGACCGGTACGACCCATCGCTGATCCCATCGGCGATGACCGATCGAAACGCACTCTCGTATGCGTCCCTGGCTGCGATCACCCGCGCTCGGTGGGCATCGTCGAGCACGCGCGCCTCGTTGAGGAAGGTCCCCACGACGTCGTGGTTGTCGAGAACGACATCGATGTGCCCGGCTATCAGCGCGTGCAACCGGTCATCGGCCGACCCCTCCACCGCCAGCGCGGTCTGTGCCGACTCCTGGAAGAGACGGGCCCCTTCTTCCACTACGGCGACCAGGAGGTCCTGCTTCGATTCGATGTGGGCGTAGAGCGATGAGCCGAGAAGACCCAACTCCTTTCCCAAATCGCGCATCGAGGTGCCGTGGTAGCCCTTGTCGGCGAACAAACGGCCGGCCGCGGCGACGACGTCGGCCCGTGTGTTGCGGGTGGCGACCATCAGCGGTGGTCGTAGCGGACGACGACCCGATCCGAGACCGGATGTGACTGACAGGTGAGCACGTAGCCAGCATCCACCTCCGAGTCGATGAGGGCGTAATTCTTGTCCATCCGAACCACACCCTCCTCTATCCGACCCTTGCACGAGGCACACATCCCGCCTTTGCACGAAAACGGCAATTCGGAGCGGACCCGGAGGGCGGCGTCGAGGATCGAGGTGTCAGCGGTCATCCGGGTTTCGACTGCTCTCCCGTCGAGGATCACCCTCAGCTCGACCGAGCCCTCGCCGGGTGACGGCTCCGGAGGCAGCGATGAGGGATCTATGGGACCGGCGAAGAACAACTCGTCGTGAATCAGGTCAGGCTCGACCCCCAACGACGACAGTGTCTCCCGGGCGGTCATCACCATTTCGTAGGGGCCGCACAGGTACCAGCCATCCACCGCTCGGCCCGCGAGAAGACCATGCACCGCCCGGAGCTTCTCGTCGTCGATCCGGCCGGCGAGCAGGGGCAGGTCTGCCCCCTCACGACTGAGCAGGTGAAACATCTGGAAGCGGTCCGGAAAGCGGTCCTTCAACCCTTCCAACTCCTCGAGGAACATCACGGTATTGGCCGTGCGATTACCGAAGAGGAGTGTCCACGATGATCGGAGCTCACTCTCGAGTGTGGTCGAGATGAGCGAGAGGACGGGAGTGATGCCCGAACCGGCCGCGATCGCCACCCGGTGCCGGGCAGTCGTCGGGTCGGGAACGATGCTGAACTCACCAACAGGAGGCATCGCGTCGACGACATCACCCGCCGCGAGCACACTCGTTGCATATGTGCTGAAGGCTCCGCCTGGGAGCCGTTTGATCCCGACCCGTAGCTTGCCTTCGTTGGCGTTGGAGCAGATCGAGTAGGACCGTCGGACGTCCCTTCCGTCGATGAGGGCGCGCAACGTCATGTGTTGGCCCGGCAGGTAGCGAAACGCCTCCGCCAGCTCGGGAGGAACATCGAAGGTGACGGCGACGGCGTCGTCGGTAAGGGGCGAGACCTCGACGACAAGCAACGGATGGAAGTCGAGGCTCACTCAGAACTCCTTGAAGAAGTCGAACGGCTCACCACACGCGGTGCAGACCATCAGCGCCTTGCATGCCGTCGACCCGAACCTGGCCACCATCCGCGGGGAGCCGGACGCGCACCGCGGGCACAGGAGCTCGCCCACCGGGCCTGGCGGGGCGATGCCAAACGAGGCCAGCCGGCGACGACCCTCCGAGGTGATCCATTCGCTGCTCCACGCCGGGCTATGGACCATCCGGACCTCAACATCGGCGAACCCGGCGTCGCCCAGGGCGGTCCTGAGGTCATCCTCGATCTGGCGCATTGCGGGACAGCCCGAGTAGGTGGGCGTGATGGTCACCGTCACCCGGCCGTCCGTCACCTCGACGTCACGAAGGATGCCCAGGTCGGCGACACTCAGCACCGGGATCTCGGGATCGACCACGGTGGATGCGATGTCGCGAGCGCGATTCAGGTCGGTCTCGGCTGTTGTGGTCACCACTTCAGCCCCGGGTAACTGCGTTGCATCCATTGCATCTCGGCAAGCAGATGACCCAGATGCTCCGAGTGGAATCCCCTCCGGCCGCCACTTCGTTGATAGGGGTCTTCCGGAATCGTGAGGCGAGCCTCGTCCAACACCCCTTCGATCGTCTTCTGCCACCGGTCTCGATAGCCGTCGGCGCCGCCCTCGAAGAGCTCGGCGGTGAATCGCCACAAGGCATCCACCGCGTCCTGAGCCCGTGGATGTGATTCTTCGGTCCCGTCCCCGAGTCGAATCACCCAGGCCGAGGAGTGCCGGAGGTGATAGCGGGCCTCCTTGAGCGCCCGCGCCGCGATTCCGGCCAATGTGGCGTCATCGGAGTCGGAGAAATCGGACCACAGCTCGACCTGGTAGGCGTCGAAGAAGAGCGATCGCACCATGGTGTGGGCGAAGTCACCATTGGGTTGCTCCACCAGCAATGCGTTCATGAAGTCACGCTCGGAGCGTCTCATCGCCAGATCGTCTTCTGTCCGCCCCAGACTCTCGACTTCACCAGCGTGCGTGTAGAGGGCCCGGGCCACACCTAGATGGTCGAGTGCGATGTTGCCCAGCGCGATGTCCTCTTCCAGCTCCGGCGCGTTGGAGATCCACTCGCCAAGACGCTGGGCCAGGACCAGGTTGTCGTCGGCACAGGCGAGCAGGAAGTCGAGCCGGTCACCGTTGGCTGATGGGACAATTGGCGGCAGCGAAGGCGGGTTCGGCTCGATCACATGTGACCCACTTCGTCCGGGATGTCATAGGTGGTGGCGTGGCGGTAGACCTTCTCGTTCGCCTCTACGTAATCGACGAGATCCTCGGGCTCGAATGCGTGGATCTCCGAGCTCGGCACCACCCACAGGCTGACTCCTTCGCCGCGCCGGGTGTAGACATCGCGCGCGTTCTGGAGCGCCGACTCCGGATCCGGGGCATGCAGACTTCCGATGTGCACATGTGAGATGCCCCTTCGCGCCCTGACGAAGACCTCCCACAGCGGCCACCCCTCGCCGGTGGTAGCGGTGGTCTCCTCGATATCAGGGCGCTCGCCGGGGAGGAGGGGGACGTCGTAGGTCATCTTCCCTCTCCCTCAGGCCGCACCGGTGAGACTTGCGACCGCCGCCGACCTCTTGGCGGCGTGGGCGGCCGCGGCCTCTCTCACCCAAGCGCCGTCGTCCCAAGCCCTCACTTTGTGCTCGATCCGATCCCGATTCATGGGGCCGTTCCCTTTGACCACAGTCCAGAACTCGTCCCAATCGATCTCCCCGAAGTCGTAATGCCCGCGTTCCTCATTCCACTTCAGGGCCGGATCGGGCATGGTCAACCCGAGGTAGTCGGCTTGGGGAACCGTCATGTCGACGAATTGCTGACGCAACTCGTCATTGGAAACCCGTTTGATCTTCCATTGCATCGACTGCTCGGTGTGAGTGGAGTCGGTGTCATGAGGCCCGAACATCATCAGTGATGGCCACCACCAGCGATCGAGGGCGTCCTGGGCCATTGCCGTCTGTTCAGGAGAGCCCTGGCAAAGGCGAATCAGTATCTCGTATCCCTGACGCTGGTGGAATGACTCCTCCTTGCAGATTCTCACCATGCCCCGGGCGTAGGGCCCATACGAGCAGCGGGTGAGCATCACTTGATTGGTGATCGCCGCCCCATCGACCAGCCAGCCGATGGCGCCGATGTCTGCCCAGCTCAAAGTCGGGTAATTGAAGATCGAAGAATACTTGTGCTTGCCCTGATGGAGCAGGTCCTGCAACTCGTCGCGTCTAACCCCGAGAGTCTCGGCCGCGGAGTAGAGATAGAGACCGTGGCCGGCCTCGTCCTGGACCTTGGCCATGAGGATCGCCTTGCGATGGAGGGTCGGGGCCCGGCTGATCCAGTTGCGCTCGGGCTGCATCCCGATCACCTCGGAATGCGCATGCTGCGCAATCTGGCGGATCAAAGTGCTGCGGTAGGCCTCCGGCATCCAGTCGGTCGGCTCGATCTTGTCCTCGGCGGCGACGATGGCTTCGAAATGTTCCTCGGGGGTCATGCCAGGCAGTCTACCACAAACAAACGTTCGTTGGGTAGACTAGGGACTAGACACATGGGATGAATCTGACAATGGTCATGGAGGTATCGCCCGGGCGGGCGAGAGTGTGGGCGGGGCTGGGAGAGAGCGCGACGGGGATTGCCGTTTGGGGGCTCGATCTTTGGCATCTTGGCTTGGCTTGCATAGAGAGATCCTGACAGCAATCCCCGTCCGACCAGCGTCGACGTGTGCAGATGTAACCGATCACCCGAGGGGAGAGCCTCTTTCCGCGAGGCCCTCCCCTCTAGGTCGCACCTGCGGTGAGTGCTCAGCCTTGCAACCAACCGACCAGCTCTCCGCTTAGGTAGTTCCGGTCGGTGCTTCAGGCGAGGGCAACCAGGTCGAGCAGGTTCTCGTCGAAGAATCTCATTTCGCCTTCAGGCATCAACACCGCACGGTCGGGCATGAGTTGCGCGACGAAGTCAGTGTCATGACTCACCAGCACCACCGTCCCCTCGTAAATGGTGAGAGCATCGAGCAGCGCCTCCTTCGCCTGAGGGTCGAGGTTGTTTGTCGGTTCGTCGAGGAGGAGGACGTTGGGCCTCGACGCCACCAGCATGGCCAAGGCCAGCTTGGTCTTCTCGCCACCGGAAAGGGTCGAGGCATCCTGATCGATCTTGTCGCCCAGCAGGAAATGCCCGAGTAGCGACCTCAGGGCCTGGTCGGTGAGCCCGCTTCCCGTGGGCATGTGGTCGAGAACCGAAACCCCGTCCCGAATCTGCTCGTGCTCCTGGGCGTAGTAACCGACGCTCGCTTTGTGCCCCAACGACACCTCACCGAGATCCGCTGATTCGACGCCGGCCAGGATCCGGAGCAAGGTGGTCTTGCCGGCACCGTTGAGCCCTATCAGCAGCATCCGCTCCTCGCGTTCCACGGCAAACTCGACATCCACGAAGACGAGGTTGTCGCCATAGGACTTGGCCAAGCCGAACGCTGAGAGCGGCACCCTGCCCGACTTCTCCGGCTGGGGAAACGCAACCCGCACCTTCTTCCCACCTCTCTGCACTTCGACGAGGTCTCTCTTCATCCGGTCGACACGGGTCTCCCATGATCTCGCCGCCTTGGCCATCTTCTCGGTGGTTCCCTTGAAGCGCCTGATGTTCTCCTCGAGCCGGGCGATGGCTTCGTCCTGATGCCGGCGCTCGCGCTCCTTCTGCTTCCGCCGCCGTTCCCGCTCCACCAGGTAATGCGAGTAGTTGCCCCGGTAGGCCTCGAGCTCCCCATGCTCCAAGGCAAGCACCGAGGTGATGGCCTCGTCGAGAAGGGGCAGATCGTGCGACACCACCAGCATTCCTCCCTTGTACGACATGAGCCACTCCATCAGCCAGCTCTTGGCGTCGAGATCGAGATGGTTGGTCGGCTCGTCGAGAAGGATGATGTCGGTCTCGGCAAAGAGGATGCGGGCCAGCTCGACCCGGCGTCTCTGACCACCCGACATCGTCAGCACCGACTGAGACAGCTCGTCATTGCCGATTCCAAGGGCAGCGGCCATTCGTTTCGCCTCAGCCTCGGCGACGAAGCCACCCTTGGCCTCGAATTCATCGTGCAGACGCCCGAAGCGCTCGATCCCGCGATCCCGCTCCGAGCCGGTCAGGTGGTGCAATCGGCGACGCGCCTCCTCGATCCGCCGCTGGAGGGCTCCGATCTCACGGGCCATGAGGATCCGCTCGAGGGCCGTGGCGTCGGGATGCTCGAGGTCGGGAAGGGCCGCTTCCTGAGAGAAGTACCCGATCCGGCCCGATCTCAGGACGGTGCCGTCCGCCGGAAGCTGGGTTCCGATCAACGTCTTCATCAGGGTCGTCTTGCCTGCCCCGTTGCGCCCGACGAGACCGATCCGATCACCTGCTTGCACGCTGAACGAGGCCCCCGCGAGCAGCGTGCGGTGACCGACTTCGATTTGGAGGTCGCGGGCTATCAGCATCAGTGGAACAGCGTTTGCCGGACGTTAGGAGCTGCCGGCTTCCTATCGGGGCGAATAAGGGTTGCCTGCCGTGGGGCCCGCGGGGACACAGGTGACTATGTTCGCTGCCGATGTTGTTGCGCTTTCGCACGTTGTTCGACTCGCCGTTCCTGCGCCGGGTCAGCTGGCATGTGAAGAGGGTGGGCGACAAGATCGATCGGCGGTTCTTCACCTCGCTGATCCTCGGTCTCGTCCTGTTCCTCGCCTCGGCCGCCGTCGTGATCTGGCTCGCCGAGACAGACCGCTCGCTGGGCCAGCTAGGCCAGTCGTTCTACTGGGCGGGAGCGACCGTTCTCGGTCTGGGGGAAGGTGGGTTCGTGACCGGGCCGGTGGGCTGGATCGTGGGCTGGATGCTCGGTCTGTTCGGAGTGGCCATAGTGGCCACCCTCACCGGAGCGTTGGTGGGGTTCGTGATCGACTTTCTGTTGAAGGAGGGACAAGGGATGGGAGCAGCTGCCTATCGCGACCACATCGTGGTCTGTGGGTGGAACTCGACGGCAAGGGATCTGATCGGCGAGCTGGCCAAAGACGAGTACGGAACCAAAATCGTCCTGTTGCATGACAGCGAGAGGAATCCGACCGACGATGTCGCCTACTTCGTCCGCGGGGACACCACCACCGAAAGCGATCTGAAACGGGCCGGGATCGAGAACGCCGTCTCGGCGATCATCGTCCCTCGAGACGGCTCGAATGAGGCCGACATGTCGTCGATTCTCACTGTCCTCGCCATCGAGTCCCTGGCGCCCCAAGTGCGCACCGTTGTCGAGGTCAACAATCCCGACCATGTGGCTCACTTCAGGAGGGCAAACGTCGACGAGGTCATGGTCACCTCCAAGCTGGCTGCCCATCTGCTCGCCCGAACCGCCATGTATCCGGGGCTGTCCTCACTGGTGTCCGACATTGTCTCCGGAGGCGAAGGCTCGGAGCTGTATCGAGTGATCCTGCCCGACGACTGTGTGGGGCTGACCATCGATGAGCTCGCTGCCAAGCTCCGTCGTGACCATCAGGCCACCCTCCTGGCGATCACCCGCCAAGGTATTACCCACACCAATCCGGGTTTCGACTTCACCCTTTCACTCGACGACGACCTGGTGGTGGTCGCCGAGTCACTGGGAGCGCTGCGCCCATTACGCGAGGCCTCTGCCCTGCCCTGACCGTCAGCGACGGAAGTCCACCCCAAGCGTTCGGCAACTCGATGGGCGGCGTTCACGATCAGGAAACCCGCCGCCGTTACAACTCTCCATGGCGACGATCTCGAAGAGGTCCGAACCCACAACAGATCCCTCCTCCCAGGGGCATCGGGGCGACGGAAACGTCGCCCCGATTTCGTGGAGCCAACGAGCGCGCCCCCCTCTCTGGTCCGGTCCACCGCCCGACCAGGTCCCGACATGTGAAGCCCTGGCTTGATTCCAGGTGCCAGAGCCGACTCGGTTAGGTTGCCGGCGTGCCCGAGCAGAGCTTCCAGCATGCAGCCACGACGCCGACACCCATCCCTTCGGTTTGGTCTGCGCTCGACGAGCCGCAGACCTGGGAGGCCGTCCCTGGAGTTGACCGGGTCGTCAACCCCATCTTCGACGCTTCCGGCCGACTCAGAGGGTTCTCGTTCGAGACCATCGTTGGGGGAAGGAAGTACCTCGGTCAGGCCGCTCCGGCGGGGCGCGAGGACCAGAGACTGATCGCCTGGGACATCAGGACCTCCGAGATCAACGGTCGGGTGACAGTGGGGCTCAGCCCGGTGGATATCGGGACCAGGATCTTCGTGGACCTCCGCATCGAAGGCATCGGAGTGTTGGGCTCGCTGTTCTTCCCGGTGATTGCCGCCGCCATCGGGAATGGTTTCACCGGCACCGTCGAAGACTTCGTGCGCGGCTTCGAATCGCCACCCGGGTAGAGGCGGTCGCGGCTCCGGCTAGGTCAGATCGCCCTGGGAGGCCAGCTCTTCGGCTACCTGCTTCGCCTCTTCCCGGCCACCACCCGCTACCTGGGCGCGGTCGGTTATCAACGTGACCTGGTTGTTGAGCACTTGGAGGAACCCGCCATGGACCCCGATGGTGGTCCGTGTTCCGTCCTCGGCCTCGATGGTCACCGGCCCGGTGACCAGGGCTCCCATCAACGGCTCGTGGTTGGCCATGATGCCAAGCTCACCGTCCGGTGTCTTGGCCATCACCAGCGTTGCCAATCCACTCCAGACGGTGGCCTCCGGTGACACTACGTCTACTTGGAAGGTGTTCATGCGGCCGTGGACGACTTGGTCAGCTCGCCCGCCCTGCGTTCGACATCCTCCCGGCCTCCCACCATGTAGAAGGCCTGCTCCGGGAACTGGTCCATCTCGCCGTCGAGCACGGCCTTGAAGGCGCCGATTGTCTCCTCGAGTGGGGTGTAGACACCCTCCTGCCCGGTGAACTGCTCGGCTACGAACATCGGCTGGGCGAAGAATCGCTGGATCCTCCGAGCCCGGCCCACCACCAGCTTGTCCTCCTCGGAGAGCTCGTCGATGCCGAGGATGGCGATGATGTCCTGGAGATCCTTGTATCTCTGCAGGACGCGCTGCACCTCGGTGGCGACCCGGTAGTGCTCCGCGCCGACGATCAGCGGGTCCAGGGCACGACTCGAGGAGTCGAGCGGGTCGACGGCGGGGTAGATCCCCAGTGCGGTCAAGGGCCGGGACAACACCGTGGTGGCATCGAGATGGGCGAAGGCAGTGTGGGGGGCGGGGTCGGTGATGTCGTCCGCGGGAACATAGATCGCCTGAAGCGAGGTGATCGACCGCCCCTTCAGCGAAGTGATCCGCTCCTGGAGGAAACCCATCTCGTCGGCGAGGTTGGGCTGGTAGCCGACCTCCGACGGCATCCGTCCCAACAGGGTCGACACCTCGGAGCCCGCCTGAGTGAATCGGAAGATGTTGTCGATGAACAACAGCACGTCCTGACGCTGCTCGTCACGGAAGTACTCGGCCATGGTCAAGGCCGAGAGTGCGACCCGGAGCCGGACGCCGGGAGGCTCGTCCATCTGGCCAAAGACGAGAGCCGCCTTGCTGATGACACCTGACTCCTGCATCTCGAGGAAGAGATCGGTTCCCTCACGGGTGCGCTCGCCGACACCGGCGAACACCGAGACACCGCCGTGCTGGGTGGCCACCCGGTTGATCATCTCCTGGATGAGGACCGTCTTGCCCACACCGGCCCCGCCGAAGAGACCGATCTTCCCCCCCTGCAGATACGGGCAGATCAGGTCGAGGACTTTGATCCCGGTCTCGAAGACGGTCTTCTGCGGCTCGACGTCTTCGAAGGCCGGCGGAGTCCGGTGGATCGGCCACCGTGGCTCGGAGAAGTCTTCGTCGGGCGCATCGAGTGAATCGCCCCAGACATTGAATATGTGACCGAGAGTCTGGTCACCAACCGGGACCGTTATCGGGCCCCCGGTGTTCTTCACTTCGGCGCCCCGGGTCAGGCCATCGGTGGGGGCCAGGGCAATCGCCCGCACCTTGCTCCCACCCAGGTGCTGAGCCACCTCGGCGATGACCCTGCGCTCCTCGCCGCCGATGGCGAAGTCAACGGTGATGGCGTGAAGGATCTCGGGCAACCCATCCGGTGGGAACTCGACATCGATGACCGGACCGGCCACCTTGACGATGCGCCCGACAGGCAAGGCGTCACTCATTGCACTCTCCATTCGCGTTCTTGTCGTTCATCTGAATTCTCATCTCCGGCCTTCGGCCAGTGCTTCGGCGCCACCCACGATTTCGGAGATGGCGGTGGTGATCTCGGCCTGGCGGGCCCGGTTGGCTTGGACGCTCAGGACCCGTATCAGATCTTCGGCGTTGTCAGTGGCAGCCTTCATCGCCCGTCGCCGGGCACTGTGTTCCGAAGCCGAGGCTTCGAGCAGCACGTTGAAGATGGTTGCTTCCACGTACCGGGGAAGCAACCGGTTGAGGATCTCATCCGGTGAGGGCTCGAACTCGTACGAGACGTCGTGGGCCCGTTCATCCTCCTCGGCTTCCGGTGGTGTGATCGGCAGCAGCTCGAGACGGGTCGGGACCTGGATGAAAGCCGACTGGTACCGGGTGTAGAACAGCTCGAGAGAGTCGACCTGAGCCATGGCAAATGCGGCAAGCACCGTGTTGGCGACTGCCCGGGCGTCCCCGTATCCCGGTGTGTCCGTTACTCCAAGGTATGCACTCTCGATCCGATAGCCCCGGTACCGGAAGTAGGCCTGGGCCTTCTTACCGACGGTGTACAGGGTGACGTCCTTGCCCTCCCGATCGAGCTCACGGATCCGGGCTTCGGTGAGACGGATGACATTGGAGGCATACGACCCGGCCAGACCCCGGTCGGATGAGACAATTAACAGGCCGACTGTCTTGATCTCCCGGCGTTCGAGAAGCCGGTGTGAGGACCCGGCGCCACCTGCACTGACATTCCGGATTACCTCGATGAGCTTGGCCGTGTACGGCTTGGAAGAGTTGACCCGTGCCTGCGCCTTGGGGATACGGCTGGTGGCGATCAGCTCCATGGCGCGGGTTATCTTCTTGATCGCCTCGACGCTCTTGATGCGACGCCGGGTGTCCCGGAGCTGGGCTGAGGCCATCCTCTGCTGCCTACTCTTCTACCTTGGAGCCCTCGAAGGACTCATTGAACTCGGCAATAGCGGCATTGACCGTCTCGACCTCGGGAAGCTTCCCAGTGTCGCGGACCTCGGAGAGCAGACCAGGGTGTCGACTCCGGAAGAACTGGCGCAACTCCTCGTCATAACGCCGAATGTCGCCGAGAGCGACCTGGTCCATGAGGCCCTCGGTGACGGCGTAGATGACGATCACCTGCTCTTCAACCGGGATCGGGGAGAACTGCGGCTGCTTCAACACTTCGACGACCCTGCGGCCCCGCTCCAGCTGGGCAAGCGAAGTCGCGTCGAGCTCAGACCCGAACTCGGCGAACGCAGCCAGCTCCCGGAACTGGGCCAGGTTGAGGCGGAGTGGGCCGGCGATCTTCCTCATGGCCGAGATCTGGGCGGCGCCTCCAACCCGGGACACCGAGATGCCGGCGTCGAGCGCGGGGCGAATCCCCTGGTAGAACAGGTCGGACAGCAGATAGCACTGGCCGTCGGTGATGGAGATCACGTTGGTCGGGATGTAGGCCGAGATGTCGTTGGCCTTGGTCTCGATTACGGGCAGACCGGTCAACGAGCCGCCCCCCAGATCGTCGGACAGCTTGGCGCATCGCTCGAGGAGACGGCTGTGCAGGTAGAAGACATCGCCGGGGTACGCCTCACGGCCCGGTGGCCGGCGTAGCAGCAAAGAGATCTCGCGATAGGCCACCGCCTGCTTGGACAGGTCATCGAAGATGACCAGTGCGTGCTGTCCGTTGTACATCCAGTGCTGGCCTATGGCCGAGCCGGCATAGGGGGCGTACATCTGAAGGGCAGGCGCGGCGGAGGCGGCTGCGTTGACCACCACCGTGTAGTCCATGGCACCTGCGGCCTCCAGGGTGGCGACGACCTCTGCCACCGTCGACGCCTTCTGGCCAATGGCGACGTAGATGCACTTGACCTCGTCTTTGGTCCCCTGATTCACCTTCTGGTTGATGATGGTGTCGACCACGATCGCGGTCTTTCCCGTCTGCCGGTCACCGATGATCAGCTGACGCTGGCCACGCCCGATCGGGGTCATGGCGTCGATGGCTTTGATCCCGGTCTGCAGCGGCTCACTCACCGGCTGTCTCTGTACCACCGATGGGGCCTGGGTCTCCATGAGACGTCGCTCGGTGGTCTCGATCGGACCTTTCCCGTCGACCGGGTTCCCCAACGGGTCAATGACACGTCCCAACAGGCCATCCCCGACCGGGACAGAGAGAACGGTCCCGGTTTGCTTGACCGAGTCACCCTGCTGGATGTGGCTCGCCTCACCGAGGAGCACGACACCCAGGTCGTCCTCGTCGATGTTCAGGGTGACGCCGATCAGCCCACCGGGGAACTCGAGCAGCTCCGAGGCCATCACATTGGGCAGGCCGTCGACCCTGGCCACCCCGTCGGCGATCGATGTCACGTAGCCAACGGTTTCCTTTTCGACCTCGGGCTCCCACCCCGAGAGCTGGTCTCGGAGTGACTCGGTGATCTGATCGGCGGTAATGGTCAAGTCAGTCATCTGTAACTCCTCATCGGCTCAATACGGCCTGGCGCAGCTCCGCGATCGCGTTGGCGAGCGATCCGTCGATGACGACATCACCGACCCGGGCGACGATCCCTCCGATGACCGAGTCATCTACGACGACCTTCACCTCGACGCTCTTTCCAGTCGCCTTGCCCAGAGCGACGGCGAGACGCTCGATGGTTTGCTCGTCGAGCGGCACCGCCGAGCGAACCTCGGCGACGGCCTTGTCGCGAGACTCGACCGCCTTCTCGACAAAGGCCTTGGCGATGGCCGGGATCTCTGACGAGCGGCCCTGCCCGGCAATGAACTGGACCAGGCCGACGGTGAGAGCGGAGGCCCGCCCGCCGATCAGGTCGTCGATGATGGCGCGCTTCCTCTCCAACGGGAGGCTGGGATCGGTCAGCGCCGATCTCAACTCCTCGGACTTGTCGAAAGCCTGGCTGATTGCCAGGAATTCGGTCTCGACTCGTTCCAGCTCGCCCTCGGCGGTAGCGAGGTCCAAGATCGCCTGTGCGTATCCGGTGACCCGCTCGTCCATTTAGAGCGTCTCCAGCTCGGTCAGGTATCGCTCGATGAGGTCTTTCTGCATCTTGTTGTCGAGCGAGCCGCCCACAATCCTCTCGGCCAGCTCGACGGAGATCTCCCCCACCTCCCGGCGAGCTTCGGTCATAGCGCGCGACTTCTCGGCTTGCGCCTCGTCGCGTGCTTTGGCCAGGGTCTGGGCCGCCTGTTCCTCGGCTCTGGCCACGATGTCGGCCTTGAGCTGCTCCCCGGCCAGACGCGCTTCTTCGATCAGCCGATTCCCCTCGGCCTTGGCCTCGGCTAGCTGTGCCTTGTAGTCGGCGAGAAGGCTCTCGGCCTCCTTCTTGGTCTCCTCGGCGTGCTCCAGCTGGCCGGTGATCGCCTGCTGGCGTGCCTCCAGAGTCTTGTTGATGGTGGGCAAGGCCCACTTCCATACGAAGAAGAAGACTATGAGAAAGGCAAGGATGCCGGCAATCAGCTCGGAGGGATGTGGCAGCACCAGACTGACGCCGGACGCTGGCTCATCGGTGGCCAGCACGGCCATGGCTGTCAAGACTTGCATCTCCGCCTCCTAGGCGATGAAGAAGAGGACGAACCCGATCAGGGCCAACGCCTCGGTGAATGCGATGCCGAGGAACATTGTGGTCCGGATCGTGCCCTGCATCTCGGGCTGACGGGCCATGGCGGTTATGGCGTTGCCTGCCACGATGCCGATCCCGATACCGGGGCCGATCGCCCCCAAGCCGTAGCCGACCAGGGCGAGCGCTCCTTTGAGAAGCTCGATATTGCCTTCCATGTCTCTCTTTCTCCTTAGTGCTCGAAGTGAATCGACGACTCGATGTAGACGGCCGACAGCAGGGTGAAGATGTAAGCCTGAAGTAGGGAAACGACGATCTCGAAAACGAAGATGAAGAGACCGAGGGCCAGCCAGGGAATACCGATCAGACCTCGCAGACCCACCTCCGGTATCGCCATCAGGAAGATGACCCCGGAGCCCAGAAGAAGGGTCAGCATGAGATGCCCTGCAACCAGGTTGGCGAAGAGCCGGACGGCGAGCGTGAACGGTCGGAGAAAGAACACCGACACCAGTTCGATCAAACCGACCAGCCAGCGGAGGCCGATGGGGACATGCCGAGGCCAGGCAATGTCGATGAGGTAGCGGAACTTGTTCCTCGAGAAGCCGAGGAACATGAAGATCACGTAGGTGACCAGGGACAGGAAGGCAGGGATCGCCATCCGTGACGTGATCGGGAAGTTGATCAACGGTGTCACCTCGAACAGGTTCCCGACCAGTACGAAGAGGAAGATCGAGAGCAGGTAGGGCAGGTACTTGCGTGACTCCTCGCCGATGATGTCCCGGGCCACATCGTCCCGGACGAATCCAACCATCCCTTCGACGGTGGCCCCGAACTTCGAGGGCACCAGCCGACCGTCCTTGAGCCCGAAGTAGAGGACAGCGATAACGATGAAGGCGGCGAGGAACATGAGGAGGTGAGTACGGCTGAACTCGAGGCCACCCACCGTGAAGAGGGCCGGGAACTCGAAGAGCTCATTGACGTTGGCCGGAGCACATATCACCTCGTTGGCGACATCACATTCGGTGGCCACGATCATCTGCGCCAACTCAGCTCCTTTTCTCTACCTCTGGTCATCGAGACTGCTTCCCAGGTCAATAGCGTGAAGTATGCGATCACTGCCGAGATCCCGAACGCCAGGCGATCCACCTCCACCAGGTTGGCAATGAGATAGACCGCGCCGACGAACAAGCCAAGACGTAGGAAGAAACCAATCAGAGCGGCGGCATGATAAGCCTGGAGGCTGATCCTTGCCGAAATCGAGAGGATGGCGCCTGAGAGCAGAAAGTTGGCGATCACCACCGCCACCCCGAGCGCTGAGCTCCACGCCCCGTCCCACCCGCGCACAGCCGCGAAGAGGATCACCAGAGCCGGGCCGACATAGATGGCTCGGGCCACCGTGTCCCGGGCCAGGTTGGCCTCGATGGCCGGCCCGTGCTCACGATCCACGCGAGGCCTCCTCCATCTTCTTCGAGTAACGCCACATGTTCATGAAACCCGAGTAGGAGCCGAGCAGGATCCCGGCGACCACCAACCAGGGGTCGGTACCCAGCCACATGTCGGCCAGATAACCGAGAAGTGTTCCCGAGAGGATCGAAGCAGTGAACGAGCCTCCCTGGAGCCAGCCTTCGCTGACGGCGCGCCCGACGTGTTGATGGGGTGTCTCGTGTTTCATCGAGTATCAGTTCGATCGACTCGGGCTTGTGAATCTATTCACAAAGTTTAGGGATGGTTCTCTTGACCGACAAATCGAAGCTAGCCGTTCTGGAATCGCTACACATGGCCGGCAAAATCGATCGGGTACGGGGAGAAGCTCGAGGCGAGCTCGCCTGCCCTGGCCGCCACCTCGTCGAGGACCGACGCGTCGTGACGATTCTGAAGGGCGCGCGCGATCAGCATCGACACTTCCGTTGCCTGTTCCTCCTTCATTCCCTGAGTGGTCATCGCAGGAGTGCCGATCCTCAACCCCGATGCCCGGAACGGCGGCCGGGGATCGAAGGGGATGGTGTTGAAGTTGACCGTGATCCCGAGCTCGTCCAGCAACCTCGCAGCCTCCTTTCCGGTCAGGTCCTCGTCGATCGACCTCAGGTCGATGAGGAACAGGTGGTTGTCCGTCCCACCGGAGACCACCCGGACTCCCTGCTCCTGGATGCTCCCCGCCATGGCCCGGGCGTTGGCCACGATCTGCTCGGTGTACTGGTGGAACTCGGGCTGGCTCGCCTCCTGGAACGACACGGCCTTGGCCGCGATCTGCGACTCGATAGGCCCACCCTGAGCGTTGGGGAACACGGCCTTGTCGATGTCCCGGGCAAACTCCTCGGTGCTCAGGATCAGGCCACCCCGGGGACCCCTGAGAGCCTTGTGCGTGGTGCCGGTCACCACATCGGCGTGAGCCACCGGGGAGGGATATGACCCACCGGCGACCAGCCCGATGAAATGCGCCGCGTCAACCATGAAGATGGCGCCGACCTCGTCGGCGATGGAGCGAAAGCCCTCGTAATCGAGGGTGCGCGAATAGGCGGAGTAGCCGGCGAGGACGATCTTGGGTTTGTGCTCCAGGGCCAAGGAGCGAACCTGGTCCATGTCGATCAACTCGGATTCGGGGTCGACCCCGTAGGCGACGAAGTCGTAATAGAGACCGGAGAAGTTGACCGGGGACCCATGGGTGAGATGCCCACCCTGGTCGAGCCGCATGCCCAGCACCCGGTCACCGGGCTCGAGCAAGGAGAAGTAGACACCCATGTTGGCCTGTGCGCCGGAGTGGGCCTGAACGTTGGCGTGCCCCGCGCCGAACAGCTCCTTGGCTCGATCGATGGCGAGCTGTTCCATCTCGTCGACGATCTGGCAACCCTCGTAGTAGCGGCGGCCCGGGTAACCCTCGGCGTATTTGTTGGTGAATACCGAGCCGGAAGCCGCCATGACCGCCGGAGAGGCGAAGTTCTCCGATGCGATGAGGTGGATGTGCGTGTTCTGCCTTTCCAAGTCCTTCCGTATGAGATCCGCAATCGCGGGATCGACCTGCTCCAGGGAGTCCATTGAGATCATGACCCGGAGGGTAACTAGATGCGGACCGGGCCCTCGCGCAACACCACAGGATGAGAGCCGGTGAGGTCGACGACCGTCGATGAGACTCCCCCAGGCGCCTTGCCCTCCACATAGAAGGCCACCTGATCGCCAAACAGCGCTCGCGCTTCGGCGTCGCCCATGGTCTCTGGCCCGCCGCTGAGATTCGCCGAAGTGACGGCGAGAGGGCCGGTCTCGGAGAGAAGCTCGATCGTCACCCCCAGGTCCGGAACCCGCAGCCCTACGGTGCGAGTCTGGGTGTCGCCGACCCAGTCGGCCAGAATGACCTTAGGAGCGACCACCAGGGTCAGGGGCCCCGGCCAATGAGCCGTCATCAGGCCCTCGCCCACCCGATCGAACACGCCGATCTCTCGTGCCTGCTCGATCGAGGCGACGAGGAGACCCACCGGCCTGTGGTCGGGCCGTCCCTTCAACTCATAGAGCTTGGCGACCGCAGCTCGGTTCAGAGGATCGACACCGAGCCCATAGACGGTGTCGGTGGGAAGACCGATCACCTCCCCGGCGTTGATCGATCCAACGGCCCGCTCGATCATCACGGTTTGACGGCGACCACGTAGCGGTCGCGTCCGGTGAGGTCCTGACGAACGACGGCAGGGAGATCGCGGAAGGAGCTCGACGCCGAGACCGCCTGACGATCACCGATCTCGCAGATGACGACCCCTCCCGGGCGAAGCCAGGCCGCCGCCGATGCACCGATCTCCTGGATGATCTCGAGACCAGTCGGGCCGGAGACAAGTGCAACACGCGGCTCCCTTTGCACGTCCCTCGGCAGGCCGGGAAAGTCCACCTCGGCAATATATGGCGGGTTGGCCACGATCAAGTCGACCGTGCCCAACATCGCGGCGGGCAGAGGGTCGAAGAGATTGCCTTCTGCCAGATAGACATGCAGACCTGTCCGATCTCGGTTGGATGCCGCCACCTCAATCGCATCAGCCGAGATGTCAGTGGCAAACACCGCGGCGCCGGGGAAGAAGCTCTTGAGGGCCAACCCCAACGCACCCGACCCGGTGCACAGGTCGACGACCACCTCCGGTGTCCGCACCAGACGGGTCGCCAGCTCGAACAGGCCCTCGGTCTCGGGACGCGGGATGAGCACCCTTTCGTCGACCACCAACTCGAGTGGGCCGAAGGCTGCCATCCCCTCGATGTATTGGAGCGGTTCACCGGCGAGACGGCGAGCGATCAGGTCCTCCAGGGGCGTTTCCCGCCCTGCGAGCGATTGGAGTCTCGACATCTCATGATCAGGAATTATCTCCATGGGCGCACCAAGTCTCCCACGCGTGAACGAGCACGAACAGAATTGAGAAGATACGCCGCTCAGGCCCCAAGTCAGGGAAGCGCCGAGCGCGATGGGGAGATCTGCCATCATCAGCGAGGAATCCGAAAGCGAAGAGAAGCTGGGACCCCCCATGCCCGACGTCAAGAGAGTGCTGGTTGCCGACGACTCGGCAACCGTGACGACACTCCTGGCGACCGCTCTGGAGTTGGAAGGTTATGCGGTCGACACCGCGATTAATGGCGTGGAGGCGTACGAGAAGGGGATCACGGGCGAGTTCGACCTGGTGATCATGGACCAGCTGATGCCCGGATTGCTTGGTTTGGAGGTCATCGATCGGTGGCAACAAGAAGGGCATGTGAACCGGGTCATCATGCTCTCAGGGGTGGACGACGACAGAACAGTGGTGAGCAGCCTCGACCTGGGGGCGGTGGACTTCGTCCGCAAGCCGTTTCATCTTCCCGAGTTGATGGCCAGAATCCGCCAGCGTCTGCTTGGCTGACGAGCGCACCGCTCAATGCGGTGACCGCGCCAGCCGATAAACCCTAGAGATCTCATGAACCCAACAACGATCGGCTTGATCGCGGTCGCGGTTGTCTTCTTCATCGACATCATTCTCCTCACGGGGCTGGTCTCGCTGAAGGCAGTGCACCGCCGCCGTAGGCGAATCCACGCCGCGCGCCGCGCCGAGTATGTGACTGTTCTCAGCCGTCATCTCGCCTTCCAACACCACACCGATCCATTCGGGACCAATATCGCCGACGATGATGCGTTTCTCGACGCGGTCATCGACCTCCGAAACATCGTCTCCGGAACGGAGATCGACAACCTCACCGGGATCATCGACAGAAGTGGGCTGGCCAAGAGACAAGAGGCAAGACTCCGCAGTCGCTTCCCGCTCGGGAGACGGCTGCGAGCAGCCGTCTCACTCGCCGAGATGGGAGACGAGTCGTCGGCGCCGGTCCTGATCGAGCATCTCGACGACAGGGAGCCCGAGATACGAATCCAATGTGCCCGCGGCCTGGGGCGAATACAACATACCTCCGCCATCGACCCCATCCTGGAGAGGTTCGGATTCGAACAGCCTTGGGTGCGGGCCCGCTTCGCCGACACGCTCGTCGGGTTCGGGACCAAGGCCACCTGGCCCCTCGTCGCCTACATAAGGGTCAATCTCGGGCACGACCAGAACCAGGGCGTTATCGAGGCAATTCGAGTCCTGGGCACGATCGGCGATCAAGAAGTCGGCCCGACCCTCGCCGGGGTGCTGCGGGTCGCCAGTGACCCGGAGGTAGCGATCGCCACCATCGACGCCTTGGGCGTGGTCGGCGGTCCGCTGGCGATAAGACCGCTCAAGTACACCTTCCGCCACCCCGATTGGAGGCTCAGGGCGAAGTCGGCCACCGCCCTCGCTCAGATCGGAGACCCCTCGATCAATCCGGTGCTGGCCGAGGGTCTGGAAGACGAGAACTGGTGGGTCCGACGCAACAGCGCAGGGGCATTATCGATCCTGCCGGGCGGGACCGACCTGCTGTTGAAGGCGATCGAGTCCGAGGGACCGTTCGCCGCCGACGCCGCCGCAGAAGCGCTGGCCGACTCCGGTGAGCTGGCCGCGGCCAGAGCTCGATTCGAGGCAGGCGAGGCCAACCACGGTGACCGGGTCCTTCTCGGTTATGTCACCGCCCAAGAAGCGGTGCCCAAATGATCTTCGAGGCCCTGCGTTGGGTCGGCTACGCGACCCTGGTCTATTTCATCCTGATGCAGACCTATCTCATCTGGCTGGGATTGCGCTCGGCAGCTGTGATGAGACGGGTACACCATCTCGATCGGTTCGGGCGGGTCTCGGACATGTTGTCCAGCCAGACCTCTCCCCCGGTTTCGATCGTCATCCCCGCATACAACGAGGCGGCCGGCATCGTCGACTCGGTCCGTTCGATGTCGATCGTGGGCTACCCGAGATTCGAGATCGTCGTCACCAACGACGGATCGACGGACGACACGCTGCAAGTCCTGATCGAGGCCTTCCACCTGGAGAAGGTGCGTATCCCCTATCGGCCGGATATCCCGACAGCCGAGGTCAGGGGGATCTACCGGGGCCATGGGAGTGTCGACATAACTGTGATCGACAAGGAGAACGGGGGCCGTGCCGATGCGCTCAACGCCGGAATCAACGCCGCCCGATATCCGTATGCCCTTTGCACAGATGCCGATGTGATTCTCGACGCCAATTGCCTGGTGGGAGCGATGCGGCGCGTGGTGGAGGACCGGGTTCGGACCATCGCCGTCGGCGGGAACATACGCCCACTCAACGGAAGTCGTGTCCAACTCGGTCACCTGATACGGGCCGAGGTTCCCAAGAAGCTGGTGCCTCGCATGCAGGTCCTGGAGTACGTCCGCACCTTTCTCGCTTCACGGCCGGCATGGTCGGGTATGGAAGCTTTGCCCCTGGTCTCGGGTGCGTTTGGGGTATGGAAACGGTCAGCCGTCATCGCCGTTGGCGGATTCACCAGTGGCCACATGGGCGAGGACATGGATCTGACGATGCGTCTCCACCGCTACCACATCGACAACTCGATCCCGTACCGGATCGTTTACGAGCCCTCGGCGGTGATCTGGACCGAAGTCCCCGAGACTCTCCGTGTCTTGAGGCGTCAGCGGATCCGCTGGCACCGTGGCCTGATGACCGCGGTCAAGGATTTCATGCCCATGACGTTCAACCCCAAGTACGGCAAGGTGGGGATGGTCACCTGGGCCGCGATGTTCCTTTTCGAGTACGTGGCCCCGATCGTCGAGTTCGTGGGATGGATAACGATCCCGGTGGCTCTGATCCTCGGCGCTCTCAACACCACCTCGCTGGTGATACTGCTGGCTCTCGCCTTCGGCGTGGGGCTGCTCAACTCCCTGATTGCCCTTTTGTTGGATGAGACATACGGCTACTTCAACTCGAAGGTCGACACCGCCCGACTCATCGTCATGGTGCTCATCGAGAACTTTGGGTTGCGCCAGATCACGGTGGCGTGGCGGATCAGGGCGATCATCGGAGGCAAAGAGACCCGCGCCTGGGGAAACATGGAGCGCAAGGGCGTGGCCAACCTCGGTGCCGATGCCTGAGCCTTCAGTCGCCGGCGGCTAACCGGGTCGCCTGCTCGTCAGCTGCTAGTGCATCGACGAGCTCGCCCAGATCTCCTGCCAGTACCTGGTCCAGTCGCTTAAGGGTGAGACCGATGCGATGGTCGGTCACCCGGTTCTCCTTGTAGTTGTAGGTGCGAACCTTCTCCGAGCGGCCACCGGACCCCACCTGGGATCGTCTCGCCCCGGCCAATTCCGCCTGCTGTCGTTCCAGCTCGATCTGATAGAGCCGGGCTCGCAGGATGCGCATGGCCTTCTCCTTGTTCTGGAGCTGGCTCTTCTCGTCCTGACAGGTCACCACCAGGTTGGTGGGCAGATGGGTGAGACGCACTGCCGAGTCGGTGGTGTTCACCGACTGGCCGCCCGGCCCGGTCGATCGATAGACGTCGACCTTCACGTCATTGGGGTCGATCTCCACCTCCACCTCCTCAACCTCGGGCAGGACGGCGACGGTCGCGGTCGAAGTGTGGATCCGTCCTTGTGACTCGGTCTTTGGCACCCGCTGTACCCGATGGACCCCGGCTTCGTACTTCATCCTCGAGTATGCGCCCCTTCCCTTGATGGCGACGGTGACCTTGTCGTAACCACCGGCTTCAGAAGGGGAGGAATCCATGGCCTCGAACTTGAACCCGCTTTGCTCGGCGTAGCGCTCATACATGCGCAACAAGTCGCCGGCCCAGATCGCGGCTTCGTCCCCCCCCGCCGCCGAGCGTATCTCGACGATGACGTCCCGAGAGGCGGACGGATCCTTGGGGACCAGGGTGGCGCTGATGCGTTGCTCGAGCCCCTCTATCTCCACCGAGAGATCCTCTGCGAGTCGAGACATGTCCGCGTCGGATGACATCTCGCGGGCCTCTTGAAGATCGGTGTTGAGCTGCCGGAGACGGCGAATGTCGGCGACGACCTCCCGCAGCTCGGAATGACGTCTCCCTAGCTCGGCCAGCTGGGAGGAGTCGGCCAGGATCTCTGGATTGCCCAGCGCTGCCTCGGTTTCCTCGAAAGCCGTCTCGATCTCGGCGAACCGCCGCGCGAGCGACTCGTCCATCATTCGCCGGCGAGAGGAGGCGAAGCTCCCACTACAGCGAGACGAGCCGACAGCGCCGAATCTGGCACGCCGCCTCGCCCGAGCACGTCCTCCAGCATGTCGTCGTCTAGAGCCACTACCAGGGCCGAGATCGCTACTTCGATCTGGGATCTGTCAGGAACACTGGTGGTGAGCTTCTGAAGCCATATCCCGGGAGCGGCGAGGACCTGTGCCAACACGCCGGTGCTCCTGGTTCCCGACCAGCGGAGCAACTCGTAGGCAAGCCCGGCGATGATCGGGATGCCGAGAAGACGGGAGGCCACCAGGAAAGCCCAGCCCGGCTGACCGAAGAAGGAGAAAAGGATGATCGAGCCGAGTACAACGATAAGAAGGAAACTGGTGCCACAGCGAGGGTGCTCGGGTGGATAGCGCCCGACAGACTCGATGCTCAGCGGCTCCCCCGCCTCATAGGCGTGGATCGACATGTGCTCGGCACCGTGGTACTCGAAGACCCTGGCGATCTCCTTGGAGCGCCCGATCACCCATATGTAGCCGACGAACAGGGCGAGACGGATCAGGCCCTCGATGACGTTGAACAGGATTCCCGATTCGCCCGACACCGCACTTGCGGCAAGGGCGGGCAAGAGGATGAACAAACCGGCGAACAGCGTCATCGCCAACGCCATGGTCCAGCCGATCTGGGCTTTGGTCAGCGGCTCCTCCTCTTCCCCTGCCGCCTTCTCGGCCGACCAGGAAAGAGCCCTGAACCCCAGGCTCAGCGACTCCCAGAGAACGAGGATCCCGCGCACCAGGGGAATCCGGGCGGCACGGTTGCGTTTGGAGAGACGTTCCAGCTGGTCGCGCCGAGCCACGATCGAGTCGTCGGGTTGACGCACCGCAACCGACCAGGCTCCTGGGGCGCGCATCATGACGCCTTCGATCACTGCCTGGCCTCCCACCGTTTTGGCGGGGTCGACGCTCACCCCTTTCTGATGGGGACGGTCAGGGGTCAAATCCGGACCTGTGTGTCCCAATTTCGATGTCGAGGGGAGGGGCGGCTCACTCTGCTTCGACGGCTTCAGCCTCTGCGCCTTCGGGGACCGGATCCCCGGCCTTGGTGAACACGGTCTTGCCGTAGCGCTTCTGGAAACGCTCGACACGGCCACCGGTGTCGACCAATTTCTGCTTGCCGGTGAAGAACGGATGACACTCGTTGCAGAGCTCTACGTGCATGTCACCGGGCTTGGTGCTGTTGGTGACGAAAGTGTTTCCACACGAGCAGGTGACGTTGGTCTCGCCGTAGGTGGGATGAATGTCGGTCTGCACCGCGGTCTCCTAATTCTCAGTTGCCGCTGCTCTTGGCGACTTCGGCGAGGAACTCGCCATTGGACTTCGTTGTCTTCAAGCGATCGATGAGCAATTCGAGCGCAGCACCCGACTCCAGGGCCAGGAGGACTCGGCGCAGTTTCCAGACTTGTGCCAGCTCCGTACGGTCGAACAACAGCTCTTCTTTTCTTGTTCCCGACGCCTCAATGTCGATCGCGGGGTAGATCCGCTTGTCGGCCAGCTTGCGATCGAGCCTGAGCTCCATGTTGCCGGTGCCCTTGAACTCCTCGAAGATGACCTCGTCCATCTTGGAGCCGGTCTCGACGAGTGCCGTTCCCAGGATGGTGAGCGACCCTCCTTCTTCGATGTTTCGGGCGGCGCCGAAGAATCGCTTTGGCGGGTACAGGGCCTGTGAGTCGACACCACCGGAGAGGATTCGTCCCGACGCCGGCGTGGCCAGGTTGTGGGCACGAGCCAGACGGGTGATCGAGTCGAGCAGGATCACGACGTCGGTGCCCATCTCGACGAGCCGCTTGGCCCGCTCCAGGGCGAGCTCGGAGACCTGGGTGTGCTCTTCGGCGGGACGATCAAATGTGGAGTAGATAACCTCTCCTTTGACCGACCGCTGCATATCGGTGACTTCTTCGGGGCGCTCATCGACCAGAACCACCATCAGGTAGCACTCGGGGTTGTTGGTGGTGATGGCCTGTGCGATCTCCTGGAGGACGGTGGTCTTTCCCGCCTTGGGTGGCGAGACGATCAGCCCACGCTGCCCTTTCCCGATCGGCGCGATCAGATCGACGATCCGGGTGAGGATCCCCTCGGCTCGCCCGTCGATTTCGAGACGAAGCCTCTGATCGGGGAACAGCGGGGTGAGCGACTCGAACTTGGGCCGTTTCATCGCCTCGTCGGAAGTCATTCCGTTGACCTTGTCGATGCGAACGATCGCGGGGAATTTCTCCTTGGAACGCGGGGGGCGGATCGGGCCGGAGACGATGTCGCCCTTGCGCAGGCGGAACTTCCGCACCTGGTTGGCCGAGACGTATACGTCGTTGTCGCCGGGCAGGTACCCGGTGACCCTCAGGAATCCATAGCCTTCGGGCAAGGTGTCGAGAAGGCCCTCGCGAGTCTCGAGATCTTCCTCCGGGATGTACTCGTCTTCACGCCCACCGCCTCGTCGGCGACGGTTGCGATTTCGATTGGCTCCCTGCCGCTGGTCGTCGCCGTAGTCACTGCGGCCACCCTGGCGTGGCTCGGGGCGCGCCTCGGCCGTCTCGGATGAGTCCGACTCTTCCTCGCCGTTCTGCGCCACCCGCTCGGTGCGAGGTGTGGCTTGGGGCAGCTCGACATCTTCGGTCGGCGATGCCTCGGCTACCTGTCCTGCATCGACGAGAGCACTGATCAGCTTGGACTTCTGCAGACCATCGGTCTCGATGCCCACGGCGTCGGCGATTTGCCTGAGTTCGTCGATTGACTTGCTCTGGAGTTGAGCTCGTGTAGTCATTGGATCCTTCGCGATTCGTCCCTAGGCGGGCTCAATCGGACCGGGATTTACGCACCATTGCTTCACAATGGGGCATGCCTCGAATGAGGGCTTTGAGTGGGTCGTTGCGACGTCCCTTGGCGCCGCCAACAGGACATATCGTAGCTGCTCGTTGTGATTGCGCAAAGCAATCGCGCGATGATCAACTGATGAGGCCGTCGAGCTGTGAAGGATCCAAGCCGATTCGAGCCACTCGCTCCGGTCTGTTGAGCAGGTCTTCGAAGCCGGGGGGTGGCTCGGGCACACGACCGATCGAGCGCTGAACGGCCTCGGCGAACTTGGCCGGATGTGCCGTCCCCACCACCACTTGGGGCCTGCTCCCCACCTTCTCCTCCCCGACGAACCAGGCGGTCGCCGTATGTGGGTCGAGTAGGTAGCCATGTCTTCGGTCGACCTCGGCGATGGTTGCCCTGATCTGCTCATCATCGGCGAACCCGGCTTCGAACTCCAGGCCGGCGTCGCCTGTGAAACGCTCCAGGTTCGACGGGACTCCAACGTCCATAGCCGGCGCCAGGGTCGGGAGCACGTCCGACCGGTCCATCGATCCGGTCCCCACCAGGTTGGCGAGACCCCGGTTGGCATTGTTGGCGATGGTGATTGTCTCGATCGGCGCCCCCATCCGTTTCGCCACCCAGCAGGAGAAGACGTTGCCGAAGTTGCCGGTGGGTACGACAACGTCGAATGGCTCCCCCATCCTGGCGGCGAGGTGGATGTAGTAGCCGACCTGAGCCGCCACCCGCGCCCAGTTGATCGAGTTGAAGGCGAGCAATCCAACATGACGCCCGAAGGCCTCCTTGACCATCGCCTGGCAGTCGTCGAAGGTGCCGTCGACCGCCACGGCGAGCACGTTGGGGTCGTCGACGGTGGTCATCTGTCGCCGCTGGAACTCGGAGACCTTGCCCTCCGGGAAGAGGACAACGATGCGAAGGTTTGGCCTCCCCCGGCAGGCCTCGATTGCCGCCGAGCCGGTGTCTCCCGAAGTGGCGCCCAGGATCGTTCTCTGCTCTCCCAACTCCCGGTCGAGCATGCGGGCCACTATCTGAAGCGCATGGTCCTTGAAGGACAGGGTTGGGCCCCAAAACAGCTCGAGGACATGACGATCCCCCACCGGGACCAGAGGGGCGACGTCGGGGTGCCTAAACCGGGATGCTGCCTCCAGGACCATCGGGCCCACCCGCTCCGCACCGAAGAGGGTCAACGCCACCGTGACCGACTGTTGGTAGCTCCACTTCTCCCAACCTTGGGGGAGCGAGGGGATCACCTCGGGGACGTACAGGCCGCCGTCCGGGGCGAGTCCGGTCAGCATGGCGCCACGGAAGTCGAGAGGCTCCGCATCTCCTCTCGTCGATAGGTATCTCATCGCCGGTGCCGACCGGGATCCAAGGGTGGGGAGCGAAACGGGCTCAGCCACTTCTCGCCGAGCCCAACGCGGCCGCGACCGCCACCCCTATGGCCGGACCGATCGCGATCCAGAAGGCCTCACCCGAGACCGCGGACATGGCGGCCCCGGCTCCCACTCCGATGGCCGCTCCGATCCCCACGGCGGAGGCGAGGTGTCTGCTCTCCTCGTCCGGCCGCTTGTCGGGCGCTCGCTCTGACATCGGGGGAAGGGTAATCCGGGTTGCCGGGTTGCCCCCTCGACGACGTACCATTCGACCCAGTCCGCTCCCGTAGCTCAGGGGATAGAGCACCGGCCTCCGGAGCCGGGTGCGCAGGTTCGAATCCTGCCGGGAGCGCAAGACTCTCTGACCAGGGGTTTTAGGTCAGACTCTGTCAAGTCAGACTAGAGCGGATCGGTTCGCACCCGGTTTCCCGGTTGCAGAATGGACGGCATGGACATTCTCAAGGCCCTCGAATCGTGGACCCTCGACCTTCGGGCTGGCAGGAGAAGCCCGAGAACCATCGAGACCTACATGCTCGCCGTCCGACAACTTACATAGTCAGCCCGACTGGAGGAACGATTGAGCGACGGGTCCGACGATCTGGAACGACTCCGCAAGCTCCTGGCCGAAGGGATGATCACCCGAGAGGAGTACGAGCGCCTCGTAGGCGGCCCTGGAGAACCGGCCACACCAGCTGCTGACACCTTCCCGTCCACGCCGGGGTGGTACAACGATCCAGCCGGGAAAGCGAAACATCAGGCGTACTGGGATGGCGAGACGTGGACCGGAGCCAAAGTCCCGACCCAAACGCACCACCGACTGCTATGCCTCCGACCGCGGAGTCCAAGCCGAGGCGATCCGGCTGTCTGATTCTCGCGCTGGTAGTACTCGGCCTTATCGCCGCCTTCGTGATCGTGGCCCTCGTCGCCTTTCAGATGGCCAGGCGAGGTCTCGATGCCGGCTCGGTGTCATGCGCTCCATTGTCCGCATCCGAGAGAGCCACCATGACCGACGCCTGGACCGGCAGTGGCACTCTCACTGTCGAGGCGACCGCCAAAGCCGATACGTCTGGCAGCGACTCCTCCACTGAAATCTGGTTCCTTCAGGGTTCGGCCCCCGGCATCGACAGCGAGGTGTTCGTGTTCGCCAACGAACCCGAAGGATTGCTTATCGGCGCCGATGCCGCATCTCGCGAGTTCTTTGAGTGGGGTGCCGCCGCCGACTCGGACAGTCCCGCGGCTCGGGAGGCAAGGGCAGCATTGAACGCGGCACCCAACTGTCTCGGCTGAAGCCACCCAGCCGAGACTGCACGGCTTCCTCTGCTCGGGACATCGGAGCGCTCCGGCCGGAGTCATTTGGCTACCCATCCCCCTTCGAGTGATTCGACGGCACGCCTCCCGACATCCCGTCGGAGAAACCCACCCGACTCCCGATTCGGTGTGAACGCCGTCGCCACTAAACCCGAACACATGTTCGTGCTATGGTTCTCGCCGTGAAGTGCCCGTTCTGCCTCGGTGACGGAAAAAAGACGAAGGAACACATCCTCTCGAAACCCATCTGTCATGCCTTGGGAGTGGACCGAGGGATGACGATCACGTCGGTCGACTCCACCTCGCAGGCCGTAGGCGAATCGGCCACTTTGACGGAGCGCACCATCCGCCTCCCGTGCGAATCCTGTAACTCAGGATGGATGAGCAGACTCGAAGTCGACACCGCCAAGACGTTGCGTCGCTGGCTGGCAAGTCCGAACGAACGGTTGACCAAGGCAGGTCACGTACATCTCGTTCGATGGCTTGCCAAGACTTCGTTCATCCTCGGGTACTCAGAAGGCGACTCCAGACGATTCCTCGAAACCCCGACAGAGACGGTCGTCCCCGACATCACAACGGGGCTTGTGGGATCCTCGATGAGGAACCTTCCAACAGCGTTCCCGGTGCTACATCGTTCGCCACCCCCGCCGTCGCTGACGAGGATACCGGGCTCGGTGTGAGCAGCGTTGTGGCGGTGGCAGCGGGCTCCCACTCGGTAACCCTCTGTGGGGCCAACGAGGTCGGGAACGGCACGGCTTTCAACGCGTCGGTGATCGCCCAGTTCCTTGGTGAGGGTTCTACCAGTGCTCTTGCTGGCGTTTCCTCGACCGGAGGATCAGGCGGACCACAGGGTTAAAGGACTGACGAGAGTCCGCATGACCGAGATGTAGCGACTCAAGACGACTTTCTTGTCGGCTTAGCGGCATAGACTTGGTCACATGCCACGTGCGATCTGGAAAGGCGCCATCAACTTCGGGCTGGTCACCATCCCGGTGGGCCTGTACACCGCGACCGACAACAAGACGCCCAAGTTCAAGCAGCTGCGAAAGACCGACCACTCGCCCATCCGCTACAAGCGGGTGGCCGAAGCCGACGGCAACGAAGTCGAGTGGGACGACATCGTCAAGGGATACGAGTTCGAGAAGGACCGCTACGTCGTATTCACTGACGAAGAGCTCGAGTCGGCCCACCCGGAGGGCAACAAGCTGGTCGATGTCGTCCAGTTCGTCGACGAAAGTGAGATCGACCCGATCTTCTACAAGTCTTCCTACTACTTGATCCCTGAAAAGACCGGGGTCAAGGCCTACAAGATCCTCGGCGAAGCGCTCGAGGAAAAAGGGCGGGTCGCCATCGCCAAGGTGTCGATCCGTGAGAAGCAGCAACTGGCGACCCTACGGGTCAAAGAAGACGTCATCGTCATGGAGACGATGTACTGGCCGGATGAGCTGCGAGCCGCCGAGTTCGAGGAGCTCGAAGCCAATGTCGAGATCAGACCCGAAGAAGTGGAGATGGCCGCCTCCTTGATCGACAATCTGACCAAGCCCTTCGCGGCGGACACATATGTCGATCGCACTCGGGAAGTGATCGAGGATCTCGCCTCCAAGAAGGTTGCGGGCGAGGAGATCGTCGCCACCACCACTTCACCGGAGCCGACCAAAGTCGTCGATCTGCTCGAGGCTCTCAAGGCGTCGGTCGAGGCCACCAAGACCAAGGAGCCACAAAAGGCAAAAGTCTCCTAGTGGACTTTCGCTGAAACAGGGCGAGGGTTACAGACACCGCCGCGATTCCTGCGACTGGCCACTAAGGCCCTTCCTCGGCCCAGGTGACCGTCTCCTGGTCGGCGACTTGGATCCCCTTGTAGACCGGTGCCCTCAAATGCAGGTCGTGGGTCCACTCCTTGTACTCCACCTCGACCACGATCTCGGGCTCGACCCAAACCGGGCGGATTGGCTTGGGAGTGATCACATCGTTGTAGAAGGGCTTCACAGGGCGCTCCATCTGGCGCAGCGCTGCCGAGAACGCCTGCAAAGCCGGCTCGTCGAAACCCGACCCGACCGCCGCGATCCAGCGCAAACCATGCTCGTCGTTGAGCCCGACGAGGATCGAACCGACAGTGGAAGCCCGCCCTCCCTCTCCGGGCAGATATCCGCCCACCACCGCCCGCAGCCGGCGCTTCACCGCCACCTTGCGCCAGTCGGGTGATCGGCGACCCGGCACATATGGCGAGCCGCGTCGCTTGCCCACCACCCCCTCTAGTCCCTGGGAGCGCGCCGCCTCGAACAATGAGGTCCCCATCTCGGGCGTCGCCTCGGGCACGATGATCGGCATGGCCAGCTCGAGTGACTCGAGCCGGGCTCGTCGTCCTTCGTAAGGAACGGAAGTGAGGTCCTCTCCCGCAAAGAGGACATCGAAGACGACGAGGTTGACACCGACATCGGCCCGGGTGCCCCCGCCAGCGAAGCCTGACCGTCGCTGCAGGTGGGAGAACGAGGGGCGGCCCTGCTCATCGAACGCCACGACCTCCCCATCGAGAGCCACACCATCGGGAATGTCAAGACCCGCCAACTCGGGAAACCGCCCGATCAGGTCGAGCCCGCGCCGGGATCGGGCACGGACCTCCCTCCCATCGGCGGAGACGATGGCGCGATAGCCATCCCACTTGATCTCGAACCACCAACCGGGATCGTCGAACGCTGCCGGCCACGAAGTGGCCAGCATCGGCTGGTAATCGGGCACGGTCAATCGGGGGCCAGCTCCTCACGGACCAAGCGGTTGACAAGGCCACCATCGAGATCTTCTCGGTGGCTCTTCATCAAGTGTCCGGTGACTCGCCCCGCTGCCTTGGCGTCTCCGGCGACACCCAGTTCGGCGATCGCGGCCAGGACCAATGCCCGGGTGGCCGTCTCGTCCAGCTTCGAGGGCAACCAGCGGGACAGATACTCGACCTCGAAGCCGAGCTTGTCGGCCATGGCTTGGCCCCGCTCGCCAAGATCCAGGTACTCCTGGCGCGACTTGTCCATCTTCTTGACGTAAGAGGCGATCACACCCCGGTAGAGGTCGTCGTCGAGCTCACCGGTGAACCCGGGCTGGCTCTTCGCCTGGGACACCTCGGTCTCGATTTGGCGGATGACGTCGCGCCGGGGCCCGTCCTTTGCCCTCATGGCGTCTCTGAGCTCGTGGACGAGCTCGTCTCTGATGCTCACCGGCCTCTCCCAACTATCGCCCGGACCCGGGCAGGATCGTCCGTAATGATGCCTGACACTCCGACACCGACCAATTCCCCAACCCGCTCGGTGTCGTTTACCACCCAGGAAAATACCTGCAGCCCGCTCGCCAGCCCGTGGATCACCCCGAGAGTCGGCAGGTCGACCGATGGGAACAACGCGGCATGTCCCAGGTTGAGGCATTCATCGACGGCCAGGCCAACGTCACCTGCGCCCCCCACCAACAGCCCCGTCGCAACGTCGGGGAACTCACGCCGAACTTCGGCCATCGACTGCCAGTTGAACGACATGACTACGTCCTTGGGCCTGGCCCTGGCCGCGGTCTCCAGCGCGAGACGGTGATCGGGCTCGAACCCGGCCTCATGCGGGGAATTCTTGATCTCGAACTGGATCGCGAGATCCGGGAGCGCAGCCACCACCTCGTCGAGAAGCGCCGGGCGGTGACCGTCACCGAGATCGAGTTCAAGGAGCTCATTCCACTGGTGGGATGACACCGGGAGCCCTCCAATAGACGGGTCGTGGGATAGAACGAGTTTTCCGTCTGCCGAGCGCCGAACGTCGAGCTCGACGGCATCGGCCACCGAAGCGGCGGCCATGAAACCGGCCAGCGTGTTGTCGGGAAACCGGGCCGGCCAGCCACGGTGACCCACCACCATCGGGTTGTTGTCGATGCTGATCATTCAAAGAAAACCGTTTACACAGGAGGTCCCGGACAGTATCGTCAGGTGCGGAAATCCACGGTTCCCGGGCTTGAACTGCCGGGAACGCTTGTGAAAAACATCACAAAGGTAGGAAGAAGCTCTTGCTCACAACAACCACCATCACAACAGACTGGAGGGATCTGGCCGCGTGCCGGGATTCCGAACCTGCGCTGTTCTTCCCGATTGGAACCACAGGGCCTGCCGTCGATCACATCGAGGCCGCGGTCGCCATCTGTTCCACCTGCCCGGTGCAGGAATCCTGTCTCCAGTATGCCCTCGAGACCAACCAGGAGTCCGGGGTCTGGGGCGGGTTCGCCGAGGACGATCGACGCCGGCTCCGCAAGCGGTGGCTGGCCGAGCGTCGGCGACGTTCGATCTGACCCGCTGCTCGACTGTTGGGAGAGCGCACTCCGGTGCGCTCTTCTCATACCGCCGGCGCGAATCCCACCGCATGACCGCCCTCTGAGGTCTCTATCTCGACGAAAGCCAACCCACTGATCGGGATCCCCACTGTCCGGCCCTTGGTATCGCTGAACCAGGCGAGACCGCCGTCGGCGACAGCCCGCTCCAACTCTTCCTGAAACTCTTTGACGTCGTCGACATCCAGCTCGACAACCTTGCTGGTATCGGTGATTCCGATACGGACTCTCATTCCTGCTCCTGACTTACCGGCCCGGCCATCGTAACCCCCTTCTCTCGAGCCGAATTGCGGCATACCTTGGAGGGATGGGGAGGCATCGAGTCGGGACCATGATTCTCGCCATGCTCGTGTCAGCGGTCAGCTCTGTTGCCCTGGCCGAGCCTGCCGGCGAGGTGGCTTTCGTGCCGGTCGGGCAGCGTTCTGTACCGGCCCCCACGTCGGTGGTGGTGCAACCGGGTGACCATCTGTGGAAGATCAGCCAGGTCCACCTCGACCAGGAGTTGGGAAGGACCGCGAGCGACGACGAGGTCGCTCCGTTCTGGCGGACGGTGATCGACGCCAACCGAGATCGGCTCCACTCGGGCGACCCCGACCTCATCTACCCGGGCGAGGTGGTGACTCTTCCCTCGGGTGGTTAGCGGTTGGCTACGAACTGGGCGACCACGCCATCGTGGGTGATGGCATAGAGCTCACCGTCGCCACCCAGGCCGAAGCTGTTGATCTGCCCGATCTGTCCGAGGTCGGCCGTCCAATCTCGTTCCTCGGTCAACTGACCGTCGGCATACTTGAAAGACTTGATCCACTGCGAGCACCAGTCGCTGTAGAAGTAGGTGCCGGTCAACTCGGGAATCGCGCTCCCCCGATAGACGAATCCGCCTGTGATCGAGCACCCCTCGTCATGGCTGTAGGTGAGGACCGGAGCGGTGTAGTTCTCCAGGTCACAGTCCTGCACATGAAAGCACCGCGTCCCCTCCACGTCGGACCAACCAAGATTGAACCCACCTTCGTCGATCGGCAGGACGTTGATCTCCTCCTGGTCGGCGTGACCGACGTCGGCGATGTAGATCAACCGGTCGATCGGGTCGATGGAGAACCGCCACGGGTTCCTCAACCCGTAGGCCCAAACCTCGGGCGCCCCGCCGCTCTCCACGAATGGGTTCTCGGGTGGGATCGCATAGGGGTCGCCGCTGTCCACATCGATGCGGGACACCGTGCCGAACAGTGTGTTCGGATCCTGGCCCTGAGCCCTCGAGTCGGCGCCGTCGCCCAAAGAAACCCATAGATATCCCTCGGGCCCGAACCCCAGCTGGCCCGCATAGTGACGGATGTCGGTGGCGTCGGGTGGCTGCTCGCGCTCGATCAGCACCGTCTCGGTGTCGGGCGAGCTGAGATTCGGGTCGGAGACCGAAACCTGGAACTCGGAGAGCTGCCGGCGGCCGTCTCTGTCGGTGTAGTAGACGAAGAAGCGGCCATTGCTCGCATAGTCCGGGTGGAAGGTGAGCCCGAGGAGGCCTTGCTCGATGCCGTTGGCCAGGACCCGGTCCGAGATATCGAGGAACGCCGCATCCAAGAGCCGGCGATCGGGGTCGAGGATCCGGATCACACCCACCCTCTCCACCACGAAAAGCCGCTCGTCTCCGACCGGTGCCGTCAGCACCGTGGGTTGCCGCAAGCCCTCGGCCACGGTCTGGAGCTCGACTCCCTGCAAGGCGGGGAGGTCGCCTGTGGCCCCTGCACTGCCGGCGATGGTGGTAGCAGACGCGTCGGGGTTGGTGGTGACCGTGACGTCAGGCGTCGAGGTGCTGGCGCCACCGTCCTCGGGAACGGTGCTGTCGCTCGGACCGCCCTCACCCAACCCGCGCAGGAAGAAGAAGGCAATCAGGAAGACTGCGACCAAGCCGATGATGAGGGCGCGAAACCGTGCTTGGGTTGGGGAGGCTGGCTGGCGATGACGCGCACTCACGAGGCCGGGAGTGTAGGAAGTGCCGGGGCGGAACGGGGCCCTAGGCGTTCTCGCCGAGAAAGATCTCCGAGACCGAAGAATCCATGAAGATCGCCTGCAGGGTCTCGGCCAGTATCGGCGCTATCGACAGGACTTGAACTTTGTCCAGCTCCAGTGCCTCGGATGACACGGGCAGGGTATTGGTAACGATCACTTCCTCTACCGGTGCGTTCTTGATCCGGTCAACCGCAGGATCGGAGAACACACCGTGGGTGGCCGCGATGCGCACGCTGAGCGCGCCCTGGGCATGGACCATCTCGGCCGCGTTGGTGACCGTCCCCGCCGTATCGATGATGTCATCGACGATCACGACATGCCGGTCCTTGACCGATCCCGCCATCGCCAACGCCGAAGAGACGTTGTGCTCGGTCGGATCGCGCCGTTTGTACACGAAGGCGACGGAGGCATCGAGAAATCTGGCATACCGCTCGGCTCGCTTCACCCCGCCAGCGTCCGGGGAGAGGACGGTCGTCGGGCCATCGAGCCGCTGGGATAGATAATCGGTGATGATGGGAAGCGCGGTCAGTGAGTCGAACGGCTTGTGGATGAATCCCTGCAGCTGGCCGGTGTGCAGGTCCACCGAGACCAACCGGTCGGCGCCCGCCGTCATGAATAGGTCCCCGACCAGCCGAGCGGTGATCGGCTCCCGCGGCCTGACCTTCTTGTCCTGCCTCGAGTATCCGAAGTAGGGCATCACCGCGGTGATGCGACGCGCGGACGCCCTCTTCAGCGCATCGATCGTTATCAGCTGCTCCATGATGTTGTCATTCATGGGCTCGCAGTGAGACTGCATCACATAGCAGTCCGCCCCACGGACACTCTCACCGGGGCGGATGTAGAGCTCACCATTGGCGAACCGCGACCGCTCGAGGTCACCCAGCGCCACGCCCAGGACCTCCGCCACCTCTTCAGCGAGGGGGATGTTGGCGCCCCCGGTGAACAGCATCATTCGGTTGCGGGAAACTATGTCCAACTCAGTCCTCTGTTTCGTTGGCGGCATGTCTCTTGGCTCGCCTTTCAGAGTAGCCGTCGATCAGGCGCTGCTCGCTCCGCTCAACGGCAAGGGCGCCTTCGTCGACGTCCTCCGTTATCACCGAACCGGCGCCGGTGACAGCGCGGTCTCCGATCCTCACCGGGGCAACCAGCATGGTGTCCGATCCGATGAAGACCTCTTCACCGATCTCGGTTCGGTGTTTCTGATAGCCGTCATAGTTGCAGGTGATCGACCCGGCGCCGATGTTGGATCGGGCGCCGATGGTTGCGTCGCCTAGATACGAGAGATGAGGTGCTTTGGCCTTCTCACCGAGCGTGGTGTTCTTGGTCTCCACAAAAGTCCCGACCTTGGCACCCTTCTCCAGAACCGTGCCCTGACGCAAAGAGGCGTATGGGCCGACATGACAATCCTCCCCGATCATCGCCCCTCGTAGCACCGCGTACCACACGGTCGAACCGGCACCAATGGTGGAATCGACGGCAAAGACATCGGGCCCGACGTGCGCTCCCGCTCCGACGCTGGTTTCTCCCTCGAGATGGACCCCGGGATAGATCCTGGCCCCAGGCTCGACCGACACTGTGTCGTCGATGTAGGTTCGGTCGGGATCGAGAATCCACACCCCCGATTCGAGCAGCCTCTGATTGATGCGCTTCTGCAAGAGTCGGGTTGCCTCCGACAATTGGCTCTGAGAATTGATACCGACCACCTCCTCGGGTGCGGTCTCCACCGGTTCCAAACGCTCCCCTCTCCCCACCAGGATCCCAACCACGTCGGTCAGGTAATACTCACCCTGCGCATTGTCGTTGGAAACGAGGCTGAGAGCATCGATCAGGTCCTTGGCCCGAAACGCGTACGAGCCGGCGTTGATTTCCCGCACCGCCCGCTGGGCATCGTCACAATCCCGCTCCTCCACGATCTTCTCTACCAACCCACGACCGTCCCTGATGACACGGCCATAGCCGGTGGGGTCATCGAAGGTCGAGGTCACCAGACGAGCCGCCACGTCGGGAGATCGATCAGCCAGGCTTCTCAGCAGACCGTCACTGAGCAACGGCATGTCCCCGTAGAGGACCATGATCGTGTCATCGGGTTCCACTTCGTCGAGTGCGTCGAGGCCCACTTGGGTGGCGTGCCCGGTTCCGAGCTGTTCACTCTGAACTGCGGAGAGAACCCCTTGGGGAAGATGCGGGTCGACCATGTCGGCCCCATGACCGACGACAACAACGGTGCTGGCCGCCTCCAGAGGACGGACCGCCTCCAGAACCCAACCGATCAACGACCGCCCCGCCGCCATGTGGGCCACCTTGGGCAGATCGGACCTCATTCTCTTGCCCTCGCCGGCAGCGAGGATCACCACATGAACTGGCAAGTCGTACCTTTCGGTGGCTGACGCTGGGGGGGCAGGACTCGAACCCGCTCTTACAGGACCAAAACCTGCCGTGCTACCGGTTACACCACCCCCCAATAGTGGGAGCCAAAGTGAGATTACTAAGCGGCCATGACTGAACCGCCCTACAGGACCCCGCAACCAACGGTGCTACCGGTTACACCACCCCCCAAAGGTGGGAGCCAATAGGAGATTACCCAGCGACCAGGACTGACCCGCCCTCACCGGACCCCGCAACCAACGGCGATGGCGCCCCCGGTGTGGCGCCCCGTCCCTCACGCCCGCGCTCGCACCACGTCCAGATCCACCACGCTCCCTGTTTGTACGCTCTCGACGATGCCCTCGAGGACCGCGACCACTTCCAGCGCCTCGGGGCCGCCGGTCTCGGGTCGGGCGCCGGTGCGCACGTTGGTGGCGAACTCCTCCAATTCGTCCTTCACGGTGTCCAGGGTGTCCACCGGCTTTTCTGTGCGATCCTTCTCCCCGGTCCGCTGAAGGTAGAAGCGCTCGCCATCGACCTCATTCCACGCGGCGGCCTCAGTCCCCCAGACGGCGGTTCGGGCGATGTCCGGTATCACCATCGCGGTGCCAAGAGCGGCGAGGGGACCACTGTGGAACTCCAAGGTCGCGGTCGTGGCGTCATCGAGACTGCCGACTCCGATGATTCTCTTGCTGAAGGCGGCGACCCTTGCGACCTGGCCGAGGAGATAGATGAGATTGTCGGCCATGTGGACTCCCAGCCCGGTCATCCCGCCGGCCGGGCTTTCGGCCGGATCACCACGCCAACCGGTTCGAGGGTTGAGCCCTTTGGGGTAGGACAGATTCGCTTCCGCGTAGTGGACCATCCCCAGCTCGCCGCCATCCACCATCTGCTTGAGCCGACGCGTCGCCGGCTGACGCCGGCGGTTGTGACCGACCTGGAGCACCACGCCGGCTCGATCAGCCGCCGCGGTCGCTCGCTTGGCCTCCGCCACGCTCAACGTGAACGGTTTGTCGACGAAGATGTGCTTGCCCGCCTCCGCTGCGGCAACCACCAGATCGGCATGAGTCGAGTGAGGCGTTGCGATCATCACTGCCTCGACCTCGGCATCAGAGAGAAGATCGTCGAGGGACGATGCGGGCCGGCCCCCATGAAGACGGGCAAACTCCTCACGTTGCTCCTGGCCCCGGGCGAACGCGCCCACCACCTCGAGACCGGCCAAACGCGCCTTATCGGCCAAGTTTCCACCCCACCAACCGAGTCCGATCGAGGCCACTCTCACCGATTCCATGTCATCTCCTCTCGACGATCGGTAGCGCCCGAATCATGCTCCGGGGCCCGCTTGACCGTGTTACGAATAGTCGGTATTCTACATAGTGCAGGAAAGATCCGCGATTTCTCATCTGCATAGGCGCTCGGGGCCCATCGCAGGCATCGATACGGGAGGAGAAGAATCAGTGATCTTCAGACGGAAACGGCGCGCTGGATCCGCCTCACCAGGCCAGATCCAACCAACTAACCATCGAATACTTGCTCTACTACTGGCTCTGGGGCTGGTGATTGCAGCCTGTGCCGGCGACGACGCAGACACCACCACCACCACCACAGCGGGTGGCGACACCGAGACCACGGCAGACGGAGGTGACACCGACACCACCGCCGGCGGCGAGGACATGGAGGAGGTCGACATCCTGGTTTGGGTGACCCGGCCCTACTACATCCCACCGGACGGGTTCGAGAGCTTCATGGCGGAGCACCCGAACATCAACGTCACCTTCGATGTGCAGGCCAACGACGACATCCTGCAGCAGATGCTGCGGATGCAGGACGCCGGTCAGCCCTTGCCCGACATCCTCGGGGCTGAGGACTCGTTCCTGATCGAGAACTTCGTGGAGGCCGGGTTGCTGGCTCCCCACGACCCGATCGCGGCCCAATGGGAAGAAGAAGACCCCGATCTGTACAACAAGCTCTTGCCCCTGGCCTGGGACGAGACCGCCATCGACGGGGCAAAGACCGGACTCTCGGTGACCGCCAACTTCGACATCCTCTACTACAACACCGAATGGCTCGAGGAGGCGGGAGTCGAGACGCCATTCGAGTCATTGGACGGCGTGCTGGACGGGATGCGGGCCATGGAAGCCTCTCGCCCCGGCTCGATCCCATTCACCGTTCAGGCGAGGGCGGGCGACGGCGTGACCACGCTGAAGACGATGCTCGCCGCGGCCGGCGCCCCATTCAACGGGGCGGTTCCGGATCTCACCTCCGAAGGCGGGATCTACACAATCAACTGGTTCATCCAGGCCGCCAACGAAGGGCTTCTCCCGCCGGAGGCGATTGCCTGGGGTGAGGACGAGTCACGAGGAGCGTTTGTCTCGGGTGACGCCGGATTGATCCTGGATGGGTTCACCACCGCCGGCGATTTCAACGAAGCCGCCGACTTCGCCTACCCCGATCAGTGGAATCTGACTCCCGTCCCGCTCTCCCGCTCCGGGGGCGGCGCCGACGGTGTTGCCCTCTCCGCCGCTCGCACCTGGGCGGTCACCTCCGGAGCCGAGCACCCTGAAGAGGCGGCGTTGATCCTGAGGTACATCGCGGCGACCGACAACCTGATCGAGGCTGCGGGCAACGGTTCGGTGCCGATGAGGCAAACCGAGGCGATCGACGACCCCCGTCTCCTCGAGATCTGGCCGTTCTTCACCGACGACCTCAAGGAGGCGTACCTGGGAAGCACCCCGACCCCCGCCGGCCCCAACGCCGGGGAGGTGGAAGGTATTCTCGAGCAGATGTTCGGTGAGATCGTGCTGGGGACCGACAAGACCGCCGAAGAGCTGGCAGCCGAGTACCAACCACAACTCGACGCCACGTAGCCGAGGAGCCGACTGAACGACGAGCGCACCCGTATCACAGATGCGGGTGCGCTCTGCAACGAACCGAGATACCACCCCGGTGATTAGTCGATGACCGCGACCACGATCCAAAAACGAAACAAGCGCGGTCGCCGACCCTGGCAACGCCGTACCCGACCCGGCCAGAACAGCAACTCGGTGATCGGCCAGGCCGCGTCGACACCGTATCTGTTCACTCTGCCGGCCATCCTCCTGGTAGCGGCCGTACTCGGGTTTCCCGTCCTCTATGGCATATGGCAGAGCCTGTTCACCAGGGAAACACTCGGCTCGCCGCTCGAGTGGGTCGGTCTCGCCAACTACGCCGGAATGTTCCGGTCGGCGGCCTTCTGGCACTCGCTCAACCGGACCGCGGTCTTTGTATTCGGGTCGCTCATCCTCGGGACCGGGCTCGGGTTGTTCTTCTCGTTCGCCTTGTTCCGGGTGGTCGAGAAGTTGCGGTTCTTGAGAGCGATAACCGTTGCGCCCTACATCATCTCCAACGTGGCGGCAGCGGTCATGTTCCGGATCCTGTTCAACGGCCAATTCGGGTTGCTCAACCGGACCATCGAGTTCTTCGGTTTCGACGGTCCCTCATGGTTGGCCAGCCCGGGTCTGGCCATGGTCACAGTGATCTTCACCCAGGTGTGGACCGACCTACCGCTCACCATCCTGGTCCTCCTTGGTGGGCTGATGGCTGTGGACCGGTCATACCTCGATGCAGCACTGGTCGACGGCGCCACCGGATGGACCAGGGCAAGACACCTCACCATCCCCTTGTTGGCACCGCAACTCCTGATCAGCACGGTATGGCTCAGCTACTCGACCTTGACCGGCCTGGGTGTGGTTCTCGCCCTCACCGGCGGAGGGCCGCTCAAAGCAACCCAAACCGTGGCGATGGAGATGTACACAGTGGCGTTCCGCAATCTCGAGTTCGAGGCAGCTCTCGCTATCGCCACCTTCATCCTCATCCTCAACGCCCTGCTCACTCTGGGCTACGTGGCCATCGGCAGACGATACGAGTTCGACTTATGAGCGACCTCCACCGGGGCGACGAGCCGGCCTTCGCCACAGCCACCGCCAAGGCTGCCGAGGCCGTCACCGGGCCGCCACCGGAGGCCCGGCGACCCGCCGGCACCAGGATCCGGCGGGGGCTGCGTCAGTTTCTGCTTGCCCTCCCCCTGGTGGCACTGGTGGTATGGACCCTCGCTCCATTCCTGGTCACCATGTCGGTCTCGTTCAAGGAACGAGCCGCCGTCTTCGCCAACCCCGGGCTGATCCCGAGCAATCCCACCATCGATGCCTACCGACAAGTCCTCTCCAGCGACAGTTTCACCGCTTCTTTCCTCAACAGCCTGGTTGTCGGTGTGGGGACCACACTGCTCACCCTGGTCATTGGCGTGCCGGCGGCCTACGCCTTCGCACGGTTCAACTTCCGCGGCAGGCATCTGCTGCTGCTCTTCACCCTGCTCCCGCGGCTGGTGCCCAGTCTCGGCCTGATGGTCCCGATCTACCGGCTGGCCGTGGCAACAGGGATGCTCGACAAGAGACTCACCTTGATCATCGTCTACACCGGCATGCTGCTCCCGCTGGCGGTGTGGCTGATGGTCGGGTTCTTCCAACAGATCCCACGCGAGATCGAGGAAGCGGCCAATGTGGACGGGGCCACGCTGTGGACCCGTCTCCGCTACATCGTCGCTCCCCTGGCCGCGCCGGCGATGATCACCATCGGGGTCCTCGCCTTCCGCGAGGCGTGGAACGAATTCACCCTGGTCCTGGTACTCACATCCTCCCCCGGCAAGCGCACCCTGCCCTTCGAGCTCTACCTCATGCAAGGAATCGAAGGTATAGCGAACTTCCCGGGTGAAGCAGCCTTCACCTTGCTCACCGTCCTCCCCTTCATCCTGGTCTACACCCGGATCGAGAAGTATGTGGTCGCCGGTCTGGTGACCGGCTCGGGCAAATAGGGTGCGCAAGCTGGAGAGGGAGCTGCCCGCGCCCCGAACCACCTCGTGACCAAGGTCGTGGTCTCCGAGTTCCTCCCCGAGAACCACCTCGACCGTCTCCGCCACAGGTTCGATGTGGTCTACGAGCCTGACCTCTACGCCGACCGCGCCCGGCTCCTCATCGAGATCAGAGACGCGGCAGCTGTCTTCATCCGGAACCGGACCCGAATCGACCAGGAGCTGCTGGATGCGGCGCCGAGCCTCCGGGTGGTGGGCCGTCTCGGAGTGGGCCTGGACAACATCGACATGGATGGATGCGCTGCGGCCGGTGTAACCGTCATCCCGGCCGTGGGGGCAAATGCGGCCTCGGTGGCCGAATACGTGATGGGGGCGATCCTGGTGCTGGTGCGAGGGGTCTACGACATGACACCGTCGATGGTGGCCGGGGAGTGGCCGCGGCAGGGTCATGCCTTCGGCCACGAGCTCCTGGGCAAGACGCTGGGGCTGGTCGGATTGGGCTCGATCGCCCGCCAGGTTGCGGTGCGGGCGGCCGTCTTCGGGATGAGGGTCGTGGCCCATGACCCGCTCCTCCCCGACGATGACGTCGCATGGGGCATGGTGGGCAAGGTCAACCTGGAGACTCTGCTCTCCACTTCAGATGTGGTCAGCCTCCATATCCCCCTCGACGATGGGACCCGGAACCTGATCGACGCCGACGCCCTCGAGAGGATGAAGCCGACCGCGATCCTGGTCAACACCTCGCGGGGAGGCATTGTGGACGAAACGGACCTTGCCGAGGCTCTAAGCGACCACCGGCTTGGAGGCGCCGTACTCGACGTGTTCTCCACCGAGCCACTGGGGCCGGAGCCGGCTGCCACCTTCGCCGGAGTGCCCAATCTCGTCCTCACCCCGCACGTGGCGGGGAACACCGTCGAGTCGGTGGAGCGCGTGGGAACGGTCGTCGTAGACGCGGTGATTGAGTTGCTGGAGGGCTAAACGCGAGCGAACCCCCCTCGCCCTCACTCCGCTCGGACGGTCCCCCTTCGAAAAGGGGGGACAACTGAGTTGCCGGCTCTAAACCAGCAACCGCTCCTCGTATTCCACCCGGGAGAGAAGATGGGGGTCGTCATCGGTGATCAACACCATGTCCTCGAGACGCACCCCGCCGCCACCTCGCACATTGGGGACCCAGACCAAAGGCTCGACCGCGAACACCATGTTCGGCTGGAACTCATAAGTGGTGGCACCGGGCAGGGTCTCACCGATGTACGGGGGCTCGTTGGCTCCCATCCCTATCCCGTGACCG
>DATKEA010000016.1:0-23462 GCA_035544615.1 Acidimicrobiia bacterium | reverse complement strand
CAAATTCGCCGCCCCGGGCCGCTGGAGCTGCTCCCGGGACCGACGAAGACTCGCGACGACTAACTGAAGCGGGCGATGAGCCGGTCCATCGCTGCGTCGAGGTCGTCATCGAAGACGCGGCGGGAAGCGTCGGCGTCGTGCCACTCGATGATCTCTCTGGCGCCTCTCGAATACGGGATCTCCGCTCGCCAGCCGGGTACCGCCGCCTTGATCTTGGAGTTGTCGAAGAACAGCGAGTGGGCCTTGTCGCCCAGCAAGCTGTCTCCCCAATCGGCATCGACGCCGGCGGCCGCGATGGCGCCGGAGGATATGTGGACGGTGTTCGCCTCAACCCCGGCGGCCGACGCGAGGGCATGGGCTATCTGATCCCAGGTCAATACCTCGTCGGAGGTGATGTGGAAGGCATCCCCGTGGTTTCGGACGTCGCCGAAGAGGCCGATGAACGCCTTGGCAAAGTCGCGATGATGGGTGAGGGTCCACAACGAGGTCCCATCGCCGTGAACGATGACCGGTTTGCCTCGCCGCATCCGCTCGATGTGGGTCCAACCACCGTGGAAAGGAAGGGACGTCCGGTCGTAGGTATGGGAGGGACGCACGATCGTCATGGGAAATCCGGTGCGGCGATAGGCGCCGACCAGCATGTCCTCACAGGCGATCTTGTCGCGCGAGTACTGCCACACCGGATTGCGAAGCGGCGTCGATTCGACCAAGGGGAGCCGAGCGGGGGGCGTCTGATATGCGGAGGCCGAACTGATGAAGATGTAATGGCCGACCTTGCCGGCCCAACGATCGATGTGGCTCTGGACATGGTCGGGTGTGAATGACAGGAAGTCGGCGACAACATCGAAGGTCTCCACTCCGAGCGCCGGGTCCAGCGAGTTGGGGTCGCGCAAGTCGGCGGTGATCACCCGCACCCCGTGAGGGAGCGGCCGGTGGGTCGTCGTCCCCCGGTTGACCACCGTCACCTCATGCCCAGCCGCCAGGGCCTCGTTGACACAGGCCGAACTGATGATCCCGGTTCCGCCGAGGAACAATGTGCGGAGGCGGTTCACGGTGTGCGGCTGGGGCCTGCCGACGGTGCGATCAGACGAGATCGAACTCGTTGGGGTGGGGGCCTAGACGCCGACCCACATTCAGCTCGGTGAAGGTCTCCATGTCGGTTTCGTCGAGCTCGAAGTCGAAGATAGAGATGTTCTCTTGAATCCGGTGCGGAGTAACCGACTTGGGGATGACCACGTTGCCCACTTGGATGTGCCAGCGAAGTACGACTTGCGCCGGGGTGCGTCCCTTCTTCTCCGCAATCTCCACGACTCGGGCATCATCGAGCAAACCTCGGTTCTGGCCCAAAGGCCCCCAGGACTCGGTCAAGATCCCGTGTGACTCGTGATACGCCCGCAGTTCCTCTTGCGGGAACTCCGGGTGCAGCTCTATCTGGTTCAGGGCGGGGGTGATGTCGGTCTCGTTGGCGAGCCGCTCGAGGTGCTCGATCTCGAAGTTGGACACGCCGATCGAACGTACCCGGCCATCGGCCAGGAGCTGTTCGAGGGCCCGCCAGGTCTCGACATACTGATCGAACATGGGGAGGGGCCAGTGGATCAGGAAGAGATCGAGGACCTCGATTCCCAGCCTCTCCATACTGGCGTCGAAGGCGGCCAGCGCCTGATCGTATCCGTGCTGGCCGTTGACGAGTTTCGTGGTGATGAATATCTCGTCACTCGGCACGTCTGTCTGAGCGAGGGCTTCACCAACACCCTTCTCGTTTCGGTATCCCTGAGCGGTGTCGATCAGCCGATAACCGGCCTCGAGCGCGGTCGTGACGGTCGTGGCAGTCTCGTCGGGTGGGACGAGAAACACACCGAAGCCGAGTTGCGGAATGGGGATGCCGTTGTTGAGCGTGAGTGAGGGAACTGGATTCGTCATAGCCCGAATATAGACCAGAATACGTGTGCAGTAATTCGATCCTCGAGTTGCACACCCAGCAGCCATTGAGTCAGGGCAGGGTTGGCCAGATCGATGGGTACGCTGCGCGGATTAACGCCGATATCGAGGAGCTGCGTCGGCTGCGCCACGCCCGGGACCGGATGGACCGCGAATACGCGGAGCCACTCGACGTCCCGGCGCTGGCCCGGACGGCGCTGATGTCGCCGGCGCACTTCAGCCGCCGCTTCCGGGCGGCGTACTCGGAGACTCCGTACTCCTACCTGATGACCCGGCGCATCGAGCGGGCGAAGGCGCTGCTTCGCCAGGGCGATCTGAGTGTGACCGAGGTCTGTTTCGCTGTCGGCTGTTCGAGTCTCGGCTCATTCTCTGCCCGATTCACCGAGCTGGTCGGCGAGACGCCGAGCAGGTACCGCGCCCGGAATCACGACGAGCTGAGTGGGGTGCCTCCCTGCCAGACGATGGTGGCGACCCGGCCGCGCCGGGGCGGGCGTCTCAAGGGCGCGGAAGAAAGCAGTTTTGGAGAAGCATCTGTCGCTGCGCCTTCGTAAGTTGGTGCCATGACCGTTTCACTCAGCACAGTGCACATCTATGTCGACGATCCCGATGCCGCCCTCGGCTTCTACCGCGACACCCTCGGTCTGACGGTGAGCGACGAGGTCGCCAATGAGGGCTTCCGGTGGATCACCCTCGTCACCGACAGCCAGCCCGAGATCAAGATCGTGTTGTCGCAGCCGCATGCGGGCCGATCCCAGGAGGACGGGGACGCCCTCGCTGCTTTGCTTGCCAAGGGCGAGATGCCCGGTCCATTCTTCCGTACAGACGATCTCGACGCGACTTTCGACAAGACCGCCGCCGCGCCCGGGGTCGAGGTGCTGGAAGAGCCCGCCGATCGGTTCTGGGGCGCCCGTGACGCCGCCGTGCGCGATCCGGCTGGCAACATGATCCGCATCGAGCAAGGCTGAAACCGGATGGTTGCGGAGCGCTCGGTGCGCACCTTGCACGCCGCTGACAGCCACGACTACATCCGTGTCACAGGCGCACGGGAGAACAATCTCGTAGACGTCAGTGTCGAGATTCCCAAGCGGCGTCTGACGGTGTTCACCGGCGTATCCGGGTCAGGGAAGAGCTCCCTGGTCTTCGACACCATCGCCGCCGAGTCGCAGCGGCTGATCAATGAGACCTACAGCGCTTTCGTACAGGGCTTCATGCCGACGCTGGCGCGGCCCGAGGTCGATGTCATCGACGGTCTGACGACTGCGATCATCGTCGACCAGGAGCGCATGGGCGCCAATGTCCGCTCCACCGTCGGCACCGCGACCGACGCCAATGCGATGCTGCGACTTATGTTCAGCCGGCTCGGTGAGCCGCATATCGGTCCCCCACCCGCGTTCTCGTTCAACATCCCGACCCGGACGGCGAGCGGGGCGATCACTGCCGACAAGGGCAAGGGGGAACGGACCGTCGTGCGCAACGTGGTGTATCACGGCGGGATGTGCCCACGCTGTGAGGGAATGGGCTCGGTCAACGACATCGACCTGACCCAGCTGTACGACGAGAACAAGTCGCTCGCCGAGGGCGCGATCACCGTGCCCGGCTACAAGGCGGGAGGATGGTCGGTTCGCTACTTCACCGAGTCGGGTTTCCTCGACCCGGACAAGCCGATCCGCAAGTACACCAAGAAGGAGCTTGACGACTTCCTCTACAAGGAGCCGGTGAAGGTCAAGATCAACGACATCAACCTGACCTACGAGGGCCTGGTCCCGCAGATCCAGAAGTCGTTCCTATCCAAGGACGTCGACTCGCTTCAGCCGCACATCCGAGAGTTCGTGGATAGGGCGGTGGCGTTCACCCCCTGTCCTGACTGCGACGGCACCCGGCTCAACGAGGCAGCTCGGTCGTCGAAGATCGCGGGCAAGAGCATCGCCGACGTCTGCGCTATGCAGATCAGCGACCTGACCGAATGGATCCGGGAGCTCGATGAGCCGTCGGCCAGGCCATTGCTCGACGCGCTGCAGGAGACGCTCGACTCGTTCGTCGATATCGGCCTCGGCTACCTCTCCCTGGACCGACCGTCGGGCACGTTGTCGGGGGGTGAGGCACAACGCACCAAGATGATCCGGCATATCGGCTCCCCGCTGACCGACGTCACTTACGTCTTCGACGAGCCCACGATCGGCCTGCATCCACATGACGTGCAACGCATGAATGACTTGCTGTTGCAGCTGCGCGACAAGGGCAACACGGTGCTGGTGGTGGAGCACGAGCCGGAGACAATCGAGATCGCCGACCATATCGTCGACCTTGGCCCCGGCGCCGGATCGGCCGGTGGCGAGGTGGTATTCGAAGGCACCGTCGATGAGTTGCGGGGCAGTGACACGCTGACCGGCAAGCACCTCGACGACCGATCATCTGTCAAGTCCGAGTTCCGAACCTCGACCGAGAGCCTCGAGATTCGAAACGCAAATCAGCACAACCTGCAAGACGTGGATGTCGACATTCCGCTCGGGGTGCTCGTCGTCATCACCGGGGTCGCCGGGTCGGGCAAGAGCTCACTGATCCAAGGTTCCATACCGGACGACGCGGGTGTCGTCTTGGTGGACCAGACCGAGATTCGCGGGTCGCGGCGGAGCAACCCGGCGACGTACACCGGGATGCTCGACTCAATCCGGAAGGCGTTCGCCAAGGCCAACGATGTGAAGCCGGGGCTGTTCAGCCCCAACTCCGACGGCGCCTGTCCCAACTGCAACGGCGCGGGTGTCATCTATACCGAGCTGGGCTTCATGGACACCGTGGCCACCACCTGCGAGGTGTGCGAGGGCAAGCGGTTCCAGTTCGAGGTGCTGGACTACGAGCTCGGTGGCAAAAACATCAGTGATGTGTTCGAGATTTCGGTGACCGAGGCCGAGGAGTTCTTCGCCGAGAGTGAGTCGAGGGTGCCGGCCGCCCACGCCATCCTGGAACGGATGTCCGCGGTGGGACTCGGCTACCTGAACATCGGTCAGCCTCTGACCACCTTATCCGGTGGAGAGCGTCAGCGGCTGAAGCTGGCGATCCACATGGCCCAGAAAGGTGGCATCTACGTGCTCGACGAGCCGACGAGCGGACTCCATCTCGCCGATGTCGAGCACCTGCTCGGATTGCTCGACCAACTCGTGGACTCGGGCAAGACGGTCATCGTGATCGAGCACCACCAGGCTGTGATGGCCCATGCCGACTGGATCATCGACCTCGGCCCCGGAGCCGGGCATGACGGTGGCCGGGTCGTCTTCGAGGGCACCCCGGCCGACCTGGTCGCAGATGGTTCCACTCTCACCGGCCAGCACCTCGCCGCGTACTTGTCCACCTGACGGGCAGGCGGCGCGTGTCGACAAGATTGCCTCGTACGATCAGCTGGGGTGAGTTCGCCAAACGTGAGCCGGAGCTGGCACGTTTCGGGGCAGCCAGATTGACCTCAGCACCTGCATATCTGGCAACGGTCCGTCGGTCGGGGACACCTCGAGTCCATCCGGTGACACCGATCTTCACCGCCGTCGGGCTGTTCCTGTTCATGGAGCCGACCTCTCCCAAGGGCAGGGATCTCCGAGAGCGAGGATGGTTCGCGCTGCACAACGGGGTCCCGGACAATGCCGGCTCCGGTGGCGAGTTCTCTGTCGCCGGCCGGGGCCTTGCCGTGGACGATCTCGACGTTTGGTCCCACGTGGCCGACTCGTCCAGCTATCCCCCCGTCGACCGCTACATCCTGTTCGAGTTTCAGTTGAGCGAGGCCCGCTGTCATGGGTACGGCGACGTGCAGATGCCCTCCACTCGGAAGTGGTCGGTCGACCAATAGGCGTCCCGTCAGGCAATCGACGTGACGCGACGACTATCCGACTTTTCCCATCCGCCATCGTTCTCCCCCAGGATGCGCCGCTTGGGCCGGCTGACGATCCCGGCTTAGACGGGCGGATATCGCCCGTCTCCGATTCGTGGTCGTTGAACATCGAGTCTTTCAACCTTCGGGTCGAGCCGTTAGGCCTTCACCGTCCTGGCTGCCCTGCACCAGCTCTCGAGCCACGTCACGAAGCTTGCTGTTGAGGCCCTGGGAGGATCGGCGCAGGGTGTCGAAGGCGTCCTCGGCGCTGATCCGGTGTCTCTCCATCAGCATTCCTTTGGCCTGGCCGATCACGTCACGAGATGAGAGCGCCTCCTGGAAGGTCCGTTCCTGGTGCTCTTTCTCGTCTCGCTCGCGGGTGACGACGGCAGCGATGGCGGCGTGAGCGCTCAGGATCAACGCCACCTCCTGGTCGGCTTCGGTGAAGCCATCACCGGCGTATGAGTACATGTTCACCGCACCGAGGCGCAGATGTTCGGTGTTGGGGATGCGAAGAGGAACGGCGAGGACCGACCCGATTCCGGCCTGCTCGGCCCTGGCCGCCCAATCCGGCCACTGCTCCCTCCAACCCGTTGCGGTCCCGTGGACCGTCCCACTGAGCAGGGCATCGATGCAGGGGCCTTCCTCGGTCGAGTACTGAACCTCGTCGACGCGAAGGGCGTTGGTATGGGTGTAGACCGGTGTGCTGAACTTGTCGCCCTCGAGCATGGTGACGCTGGCAAGGTCGCAGCCATCGATCACCGTGGTCGCCACCTCGACGATCCGTCGCAGCACCTCCGACAACTCCCCGGCGCTGAACAGATCCAAGGCAATCGCGGCGAAGGTCGAAGCGACGCTGCGGTCGTTGTCGTCTTCGGCGACCGGGGTGTCCGCGGCCGGCTCTTCGGATCCTTCCCCCAATCTTCGCTCGCGCTCGTCGAGCTCCGCCTCGTGTTGGCCCGAAGGACGTTCCTCAATGGTTGACATACGGCACCTGAATCCCCAGGCCCATCTCGGAGAACCTTTCGTTCACGGCCTGTATGAGGATATTCACCTCTGCTGCACTCCACATTTCGACCTGTCCTTCCAGGTAACCATCGACTGCTTCCCGGGCTACCGAGCCGCCGAGGGCGAAGTAGCGCCAGTAGAGATCCTCCCGGCTCAATCTGACCTCTCGCCTCGCAGCCTCCACGACTTGTGACTTCCCCACTGTCATCGGCGGATCCCAAGTTCGCTGTCCGAGGTGCTCGACGGCGCCTCCTCGAGAAGGACCTCGTAGCCGCTCAACTCCAGTAGTCGCCGCACCGGGGCACTCGCTTGGACAACAACCAATGCCCCCCCACGTCGCTCCATCTCCTTGGCGATCACCAGCAACGAGCGCAGTCCAGCGCAGTCGATGAATGTGATGCCGGAGGCGTCGACCCGAGTCGTCGATACCTGTTCTCCGAACAGCGCGGCGCACGCCTCGTCGAGTCGGACTGTCCGGCTCATGTCGAGCTCGCCGGACAAACCGACCATGGCGATGCTCTGGCGCACGGCCACTTCGAGCCGAAACGCCATCCCCTCTTTGGCTGAATCCTGCATGACAACCTCCACAGACCAGACCTCTGGTCGGTTGGACGGCTGTTGACTCAACCGATTATTTGCTGTTGTGACGTGGCTGGAGCTTCAACCGGGGACAACCCTAACAAAGCACCGGGGTATTGCCCCTGGGGCTCGCTTTCCATCGGGCACGGTGCCCTCCCTATACTGCCCGCCGCCCCGAATCGGTTCCCTGCGGAGGTTTCTTTCGAATGTCGGACATGATCCTGTACATCGCGCTTGCAGCCGGTGGATCTGCTCTCCTGCTGGCCGTGTACTACTCCCGAGTGGTGTTGGCCGCCCCCCAGGGCAATGAGCGCATGGTGGAGTTGGCCCTGGCGATCAGGCAGGGCTCGATGGCCTTCCTGAGACGCGAATACATTTGGGTGTCGGTGTTCGTGGTCGTCATGGCGACGCTCATCACCGTGTTCCTCGACTGGGGTCGTCCCTGGGGTGCCATCGCGTATGTGTTCGGAGCACTGCTCTCCGCCCTTGCCGGCTTCGTCGGGATGCGAATCGCAACTCAGGCCAACTCCCGCACCACCGAGGCCGCCCGGACCGGGGGCATCCCCGCCGCCCTGCCGGTGGCATTCCGGGGTGGTGCTGTCATGGGATTCACCGTTGCCGGGCTCGGGTTGCTCGGAGTCGGTTTCGGGTTTCTCGTTTTCAACCAGTGGCTCGAGCTCGACTCGTGGGCGGACATCATCACCGCCATCGGTCTCGGCGGCTCGTCGATCGCCCTCTTCGCCCGGGTTGGCGGCGGGATCTACACCAAGGCTGCCGACGTCGGTGCCGACCTGGTGGGCAAGGTCGAGGCCGGAATCCCCGAGGATGACCCACGCAACCCGGCCGTCATCGCCGACAACGTTGGGGACAATGTTGGAGACGTCGCCGGTATGGGTGCCGACCTGTTCGAGTCTTACGTCGGATCGCTGGTCGCTCCCATTGCCTATTCCGCTTTGGTGTTTGGCGGCGCTGCCTTCCTCGAAGAGGCGATCATCTTCCCGTTGGCAGTTGGCGCGTTGGGGATGTTCGCCGCCATCGTCGGATCGTTCCTGGTGCGGGCGAAAGGCGACGACGATCTCGCCGCCGCCCTGCACCGCGGCACCAACTTCTCGCTGATAGCCACCGCAATCGGTGTGCTTGGCCTCTCCTACTGGGTTTTTGGCGACGTGGCCGACAATCCGCTCGGGCTGTGGATCGCGGTGGTGGCGGGTCTGGTCGTGGGCTGGTTCGTGGGCAAGATCTCCGAGTGGTTCACCAGCGACCACTTCAAGACCGTCAAAGAGATCGCTCGTCAATCCGAGACCGGCCCGGCCACGGTCATCATCGCCGGCATTGCCGAAGGAATGCGCTCGGCCGCCTTTTCGGTGATCGTGGTGGCCGCCGGCATCGGTGTCGCCCACGCCGCCGGCGCCTGGGCGTTGGGGGCCGGTGGCGGGATCTATGGAGTGGCGATCGCCGCAATCGGTGTCCTCGCCACCCTCGGCATCACCATCTCCGTCGACGCCTATGGCCCGATCGCGGACAACGCCGGGGGCATTGCGGAGATGGCACATCTCCCCCCCGAGGTGCGTCAGGCCACCGACGCCCTCGACTCACTGGGCAATACCACAGCTGCGGTGGCCAAGGGCTTCGCCATCGCCTCAGCCGCGGTCACCTCCCTCGCCCTGTTCTCAGCCTTCACCCAGGCGGTCAATCTGACTGAGATCAACCTGACCCGGGCGGAGACCGTGATCGGGCTCTTCCTCGGGGGCATGTTCCCGTTCCTCTTCGCGGCGCTCACCATGAATGCGGTGGGGCGGGCGGCGCACAAGATGATCGACGAGGTTCGTCGTCAGTTCCGGGAGATCCCTGGGTTGAGGGAAGGCGATCCCAGCGCCAAGCCTGACTACACGACCTGCGTCGACATCGCTACCGCCGGCGCGCTGCGCGAGATGGTCATTCCCGGCTCTCTCGCCATTGCCTTGCCTTTGGTGGTCGGTTTCATCGACGTGGAGGCCCTGGGGGGTCTATTGGCCGGTGCGCTGGTGACCGGGTTCCTGCTGGCAATCTTCATGGCCAACGCCGGTGGGGCGTGGGACAACGCCAAGAAGTTCATCGAGTCGGGTGCCTACGGTGGCAAAGGCTCGGACAGTCACAAGGCGGCGGTGATCGGGGACACCGTGGGTGATCCGTTCAAGGACACCTCAGGCCCGGCAATGAACATCGTCATCAAGGTGATGACCATCGTCTCGTTGATCTTTGCCTCTGCTTTCATTGGTTGAACGGGATTGACCCAGCCGACAAGACGTCCTGCCGTGGATCTCCTGACGTGGGTGTGACCCTGACTTCGCAGAACCCAAGACAAACATGTAGAACGCAGTGCCATCGATAACCCTGATCCGTCATGCCGAGTCACAAGCCAATCTCGAGGGTTTTTGGAACGGCCGGCTCGACGGGGGTCTGAGCGCCGCGGGCGAGGCCAGCCTCGACGCCGTCGGCAAACGTCTTCACGACCAGCAATTCGACGTGGTGGTCAGCTCTCCGCTGGAACGGGCTCGTCGCACCGCCGAGACCTTCAGCTCCGACTATGAGATCTCCGAGGACTTTCTCGAGCTCGACATCGGCAAGTGGGAGGGTTTGAGTCGAGAAGAGGTGCTGGCCGAGGCGGGTGACCAGCTACGGGAGGCGGTCTTCGGGCGTCAGCTCCCCATGGGCGAGACCGGTGAGAGTCTGAGCGCCCTCGAGCGGCGTGCCACGGGCGCAGTCGACGTCCTCGCCGAGCGACTCGGTGAGGACGGGCGTGCCGCGGTGGTCACGCATGGCGGGTTCATCCAAGAGGTCCTCCGACGCCACCTCGCGGGTGGGAGCCGGCGGATCCACACCTTCGTCGGGAACACCTCCCTGACCCGGTTCGAGTGGGCCTTCGACCGGCCCCGGCTCGCCTTGTTCAACGACATGGGCCACCTTGGGCCACGATCCGCCGAGGTGCAATCCCATCTCGATCGGGGCGAGCCGGTGATCGCCCTCATCCGCCACGGGAGGACCAGGGCCAACGTCGAAGGCAGGTGGCAGGGACAGGAAGACTGGGGGCTCGACGAGCTCGGACACCGCCAAGCCGCGGCGCTCCGCGATTGGTATGGCCCCGCGGGCACGGTCTATTCGTCACCGTTGGGTCGTGCCCGGAGCACCGCGGGTTACCTCGCCAGCAACGGCGTGGTGACCGTCGACGGGCTGAAGGAGATCGCTATGGGGCGTTGGGAAGGCCTCACCTCGGAAGAGATCTTCGAGACCTGGCCCGAGCAGATGACCACAATCTATCGGGATGGAGTGGACCTGAAACGGGGTGAGACCGGGGAGAGTTGGGGAGAGCTCACCCGCCGTTTCCGCGCCACGGTCCATGGGGTCGACAGGTCACCCAGCGAGCCGACGCTGGTGGTTGCCCATGGCGGTGCCATCCGCGCCTACGTGTCTTCTCTCACCGCCACCACCGATTCCCACTCCGAATCGCTATACACCCCGGGCAACACATCCGTGACCCATGTCGCTATGACGCCCGATGGCCCCCTGCTGCTCGACTACGCGGTTGCATCCCATCTCCAGAAGCTTTCACAGGAGGCGTGATGTCGCAATACGACTCCAAGCGCTACGCCAGCGTGAACCGTTGGGACCCCTGGCATCTGAAGCGGATCGATCGTCTCCTCCCCTTGCTCCCCGGTCAGAGAGTGCTCGAGGTCGGGTGTGGGCAGGGACATCTGACCATTCGGCTCGCGGACCGGGGGATCGACATCGTGGGCATCGACGCCAACTCCAATGCGCCAGCCATCTCAGGATCCGATCGGGTCCTGGTCATGAGAGCCGAAAGTCTCGACTTCGGCGACGCCGAGTTCGACGCGATCGTGTCGGTGCATGCCATCGAGCACATCCCGCCGCTCGATCTGGCGATGGCCGAGATGGCGCGGGTGCTCAAACCTGGAGGTCAGGCGCTGTTCATCTACCCCGCCGAGCCGATCCAAGGTCTGTATGCAGTCCCGACCTCGGTGATCCTTCACGGCACCCCGTTCCGGGCGCGCGAGGTCCATTGCCACAAGCTCACCCCGTTGAGGGTGCGCAACTTGTTGAAGCCACACGGATTGGTTGAGACCCATCACGAGTTCAACCTGGTCAAGTCCCCCCAGTTCATCTCGGTCTTCTCAAAAGGGCCCGCCGGCGATGCACCCGAGGCAAGTTGAGATCCACAAGGGACACATCCGGTCTAGTGGCTCCCAATCATGGGGGGGAGTAGCGTGACCGGGTCCTTCACCTGCCAGATCTGTGGCAAGGAGTTCGACTTGAGTCAGACGGTGCTCGATCGCTACCCGGGATGGAGTCCCCGCCTCTGCCTCGACTGCAAGAGAGCCGAAAGCCGCGCCATGGCTACGACCAAACCCCAGGCGAAACCGACCGCGACTACCAGCCGCACCAAGAGCAAGGATCTGACTACGGCCGAGGTTCTCGCCTCTTACATCGGTGGTCCTGACACCGGGGTGTTCACCGACGGAGCCTCGGAAGGCAACCCCGGGCCGGGAGGATGGGGCGCGGTGCACGTGATCGACGGGGAGATCGTCGACGAAGCCAATGGTTCTGAGGCTCACACCACCAACAACAGGATGGAGCTGGCCGCGCTGATCGCGGGTCTTCGCATGTTGCCCGCGGACGCCGAGACCGACGTCTACACCGACTCGCAATTGGTCGTGAACATCGTCACCAAGTGGGCTACAGGGTGGAAGGATCGAGGTTGGACCAAGAAGTCACCGGGGCCGATCGCCAACCTGGAACTGGTCAAGGAGGCATACGCCTTGTCCCAAGAGCGCCCGGGGGTCCGCATCAACTGGATCAAGGCTCACAGTGGGAACCGATGGAACGAGTACGCCGACGCGTTGGCCACCTCGTATCGGCGGGGGACCCATTGAACACCATCACACCTGAGATGATGCGGGCGTGGGGGCGCCACACCCACGGCTCACCCTTGTATGAGCACCTGGTCGGTGTCATCGCCGACGACCCGGAGCTGATGCGGGTCGTCTCCCGGATCGAGCACCTGCCCCAGGCCAACCTGCTCTTCGCCGGGGTGCAATTCCTGCTGATGACCGGAAACCATTCCGAGCTCGCCTCCTATTACCGGTCGTTGACCACCGAGCCGCTTCCTGTCGGCGGGTCCGGGCCTATCTTTCGGGACTTCGTCCTCGATCACGAGGAAGCGATCGTGGAGATCGGAAATACCCGATACACCCAGACCAACGAGTGTCGCCGCTGTGCCGCCCTGCTGCCCTTGGTGATGACAGCTCCCTTCGATCGTTTCTATCTGATCGACGTCGGCACGAGCGCGGGGCTCAACCTGGGGCTCGACCGTTTCCACTATCACCTCGGTGACCTCGAGTGGGGACCCGATGCGCCGGTGGTGCTCAGCTCAGATCTGCGGGGGAGACCACCCCAGCTTCGGGACATCGAGGTGCTGGGGCGGATCGGCCTCGATCTCCACCCGATCGACCCGTCCGACGAGGAGGCATTTCGCTGGCTGGATGCCCTCATCTGGCCCGAGCATGTAGAGCGGCGGGGACGTCTGCGCGGGGCTCTCGACTTGATCTCCGAGTTGAACGTCGAAATGGTGGCAGGGGACGCCCTGGCCACCCTGCCCGGCGTGCTCGCGGACCTTCCTCCAGGTGAGCCGGCGATCGTGCTCAACTCGTTTGCCCTGATCCAATTCAGCCCAGAGGAGCGAGACCTGCTCGAGTCGATCAGCAACGAGGCTCGCTCAGGGCGCCCACTGTTCCGGGTCTCGATGGAAGTCCTGGACAAGGATGACGACTGGGCGCGGCTTGTCGTCGACGACGGCTCAGGCCCCAGGCATGTCGGTGAGGCGCACCCCCATGGGGAATGGGTGGAGCTCTTCGAATCTCACGCTCGCCCGTAGACGGGAATCTCGGCCCCGTTGATCACTCCGGATTCGTCGCTGAGCAAGAAGTGAGCGACGGCGGCGATCTCATCAGGTGTCGGCCAGGTCACATAGTCGGCATAGGGGAGTGACTTCCGGGTGGCGGGAGTGTCGATCACCGAGGGCATGAGGACATTTGCCGTCACTCCGGTCCCGTCCAACTCCTGGGCCACCGACTTGGTCAGAGCGACCACACCTGCCTTGGCCACGTTGAAAGCACCCTGCCCGGTCGGCGAGTCGACTGCGGCCCGGCTCCCGACCGTCACGATCCGGCCCCATCCGGTCTCGACGAGGTAGGGCACCACCGCTCTCACCGTGCAGAAGGCGGAGCGAAGGTTGAGATCCAGCATTCGCTCAAACCGGACATCGTCGGTCTCGGCGACGTCGCGACCGCCGGCCCATCCACCCACCAGAGAGCAAAGGCCATGGATCGATCCCCACTTGTCGGCCACGTCCTTCATCAGGCTGTTGATGGCTTCGGCGTTGGTGGCATCGACGCGAACCAGGAGCAGCCGGTCCTCGTCGACGTCGAACTCCTCCTCGAAGGCGGTTGCCTCCTCGGGCATGAGATAAGTGACCGCCAGCCGATAGTCCTCGTAGATCAAGCGCCGAACCAGGGCGGAGCCCAGACCACCGGTGCCACCGGTTATCACGAGTGTCTTTTCCATGCCTTCCAGTTCTCGGTGAGGACACTTTACGTTGGGACCGGGGTCACCGGCGCCACAGAATCCAGATATCCGACACATTTGTCCCGGTCGGGCCGCATTTCAAGAGGTCCGAGGTGGCCGACAGGTAGCTGGCAGAATCGAAGTTGGCGAGGGCATCATTCGGATCTCCCCCCCGTGAGAGAGTCGCTCCGTCGACGATGGCGCCTGCGGCTTCCGACTGGCCGTCGAGTCCGTCGGTGGCGAAGGCAGAGAAAACGCCGTCGGTCCCCCGCAACCTCTCGGCGGCGACGAGGGCGGCATGAGTGTTTCGCCCTCCCTTGCCGCTGCCGGTGACTTCCACCACGGTCTCCCCCACACCCACGGTCACTCCCTGGCCCGCGTCGGCCAGAAACCGGTCGAGACAGGACACGACGTCCCCGGACAGCCAGTCGGTGCGAACCGAGACCGGGGGTGGGGCGGATGCAGCCACAGCCCGGGCGGCATCGGTGCCGTCGGCGAGAAGGGTCACGACGGGAATCGGTAGCCGGCCAACGGTGGCCGACATCGCGGACATGACCTCATGGGGGATGGGTATGGAGGCGTGGCGCATGATCTCGACCGCCGCCTCGGGATTGGGAGGATGGGGCATGGTCGGCCCGGAGGCGACGACACCGGGATCGGCTCCGGCCACGTCGGAGATCACGTAGGTGTCGATGGCTCGCCCGGCGGCTCTCGATACTCCGCCGCCCTTGACAGCCGAGAGATGTGCCCTGACCATGTTGAGCTCCTCGATAGACGTCCCAACAGCCAGGAGTCTGCGGGTCACCTCGGAGAGAAACTCGGCAGGGACCCCTTCGCGTGGTCTCTCGCACAGTGACGACCCGCCACCGGAGATCAGAGCGAGCATGGTGGTCGACGTCGGAACGCCCCTGGCAAAATCGAGAACCGCGGTCCCGGCCCGGAGGCTGGCTTCTCCCGGCACCGGGTGATCTCCGACGACGAATGTGAGTCGCTCCGACGTGGGCTCTTCATGATCGGAGACACAGACACCCCCGACGATGTCGAGCACCGACGCCGCCCCGCGGGCCATGGCCGGCGCCGCCTTCCCGATCGCGACCACCGCCGCCTCGTTCGGGGACCTACCGGAGAGGGCATCTGCAGTAAGGCGTTCGGGGTCAACCGCAGCCAGGCCTGCCTCCAGCCAATCGAGGATCTGATTCCGGCGGACCGGATCGGGGCCGAGTACCGACTGCTCGAATCGAGCGCTCACCCGAGGTCACTCAACCAGGCCCCGCGGGGGTGTCGCCGCGCCGATTCCAGGTCGGCGAACGAGTCGATGTCGTGGAGCAGACCCGGGCTGGTGACGACCTGGCATTGGGGATGGCGTCCCAGATGTAGCCGAAAGCTCCCCCGCCCGTAGGCAAATCGCGCCTCTCCACGACCTCCGAATGCGGAGGTGCCGCCGTCGGCCGACGGGGCGATCACCCAGCCGCCGCCGCTGACAACCGCCACCACCTGGTCCAGCTCGGGTTGGGTGAGCAGGGGGAGGTCGCTGTGAAGAACGACCCATGAGCTCGACGCCACGGTGGCCCAACGGGCACCGGCAGCTGCGGCCCCGTTCAGAGTGTTGTCTGGGTCGGGAATGCTGGGAAACCCGAGCTCTAGCGCCCAACCGGCGACTTCTGCGTCACCGGCGACCATTACCGGAACCATCCCGGCTTCAGCTGCCAATTGCGCGGTGCGTTCGGCAAACCGGCGACTGAGATGCGACCGTGTCTCGGGGGAGAGCTGTGTGGCCATTCGACCCTTGCCGAGCCGGAAGGACTTGATCGGCAACACTGCGACTGTGGGCACCCGGCGATGCTAGAGCCGATACCCGGGAGCTCGGCCCGCTCCGCTTCTGGAGCACTGGTAGTGCCCCCTAGGGGACGACCAACACCGGGACCGGAGAGGCGTGACACAGCTGGTCGGCAACCGACCCCAGCATGATCCTCTCGGCCAACCCGGCTCCGCGTCGACCGATGACGAGCAAGTCGACCGTGCGCTCCTCGATGACGTTGATGATCTTCGATGACGGGTCGCCTAGCTCCTGTATCGTTTCGTAGTCGATTCCGTCAAGCGAAACGGCTCCTTCGACCTCTCGCAGCACCTGCTCCTGACCCTCGACGAGGGCGGCAGACAGAGCTTCTGGCGACGGTGGAGCGCCTCCGATTCCCCACCAGCCCTCCGGCGTCCTGACCACGCTGATGATCAGCAGTTGCGCCTTCCAGGATCGCGCCATCGCCGCCGCGATCTGAGCGGCTTTGAAGCTGGTCTGCGAACCGTCGACACCGACGGCGACGGTCTTAGGCTGCCATTCCATTGATTACCTCCAGATGGAGACGATACGCCACCTGGGGAGAGGTGGCGACGATCGCGGGCTCTAGAAGACGGTGGCTGCGAGCAGGTGGCCAGCGGCGAGTCCGTAGAGCGCGGCCAGGCTGTCATCCACGGTTATGCCGAGAGCTCCCGGCAGACTGTCGGCCTGGTGAACTCCCGGAAAAGGGCGTTTGGTGATGTCGGCGATTCGGAAGACCACGAATCCGATCACGGCCGGCCACCCCAGCAGCCCGATAGTGGCGACAAATGTGCCGGCCGCCTCATCGATCACGATCCAGCTTGCGTCACCCACGTCGGTCGCCAAGTTGCGGGCAGACCACAATGAGGCCAGAGTCAGGGTCGCCGCTCCCAGCAGCTGAGCCTGCCAACCCAGACTCGAGCCGGCCCAGAGCGAGAAGGGGAGGGCGATCAGACCGGCGAGAGTTCCCGAGCCGGTATCCGATCCACGGAACCGACGGAGCAGCAGACCCGAGCCGAAGAAAGACGCGACCAGTCGGTGCATGGTGGCGAGCCTAGAACTGGTTCGACCTGCCGGCCTGCCGCCTACCGTGAACCCGGCACGTCTCACACTGAGCGGAGCTTCACGTCTCCGACGGTTTCTCTTTTCTCTCCAGCAGTTAGCCTCTCACCATGGAACCGGCATCCAAGATATGGGTTGACGGCGAGTTCGTCGATTGGGGCGACGCGACCGTCCACTTCCTGGCACATTCCCTCCAATACGGAACGGGCGTCTTCGAAGGCATTCGGGCCTACAAGACACCAGAGGGAACCGCGGTATTCCGTCTTCACGAGCACATGGTCCGACTCGTAGCTTCCGCCCGCGCTTACGGGCTCCCGATGAAGGAGACCGCCGAGGAGATGGACGAAGCGTGTCTCGAGTTGTTGCGTGTCAACGAACTGGAGTCGGCCTATATCCGGCCCTTCGTGTTCTACGGGGCGGACAAGATCGGGATCAACCCGGGATCAGCCCCGGTCCACACCTACATGGCGGCGTTCTACCTCGGCAGCTACATGGGTGAAGAAGGGGTTCAGAATGGGATCACCGCCATGGTCTCCAGCTGGCGCCGGATATCCCACACCAGTTTCATCCCGACAGCCAAAGGATCCGGTCAGTACTTGAACTCGGTTCTGGCCAAGCAGGAGGCGCTTCGTCATGGATACGACGAGGCGATCATGCTCAATGATGTGGGGTCGGTGTCGGAGGGCAGCGGGATGAACCTGTTCACCGTGAGCGGGGGCAAAGTCTTCACGCCACCGGTCTCTTCGGGGATCCTCGAGGGAATCACTCGCAACTCGGTGATCGACCTGCTCGAAGACGAGGGGATGAAGATCGTCGAGATCGACCTCGCTCGGGGGAGTCTCTACACCGCCGATGAGGTCTTTCTCACCGGCACGGCGGCAGAGGTCACACCGGTTCGTGAGATCGACGGGAGGACAGTGGGCTCGGGCGAGCCGGGACCCGTCACCCGCAAAGCCAAGGACCTGTTCTCCGACCTGGTCGCAGCCAAGCTCCCTGAGTACCGCCACTGGCTCAGTTTCGTTTGATGGGCCAACAGCCGAATATCGAGGCGACCGAGGCGACCCGGCCCCGGTCGGTGCCACAACCGCCGCCTGCCCGACCTTGGCGCCCTAACAGGCCCGGTGACTCCAGCCGGCCCGATCAGGTGCCCACCGGTGGGATGTTCGGCACTGCCGCTCCCGACGGTGGCTGGGCGCTGCGGATCATCAGCGCTTCGGACCTTCCTGACGACCGTGCCGACCTCAGATTGGTGCTTGCCGCGCTGATGGTGGCGAGAGCAGGAGCCTTGGGTCGCGGCCCGACGCGCGAAGACCTCGACGTGGCTTTGACCCTCTGCGGGTACGGCTTTGAAGCCAAACCCGAGGTGGTCGAGCGTCGTGAGCGATGGCTGAAGGCAGTGCATCACGATCTGCGGCCCGGTGAGACCGCGGTGGCCGAGGTCGACGTCGAGCTGATGCTGAACAAACCGGAGCAGGTGCGCTGGGCGCTCTCGCATTCGGGCGAGCAACAAACCGAACACTAGGTTCTGCTCTTCTCATGAAAATCGTTCGGATGAAGGCTGGGGACGACATCGCCTATGGCGTGGCCGACGCCGAGGGCGTTCTCGTCTACCGAGGCTCGCCATTTGTGGCGTGGGAACCCACCGAAACCGTCGTTCCCTGGGATAGCGTGCAGTTGTTGGCGCCGGTCCTTCCGACCAAGGTGGTCGCGGTCGGACGCAACTACGTCGAACATGCCGACGAGGGCGGTGTCCCGGTCCCCGACGAACCAATGATCTTCCTCAAACCGGCGACGTCGGTGGTGGGGCCGGATGCCGATGTCGTCTATCCCCCGATATCCAACGAGATTCATCACGAGGCCGAGTTGGCGGCGGTGATCGGCAAAGTGGCCCGTCATGTCAAGGCCGAGGACGCCTCGGGCTATGTCATTGGTTACACCGCCGCCAACGATGTGACAGCACGCGACTTGCAGGCAACAGACGGGCAGTGGACCCGGGCCAAGGGGTTCGACACGTTCTGCCCGTTGGGCCCGGCCATCGAGACCGAGCTCGACCCGCTGGAGAAGCTGGCCATCATCTGTCGGGTCAATGGTGATGTGCGACAGGCAGGCTTCACCTCAGACATGGTGTTCGGCGTCGCCGAGATCCTCGAGTATGTGTCGGCGGTGATGACACTGCTCCCCGGTGATGTGATTCTCACCGGAACCCCATCGGGTGTCTCCAAGGTGGAGCCCGGTCAATTGATGGAAGTGGAGATCGACGGGATCGGGACTCTTTCCAACCGGTTGGTGAAACGGTGACAGTGAGGGTGCGGGTCGCCCCGTCACCCACTGGGTACCTGCATGTGGGCAACGCCCGGGCCGCCCTCTTCAACTGGCTCTTCGCCCGACACAACGACGGTCAGTTCATCCTCCGCGTCGACGACACCGATCAGGAGCGATCGACTCCCGAGTACGAGGCGGACGTCCTCGAGTCGCTGCGATGGCTGGGGCTGGACTGGGACGAGGGGGTCGGGGTCGGGGGGCCTCATGGCACCTATCGCCAGTCGGACCGGCTCGACCGATATCGGGCAGCCGCCCAAGCGTTGGTCGAGGCGGGTGCTGCCTACTACGACGATCGATCCCCGGAAGACCTCGAGCCGCTTCGTCAGAAAGCACAGGAGGAGCGGCTGCATCCGGGCCACTACATCCGGCGCCCGGAGACACCGGGGACCGGAGGCGCGATTCGAATGGAGATTCCCCAGGGTGAAAGCGTGGTCTTCGACGACATGGTGAGAGGCACGGTGAGCTTCGAGCCGAGGGATCTCGACGACTACGTCATTCTCCGCAGCGACGGCACTCCGACCTATCACCTGGCATCGACGGTGGACGACATCGATTATTCGATCACTCACGTCGCCCGCGGCGAGGATCTGCTGCCGTCGACGCCCAAGCACATTCTCCTCACCAGGGCGCTGGGTGGGCCCGAGCCGATCTATGCCCATCTCCCGCTGCTTTTCGGGCCTGACGGCAAGAAGCTCTCCAAACGTCACGGTGAAACCGCGCTTTCTCATTACCGGGACGCCGGCTACCTGCCCGACGCGGTGTTCAACTACCTGGCTCTGCTCGGGTGGTCGATCGACGGTGAGACCACCATTTTCTCCCGGCAAGATGCAATCAACGCCTTCGACCTGACCGACGTGTCCAGCAACCCGGCGGTGTTCGACCCGGACAAGCTGGCCTGGCTCAACGGCGAGTACGTTCGCGCGATGGACGCTGCCGACTTTCGAGCGGCCGTCAAACCGTATGTCGAGGCTGCGGTGGGCAGGACTCTCGACCCGGATGAGTGGGGGAGCTTCGAGACCGTGTCGGGTCTGATCCAGGAGCGCACGCGTCTGTTACCCGAGGCCGGGGACCAGGTGGTCTTCCTGTTCGCCGACATCGTCGAATATGAGGGGGCCTCCTGGGAGAAGGTCATGACAAAAGACGGGGTTGCCGGGCTCCTGGAGTCGGCGCAGAGCCTGCTCACCGCGTTGGACGACTGGACCGCGGAGGCCATCGAAACAGAGTTGCGGGGGATGCTGGAGGAGATGGGCGTCGGGGTGGGCAAAGGTCTCCAACCGTTGCGGGTGGCCGTCACCGGGTCCTCGGTCAGCCCCCCACTTTTCGAATCGCTAACCGCCCTGGGCAAGAAGCGGACCCTCGACCGCCTGGCCCGGGCCCGTGCCCGGTTGACGCTTACCTGAGGTACCTGGCGCCATATCTGGCGCCAGGCCAACATGGAAAGGGGCAACCGTCTTTCCGTGTCGCGATAGCGCAATATTTGGCGCTCCCTACCTCAGGTAAGGGTTAGACGGTGGGGAGCCGTTAACCTGAGGCGATCCCCGAGGTCCCGTCGTCCAGTGGCCCAGGACGCCGGCCTTTCAAGCCGGAAACGCCGGTTCGAATCCGGTCGGGACTGCCAATTCTTTCCCCTGGTCAGGGGGTTTTCTCTCGATTCCCGCTCTTCGCCTGGGTCGGTTTGGGCCGCTCCTGGGCCGCCCGAGAAGGCGGCCAGAGCATCGAGACGGTCGGCGGTGCGGTCGTCGAGACCCTCCATCAGATGCCCGTAGCGGTCCATCGTCGCCTGAATCGATGAATGGCCTAGACGGGTTTGGATAGTCTTGGGGTGCTCGCCGGCGGCGATCAGCCAGGAGGCGTGGGTGTGTCTTAGGTCATGGAACCGGCATGGCTGGCCCACGGTCTCCGCTACTGCGTTGCGCCAGATCCTGCTGAAGGATCCCCGCCGCAGGTACGCGCCTCGTTCGGTCGTCCACATCATCCCGTCGACGAGTGGGCGCCGGTCGATGTGCTGAGCGATCGCGTCGAGGGCGATTCCTGGGAGGGTGATGGTTCGTTCTGATGCGGCCGTCTTGGGTCGACCCAGACGTGGAGCTTCTCCAGCTGCCTCGATGAGTGATGATCGAACGGTCAGGCGCCGGCGCAGCATGTCGATATCGGCGATCCGAAGACCGGCGAGCTCCCCCCAGCGAAGGCCGGTGTAGGCGGCGACTACCGGCAACGCCCGGTAGCGGTCGGGGAGTGCGCGGGCGAGTAGATCGACTTCCTGGGGATCGAGGAGACGCATGTCCGATCGTCGGGGGTTGGGTAGGCGAATCCCTTTGGCAGGGGAGGAGAGGAGCCGACGGTCGTTCACTGCCTGATTGAGTGTGAGCCTGACCCACCGCATCGTCTTGGCGACGGTCTCGGGGGCGTAGGCAGCGGCAGTCAGATTGGCGATCAACTCACGAAGCAGCTCCGGTGTGAGCCGGGAAATCGGAACATCACCAATCACGGGAGCGGCGCGAGCATGGCACGCTCGGTCAGTTTCGACGGTGCGTGCGGCGAGGTGCCCGCGACTGGCGAGCAACTGATCCGAGTATTCGGACCATGAGACCTTTCCGAGATCCGGGTCGACCCATTCCCCACGGTCGAGCTTCGCAAGCTGGGCGCTCAGCCAACGCTCGGCATCGACCTTCCTCTCGAAGCTCTTGGATCGTTCCCGTCCGTCGGCGCCGTAGTACCGGGCGCGCCACGGAGCCGACCGCTCCGACCGTTGCTGGATCCATCCTCTCATTGCCGCGCCACCTGTCGACTGGCTTCAGGATCGACCATATCCCCGTCGACCTCGACAGAGAAGAGTGGCGTGCTCAACGTGGTTGCTCCTCATCCAACCGCCTTCGAATCCACTTCTCGACATCTCTCCATCGATATCTCACATGCCGACCGACCCGGAACCCTGGAGGACCTTCGCTCCGGTATCGCCACTGGTAGAGAGTCCCGACCGGGACGCCTAGGTACCGAGCCAGCTCTGCAACCGTCAGCAGCCTTTCATCCGTTGCCATGGCCCCACGCTGCGACCCCACCCTTTCGACAGTCTTTCGGATCGCCTGTCGGATGTGTCCTCGGCATGCTGATCGGGCGAGATTCTTCGAGCCTCCGTGGATTGAGCGACACGCTGCGGCGACGTGACAAGGTGACTTCTGGGTCGAAATCCCCGACACCGCAGGTGTGCACTCGTCTGTCTCGATTACGGGCTGCAGCTATGCGCTCAAGCTTTCCGGAACCCTTTCGAAAAGGGCTCGGCAACTAGTTGCATGTGCGTGTGTCTTCTCGGCGGTTCTAGACGATCGAGCCTTGAATCGATTTGAAGCCTCATCACGTCTGGGGCGATGTGTCGCTGACCCTTCTTGGCGAGGTACCTGTGATCTGTGGAGATGGTCCTTGCCTCGTCCCTGTTTAGACCAGGATCGACGTGGGCGGGTCGCCATGCACCGACGCATCGATCCCGCCGCCCCATGTCGCGTATCCTCCGGGTCATCGAACCCTGGGGAGCCGCACAGATGAGTTCGATTGTCCAACGCCTGGTGCTCAAAGATGCGCGGGCAGCGGCTTTCCGAAAGGGATTCCGAAAGGGTCATCGAAAGGGGGCCCAAAAGGTGTCGCCGCGAGGCTGGGCGGGCTGTTACGGAATAGCGCAGAATGCCGGTTCTCGCGCGTCAAATCGGTTGAGAGTGGTTCTGGCGAGCGCGCGTTATGCGTGGGGTGTCGTCGCCTGAGTGGTGCTGATGTCCGGTCAGGCGCTACATCTATCGGGTCTACGGAAACGCTTCCGCCATGGGAATGGCACCCATGTCGGCAAGGATCGTCAGACCTCGTTGCCGTTCTTCACCGCCGGCGAAGATGAGGGTGCGAGCCATTTGATAACCGCATCCCGCATCATCGAAAGCAGTAGCCGTGGCTGACAGGGTTGAGTGGTCTCCAGTGAATAGCGCGCGGGCACGGGCGACGATCGCGGAGGCGATCGGATTGCCTGCCGTGGACGCCTCAGCGGCGGTGATCAGCTCATCTATGCCTGTTGCGTCGGCCAAGACGGCGGCCTCGCATTGCAGCGCGATCCGCCACTGGCTGAAGAGCGCCACATGCCAATGTTTGCGCGCGCTTGGCTCGGTGGCGAGTAGGGCGTGTGCGTGCTCGTTGTGACCGTGGTGTAGCAGCACTATGGCGTCGAACACCTCGCCGTAGCCTGGTGCGAGGGTCGTCTTCTCTGGGTCGACGCCCCGGAAGGCGGCG
>DATKEA010000015.1:0-76868 GCA_035544615.1 Acidimicrobiia bacterium | reverse complement strand
GCCTGCGTCCTGCGTCCTTGCCAGGAACGACAATTGCTCGCCTAAATAGCAAGCGAATCCACCGGACAGGACACTAGGGGAGAGCTTGGCGATAGTGCCCCAACAGGCCGACATAGCTGTCAACACCCTCGTCGGCCCGGGCGATCTCGGCCGCGGTCAGCTCTCGGATCGGGCGGGCTGGGGTGCCCATGGCCAGGGTCCAGGGTGGGATCTCCCTGCCTTCGGGGAGCACTGATCCCGCGGCGAGCCAGGCGCCCTCCCCCAGCCGGGATCGGTTGAGCAGGAGGCCGCCGATTCCAACCAGGCAGCGGTCACCGACCAACGCGCCGTGGACTACCGCCGAGTGGCCGACCGTGACCCTGTCACCCAGAAGGCACGGGATCCCCTCGTCGCAATGGAGCACGGCATTGTCCTGGATGTTGGTCTCGCTGCCGATGACGATGCGATCGAGGTCGGCTCTGATCACCGCCCCGAACAGTACGAAAGACCGTGGGCCGATGGTGACCTGGCCGTGGATACGGGCACCGGGGAGGACGACCGCCGTTGGGTCGATGACGGGCTCGGGCGAGGAAGGGTGGTCCATGAGTGAGCGAGCCTAAAGCAGCCGACGGGCGAGAGAGTCGACTTGAGTGCTCGGTGTTCGACATGATTAGGTGAGGATATGGAACTGGCGCACCAGCGGTGATCACCACCGAGCACCAAGCCGCGATCGAGCACGTCTTCAGGGAGTCCTACTCCCTGGTTCTGGCCAATGTGGCTACGAGGTGCCGGGACATGGACATTGCCGAGGAAGCGGTCCAGGATGCCTTGGTCGACGCGCTCCGCGCCTGGCCGACGCACGGAATCCCCGACAACCCGCCAGCTTGGATAACCACTGTTGCCCGTCGTCGGGCGATCGATCGGATCCGTCGTCAGACCACCCTCGCCAGGAAGAAGGAGATCCTGACCAACCTCGAGCGTGTCGAAGCGGAAATAGGGGAGGAGACCGTGGCTAGCGCCTCGGTCGAGGATGATCGGCTCAGGATGCTGTTCGCCTGCTGTCACCCCTCCCTGTCGGTGGACAAGCAAGTCGCGCTGACTTTGAGATCGGTCGGCGGGTTGACCACCGACGAGATTGCCAGGGCATTCCTGGTCACGGAGAGGACCATGGCCCAGCGGTTGGTCCGAGCCAAGGCCAAGGTCCGCGATGCCGGCATACCATTCAAGGTGCCCCAAGGCCATGAGCTCGTCGACCGGCTCACAGCTGTCCTCTCGGTGGTCTACCTCATCTTCAGCGAGGGATATTTCGCCTCGAGCGGCGAGGGGTTGATTCGCTCGGACCTCGTCGACTCGGCGATCGGCCTGGATCGGCTGATGAAGGTTCTCATGCCGGACGAGCCCGAAGTGCGCGGCCTGCTCGCGCTGATGCTCCTTCATGACAGCCGCAGGTCGGCGCGGGTCGATCCGGCCGGGGACATCGTCCTGCTCCGTGATCAGGACCGTTCGCTTTGGGACCACGACGCGATCGACGAGGGTCTTGCCCTGCTGGCAGAGATGCCGCCATCCCAGGTGCCCGGTCCCTATCACCTGCAGGCGGCGATCGCCGCCGAACATGCCAAAGCCACCTCCGACGAGGAAACCGATTGGGCGATGATCGTCGGGCTCTACGACCGGCTGCTGGCGGTATACCCCTCTCCCGTGGTCCGTCTCAACCGTGCGGTAGCGGTGGGCGAGTCCGCCGGAGCCGCCGCGGGCCTCGTTGAGCTCGGAGACCTGGAGCGTGACCTGTCGGGCTACCACGGCTTCCATCTGGCCCGAGCTGAGATGCTGCGTCGGGTTGGTGATGAGCCAGGTGCTCAAGCCGAGCTCGAAGCCGCCCTCGCCCTGACCACCAACGATCCCGAGCGGCGCCTCCTCGAGGCAAGGATGCACTGAGCTTCAGGCAAATCTCCGCAGCCCGGTCTCGAGGTCGCCGGGGGTGTCGATAGAGAACCAGCTCCGCCCATCCTCGTCCCACCTGCTCCACACTTCCGGGGTGACCGGCAGGAACGAGACCCGATCCAGGAGGGTTTGGATCGAGCCTCCGGCGGTCGCCTCCTCTGATGCGATATCCGCTATCCCCTTGGGGTAGATGGCACAGGTGACCTGGCGCACCCCGTCGACGTCCACGGGGACCACAGGCAGCTCGGACTCGACGGCGGCCAGGTGGCGGAGGGTGTCGGCGCTGACGAAGCCGTTGTCGACCGCCACTACCAGCACCCGGTCTTCGGTCATCCTGGCCAATGCGGTGGCCACCCCGGCGAGCGGGCCGGCGATGGGAGTCTGATCGGGCCAGCTCTCGTAACCCTCCCGGTGACCACCGAGGACGATCACACGGGTCGCTACCTGACTCAGCGCCCCGCCCACGCGGTCGAGCATCGTGGTTCCCATCAACTCGATGGCTGCCTTGTCCAGGCCCATTCGGGAACTCTGGCCTCCGGCAAGGACGGCACCCAGAAGCGACATGGCCTGAGAATAGGAGCCCGTTGCTGGCAGTTTCGAGCGGAGGGGCTCAGTCACCCATCGAGATGCCGAGATGGCGCGCCGAACGCAGCCACGGATGGTCCAGGGGCACGCTCTTGGTGATACCTGCAATCTCTTTGAGAGGTACCGGCTCGGTCGACTCGCCCCGAGCGGCGACCATCACCCCGTGGACCCCTTCAGCGATGTACGCCGCGGTGGCGGTGCCGAGCCGGGTTGCCAGTAGCCGGTCGGCAGGCGACGGAGTGCCACCGCGTTGCACGTGACCCAGGATCGTGACCCTGGCTTCGAGACCCGTCGTCTTCTCCAGGGCGGCAGCAAGTCCTTCGGTCCGCCGAGTCTTGTTCTGGGCGAAGTCGTCGAGTTGTTCCTTGAGACGCTTCTTGTCCTCGCCCGAGGCCGACTCGATGCCCTCGACGAGAGAGGAGCGGGAAAGGGTGTCTTCCTTGGAGCAGGCGCCCTCGGCGACCGCGACGATGGAGAAGCCACTGCCCGCGGCCTTCCTGGCGGAGATCGAACTGGCGACCGCCTCGATGTCGTATGGGATCTCCGGGATCAGGATGACATCCGCCCCGCCGGCCAGACCGGCGCCCAGAGCCAACCAGCCGACCTCGTGGCCCATGATCTCGGTCACGATGATCCGATGATGGGAGTGTGCGGTCGAGTGAAGCCGGTCGATCGCTTCGGTGGCTATGCCCATTGCGGTATCGAAGCCGAAGGTCACGTCGGTCCCGGTGACGTCGTTGTCGATCGTCTTGGGCAGTGCCAGGACTCTGATCCCGACGTCCTCGAGCTTCAGAGCGTTGCGCATGGTGCCGTCGCCACCAAGTACCACCAGGGCTTCCAGCTCGTGCTGATCCACTACCTCTCGCATCAGGGGCCGCATGTCCATCCTGCGGCCGTCACCCATGTCCATCTTGTCGACCTTGGCCCGGCTGGTGCCGAGGACGGTGCCCCCCTTGGTGAGGATCCCCGACAGCGAGTCGGTGTCGAGACGTATGAACGAGTTCTGCATGAGACCCTTGAACCCGTCCCTGAAGCCGATGACATGCATCCCGTAGGCGCGTTGGGCCGCCTTGCCCACCGCACGGATGGCGGCGTTCAGCCCGGGGCTGTCACCGCCTGCTGTGAGTATTCCGATGCTTCTCGCCACCAGCTGATGGTATCGGCTCCTGATGCCCCTCCTGTCAACGGGCCATTGCAGGCCGATTCCTCACCCGGCCATCAGTCGCGGGATGGCGTTGCGATGGGTCTCGATCAGGACGCCGACATCGATCGGCTCCGACCCAGTGAGAACCAAGCTGTCACCCCCGATGATGCCCACTCTGCGGCTGAGGTCCGTGGGTAGTTCGATTGTGCCCGGCTCAAATACCGCGATGAAACGGTGGGGATCCTCTGAGAAGAGCACACTCGACTCCGCGGCCTGCAATGTCGCACCGACTCCGGAGGCCATGCAGATCTCGGCGACTGCCACCACCCGACCTCCGTCCGACACGTCGTGAAGGACCGGGACCAGGTGGGCGAGCTCTGCGGCCAAGTCGATGACTCGCTGTGCAGTGGCAGCGTCAGGCAATGAGGGCTTGCCCGTGAGCTCGCTGTGGAGCACGCGTTGCGCGGCAGATCCGGCGAGATTCGTCGTGGGTGCGGGCCCCACCTCCCATATCTCCATGCCGATGGCGGCGCGCGAGAGCCGGGGAGGGGATGCCGGCATCGGATCGGCAAGACCAAGGAGCCCGACAACCGGCGTGGGATTGATATCGACGCCGTCAGTCTCGTTGTAGAAGGAGACATTGCCTCCAACCACCGGAATCTCCAGAGACTCACAGGCTTGGGAGATGCCCTCCACACTCTCCCGGAATTGCCACATCACCGAGGGCTTCTCGGGGTTACCGAAGTTGAGGTTGTCCACCAGGGCCAATGGCCGTGCGCCGGTGACCGCCACGTTCAGCGCCGCCTCGAATACCAGGCGGGCGCTCCCGCCACGGGGATCGAGTTGGCAGAGACGGCCGTTGCCATCGGTAGAAACGGCCATTCCTTTCTCCGTGCCCCGTATGCGGATCAATGAAGCATCGGCGCCCGGCCCGACAATCGTGTTCAGGAACAACATGTGGTCGTACTGCTCGTGGATCCACCTCGATGACCCGAGGGCAGGATCGTCGAGCAGGCGTAGCAACACCGTCGCCGGATCATCGTCAACCGATCGAGCCTGCTGCGACCAGAGGTCATCCATCCAGTCGGGTCTGGCGGCGGGCCGGTCGTAGAGCGGAGCAGCATCGGCCAAGGATGCTGCCGGGACTTCGGCGACGACCTCACCTTGGTGGCGAATGGTGAGTGTCGCTCCCTCGCGTACGGTGCCGACCACCGCCGAATCGATCTCCCACTTGTAAGCGATGGCGAGTACCTCGTCGACCTTGTCGGGTGAGACAAAGGCCATCATGCGCTCCTGGGACTCCGACATCAGGAGCTCGGGTGCGGTCATTCCCGATTCGCGCACGTGGACCGCGTCGAGATCGACCTCCATCCCAACTCCGGCCCGCCCGGCCGGCTCGGAGGTGGCACAGGACAACCCGGCGGCGCCGAGATCCTGGACTCCGACAACGAGGCCGTTGTCGTAGAGCTCGAGGCAGGCCTCGATCAGCTTCTTCTCCTCGAAAGGGTCGCCGACCTGGACACTCGGGCGTTTGTCCTCGGATTCGTCGTCGAAGGATGCCGAGGCAAGCACCGACGCGCCACCGATCCCGTCGCGACCGGTCGCCTTGCCCAGGAGAACGGCAATCGTCCCGGGGGCCCCGGCGGTACCCAGCACTAGCTGCTCCCGTCTGAGGACGCCGAGACACATCACGTTGACCAGTGGATTGCCGCTGTAGCACGGGTCGAACTCGACTTCTCCGCCGACGGTCGGCACACCGACCGCGTTCCCGTATCCCGCGATGCCGGCAACCACCCCGTTGAACAGATACCTGTTCTTTGGCTGATCGAGAGGGCCAAAACGGATCTGATCCCATAACGCCACCGGGCGAGCACCCATGGTGAAGACATCGCGGAGGATGCCGCCGACGCCGGTGGCTGCGCCTTGATACGGCTCTACGAAGGAGGGATGGTTGTGGCTCTCGATGCGAAGGGCGGCCAGCCAGCCGTCACCGAGATCCACTACTCCGGCATTTTCTCCGGGACCGACCACCACCCACGGTGCCTGAGTTGGAAAGCGGCGAAGATGGCTTCGGGACGACTTGTACGAGCAGTGCTCGGACCACATGACCGAGTACATCGCCAGCTCTGCCGGTTGTGGATCCCGCCCGAGGATGCCGACTACTGATTCGTACTCCTCGTCGGTCATCCCCAGTTGTCGATGGACCGGCTGGGTGGCCGTGGTCATGCCGGGGCCAGCGAGTGCAGGAATCCCTCGAGGAGAATTCGCCCGTCTGTCGAGCCGAGGAGGTGGTCCACGCCGCGCTCGGGGTGGGGCATGATCCCGACCACATTGCCCCTGGAGTTGGCGACAGCAGCCGCCGAGTCCTGTGAGCCGTTCGGGTTGTCGACATATCGAAGCGGGACTCGCCCGGTTCGGTCGGGATCCACCCAGCTGCCTTCATAGGAGTTGAGCGGGATCCTGATTCTCTGACCCGCCTCGGCGGCACGGGTGAGGACGGTGTCGGTGTCGGTGACCTCCAGCTCGACGAATCGGCAGATGAATGCCAGGTCGCGGTTGGCGATGAGCGCCCCGGGCAACAGTCCGGCTTCACAGAGAACCTGAAATCCGTTGCAGATGCCGAGCACGGGGAGACCTTCGTCTGCCAACCGCTCCACTTCGGCCATCACAGGCGAGAATCGGGCGATGGCACCGGTGCGGAGGTAGTCGCCGTGGGCGAAACCCCCGGGGAGGACGACACCGTCGAAGCCGGAGAGGTCGTTCTCTCGATGCCATACGAGCTCGGCGTCGCCACCCAGCGTGGACAGGGCGTGGACGACGTCTTGCTCGCAGTTCGTGCCCGGGAACACGATGACGGCAGTCCTCATCCCGTCACCACGGTGAAGTCCTCGAGTACCGGGTTGGCCAGCACCTGCCGGCACATCTCCTCGACTTTTTGTTTGACCGCGTCGGGATCCTCACCAGCTACGTCGAGGTGGACGACTCGGTCGACGCGAACGGAGACGATATCGGTATGTCCCAGGTCGGACAGAGCACGTTGGATGGTGGACCCCTGGGGATCAGCGATCTCGGGGCGTCTGGTGATCTGCACGGTGACCTTCATCGGATTCCAGCCAGAAAGTCGTTGAAGTCTCTGCCGGTGATTCGATCGTAAGCCTCGACGTACCGGGATCTGGTGCCATCCACCACTTCGGCGGGCAGGTCGGGAGGCGGGGCGGTGCGGTCCCAGTCGGTGGTGTCGAGCCAGTCTCTGACGAACTGCTTGTCGAATGACGGGACGTCATGTCCGGGAACCCACGCGTCGGCGGGCCAGTACCGCGAGGAGTCGGGAGTCAGGACTTCATCGATGAGTAGCAGCTCGTCCCCGGCGAATCCGAACTCGAACTTGGTGTCGGCCAGGATCACGCCCTTGGAGGTGGCGTAGTCGGACGCCCTGAGGTAGATGTCGATCGATCGCTTTCGCAGCTCCTCGTACAGGTCGTCACCGAGCTTGACGCGTGTCTGAGACTCGGTGATGTTCTCATCGTGGCCTGTTGTGGCCTTGGTGGCGGGCGTGAATATCGGCTCGGGAAGTCTGTCGGCGAGATGAAGGCCGCCGGGCAGGTGCTCGGTTGCCGGACCTCCTCCGTCGCGGTACTCCCGCCAAGACGACCCGTATAGGTATCCCCGCACCACGCACTCCACCGGGATCACTTCGGCTCGTCGGACCACCATCGCCCGGCCCCGGAGGTAAGCCAGGCCGTCTTCGTCCAGCCCGGACAGCCCGGTCAGGTCGGTGGTCAAGAGGTGATTCGGGGTATCGAGGTAGTCGAAGAAGTGCAGGCTGAGCCCGGTCAGGACCCGACCTTTGTCCGGGATCAGCTGATTGAGGATCACGTCGTACGCCGAGATGCGATCGCTAGCCACGAAGAGAAGTCGATCGTCATCGACCTCGTAGAGCTCCCTGACCTTTCCCGATGCGAGATGTCGTAGTGCCGGCACTTTCCGGCAGAGTAGTGGCGAGAGTGATCGGGTCTGACTGCTTCCCGTCGCGCCCCACCCCCAATGCCGGAGTCCCCGCACAACACCGACGGAAAGGGGTCCAATTGCCCTATTGGGGGATCGGGTGTCTCCGTAGCTTCGAAAGAGAAAGGAGAAAACATGAAACTCCGTGATCTGATGACACGAGATGTCATCACCATTGGCCCTGACGCGTCACTGAAAGAAGCGGCGCGTCGAATGATCGAGGCCGGGATCAGCGGGTTGCCTGTCACCGAAGCCGACGGCACTCTCGTTGGCATCGTCACCGAGGCCGACTTCGTCAGGACCGAGGCGGATCGGCGTCGCAGGAAGCGGGCCGGTTTGCTCCGTCTCATGTACAAGGACGTGGAGCTGCCCAGCCAGGAGCGTCTGGTGGGGGACGTGATGAGCACCGATCTGACCGTCCTCGGTCCCGACGCCGACCACGCCGAGGCGGCGCGTTTGATGCAGACCGAGGGGATCAAGAGGGTGCCCGTCGTCGCCGCCGATGGCCGCCTGATCGGTCTGGTCAGCCGGTCGGACGTATTGCGAGTCTTTGCCCGGTCTGACGAAGAGATCATCGACGAGATCGTGGAGTACGTCATCGGTGATGTTCTCTGGATCGACCCCAGACGAGTGGACGTGACGAGCACCGAGGGAAACGTCGTCCTCCGTGGCCGTCTCGAGACCCGAAGCGACACCGAGCTTCTCGCCAGGCTCAGCGCCCGAGTGGACGGCGTGGTGTCTGTGGCGAATCATCTCGAGTTCGAGGTCGACAACACCAAGCTCGAGATGAGCGGCCCTCCGTTGGGCATGGGCATACCCAGGAACTGGTGAGGCCGACGGGGAGACGTCGTCCCTTCTAGTCTCGGCTTCGTGCCAGGTTTCTCGCTCTCCCGTGTCGAGCGCATGCTCGAATCGGATGCCTATGCGAGATCGATGGGGATCGGGCTGGTTTCCGTATCGGATGACGAGATCGTCGTCGAGCTCGAAGTCCGCTCCGAGCATCTCAACTTCCTCGAGTTGGGACACGGGGGCATGGTGTTTTCACTGGCGGATTGTGCGTTCTCGCTGGCCTCCAACGCAGCCGGTGACCGTGCCGTCGCCGTCGATACCCATCTGGTGCTGACTGCCGCTTCACGGCTCGGAGACAGACTCCGGGCGAATGTGACCGAAGCATCGAGGGGAAGGACTCTCGGAACCTACCGGGTCGATGTCACCCGCCAGGACGGCCGCAAGGTTGGCCTGTTCACCGGCACTGTGCACATCACCCCTTCGGCGTGAGCCGCGGCTCTCAACCATGAGGTGCAGGCAGTGATCGAATACGCGGTCCTCCATCCCTGGCGGGTGGCAATCACGATCGTGGCCGGGGTGCTGCTCGGTGCCGGTGCTTTCCTCGCCTTCCAAGTGCAGACTGCGCTGAACGCAGTTGCCACCGAGGAGTTCGACCCTGATCTCGCTCGTGACGCCATCGACGACACCGGCGCCGACTTGTCCAACTGGGTCTTCGTCGAGCCGTCGGATCGCTCCTCAGAGGAGACCTACGAATCCCAATCCGAGCTGGCCCGCCTCTTCGATCTCGCCGCGGAGCTCGACCCGCACCAATTCAACCCACACGCGTTCGGCAAGTCCATCGACGACGAGCTGTTCACGTCCTATCTCCTCGTCGGCACCGACTCCTCCAGCTTCCTCGCCGACGTGATCATTCTCGCTCTCGAGCCGGCAGACGGGAGCCAACCGGTCATCGTCAGCCTCCCTCGAGACCTCTATGTGTGGAACGTCTGTGAGAGCTCCTTCACCCGGCTCAACGCGGGTCTTGGGGGATGCCCCGGCTTCGCCTCCGGGACCGAGATGCTCGCCATCCTCGTCGAGGATTACACCGGGATTTCTGTCGATCACTCGGCCCGGACCGACTTCAACGGCTTCATCCGAGTAGTCAACGCGATGGGTGGCACCACGATCTGCGTCGACTATCCGACACGGGACACCAAGTCGAAGCTCGACATCGGGCGAGCGGGTTGCCGACAGGCCGATGGGGCAACGACGCTGGCCTGGGTCAGGTCCAGACACACCGAGCAGTTGAGGAGCGGGAGCTGGGTCCAAGTGGCGAGTTCGGACTTCTCCCGTCAAAGCCGCCAGCAGGATGTCCTGTTTCAGCTGGCGGGCAAGGCGGCGAGGTTCTCGACCCCGGCCAGTCTCGCCAACAAGCTCTCGGCGGTGGTCTCGTCGGTGCGTCTTGACAGCTCTTGGAGCTTCGGGCAGGCGGTGAGCGTCGCTTGGCGCAATCGGGGTGTGTCCAAGGAAACGGTTCTCAGGTTCTCCATCGATGCCACCAGCTACCGGACACCGGGTGGTGCTGCCGTGCTCCTTCCCTCCCGGCCGTTCGCCGACCAGCTTGGCGGGGTCTTTGAGATCAATTGACGACTGGTGAGGTGGGCCTAACACACCCGGCCCGAGGTCGGGATCCGGCTACAGAGCGAGATCCTTCAACCTGTCGAACACCACCCGCACCCGGTCTTCGACACCCTTCATCGAGAAGCAGGCTTCCAGCTCGTCAGCACCCAGGGGGACCTCCGGGTCTCCAGCCAACAAGTCACGGAGATTCTGATCTGCGCTCCAGGCGGTCATCGAGTGTCGTTGGACTATGCGGTAGGCCTGGTCGCGGGTCATTCCCGTCTCGACCAAGGCGAGCAACACCGCCTGGCTGAACACCAACCCCCGGGTCGATTCGAGGTTGGACAACATCCGGTCTTCGTTCACGACCAACCCCTCGATCAGACCGGTGAATCTGACCAGCATGTAGTGGAGAGCGATCGAGGCATCGGGCAGGACCACCCGCTCCGCCGAGGAGTGGGATATATCGCGTTCGTGCCACAGGGCAACGTTCTCCAGCCCTACCTGGGCGTAGCCACGGAGCAGACGGGCCATCCCCGTCATCCGCTCGGACAGGATCGGATTTCTCTTGTGGGGCATGGCTGAGGAGCCTTTTTGGCCGCTTCCGAACGGCTCGGCGACCTCCGAGACCTCCGAGCGCTGGAGATGGCGGATCTCGGTCGCCATCCGCTCGATCGAAGCACCGACCAGGGCAATCGCCTGGAGATACTGGGCATGGCGGTCACGAGCTGTGACCTGGGTCGATGCCGGCTCGACCGCCAAGCCGAGCGCCTGGCACACGTGCTGTTCCACTTCGGGGGGGACGTGGGCGTAGGTCCCGACCGCCCCCGAGATCTTCCCCACCGCTACCTCCTCTCGTGCTGCCAGGAGCCGGGTGTGGTCACGTGCCAGCTCGAATGCCCACCCAGCGAGTTTGTGACCGAACACGGTGGGCTCGGCCCAGATGCCGTGGGTGCGACCGATCATGTAGGTGCCCTCGTGCTCCAGGGCTTTGCCTTTGACCGTTGCGAACAGGTCTTCCAGGGCCGCGAGGAGGAGATCCGCAGCTTCCCTGAGCACTACCCCACCGGCGGTGTCGAGGACGTCGGACGAAGTCAAGCCGTAGTGGACCCACCCGGCGGCGGCCGATCCGGCGGCATCACCGAGGAGATCGACGAAGGCGGCGAGGTCGTGATTGGTTACCTCTTCCCGCTCGGCCACTTCCTCGGCTGTGGGGCAGCGGGCGGCGCGGGTGGCTTCGGCTACCCCGTCCGGTACCCGGCCAAGAGTGTTCCATGCTTCGAGAGCGAGAGACTCCACCTCCATCCAGGCTTCCAGCTTTCGCTGGTCGGACCAGATGCGGCCCATCTCGGGGAGGGTGTAGCGCTCGATCACCATCGAGATGATGGCAGAGAAGCGGACCGGCTATGTCCGCTTTCAAAGCTAGGTTGCCCGCCAATGCGGAGAGTCACCATCGACCAGGCACGCCGTTACGCCCTCGCCGCCCAGGGTTTCAACGACCTACGCCCCTCGGGTCGGGTGGATGTCCGCCATTTTCGGAGGGTGGTGGGCCGGATCGGTGTCGTTCAGCTCGACTCGGTGAACGTCTTCAGCCGAACTCACTACATGCCGTTCTTCAGCCGGCTGGGCAGCTACGACCGGAACGCCCTGGACGGCTGGCTCTGGGGCTCTGGGGAGCTGTTCGAGTACTGGGGGCATGAGGCGTCATTGATCCCGGTCCAGGATCATCGTCTGTGGCGGTGGAGGATGAACGGGAACTGGGAGTGGGATCGGGTGGAACAGATCCATCGCGAGCACCCGGGATACATGGACGCCGTCTTGGATCAGGTCAGGGAGAGAGGCCCGCTACGGACAGCCGACCTCCATGACCCGGGCCAACGGGACGGGACAGCGATGTGGGGCTGGTCGAAGGGCAAGGTGGCCTTGGAGGCCCTGTTCATGGAGGGGTTGGTCACGACATCTCATCGCCCCAACTTTGTCCGGATGTACGACCTCACGGAGCGGGTTATTGCCGGTGAGCACCTCGCGGCAGATGGATTGGCGCGTGAGGAGGCACAGGCCGTCCTCTTGATGAAGGCGGCCGGCTCACTTGGCGTCGCCACCGCAGACGACCTAGCCGACTACTACCGGATCCGGATGCCCCAGGCCAGGCCGGCGATCAAGCAGTTGGTCTCTGAAGGCCGCTTGGTCGAGGTGGACGTCCCCGGATGGGACAAGCCAACCTTTATCCACCCCGAGGCCAGCCTGCCCCGTCGGGTTGAGGGACGGGCTCTGCTTTCTCCCTTCGACAACCTCATCTGGTACCGGGATCGGGTGGAGCGACTCTGGGACTTCTACTACCGCATCGAGATCTACGTGCCAGAGCCGAAGCGGGTCCACGGCTACTACGTGCTGCCGTTTCTTCTCGACGGCGATCTCGTAGCCCGGGTCGATCTGAAGTTGGACCGCAAGGCGGGCGCGTTGCTGGTCAAAGGTGCCTTCGCCGAGCCCGACACCGACATCGTGCGGGTGGGCCGGGAGCTTCGCGCGGAGCTCGAGAGCACCGCCACCTGGCTTGGCGTGGACGACCTCGTGGTGGCCCCCAACGGCGACCTGACCCCAACCCTTACCTGAGGTACCTGGCGCCATATCTGGCGCCAGGGGCGCGCGGAAAGGCCTGGGTCGGGTTGACCGAGGATTCTCTGAGTACGTAGCGCCATATCTGGCGCTACGTACCTCAGGTAAGCGGTAACCGGTTTAGGTGAAGGCGTTGATGCCGGTGATGGCCTGCCCCATCACCAGGGAGTGGATCTCGTTAGTGCCTTCGTAGGTGAGCACCGTCTCCAGGTTCGCCATGTGGCGGAAGACGGGGTACTCGAGGGTGATCCCGTTGGCGCCGAGAATCGAGCGAGCGGTTCGGGCAACCTCCAGGGCGTTACGGACGTTGTCGAACTTGCCAAAGCTGACCTGTTCGGGGCTCAGCTTGCCCTCGTCCTTGCGTCGTCCCAGGTGCAATGCCAGCAGAGTGCCTCGCTGGACCGCAACCATCATCTCGACGAGCTTCTTCTGGGTGAGCTGAAATGAGGCGATCGGCCGGTCGAACTGATGCCGCTCGATCGAGTAGTCGAGGGCGGACTCATAGCACGCCCGCCCGGCGCCAACCGCCCCGAAAGCGATGCCAAACCGGGCCTCGTTGAGACATGACAGCGGCCCCCTCATCGAGGAGACTCCGGGAAGGACGAAGTCCTCGGGGACTCTCACGTCGTCGAGTATCAGCTCCGAGGTGACAGAGGCACGCAGCGACACCTTCTTCTTGATCTCAGGAGCCGAGAAACCAGGGGAGTCGGTGGGGACAATGAAGCCCCGAACTCCACCGTCGGTCTTGGCCCAAACCACGGCGACGTCGGCGATCGAGCCGTTGGTGATCCACATCTTGGTCCCGTTGATCACCCAGTCGCTGCCGTCCTTGCGTGCGTTGGTGCGCATCGACGAGGGATCGGACCCTGAGTCGGGCTCGGTGAGCCCGAAGCATCCGATCACCTCTCCGGTCGCCATTCGGGGCAACCAGGTCTGCTTTTGCTCCTCGGAGCCGAACTTCCAGATGGGGAACATCACTAATGAGCCCTGAACCGACACGAAGGAGCGGATGCCCGAGTCCCCAGCTTCGAGCTCGAGACAGGCGAGACCGTAGGCCGTCGCCGAAGTGCCGGCGCACCCGTAGCCCTCGAGATGCATGCCGAGCAAGCCGATGTCCCCGAACGCCTTGGCCAGGGCCTCCTGGGGAAGGACACCCTCCTCCCACCAATCACCGACATTGGGCACGATCTCCTTCTGCACGTATTGGCGGACGGTGTCACGGAGGAGGATCTCCTCGGCGGAGAGCAGAGAATCGGTGGCGAGAAAGTCTCTCGGATCGGGCTTGTCGAAAGAGATGTCACTCATGACAGGGCGATGGTATCCCCTCTAGCCGGCGAGGGTTTTCTCGGCCAGGTCGACCCGATACCGGGCCAGCTTCTCCCGCACTTCTTGATCGCCGAGGGCGATGATGGCGACCGCGAGGAGGGCGGCGTTGACCGCACCGTCGATGGCCACGGTGGCCACCGGGATCCCGGTGGGCATCTGAACGGTGGCCAGCAGCGAGTCGAGGCCGTCGAGGGAGGCGTTGATCGGAACCCCGATCACCGGGAGTAGTGACTTGGCGGCCATGACCCCGGCCAGATGGGCGGCCTTACCAGCCCCGGCGATTATCGCCGAGAACCCTTGAGCTGCCGCGGTCTCGGCGAACTCGATGGCCTGGTCCGGTGTCTTGTGTGCAGAGAGCACCTTGACCACGCTCTCGATGCCAAACGTGTCGAGGGTGACAGCTGCTTTCTCCATCACAGGGCGGTCGGTCCCCGATCCCATGACGATGGCGACTCTGTGATTCATCGCACCGACGGTACCCCAGTTGCCCTTCACCCCGCATTTGAAGCGCAACCTGAGGTAGAATCGAACATATGTTCGTGATGGAGCCACTACAACCTTCGCTCTTCGGTGAGGGCCCACCGACACCCGATGCCGGGTTCGCCGGGTTGATGCGTTTCGAACTGGATGGCGAGTCCTGGTTGGACTACGCACCCGGCTGGTTGGCCGGTGACTCCAGTCTCTACCAGTCTCTGGTCGAATCGGTGCCGTGGGAGCAGCCCGAGGTCCGTATGTATGAGAAGAGGCTGAAGACACCGAGGCTGGTGGGCCGGGTGGAGGTTGCCTCCCATCCTGTTCTGGGGGAGATCGTCGAGTTGGCCTCCGACCGTTATCAGATCAGGTTGGATCGAGTGAGCGCAGCCTGGTATCGGACCGGCGCAGACTCGGTGGCCTGGCACGGCGACCGGATCGCGAGAGAGCGCCCCTATTCGATCGTGGCCACCGTTTCCCTGGGTGGCTCCCGCCGGTTCCTCATCCGGCCCAAGGGCGGGGGCAAGTCGAGGGCCTTCGATCTCGGAGGCGGGGACCTGGTGGTGATGGGCGGCGCCTGTCAGCGTCTGTGGGAGCACACCATTCCCAAGGTCACCGTGGCACAGCCACGGATCGCTCTCATGTTCCGGCACCGCTACGACTGACCGGCTCCCGAGGCGATGTCGGCCCGGAACTGCATCCCGGGCCAGCCGAGGCCGGCCACCGCCTCGTAGGCACGGATCCGGGCCGCCTCGATGGTCGGCCCGCGGCCGACCAGGTTGAGCACCCTGCCCCCGTCGACGACCAGCTTCTTGCCTTTGGCGGCAGTCCCGGCATGGAACACCAGGACATCGTCGGCGACAGCGTCGAGCCCCTCGATGACATCACCGGTCACCGGTGCTCCGGGGTAACCCGCCGCGGCGAGAACCACATTCACGGTCGCCGTATCCGACCACTCCGGTTTCGCCCCCTCGAGGACGTCGATCAGGTCGGTTTCCATTCTGGGGAGCACTGCCTGTGTTTCCGGGTCCCCGAGACGGACATTGAACTCGAGCACCTTCGGTCCATCTCCTGTCAAGACCAGACCCGCATAGAGGAACCCGCGGTAGGGGTGTCCGTCCTCCGCCATCGTCGCCAGGGTCGGGTCGATCACGTCGTGCATGGTTTTGTCCAACAGCCCTTCGGGCAGATCGTGCACCGGTGAGAAGGCACCCATACCACCGGTGTTGGGGCCCCGGTCCTCGGCCAGCAGGCGCTTGTAGTCTCGGGCCGGCTGCAGCGGTACCGCGCCCCTGTCGGCGCACACCGCGAACACGCTCACCTCGGGCCCATCTAGGAAGTCCTCGATCAGGACCGAGGAGCCGGCGGCTCCGAACCCTCCTCCGAGACAGTGATCGACCCAGCTTGCTGCCTCGGCGCGTGACTCGGTGACCAGGACCCCTTTGCCCGCCGCCAACCCGTCGGCCTTGACCACGTATGGGCCGTCCGTGCTGCCGAGGTGCTCTTTGGCCGGCCCGGGCTCGTCAAACGACTCCGATGCCGCTGTCGCCACCCCGGCCCTCGTCATTACGTCCTTGGCGTAGGCCTTCGATGCTTCCAATCTGGCGGCGGCGCGGGTAGGCCCGAAGACCGGAATCCCAAGATCGGAGACGGCATCGGCGGCTCCGGCCGCCAGCGGGCCCTCCGGCCCGATGACGACGAGGTCGACATCGTGCACCCGTGCGATGGCTCCTATCGCTCCGACGTCGGTGGGCGAGATCCCCTCGACAACGGGCCCTAGACGAGCCAGACCCGGGTTGCCCGGAAGCGAGATCAGCTCTTTCACTCGGGGGGAGTTGGCCAGTTTCCACCCCAGGGCGTGCTCACGCCCACCGCCACCGACGAGGAGCACCCTCATGAGATCTCGATCAGTTGACTTCGCTCCGGCCCGACGGAGATCCATCGGACCGGCACTTCGACCGTCTCCTGGATGAACTCGACATACGCTCTCGCCTCGGTCGGAAGATCGCCGTACGACCTGACCGTGGTGATGTCTGCACCCCAGCCGGGAAACTCGTGGTATTCGGGCTCGCAGTGATAGAGCACACTCTGTTGGGCTGGGAAGTGCTCGTGGCGTTCCCCGGCGCTGGTGTAGGCGACGGCCACTTTGATGGTGTCGAAGGCGGAGAGGATGTCCATCTTGGTCAGGAACAAGCTGGTGAAGCTGTTCACCCGGTTGGCGTAACGAAGCGCTACCAGGTCGAGCCAGCCACAACGTCTCCTCCGCCCGGTGACCGTCCCGTACTCACCGCCGAGCTCGATCATCGTGTCACCGATCTCGTCCTCGAGCTCGGTGGGAAAGGGCCCGGTGCCAACACGAGAGATGTAGGCCTTGGCCACCCCGATCACCTCGTCGATCGCCTTGGGGCCGATTCCTGAGCCCACCGAGGCACCACCGGCGGTGGGGTTCGACGAGGTGACGAACGGGTAGGTGCCGTGGTCGATGTCGAGCAGGGTGCCTTGGGCGCCCTCGAAAAGCACTTGTTTCGAGTCTCTCAACGCCTGCCAGATCAGCAGGGAGGTGTCGGTCACGTGGGCTCGGAGTCGGTCGGCATACCCGGTGTATTCCTCGATGATCTCGTCGGCATCCATCGGAAGCGTGTTGTAGATCCGGGGGAGGATCTTGTTCTTCTCCTCCAATGCGACTTCCACCTTCTGGCGGAAGATCTTGGGATCGAATAGATCCTGGACGCGGATCCCGACCCTGGCGTACTTGTCGGTGTAGGCGGGGCCGATTCCTCGCTTGGTGGTCCCGATCTGGTTCTCACCCAGATATCTCTCGATGGCGGCGTCGAGCTTTCGGTGGTAGGGCATGATCAGGTGAGCGTTGGACGAGACCCGAACCCGGGAAGGGTCGAGGTTTCGCTCGGCCACCATGTCCATCTCGGCTAGAAGCACCTTGGGGTCGATCACCGTGCCTGAGGCGATGACTGGGATGCAATCGGGATACAGGATCCCCGATGGGACCAATGACAGGGCGAGTCGCTGTTCGCCGACGACGATGGTGTGGCCGGCATTGTTGCCCCCCTGGTAGCGAACTACGAAGTCGGCCGACTCGGCGAAGAAGTCGACGACCCGACCCTTCCCCTCGTCACCCCATTGGGCGCCTAAGACGACGGAGGCTGGCATGACGTGGAGCGACGGTAGTCAGGGATTGTTGGGCCGGTGGATTCGACTCTGGGGCGAATCGTCACCAGGCCCGGCCGCGCCTCCAGTCGGATCGGTGACAATCCGGCCCACCTGGCGCACCCCGCTGGAGACAACCTTGATCGGCAGGACCCCGATCTGGAGGAGACCCAGTCCGACCGACTTCGGCAGCTCGCTCAGCTTGGGTGCTCCGATGAACCCACGGCGGCTGAAGTAGAGCCAGAGGCCGAGACCGAAAGCCAGCATCGCCCCGACCAGAGCGAGGAAGCCCCACTTCAACTCCTGAAAGGGGATCTCGATGAAGTTCATCCCCCACATGCTCGAGATCACCGACATAGGAAGCAGGATGGCCGAGAACACGGTGAGGATCCTCACGATTTCGTTGGTCTGGTCGGCGACTGCGCCCCGGTGTGTCTCCAGGACCGAGGCGAGCAGGCCACGAGCCCCCTCCAATGAGTCGACGATCTTGAGGTGGTGATCGAAGACCCGGTCGAAGGCACGTGCCGCGCCGGGATCGATCGCCGGGTGCAGGCTCTCGGCGAGCTGGTTGAAGACATCGCGCTGAGGCCCAACGCTGCGTCGGAGAAGACTCACATCCCGTCGGAGAGCGTGGACTTCGGTCAAGGTACGCGGATCGGAGGCCATCGCCATCTCCTCCAGGAGATCGACCTGCTCTTCCAGGGCCTCGATGAGCGGGAGATAACGCCGAGTGCCGATCTGGGCGATGAGCGCCGCAACGTGAGCCGGCGTTTCCAGGCTGGCGGTGGCGGCCGCGTTGGCGGACGTCTGCAGCCACTCCACAGCCGGGAACGGTTCCCGGTGGATCGTCACCAGGAACCTCTCTGCGATGAATATATCGATCTCGCTGGTGGTGAGACGCTCCCCGGAGCCGATCACGAGACCGTTGAGGACCACGAAGACGTATTCGTCGTGCTCGTCCATCCGGGGGAGCAATGAGATGTCGGCGGATTCCTCCAGCGACACCCGGTCGAGGTCGAGGAGGTTCGCCAGCTGGTAAATCGCCTCGGAGCTCTCTCCCAGGAGGTCGAGCCAGACATAGCCCGGTTCGGCAAGGGCTGACTCCAACTCGGCGGCGGGGATCTCGACCAACCCGGCGTCGGAGGAACCCTTGTGGAACAGTCGCTGCACGGGTTGATTATGAGACCGACACGTCGTCGTCACGCGGCAATCAGCCAGGCTCCCCAAGCCTTGAAACACAGCGTTAATACTCCGGCAACCGGTGGGAAACGGGTGACGAATACAAAGTCTGGTGTTCACGACCCGTTACCTACCCGAGAGGAGTCACCCGTGAGCAAGACGGCTGCCGACGTCTTGTCCCTTGTCGCCGACGAGGGCTTCGAGTTCGTCGATCTTCGCTTCTGCGACCTGCCCGGCCAGGTCCAGCACTTCACCGTCCCGGTCAAGCAGTTGACCGAGGACTCGTTCGAAGCCGGCTTCGGTTTCGACGGCTCGTCCATCAGGGGGTTCCAGCAGATCCAGGAATCGGACATGATCCTGATTCCGGACCCGAGCACGGCGGTCGACGACCCATTCCGGGCCCGGAAGACCCTGATCATCTATTGCTTCGTGCACGACCCGATCACGGGGAGTCCCTACGACCGTGACCCGAGGTATGTGGCCAAGAAGGCCGAGGAGTATCTCCTCAGCACCGGAATCGCCGACACTTCGTTTTGGGGGCCAGAGGCGGAGTTCTACATCTTCGACGACGTCCGCTTCGGCCAGAACCAGCATTCGGGCTACTACTTCCTCGACTCGGTCGAAGGTGCGTGGAATTCGGGTGAGTTCGAGGAGGGTGGGAACCTCGGCTACAAGCCCCGCTACAAGGAGGGCTACTTCCCGGTGCCCCCCACCGACCATTACCAGGATCTTCGCTCCGAGATGACGGCCAAACTCGAGGACGCCGGCATCGAGATCGAAGTCCAGCACCATGAGGTGGGGACCGCGGGTCAGGCGGAGATCGACATGCGTTTCGACACCCTGCTCCGGACAGCCGACAACGTCACGCTGTACAAGTACATCGTGAAGAACACCGCCTGGGAGTACGGAAAATCCGTCACCTTCATGCCCAAGCCGATCTTTGAGGACAACGGATCGGGGATGCATACCCATCAGTCGTTGTGGAAGGACGGCGAGCCGCTCTTCTTCGACGAAGCGGGTTACGCCGGGCTCTCCGACTTGGCGAGGTGGTACATAGGGGGCCTGCTCAAGCATGCTCGGGCCGTCCTGGCCTTCGCCGCGCCGACCACCAACTCCTATCACCGTCTGGTCCCCGGCTACGAAGCGCCGGTCAATCTGGTCTATTCGAGTCGCAACCGCTCGGCTGCGATCCGGATCCCCCAGTACTCGCAGGCGCCCGGAGCCAAACGACTCGAGTTCCGTTGCCCAGATCCTTCGTGCAACCCGTACCTGTCCTTCGCCGCCATGCTCATGGCTGGTCTCGATGGGGTGCAGAACCGGATCGAGCCGCACGACCCGGTGGACAAGGACATCTACGATCTGCCGCCGGCTGAGCTCGCCGGGCTCCCCTCGGTGCCTGGGAGCCTGACCGAGGCACTGGAAGCTCTGCGCAGCGACCATGAGTTCCTCCTGCAAGGCGGGGTGTTCTCGAAAGACCTGATCGACGCCTGGATCGATTACAAGATCGAGCATGAGATCGACCCGGTCCGTCTTCGACCTCATCCGCACGAGTTCAACCTGTACTACGACATCTAGTCGGTCGCTACGGCGATCGGTGAAGGGGCCGAGCGGCAGCTCGGCCCCTTTTCCTGTATGACCTAAGGGAAACGGCGGGTCCACCGTCGATTCAGTCCGAGCCGGGGCGGCGGGTGGTTCGGCGTGCTTGGGTGCGATACGACTACCGGCGCAAAGCCACGTACTCGCGTACCTCCGAGTTCGAATCGCCGGGATGCACGCCCACTACGCTTTTCTGGTCCAACCTCACGTAATGGGACCGGACGCCGTAATCGAACCGGGCGAGTCGACCGATGCGAAGACAGTTCTTGATCGAGCTTGCACTTGTCGTAAGTCTTTCGGCTTCGACCTTGTTCACAATCCTCGTTACACCCGGTATTCCATCATCAAGACCGTGGATCCTGCCAGTTGCGCTCGGCGCCATGGTCGCAGGTGTTCTAGGACTCGTCCTTCGGTCACGAGGTCGAGGGAGATTGGCAGGTGCTTGCTACTGCCTGGCCGCACTGGCGCCCAACGCGCTGTATGTCATAAACATCCTCGTATTGGCTGCGGGCATAGCTGCCCTCGCAGGAATGGCGTTCGGACGAAAACGAAAGGACCGAGACAACCTCGGGAGGGAGCACGAGGGCCTGGTCTGACCCTGGTTTGCTGACAACTGACAATCACAGCCCGAGTCTTGATGCGTCTCGAGGTCGTTTCCACGCTGGCTCACGCCGGCAGGCTGTCCCCCGTTGATCGTCAGAAGATCTCAGGACACCAGGGCTGGGGATCCCAAGCGAAGGCAGCGTCGAGAGCGGTCAGTACCTGACCATCAGCGGTGACCCGTCCCAGCCTCGCCAGTTGGCGAAACCTCGCCCTTCCCAAGTAGCAAGCGCCCAGATCTTCCAGATCGAGAGTGACGTCGGGCTCGTCGTCGACGGGAGCACACTCCACATCGTTCCCCTTGGCACTCAAACGGTAGGAGCCGGTGATGTCTCCCATCGGGTCGGCGACACCGAGGACGAGGTCAACGGGAGCCGAATAGGAACGAGAGGAGAGTGCGGCCGGGATGTCCATGAGTCGGACCCAGCATGAGTCGGACCTAGTTGCGGCCACCCGGCGCGTCCCGGCGAGCAAGTCAAAGATCGGGTCCCATGGAGGTCGGAGGTCGGCCGTGGCCTTGCCCATGAGATCTTGGTTCAAGACAAAGGACCAGAGGCTGGCCCAGGATTCAGCTGTGGTGCCGATCAGTTCCCTGACCGCCAGCTCCCCGGCCCCGTGATTCTCACTCCACTTCAGTTTTGCCCGGTACTGGGCGAATCCGGCAATTGCGTCTCCATCGTCGTCGTCGTCGACGACGACGTACCGGTACGAGCTCATCCCGTCTCGATCGTGCTCGGGATCGGCGAGCCGTCGATGCTCCCACCATTGCGGGGAACGATCGAGGAACCCAGGAATCCCCTGTCTGACCCGATCGAAGAAGGGTGGGAGGAGCCGACTCGCCTCATCGGCGTCGATGAGGCGGACCGGTCGCGGGGCCGGAGCCAGACGGTGAAATCCGACGTGTTCTCGATCCACTTCGATCTCATGACAGATGGCGGCGCATCCGTATCCGAATCGGCCATAGATGGCGCTGTCGGTTGCCCACAGCGCGGCGATCGGCTCCTCGTGCTCCCTGACATCGTCCAGATGCGCTCTCATCATCTGGCGCAGGATTCCCTGCCGCCGGTGAGTGGGTGAGACCGAGACGATCGTGGTGCCACCACAAGCAACCTTGCCGCCCGGCACGGTCATCCCGAGCTCGAATGCCGCCGAAGTGCTCACTATTCGCCCGTCGTCGAACCCACAGCGTGTCCGGTGAAGGGGGAGAGTCGATCTGAAGCGGTCGTCGTCGGGGCGGGGGTCGAAGCTGAAGACGAGACCGAGGGCCTTCCTCAGGTCGTCGAACTCGTCGGGCCCAATGGCTCTGAACTCCACCGCCATCAGGCGTCGGGTGCTACCCCGCTCGCAGTCCTCGCGTTTGCCACTTCGACGTCGAAATCGGTCACGGCGTTGGTGAACGCGGCCACCGCGGCGCGGCGCAGGTCACCTGGGTCGGTGGACCTGAGCCCGGTGACTGCCTCGTCCGCAGCGCGGGCGGCGAGGCTGATTCGTTCTGCCAGGGCTGTGTGGTTGGCCTCGAGTCCGGCCGGGGGAGGGAGCGCGGCGACTTCGTCGGAGAGAGCCTGTGACGCGTCGGCCACCGCGTCCATGCGGGGCGCCGCCTCGGAGAATTCGATCTCCCGCTCGTTGTCGAAAGCGGTGTTGACTGTGACCAACTCGGTGTTCAGCGCCTGCAGCTCGCCGCTGATCCTGTCGAGCTCACCGAGATAGACCTGTAGGGCGTCACTGTCCACGGTGCCTCCGTTGCTGGGCACCGTGGTGGTCTCCCCGTCGGCCGGGAGGGTCGTAGTGGGCCCCGATACCAGAGTGGTGTCAGGAGAGGCTTCGGGAAGCGAGCGAACGAAGAAATAGGTGAACGCGACCATCCCCAATATGACAAGGGGGAGGATCCAGCGGCCCGGTTTCGGGTCGGGGTTGACTGCCATGACCGGCGAAACGATAGCTTCTATCGTCTAGTTCCCGAGGTTGCCTGCTGCGGTGTCGTCAAGGGGCGTCTGTTGGGCAGGCGGTGACACGATCGATCCCCTTGAACTGGGCACCACCGAGTCATACCTTCGAGGGATGGACCAGGAGAGGAACGAGGTCTACGAGCGCATCCCGTGGGAGTCACTCGAAGACAAGAAAGGCGACCGCCAGTGGCTGACCTATGGAGTTGCAGGCGCGGTCGTCCTGGGAGCGCTCGCATACTCGTACATGAGTAATCGACCGGTCGCTCTACCAGTTGCCGCGACGGTGGAAGTATCGGAGGTGACCGCGCCGTCGACGCCCGCGGCCGTAGATCCGGTACCGGTCCCGGCTGAGTCTCCGACGCTGTCGAGGACGCCGGTGTTGACGTCAGAGGCCGATCTCTTTGCGATTCACCCAGAACGGGTGGCTGATCGAGTGGCGGCCCATGCCGAGTGGTTCGTGGCCGAGTACCTCACTGTGGACGGGTCGGAACAGGGTCGGGAAACCCTCGCTTCGCTGATGCCGGTCGGAGTCCCGCTGCCGGTGGCACCTGAAGGGACCCTGGTATTCGTGGAGTGGGTGCGCACGGTCTCGGTTGAGGAGATCGCACCGCTCACCTATCGAGCGACGGTCCTGGCCCGATCTCTGGCGGCACGGGACGACAACGCCTACCAACGCCAGGCGCCCCTGGAGGTGACGGTCGACATCTCGATGACGGCGGAGTCTCCCCAGGTCTTGCTGCCTCCTGAAGCGAAGCCTGCCAGCAGTGGCCCCGCCCATCAGCCCACCCTGATTGCGGTGCCCGATGATGTCGGAGCGGCGGCGCTCGAGATGACGGGTGGGTCGGAGATCGTCGGGGGAACTCCCGGTGAAGGGGGTGGCTGGCGGGTGGTGTTGCTCGCCCCCGGGCTCGATGGGGTGAGCCGACCGGTGACGGTTGCGGTGCCCTGACTCCCCGCCCTCGGCAGTCATCTTCATTTCTGGGCCGTCCTCGGCCCGGGATCAGCCGTCGAACTCGCTCTCTAGGATCGCGGTCGCCTCCGGGATGATGGTGTCCCAGCTCGAGTCAGGAGTCTTGGAGATGGTCACGAAATCGGCGGTCAGGAAGATGCTGGTGACTCCAGGCAGCGCGAGAAGATCACGGGCGAAGGGCTCCGCAGGATCTGAGCCGGTCACATGCGTCGTCGGGCCACCGACCGGGGTCCCAACGGAAAACTTCATCGCGTTGGGGTTGGGGGATGGAGCGACGGTCACAGGCATGTCGGAGCGAGGCTAATCGGGTGTCGTCGACCATTGGAGTGGACGTGGGAGGCACGTTCACCGATGTCGTCATCTTCGACGGGAGCTCGGTGTCGGGTCACAAGGTGGCTACCACCCCTGATCAGTCGGTCGCGGTGGCCCAGGCGATTGCTGCAGCCGGTGTCGGCGCCGACTCCGTGTTTCTCCACGGCACGACTGCCGGGACCAACGCCCTGCTCGAAGGGCGGGGTGCGCGAACTGCGCTGGTGACCTCCGCGGGCTTCGAGGATCTTATCGAGATCGGGCGCCAGGCGCGCCCGTCGCTCTACGACCCTTTCGCCGACCGGCCGCCACCACTGGTCCACCGATCGCTCCGTTTCGGCTTCGACGGAGACCCGACTCGGCTCCGTGACGCGATCAGGGCCGCCCGGCCCGAGGCGATCGCAGTCGCCCTGGTCCGCTCATACACCGATCCCGGTGAGGAGCTCGATCTGGCCGACACGCTGAGCCAGGAGTTGGATGTCCCGGTGTCGGTCGGGGCCAGGGTCTCTCCCCTATTCCGGGAGTACGAGAGAATCGCCACGACGGTACTCAACGCCTTCCTCACTCCAGAGGTCGCCGGCTACCTGGCACGTCTCGATCGGGCGGTGGCGGCTGAGCGGCGGCTGGTGATGACTTCCTCGGGGGGGCTCCTCCCTTTCGGGTCGGCAGTCGGGTATGCCGGGCGGCTGGTGTTGTCCGGCCCCGCCGCCGGAGTGGTGGCGGCGACCGAATTGGGGAGAGCGAAGGGTCATGACTCGGTGATCAGCTTCGACATGGGCGGCACCTCCACCGATGTGTGCCGTATCGCTGGCGGCCGGTCAGCGGGCAGACCTCGGGTCGGGGTCGGAGGCAGCGTCAACCGGGTCCCGTCGCTGCCGGTGAGGACCATTGGTGCAGGCGGGGGAAGCCTGGTCTGGATCGACGACGGTGGAGCCTTGCGGGTCGGTCCCCAATCAGCCGGATCGGATCCGGGGCCGGCCGCCTACAAGCTCGGAGGAGATCAGGCCACCGTGACCGACGCCAACGTGGTTCTGGGCCGTATCCCTGCCGCGCACCCTCTTGGCGGGTCGGTGACACTGGACGTGGCCGCCGCCCGGGGAGTCATGTCGAGTATCGGCGCCCGTCTCGGCCTGGACGTCGAAGCCGTGGGGGCGGGCATCATCGAGGTGGTCGACACCCACATGGAGCGAGCTTTGCGTGCGGTGTCTCTCGAGGAGGGAGTGGATCCGAGAGACTCGGTCCTGGTCGCATTCGGAGGGGCCGGCGGTCTCCATGCCTCACGACTGGCGAGACGGCTTGGGATGAGGAAGACTTTGATCCCACCGTTGTCGGGGGTTTTCTCGGCCCTGGGGCTGCTGTTGGCCCGGCCCAGCAGTGACGCCAACAAGACGGTCATGCTCGACGAGGGGTCGGCGCTGCTGGAGAGTGTCGCGGTGACGATCGAAGCCGAAGCCCGCGAGACGTACTCGAAGGACCATGGGTCTCCCGGGGTTGACTCGGTGGTTCGGGGGGAGGTTCGATACGTTGGCCAGTCCCATGAGCTAGACGTGCCGTTGGCCACCAGCTGGGCCGAAACACGCCGGACGTTCGAAACAGAGCATCTGGCTCGTTTCGGGTTCACCCGGGACACACAGCCGATTGAGCTGGTCAACGTGAGGGCGGTGGTAGCAGGGGAAGCCCCATTGCGCTGGTCGGATCTCCCGTCGCTGCCGGCGAGAGACCGACCGGTCGCGACCCGGTCCCTGACCCGCCTCGGCAACCGAACGATCGAGGTCGATGTGTGGAAGAGGTCCGAGCTGTCACCCGAATTCGAGACGAAAGGCCCGGCGATCATCGTGGAGGCCGATTCGGCGCTTTGGCTCGAGCCCGAGGACAACATGATGGTTCACCAGGACGGGACCCTGGAGATCGCGTCATGAACTCCCCGATCGTCGATGCTCGCAGGTTTGTCTCGGCCGAGTTGACCGCGGCTGCCAATCCCGAAAAGGCCGTGGGGATGCAGGGCTATATGAAGACCGACATGCCCTTCTACGGGGTGCAGAAGCCGGGGCGCACCAAGATCCTGCAACGACTGGTGAGGACATTTCCTCCTGCAGATCGACAGCAGTACGAGGATCTGGTGCTCGGTCTGTGGGACCTTCCCCATCGGGAAGAGAAGTACCTGGCGATCGCCTTTGCTCGCCAATTCGCTGACTTCGTCACGACGGAGTCTCTCCCGCTCTACACCCGGCTGATGGTCGAAGGTGCCTGGTGGGATTTTGTCGATGAGGTTGCGGTCAAGGTGATTGGTCGGTTGGTCCTAGACGATCCCGCCCGCGCCTGGCCTGTGGTTGATACCTGGATCGACGACGAGGTCATGTGGCTACGACGGGCCGCCATCATCTGTCAGATCGGGGCCAAGGAGAACACCGACTTGGAGCGACTCCTCAGCTTCTGCTCCGAACGGGCCGCCGAGAAGGAGTTCTTCATCCGCAAGGCGATCGGATGGGCTCTGCGCGAGCATGCCAAGACCGATCCCGAGGCGGTCGCCGCGTTCGCAACCGGACACCGTGACCGGCTATCGACACTCTCATATCGCGAGGCCACCAAACACATCGGGCATTTGGTGAACTGAGACTTCGGCTCAGGATTCGAGCAGGGTCTTCAACGTCCCGAGGTCTTTGGTCACCCACTCGATGTCCCGGGCCAGGTCCTCGTCGCTCATCCCCGGAGTGCGGAATAGGGTGAAGATCACCTCGCTGCCCGATCCGTTGGCCACGACCCGCATAGGCACATAGACCTCGATCCCGTTGGCCAACGTCACGTGGTGATCGAGAATCCCGTTCTCGTTGCGAGGGGTGAACCGAACCCGGATCGCCCCGTCTGGCGTATTGGCCACCCAATGATCGTCCACGTGCTCGAGGGTGGTGGCCAGTCCTGTGGCCCAGCGCGGGAAGTTCTCGGGCCGTCTGGCGAATTCATAGACCTCGTGTGGGCCACGCTCGATCGAGACGCTTATGTTGTGGGTCTGATGCGTGATAGCCATCTCTTTCTCTCCTTTGAGCAGCCAACCATGATGCTCTGGATCGCAACTTGAGCAGCGACTCGATAACCCTCGAGGTAGCCCGTAACCGGCTCTCCTCCGTTGCCGATGAGATGGGCCTGGTTCTTCGGCACACCTCCTTGTCGCCCAACATCAAGGAGCGTGCCGACTGCTCGGCGGCCGTGTTCACGCCCGGAGGCGAGATGCTGGCCCAGGCCGAGCACATCCCGGTTCATCTCGGCTCGATGCCCGAGTCGGTGGCCGCCTGCCTGGAGCGTTTCGACCCGGTGCCAGGGGTTCAGTACGCGGTCAACGACCCCTTCGCCGGCGGGACCCATCTCAACGACCTGACCCTCGTCGCTCCGGTGTTCGTGGGATCGGAACATGTGGCCTGGGTGGCCAACCGAGCTCATCACGCCGACGTCGGCGGGGAGGCTCCCGGATCGATGCCGGCCCACGCGGTGACGATCGATCAGGAAGGTCACCGTGTCGCCCCGATGATCGCTTTCGCCGGCGGGGCCTGGGCCGAGGAGTTCGCCTCGCCGTTTGTGGCCGCTTCGAGGACACCGGGGGAGCGCAGAGGCGACCTCGAGGCACAGATCGGGGCCAATGCGGTTGGTGCGGCTCGTGTCTCCGAACTGGTCTCACAGCAGGGCTCCGGGAGTTTCGGCCGGTTGGCTGCAGCTCTGCTCGACTACGGGGAGCGTCGGATGACATCTGCCCTGGCCCAGCTTCCCGACGGTCGGTTCTCCTTCGTCGACTTCATGGAGCACGGAGACGCCGATGTCGCCATCCGGGTCGAAGTCGTCATCTCAGGGGACCATCTCACAGCAGATTTCTCAGGAACCGACAGCCAGGTGGAAGCCAACTTCAACGCCGTCGAAGCCGTGACCAGGTCGTGTCTCTACTTCGCGGTCCGGGTGGCGACCGATCCCACCATCCCCGCCAACGGTGGCTGTTATCGACCTCTGACGCTCATCGCGCCCGCCGGTTCCGTCGTAAACGCCAGATCCCCGGCCGCGGTTGCCGCGGGCAATGTCGAGACCAGCCAGCGTATCTCCGATGTCCTGCTCGGTGCCCTGGCCCAAGCCGCGTCAGACCGGGTACCTGCCGCCTCGCAGGGCACGATGAACAACGTGCTGATCGGCAACGACGACTTCGCCTACTACGAGACGGTGGCCGGCGGGCAAGGTGGGCGCCCGGGGCGAGACGGCCAATCCGGGATTCAGACCGGGATGACCAACACCGAGAACACGCCGATCGAATCGCTCGACGCCCACTACCCGTTCCGTGTCGAGAGGTACACCTTGCGCAAGGAGAGCGGAGGGGCAGGCCAGTACGCCGGCGGGGACGGGATCGAGCGGTCGGTCAGGTTCCTGACAGGGGCAACCCTGTCTCTCATGGGCGAGCGAAGAAGACACCGGCCCTGGGGCCTGGCCGGTGGAGAGCCTGGGGCACCGGGCGAGGATTGGCTGATAAGGGAGAATGGTGAGCGGGAGAGACTGCCTGGGAAGTGCACCATCTCAGTCGACCCGGGCGACCGCCTCCTCGTCCTCACTCCCGGCGGGGGTGGCTGGGGTGGATCAAAAACTACTCTCACCGGATGACACTCATCGATGAGCTTCGGTTGCTTCTCGGCGTCGACCGGGTTCTCGACGCCGCGGTCGAGCTCTATCTCTACTCCAGGGATGCTTCGTTGATGAGGGGCGAGGCGACATGTGTCGTCTTTCCCGAGACCACGGACGAGGTGTCCACCGTGGTCAGGATCGCCGAAGCCCATCGTGTCCCGATCGTCGCCCGCGGTGCGGGCACCGGGCTGACCGCCGGAGCGAGCCCGACCGAGGGTGGGATCGTCCTCGTCACAACCGCCATGAACCAGATCGAGATCGATCCGGACAACCGCACGGCATGGGTCGGTTCAGGAGTGATCAATCTCGACCTGACCAGGGCAGCCGAGCCCTACGGGCTTCACTTCGCCCCCGACCCCTCTTCACAGTCGGCTTGCACCATCGGAGGGAACGTCGCCAACAACTCTGGTGGCGCTCACTGTTTGGCAGAGGGGGCCACCACCAGTCACGTCCTCGGTCTCGAGGTGGTCGTGGCGGGGGGAGAAGTCCTCCTCCTCGGGGGTAAGGCGCCGGACCGGCCGGGGCTCGACCTCAAAGGCTTGATTGTCGGCTCCGAAGGAACCCTGGGCGTGGTCACGAGGGCCCTGGTCCGGCTGCTTCCCCTGGAGACGGACGTGCGGACGCTTCTCCTCGACTTCGATCATCTCAGCGGAGCCACCAAGACCGTCTCTGATGTCATCGCTTCGGGTTTGGTGCCTGCCGCGCTCGAGATCATGGACCAGAAGATGACGATCGCCGTGGAGAATTGGCTCCATGCCGGTCTGCCGACCGCGGCCGCTGCCGTGCTCCTGGCCGAAGTGGTGGGAGATCCCGAGGCGGTCGAGGCGGAAGCCGCTCTCATCGATCGCATCGGACGCGAGAACGGAGCCGGCACCATTCAGATCGCACGCGACGAGGCTCATCGGGACACTCTCTGGAAAGGGCGGAAGTCCGCCTTTGGCGCCGTTGCCCAGGTCGCGCCCGACTACTACCTGCACGACACCGTCGTTCCCAGGTCGCGTCTTGTCGAGACCATGGAGGAGATCCAGGCCATCGCCGATCGATACCAGCTCGACGTCTACAACGTGTTTCATGCCGGTGACGGGAACCTGCACCCGCTGATGGCCTTCGACGCGTCCCAGCCCGGCATGATGGAGAGGGTCCACCAGGCAGGTGAGGAGATGGTGGCTGCCTGTCTTCGTCGCGGCGGGGCCCTTTCCGGCGAGCATGGCATCGGGCTGGAGAAACGGGACATGATGCGCGCCGGATTCACCGAGCTCGATCTCGACGCCCAAGCCCGGCTCAAAGAGGTGTTCGACCCCGCAGCGACCTTCAACCCGGCCAAGGTGCTTCCACAGGGATCACGCTGTTTCGACTTCGGGGGGACCAGGCGCGAGATCCCGGACGGAGCCTGGATATGACCGGAGGCGTCGAAAGCGGATCCGATCACGTCGCCCCGTCCGACATCGACACCTTGGCCGCCATCCTTCGCCGGGCGACAGACAGCTCGTCGGTGGTCCAGGTGGTCGGTGGTGGGACCAGGCAAGGTTATGGCTCGCCACCACCGCCGGACATCGTGCTGGAAATGGGGGCAATGGCCGATATCGAGACTTGGGATCCCGACGACCTCACCGTGACGGTGGGAGCAGGGATGCCGGTCGCGGAATTGGAAGCCACCCTCGCCACCAGGTCCCAGACCGCGGTTCTGCCGGAGGTTCCCGGCGCGTCGACGGTCGGTGGTGTGATAGCCGCCGGCGTCTCGTCACTGCGGCGGGGGCGTCTTCTTGGGACCAGAGAGCGTGTACTGGAGACGACCCTGGTGACCGGTGACGGCCGGATCGTCCGGGGCGGGGGCCGGGTGGTCAAGAACGTCACCGGATATGACCTGCCCCGCCTGGTGGTCGGTGCCTTCGGCTCGCTCGGGGTCATCGCCACTGTGTGCCTCAAGCTCTGGTCGACACCACCGGCGTCGGCGACGGTCGAGATCGACGACCTCGAAGCCGCCACCAAGGTGACCCGACCTCTCGCCGTTCTCGAGGAGAACATGGCGAAGCGGGTCTTTCTCTGGGGGACACGGGAGGAGGTCGCCGCAACCAGCGCCCGCCTCGGTGGTGCCATCACCGAGGGCCACCAATGGCCGCCGGACCCGGGCGGGCCGTTTCGCTGGTCGCTTCGGGTGCCACCGGCCCTGACCTCGGCAGCCATCGCCCTACTCCCGCCAGATTGGCGCTATCTGGCGATTCACCGGGTCGGTGAGGTCAGAGCCGCCTCCGAGGATGCGGCGGAAGCGGCAGGGATCAGGGTCTGGGCCGAGGAGAACGGAGGTTCCCTGGTCGTGGTGGACGCACCTCCTGGTGGGCTCGTCGGATTGGATCCTTGGGGAGCGCCCCCAGCCGGTCTCGGGATCCAACGTCGTCTCATAGCCCAATTCGACCCGGGCCGGATCATCAACCCCGGTCGGCTCCCCGGAGGGATCTGATGGGCTGGGTGACCGCCGAGCATCCGACCACCGATGAGCTCGATGCCTGTGTCCAGTGCGGGCTCTGTCTCCCTGTTTGCCCGACCTTTCGGCTGACCGGCAGAGAGACCGCATCTCCACGTGGCCGTTTGCATGCGATGAAGGCGGTTCATCAAGGCGTTCTCGAAGTCGATCATGTCTTCCAGGGGATCATCGATTTTTGCCTTGGCTGCCGAGCCTGTGAGCCGGTGTGCCCGGGAATGGTCCCGTACGGGCGCGCCCTCGAGGGGACCAGAGCCGAGATCGTTGCCCAGCGACCCACGGCAGCACACCGTTTTCGGTCGTTCGTCCTCGGTTCGGTCCTCGGCTCTCGCCGGTCGCTGCGCTTCGGGAGCGGAGCCCTCAGCCTGGCCCAGACCACAAAGCTGACGGCGTTGGCCCCCTCTCGGCTGCGGAGACTGGCGCGGGGCCTGCGTGGTCTTCGAGGCCGCCCCGGATCCGTCGCTGGGCATATCGGGGGGTCCGGTGAGTCCGGGACCGTCGCCCTGCTCGCAGGTTGCATTCAGGACCAGTGGTTTCGACCAGTCAATCACGCTGCCATCAGGTTGTTGGAGTTGGCCGGCTATCGAGTCGAGGTTCCCCTCGGTCAGACCTGTTGCGGCGCCCTGGCCGCCCACGACGGGAAGGCAGATCAGGCCCGCGCTCTCGCCGTCCGCAATGTCCCCATCCTCTCGGGCTACGACCAGATCGTCGTCACTTCCGCCGGGTGCTCCGCTCATACCCGGGAGTACGGGCACTGGGCCGAGGACGGGGACGTCGTCGGCGCAGCGACCGTGGACGTGACCGTTGCAGTCGCCCGGGCCATCGAATCTGGCCTGCTCCCCGTGGTCGAGCACGACTCAGGACAGGTGGCGATCCAGGACCCTTGTCATCTTCGTCACGCCCAGCGGGTGACGGCAGAGCCGCGGGCGATCCTCCTCGCCGGGGGCTACCGGGTCGTCGAGATCGACCCGGCGGGAATGTGCTGTGGCGCGGCCGGCCTGTACACGATGCTCCAACCCAAAGCATCAGACGATCTCGGAAACCAGAAGGCCGACCAGATTCGTTCTACCGGGGTGAGCAAGGTCGCTTCGGCCAACCCCGGGTGTGAGATGCAGCTGAGATCGGCCTTGGGGCCGGGCTATGACATCGCTCACCCCATCGAGTGGTATCTGCAAGCCATCACGGCAGCGGGTCTGATCGGTATGGTCGCCGCCGTGCAGGAGCCGAGATGACGGAAACAGGTGCGCCAGTCGACACCCGGGGGATGCTGAAGCGTTACGGCATCCTGGCTTATGGGGCGTTCGGCACCATGTTCGACGTCGGACTGATGGTCATCGGCAGCCTTCTCGTCGGCTTGTCGATCTCGGTGGTGTTGGCCGGCTTCGGGCTGGTCAACGTGATTCAGGACCTATCCACGGCCGCGATGCTGGCTTCGGCTCTGGTGCTTGCGGTGATCGGATTGTTCTGTCTCGGTGTCGCGGCGGAAGGCCCGCTCGGGCGCGGCCGGCGTCTGGTCGGGTTCAACGACCTGGAGATCGGCATCGGCCGAACTCTGGCGGTCCTGGTCGTCGGCGTCCTGGCCCTTCTCGCCTACGGGCTGATCGATGAGCTGCTGTCCGGGCTTCCCGAGCCGGTGATCAAAGGTGCCGACGGAATCCGGGCAGCCGGCATCGCCGGGTTGACGGTGATGCCTTTGATCGGGATCCCTCTCTCGGTGCTGGCGCGGTGGTACCCGAATGGGCCTCCGTGGTTGTCGCGAATCGACATTCCCATCCTGTTCGTGGTGTGGGCGGTGGCGACCATGGCGATAATGAGCTGATCAGACCGCCTTGGAGTAGATCAGGACGGGTTTGACCTCGAATCCTTCTCTTTGCAAAGCCTCCACCGCCCAGGCCGTAGCCGGGCTCATCAGCCGTACGGTGTCAACAGGCTCGTCGCGCAGAAGCTCGCGGAGACCCTTGAACAACAGCGGCGCGTCCGTCGGTGTGGTTGCCAACCAATGAACGAACATCGACTCGTCGGCCTGGCTCCCGATCAACCATCCTGCCGGGCTGTGATACAAGGACCGATCATTGATCGCATCCTCGAGGTCTTGACGTGTCGCTCTTCTCCATTGCCATCCCATTGCGATCAGCTCGTGGCCTTGGCGGGCCAGGTCACTGAGAGACCAGAACACCCACGCTGCGTCGGCGTCGGCCGATGTTGCCGGCCGGAGACGCTGGCTCGGGACTATCCGACTGCCGGTTGAGGCATCCGAGGTCGCAAAGACCCATCGACTGGTCAACCGGTATCCCGCTGTGACCACCTGCGACCTGGCGGCCTCGTTGTCCTCCTCGATTGTCAGCCGGGCGATCCGCGCCCCCCGATCCTTGGCCCATCGCACGCCGGCGTCGTTCATCGCGGTCGCCATTCCCGACCGTCGATGGTCGGGATGCACCCGGGCGCCACTCAGGAAGGCCTCGGCAGGTGACAGCAGCTGCACCCTGGAAAGGGCGACGGGGACATCGTCCTCGAGAACACACACCATGACGAGTGACTCGCTGTCTTCCAGCCAGGAGGGCAAGACGTCGGGGATGTAGTCGCCCCATGAGAAAGTGTCCTTGGTCCAGGCCGCGATCACGTCTACGTCCTCGGCCCGGGCGGGGCGGATGACGAAGGTCACCGTCACATCCTGTCGGGGACTTCGATGCCGAGGAGATCGAGGAGACGTTCGAGTGTGGCAAGGGTCCAGCCGGCGAGATGTAGCCACGACTGCTGTCGGTCGGGGTCGGTTTCGGAGAGGATGTGACACTCGTCATAGAAACGGTTGAATTGGCCGGCAACCGCGTAGGCATACTCGGCGATGTGGTTGGGCGCCCGAAAGGTGATGGCACGGTCAACGACTTCAGGGACGCGAAGCAGCTCCAGCATGAGGTCTCGCTCGGCCGGCACCGTTGGCGGGATCGGATCACCCGCTTCAAGTCCTTGCTGGGCAGCCCGTCGCAGGATCGACTTGATCCGAACTGCGGCGTACTGGAGGTAAGGCCCGGTCTTGCCCTCGAAGGAGCTGAACCGTTCCAGGTCGAGGATGTAATCCGATGTCCGGTTGTTGACCAGGTCGCCGAACTTGAGGGCGGCGACTCCGACCATGCTCGCGATCCTGACCCTCTCCTCCTCCGGGTAGTCCTCGGCGAGATGGGCCTCGTCGAGGCGGCGCCGGGCGGCATCGGTCAGCATCTCGATGACGTCGCCGAGTCGGACCACCCCTCCTTCCCGTGTCTTGAACGGCTTTCCGTCCGGCCCGTTCATGGTCCCGAACCAGATGTGCTCGAGACGTATCTCCGGGCCTGCGATGCCGGCCTTCCGTGCCGCTCGGAAGACCTGGAGGAAGTGATCGGCCTGACGGCGGTCGACCACGTAGAGCACCAGGTCGGCCTGGAGCTCCTCGACTCTCATCTGGATCGTGGCCAGGTCGGTGGCGCTGTAGAGGAACCCGCCCGAGGACGCCTCCAGTATGAGTGGAGGGAGGTCACGCTTGTCCTCGTCCTCGTCCACCCGGACCACCAGGGCGCCTTGTGACTCCTCGGCTACGCCGGATTCACGTAGCGAGGTGACGATCGGGCCGATGCGGTCGTGGACGTCGGACTCGCCGTACCAGAGGTCGAAGTTCACTCCGAGCGCAGCGAAGTCCCCTCGTTGCGACGCCTCGGAGACGCTTTTCATGTGCCGCCAGAGCGCCAGGTAGCCAGGGTCGCCCTGTTGGAGCCGCACCGTGGCCCGCCGAGCGGTGTCGGCGAAGGCCTCGGTAGTGCGAGCACGCTCGGAGGCGGCCGGATAGATCCGTTGCAGGTCCTCGAGGGTCACCGGCGACTCGGATGGGTAGCTGGTGGCACCCGGGTCGAAATAGGGGAGATCGGGTTGCTGCTCCTCGAGGGTGGCGATGAGCAGACCCATCTGGAACCCCCAGTCACCAAAGTGGGGATCGCGGATCACCTTGTGCCCGGCGAAGTTGAACAGCCGTGCCAGCGAGTCGCCGATGATGGTGGCCCGGAGATGTCCCACATGCATCGCTTTGGCCACGTTGGGGCCGGCGTAGTCCACCACCACGTTCTCGGCGGCGTCGGTGACCGGAAACCCCAGATTGGGGTCTGCCGAGTCCCGGGCGGCATGACTGGCGAGGGCCTCGTCGGTGAGGTCGATGTTGATAAAGCCGGGCCCGGCCACCTCGACCGAAGCGAGGTCAGGATGGTTGGAGAGCTCGACGGCCACCTGCTCGGCTATCTCACGGGGGGGCCGTCCCGTTCGCTTGCCCGCCGCCATCGCCCCGTTGACCTGGAACTGAGCCAGCTCGGGCCGCTGGGAGATCACAGTCTCGCCCAGCTCGAAAGGAAGTCCGATCTCGGCAAAGACATCACCGGCGATCGAGGAGAGCTGGGTCAGAAGCGACATGGCGATCGAGGTTAGGAGGCTATGTCCCCCTGCGAAGCGGGGGGACCGGTCGTCAGCGAACGTAGTGAGTGCGAACGGAGGGGGTGCAACCCCCCTCGCCCTTACTTCGTTCGGGCGGTCCCCCCTTCGATGAAGGGGGGACAACAGCCTGTGAACGGTGGGGGTGCAACCCCCCTCGCCCTCGCTTCGTTCGGGCGGTCCCCCCTTCGATGAAGGGGGGACAACAGCTTGCTGCTTCAGTACTTGGCCAGCTCCTGGGCGTGACGCACGATGCCCTCCGGGGTGGGGTAGAGCTGGGCTTCCAGTGACCCCGCGTAGGGCATGATCGGCACATCGGGGAGGGCGTAGCGGCGGACCGGTGCGTCGAGCCATTCAAAGGTCTTCTCGGCGATCTGGGCCGCCAGCTCGGCGCCATAACCCATGAACTCATTGTCCTCGTGGACGATCAGGGCGCGCGATGTCTTCTTGATCGATTGCTCGATTGTCGGCCAGTCGAGCGGCTTCAGGCTGCGAAGATCGATCACCTCCGGGCTGAAACCCAGGTCCTCGAGCACCGGGACCGCCTCCATGGCGAAGTGAGCCATGGCTCCGTAGACGAGGATGGTGAGATCGGACCCTTGATGGCGGACGGCGGCACGGCCTAGGGGAACCTGAAAATCCCCATCGGGGTATGGCCCTTTGCCGAGCCGGTACAGCTTCTTGGGCTCCAGGAAGATGACTGGGTCGGGGTCCTCCACTGCCGCGAACAACAGGCCCTTGACGTCGGCCGGGGTGGAGGGGATTACCACCTTGAGGCCGGGCACGTGTGTGTAGAACGCCTCGATCGACTGCGAGTGATAGAGGGCGCCGTGAATCCCCGCCCCATACGGGGTGCGGACCACCATCGGAATGTTCCACTTGCCGTCGGACCGGTAATGGATGCGGGCCGCCTCCGAAACCAATTGGTCGAAGGCCGGGTGGATGTAGTCGGCGAACTGGATCTCGGGGATCGGCTTGAAACCTGCAGCCGCCATACCGATCGCCGCCCCGATGATGGAGGACTCTGCGATTGGCGCGTTGAAGCAACGCTCGGGGCCGAACCGCTCGGTCAAGTCCTGGGTCGCCTTGAACACTCCACCTTTGCGCCGGGCGACGTCCTGGCCGAACACCACCGTGTCGGGATACGCCTCCATGACATCATGGAGAGCCATGTTGATGGCGGTAATCAGATTGACGGTTTCCCCGGTGGGCGCCGGTTCCGGGTCGCTGGCGGCAGGTCCCGGCTCGATCACTCGTGCGTAGACCCTGGTTGTTGGCTCGTCAGGGTCGGGAGCGGCCTCGGCCTGCTCGACTGCCCGGGCCAGGACCTCGACAACCTCGGAGTCGAGACGCTCTTCCTCGGCCTCTGTGAGTAGGCGATGCTCGATCAGATACTGGCGAACTCGGGCAACGGGATCGCGCTTGCGCCAGGTCTCGACCTCTTCCCGGCTGCGATAGAGGCTGTCGTTGTCGTCGGAGGTGTGGGCGTAGTAGCGATAAGTCTCGGCCTCGATCAGGGTCGGGCCGTCGCCGGCCCGCGCCCTTGCCACCGCCTCCCTCATCACCTTGAAGACCCGAAGGGTGCGATTGCCGTCGACCTCTACCCCGGGGAAGCCGTAGCTGCTCGCCCGGGCGGCCAGACTCCCGGCTACCTCTTCTTCGCTGGGCACCGAGATGGCGTAGTTGTTGTTCTCGATTACGAAGATGATCGGCAGCTGTCTGATGCCGGCCCAGTTCATCGCCTCGTGCCAGTCTCCCTCCGAGGTCGACCCTTCTCCGCCGTAGACCACGACTACTGCGTCGTCGCCCCTGGTCATGATCGCCTGAGCGATTCCGACCGCATGTGGATACTGGGTACCGATCACCGAGGATTGGGTGAGGACCCGGCGTTCAGAGTCGGACCAGTGCCCCGGGAGCTGACGGCCTCCCGACATCGGGTCGGTCTTCTTGGCAAACGCGCCGAGGAAGATCTCCACCGGGTCGAATCCCCAGGCCAGGGCCACTCCCATGTCCCGGTAATACGGCAAGACCCAGTCCTTTTCCTTGTCGAGGGCGAACGCCGATGCCACCTGTACCGCCTCGTGGCCGGAGGAGCCGACGACAAAGGGGGCCCGACCCTGCCGTTGCAGGGCGAACATGCGATCGTCGATCCTCCGCGCGGTCAGCATCAGGCGGTACATCTCGACCACTTGAGCGTCGGTCAGGTCCAGGTCTCGATGGTGGAGGTTCTTGTCGAAGTCGATCGCCATGAATACGCCTATCAGTTCCGATCGTCACCGCTGCGGCGAAATCTCCGCAGGTCTCCGATGTCCTTGATTCGATTGTCGGCCACCCGCATCGCCGCCTGGTTGGGGGTTATTCCTTCCCGGTTCGACATCTCCAGGATGGTTTTGGTTGCGGCGAATATCCCGTCGACGCGATGCATGGCCCGCATCTTCGAGTATCCGAGCAGCTCGTCGTACACGTTGATCAACCCTCCTGCGTTGACCACGAAGTCGGGGGCATACAAGATGCCCCGCTGCGCGATGCGCTCAGCGTCCTCGTCGGTGGCCAGCTGATTATTGGCGCTGCCGACAATGGCCTTACAGCTCAGCTCGGGGATCGTTAGCTCGTTGAGCCCGGCGCCTCTCGCGCAGGGCGAGAAGAAGTCGCAGTCCACAGCATGAATGTCCTCCGCCGCGACGCTCTTGACACCGTAGGTCTCCACCGCAGAGGTGATCGCCGACTCGTCGGCATCGGAGATGATCACTTCTGCCCGCGCCTCGACTAGCAACTGGACGAAAGCCGAGCCGACTTTGCCCACCCCCTGTACCGCGAAACGTCGTCCCGCCAGATCGGTGTTCCCCCAGAGAAGGTCGGCGACCGCCCTGGCAGCTATGAACAGGCCACGAGCGGTGATCGGTGACGGGTCTCCGGAGCCACCCTCGGCGACCGAGTTGCCGAGTGCCCAGCGGGTCTCGCGCCGGATGACATCCATATCGGTCGTGGTCGTTCCCATGTCTTCGGCGGTTATGTATCGGCCTTGCAGGGAGTCGACGATCCGCCCATAGGCGCGGAGAAGACGTTCGGTCTTGTCGGTCCTGGGATCACCGATGATGACGGCCTTGCCGCCACCGAGATCGAGCCCGGCGGCAGCCGCCTTGTAGGTCATCCCCTTGGAGAGCCGGAGCACGTCTTCAAGAGCCTCGGCCTCCGATTCGTACGGAAAAAAGCGAGTCCCGCCGAGGGCGGGACCGAGAGCCGTGGAGTGGATGGCAATGATGGTCTTGAGACCGGATACCTTGTCATATCCGTAGAGGGTTTGCTCGTGTCCTTCGCGGGCTACCTCGTCGAAGACGACCAAGGCGTGACCTCCTTCGTTAGGCCCATCTCGCTCCCACGCGGATACTAACCCTGCTCCCCTGGGATGGGCAGGGGTGACCTTTCTCCCCAACCTCTGCCAGGATGGTGGGGTGACCAAGACGGCCTACCTCAGGGTCTACTCACCGGACGTGTCCGAATCTGGTGATCCGGTGCCGGGGTTTGTCCGGGCCTACGGCCTGCTCTCGGAGGGGGAGGGAGAGGGCGACTGGGTCGCCGATTGGAACGGAACACGCATGGTGTGTCCCCGCAATCTGCGTTTGAGAGTCCTCGAGTCGACGATCGCCTTCGCCAACGCCTTCCGGGGATTAGGATCCGGATTGATTCCCGAGGTGGCTGCTCGGGCGGCTGATCGTGAGCTACGCCAGTATCGGCGTGAGCACCCGTCCCATCGCTCACACGTCCTCACCTCGGCCTGGCATGTACCGGTGCGCTGGTTCACCGCCTTCCAGCCAGAAGACAAGGAGGTCTACGAGGTGAACGGCTCGCCCCGGCTCCGGCTGAGAGTCGACGTGGCTGTGGGCAAGAAGCGTGTTGAGCATGCAATCGGGGTCTTGAGAGGTCTCGAAGTCTTTCAGGGGCCGGCCGAGGAGTTGGCCCAGCTTCTCGACTGGATCGAGGATTTCCCAACGGGCTCGATGCTCGAGCTCGACTACGCCGACGTTTCTGAGCTGTTCGACCCCCAGGACCTGGTGTTCGACGATTCGGTCGAGCTGGTTCGGCGATCCGTCGAGGCCCTGGCTGACGGCGACATGATGGCGGCCGGGGAGAGCTACGGGCGGGTGGTATCTCGCTGGGCCCCCGCCTTTTCGGTCACCTTCAGCAACTGAGTCGCCGGCCGGGGCACCCTTTTCGTCCCTGGAGCGTGACCATGTTGGAGGTGGTGGCCTGGCGGCGAGACAGATCGCAGACTACGGGAATAAAGGACCGGCGTCCCCGTTTCTATCTTGTGAACGGACGCACAAGGTTGCTTCTGCTTCCGGGTCTTGCGTTGGCCAGTGGAGCGTTCCGCGTCCCTGCGGATCCTTCTCCTCCTCTCCGTCTCCACTGGCCTCGCAATCCTCGAAAAGGGGAGATCGGATTCGACGGCCTATCTTTGAGCTATGCCCTGGATAGAGACACTCCACGAGGACGACTGGGAGGGAGACCTGGTTCCTCTCAAGGACGAAGTGACAGATCCAGCTACGGGGCGAGTCGATTGGATCATGAGAATCCACTCCCTCGACGCCGGCAGCCTCAATGCACACAACGTCCTCTACCGGCAAGCGATGAAGGGCACGGCCACCCTGCGCAAGGTGGAGCGGGAGATGATTGCCCTGGTGGTGTCAGGGGTGAATGAGTGCCACTACTGAGTGACTCATCACCGGCGCGGTCTGCGTCGACTGCTCCGGGACGATGATCTGGCCACCCGCATCGAGGATGATTTCGAGAGAGCTGGCCTCTCCGAGAAACGCCTCGCCATGCTTCGCTACTCGGTCAAGCTGACCAGGGAACCGGCCGAAGTCACCGAGTCGGACATCCAAGGTCTGCGAGATGTCGGCTTCACCGACACCGACATCCTGCACGTGGTCGAAGTGGTGTCGTACTACGCCTATGCCAACCGGGTAGCCGACGGTCTCGGCCTGCCACTCGAGGACTGGATCGACGACGAATGAGCGGTTTCGAGGATCTTCACCTTGATTGTTGGATTCCAGCCTCTACCATCGCACTCACATGACATGCCACAGCACACGCCCGGTCTGCGCTTGTACTTGTGCGGCCGCGCCGTGTGGGTAGTCATGTATTGACCAATCTCTGAGCTGAGACACCAACCCGCACCGCCATCGGATGCGGGTTTTTCTTTTGCCCGGGACCCCAAAGGAGATGAGATGACAACACAATTCACCACACCCGTCGCCCCGAGCCGGGTCGACGCCGAGCTCGACGCTTCGGGTTTGCTCTGCCCCCTCCCCGTCTACCAAGCCGGACTGGCACTGGGTCAGTTGACCAAAGGCCAGGTACTGCGGTTGGTGACTACCGACCCCGGTTCACTCGAGGACATACCGGCCCTGGCCCGGCAGCTGGGTGACACGCTGCTCGACGCGCAGCGGCATGAGGACCATCAGGTCTTCCTGATCGAGAAGGGAGATCGGCTGTGACCGACACACGCACCAGGGTCGAGTCAGACCTCGAGGGCGCTGAGCGGCGACGTCGCATCGCCCTCGTCGCATCCAAGGGGACCCTCGACCAGGCCTACCCGCCGTTGATCCTGGCCACTACCGCGGCGAGTCTTGGCTGGGAGGCCGGGGTCTATTTCACCTTCTACGGTCTCGACATCCTCCACGAGGACAGACTGGAGAAGCTCAAGGTCGCCTCACTGGCCAACCCGGCCGGCCCGATCCAGCTTCCCAACCTGCTTGGTGCCCTTCCCGGAGCCACCGCGGCCGCGACCAAGATCATGAAGAAGTGGATGGACGACGCCCGGATGCCGACCGTTCCCGAGTTCATCGAGATGTCCCAGGGCCTAGGTGTCCGCTTCTTTGCCTGCTCCACCACGATGGGAGTCATGGGCGTCGAGGAGGGCGATCTGATCAAAGGTTGTGAGATAGCAGGTGCTGCGGCCTTCCTCGACTACGCCGCAGATGCCGACGTGCAGCTCTTCGTCTGAGAACCGGTCGGGGTAGGGCCAGGGGTCACAACGAGGCTCGTGGCCCAACGGCACGGGCGAGGATCGGCCCTGCGCTGGCCATGAGCAGAACGTAACCGGCCGCGATCGGCGCCAGCTCCCCGGCGACTCCGGCGGTGATCCCGAGCCCTGCGATGACGATCGAGAACTCGCCGCGTGCGAGCAGCGCGGCTGCACTTCGTTTCTGGCCTCGGGGCCCGATACCGACCCGGCGGGTTGCCCACCATCCGGTGCCCGCTTTGGTCGCTCCGGTGACCAGGGCCAGCAATACAACGGTGCCGGCTACTGCCGGGAGAGCGCTCGGGTCGATGGAGAGCCCGAAGAAGATGAAGAAGACCCCGGCGAAGAGATCCCGGAGGGGAGCCAGGAGGGCTCGAGCCCGATCGGCAGGCTCGCCGGACACCCCGATCCCGACCAGGAAGGCTCCCACGGCCGCCGAAACGTGAAGCTGCTCGGCAATCCCGGCAACTATCAGGGTGACCCCAAACACAGTCAGCAGATTCACTTCGTCCGAGCCGGAGAAAGCGATCCGGCTGAGGCGCTCGCCGTGTCGAGATGCCACGGAGATGATGATCACCACCGCGGTGAGGGCGGCGAAGACCGATCCAAGCGTCCCGGTCACCGTTCCCCCCAAAGCGAGAGCACCGAGTATCGGGAGGATCACGGCCATGGCCAGGTCTTCGAAGACGAGGATCGAGAGGATGATCGGCGTCTCACGGTTTCCGGTCCACCCGAGATCGTCGAGCAGCTTGGCCACGACTCCCGATGACGAGATATAGGTGACACCACCGAGGAAGAGCGAGCCAATGGGACCGAAACCAATGATCAGTCCAGCCAGATAGCCGGGTGTGAAACTGGCGAACAGGTCGACGAACCCGGCTCGGGCAGTTGTCCTGAGGCTTCTGACCAGCTCGTCGCCCGTGTACTCCAGCCCGAGCATGAACAGCAACAAGACGACGCCGATTTGGGCTCCGGCATCGATGAACTCATCGGAGGTGACCACTGGCAAGATGCCGCCTTCCCCGAAGGCGAGCCCACCGAGGAGGTAGAGGGGAATCGGTGAGATACCCAGCCATCGTGCGAGACGTGCCAGCAGGGCGAGGACAAAGACAATGCCGCCGATCTCGAGGAGGAGGCGGGCGGTCTCGCTCAACTCAGTCGTCGGCGAGAATCGACTTGACGGCGTCGATTCCCTGGGCCGTGCCCACAACAACGATTATGTCATCGGCCTCGAGCTCGAATTCGGGACCCGGTGCCGGAAAGGGGTCGTCGCCGCGGATCACCGCCACTACGGAGACTCCGGTCCGGGTGCGAATCCGGGCATCGCCGATTGTCTTTCCTGCGTACGGCGAGTTGGGATTGATCGGGAGCCAATCCATCGCCAACCCCTCCACTTGCTGCAGTTGCGATATCTCTTCGATCACAGGTGACACGCCGAGCACGTCGGCCAGGGTGTGGACGTCGTCATCGTCGAGGTCGAGCACCAACCGCGCCGTGTCGGGATCGTCGGGGGGGCAGATGAAGATCTCACGTCTTCCGCCGCGGTGGTGGACCACGCCGACTCGTTCCCCCTGCCGGGTGATGAAGTCGAATCTGACGCCAACGCCTGGGAGTTTGGTTTCCTCGATCCTGGACATTCCTGGGGCCTCCTCGATTCGGGGCATCCTGGCACAGAATCCGAGCACGGCGGTAGTCGCGCCCAACTTCAGCGGCGGCTACTCAGCTCAGGGACCGCCGACGAGGCTCGGGGCCGGCTCGGTCGTGACGGGCAGTGTCAGCTCGAAGCGGGTCCATCCGTCGCGACGTCGGTAGACCAGGTCACCATCCATGAGTCGGGCCAGTTGACGAGCGACAGCAAGACCCAGGCCGACTGAGTCGGGTCTGGTGTTCTCGGTCTGTGATCGGTAGTAAGGATCGAAGATGTGATCGGCGTCCATCCCGGTCACTCCGGCGCCATTGTCGCTGACCACCAACAACGCTTGATCATCGCGTGTCGAGACACTCACGAGCACCCGTTCGCCCCCGTACCTGTGGGCGTTGGTCAAGAGGTTGCGGACGATCTGTCGCGTCCGAATGGTGTCGGCCCAAGCGCGGACCGTTTCACCTTCCACGGTCACCTCGGTCCCTTCGCGGAGCGACTCAACGATCGAACGGACCTGCTCGTGGAGATCGATGACGGCGGGCTTCACTGTGAGATTGCCCGAGGAGGCGCGCTCAGCGGTGAGCAGGTCTTCGACGAGATGGGCCACCTCGATGCTCTGACTGGATATCAGGGCAACGATCTCCATGGTCTCGTCTCGGGTGAATCCATCGAGACCTTCGACGAGCTCAGCGGCGAATCCGACCACAGCCGAGAGTGGGGTACGCAGCTCGTGGCTGACCGTGGCGATGAAGCGGTCCTTCGACTCGGCCAGCTCTGCGAGGCCTTCCCGCGCTTGATCGCGCTCCCAGTAGGCGGCGACCATGTCGGCCGCCCGCATCAACGCATCGACCTCCACATCTGTCCACTGGTCCTCTCTCTGGAAGTCGGTGTATCCCAAAGTCCCGACCCATTGGTCCCGGATCATGATGGGGGCCATCAGCTCAGAAATGACGCCCTCGGCCTCATACTGGGCCCGTATTGGCATCGCCAGTTGTGAAACCTGGATCCGAGCCGGGCGGCCGCTCCCGAGAAGGTCGACGATTTCGGGGAGCTGGCTGTAGTCGCCCTCACCGAACGTATCCGGCCCGTCGGGGGCGTTCTTGCCGGTCGCCTCGGCCACGATCTCCCAAGTGAATGTCCCGTCTTGGTGCACGCGGTTGACGTCCACGTAGGCGTAGTCGGCCTCGGTGGCGTCGAGCAGAGCCTCCAGGGCCGCGGAGAGTGGTGCCTCATCCCGGCCGATGAGCAAAGCCTGAGAACAGGTGGACAGGGCCTCCTGGATCCGGGCTCGGTTGGCCTCGACCCGTGAGGCTTCGCCCAGATTCTGGATCAGCCGCCAGGTGATCCATGCCACAAGCACCTGACCAGGGATCCCGATCAGCAGCTTGCCGGCTGCCTGATTTATCCCCTGGCTTTCGACGATGACCGTGATCACCGTGTACAAAGCGATCAGGGATGATGCCAGGATCAGCGGGCCGACCCTCTGTTCGAGACGTGTGGTGACGTACACCACCAATGAAAGGATGAGTAGGGCGAGGGTGCTGCCCGTGTCGAACCCGGATGTGCTTGTCGCCTCGACCAGGCTGAGGGTGGCGAAAGCGACCGCCGTGATGAAGGTGAGACCTTCCGTCCTGCGGTCTGTCAGCAGCTTGTAGGCCGCCAAGATCCCGAGGACCCCGAAGGCGGCGGCCCTCGTTGCGGCGATCTGACTCCCCGAGTCCCAAGCAATCAGCTCGGCGACAACCCCGAATGAGGCGCCGGAGACCGCGGTGACCAGGACAACGGTCCGGAATCGCCGGTTGCTGACGGGGCTGACCGGATCGGAGGTGGAACCTTGCATTGAAATTCCTTATCGACACGTTGGCCGGAGGGGTTGACCAGGGATACCGACTCGGCGGTATCTATCGCCCGGGTTGACCGGTCAAGCTCCCCGATAGGCCACACAATCGATCTCAACGGCCGCACCAAGAGCCAGATCCACCCCGCCGACCGTGATCCTGGCTGGCGGCGTGTCACCGAATTCTGCGTCGTATGCCTCGTTCATCTCCGGGAATGAAGCGATGTCGTGGAGGTACACATTCGCCTTGACCACATGCCGCAGATCGAGCCCGCTGGCGGTCAGGATCCGGCTGATGTTCTTCATGGCCTGGGTGGTCTCGGGCCCGGTGCCACCCTCGACGAGATCCATGGTGTCCTCAACCGTTCCCAGAGTTCCCGAGACGTAAACGAAGTCTCCAGCTTCCACTGCGTGGCTGAACGAGGGAAGGCGCGCCAAACCCTCAGCAATGACCTTCTCCATGCTCGGATCTCCTGACCAAATAGAGTCGTCGTCGTATGGAGACAAAGTTAGTGGCCCGTCGCCCAAATACTTGTGGCGTCTCTCCGGCCCTCGCCTTCCCTGGCTGCGTCGAAGTGCTCGCCGCAGATCCCCGCTGCGACTGCGCGCTTCTCCTTGCCAGATGACGCCGATGGCTCGGAGACACGCGCACACTATTTACGCGACAGACCACCAGTGGTAACAAGTGGCTGACGAGCGACCCACCGGTTGGGGTGGCGACCCGGTGGAGCCACCGAGCCTCGACGAAGTGAGGTCGGCCGCCGCCCGAATAGCCGGCATCGCGGTGAGGACCCCCCTGCTCGGCTTGAAGACTCACGATGGGACCCCGGACATCTTCCTCAAACCCGAAGTACTGCAACCAGTCGGGTCGTTCAAGATCCGTGGCGTGGGCAACTGGGCGCTCAATCTGGGCCCGGAAGAGTCGACGCAGGGGATCGCCACCACCAGCGCCGGGAACACTGCTCAGGCGCTGGGCCATATGGGCCGGGTTCTCGGAGTGCCGACCCGTTCCCATGTCCCGGACTCCCTCCACGGGTCGAAGCGAGCAGCGATCGAGGCTTACGGGGTGGAGCTGGCCTATCTACCGATGACCGACCTCATGAAGTACATGTTCGAGGAACGGTGGCGCCAGGAACCCTTCGCCTACCTCAACCCGTGGGGGGACCCGCTGATGATCGCCGGGCACGGCACCATCGGTCTCGAGATCTACGACGACTTGCCCGGTCTCGCCTCGGTCTTCGTGCCGGTCGGTGGTGGTGCCCTCATCGCCGGGGTGGCTTCGGTCCTCAAGAGCCTCAAGCCATCGGTTCGGGTCTACGCGGTTCAGGCGAAGGTGAATTCGGCTCTGGCCGCGGCGTTCGAGGCGGGGGGACCGAAGTGGATCGAATGGCAGGACACGATCGTCGAGGGTGCGTCGACACCGGTGATCACCGACGAGATGTATCCGATGCTGAGGAGATTGGTCGACGAGTTGGTGCTGGTCTCCGAGGAAGAGGTCATGGGGGCGATGCGCCGTCTCGCGTGGCGGAGCAAGCTGGTGACCGAAGGCGCAGGGGCTGCCGCGCTAGCCGCGGCATTGGCCACCCCGAGGGAAGAGCGTGGGCCCAGCGTGTGCATCGTCAGCGGGGGCAGTGTCGACCATGCCTTGTTCGCCCGGGTGATCGGGCAGGTAGACCCGTAGCGGGTCATCGGTACTCTTGACCTCAGATGTTGCGTCGTGTCTCCGTCGCCATGGTGATTCTGCTCTTGTCCGCCGCGTGCACCGTCGACGGCACCACGGCTACCCCGACCACTGAGTTGGCTGCGGAGCCAACCGGAGTTGCCGGGCTCCCGGGTCGGCTGGTCGTGCTCGACAGCGAAGGCAACGTCGTCACCATCGATCCCGACGGCACCAATCCTTCACCGATCACCGGGGACGCAGGCGATACCGCCCGGTATTCACAGCCGTCCTGGTCGCCCCATTCCGATCGAGTCGCTTGGGCTGAGATCACTGAGACCGGGTTCGGGGTCGGTCTCAGCGACCCCGATGGCCAGGACCCGAAGACCATCACAATGAGCGCACCGCCGTTCTACCTCTACTGGTCACCGGATGGGGAGGCGATCGGAGCCCTCCACAACGGGCCTCAAGGTGATATCGAGTTCGAGATGATCGACGTCGCCGCCGCCACCACGTCGATATTGGCCAGTGGCACGCCGTTCTACTTCTCTTGGAGCCCGGAAAGCGACCGGGTTGTCGTCCACGTCAGACAGACGATCTTTGGCATCCTCGACCTAGAGGGGGCCCCAACAGATCTCGGAGCAACTGGGGAGACCTACCAATCGCCGCACTGGACCCCGTCGGGAATTTTTCACCTGGGCGTCGATGGTCTCGAGGTCAAGGACCCATCAGGTGAGGCTCGAGTTCTGGCCACAGCCACAGGGTCGATCGCATTGGTGGCCAACCACCAGGGCAGCCGGGTGGCAGTGCAGTCGTTCGTGAGCCAAGACAACGGCGGGATCAGCGTCGCTCTGTCGCAGACACCGGCGCTGCCGACGAACGCAGTCGCCGTGGTCGACGTGGTGACCGGAGAAGTGAGCGAAGTCACCTCCAGCCCTTCCATCGGGTTCTTCTGGAGCCCCGACGGCGAGTCGTTGTTGGTTCTCGAACCGACCGGGGAAGGGGTGGAGACCGAGGTCCTGGTCTGGAACGATGGGACCACGAGGAGTCTCTCGACCATCACACCCGAGCCCGGCTTTGTCAGTGAGGTTCTGCAGTTCTTCGACCAGTACTCCCAGTCCCTCCGGTTGTGGTCGCCCGACTCGTCGGCCGTCGTCTTGGTCGGTGCAATCGACAGCCAGCCCGGGATATGGGTTCAAGATGTCGAATCTGGTAGTCCGGTCAAGATCTTCGACGGGAGCTGGGCGGTTTGGTCCAACGGGTGACCCGCCCGAGGTCAGATGGCCGAAAGGACCAGATCGAAGGCCTCCGGCGGCATCACCCTGCTGAAATACCAATCCTCGGCCTCGCTCCAGCGGTCATTCCATTCCGTCCGGAAGTCCTTCCCCTCCCGTAGCACCAGCCGGTCCCGGCGCAGGTCGGAGGGAGCCTCATAGAGGACCCGGAAATCGAGGAGATCGGCCAATTCCGGCCGGGTGCTGTAGACGCCTTCGAGGATGACGATTGGCGCCGGTTGACACGTGGTCGGCGTCTCGACCAACCGGCCGTCGTCGGCGTGCCAGTCGTAGGGATGCCAGCACGCGGGTTTGCCGGCGCAGAGAGCCTCGAGCACCGGTCGCTGACGTCTCCAATCGACGCAGTGGGCTACCTTTTGAGCCGGGGTCATGGCATCCCACTCGGCAGCGGTGCCACCCGAGTAGAAGTCGTCACCGTCGATCACGGCGGCTGCGATGTCGGCGCCGACCTGGGATGCCAGTGTGGACTTACCGACCGCGCTTCGCCCGTCGAGACCAACCAGCAAGGGTATGGATCGTCCGACAGCCAGCTTCGCCAGCATGGTATTGAGTTGCGTCGCCGGAACCGACATGAGCCGACCTGCTTTTCGTGGCGTGAATCGGCCCCAGTATCGCCGTCGCCGCGATCATGGTGTGCTCGGTGCGACGCTTGGGGAAGCCGACCACTGTCTGATTAATCGGACCGAAACGGCTCTGAAACACTCCAGAAACGTAGAGATGAAACTGTTCCGCCGTTACGACTTGAGGAGGAAGCCGTGGAGTCCGGTGATATCGCCTGGGTTCTGACCAGTTCAGCCCTGGTCTTGTTCATGACGCCGGGATTGGCTCTCTTCTATGGCGGCATGGTCCGTTCGCGAAATGTGCTCAACATGCTGCTGATGAGCTTCTTCACCATCTCGATCGTGACGGTGGTGTGGATCGTGGTTGGGTACAGCCTGTCCTTCGCCGACGGCGTCCCGTTGATCGGCAACCTCGACTATCTGTTCTTGCGCAACGTGTCCTCAGGTGAGGACCTGCTCAATGTCATGTTCCAGATGACCTTCGCCATCATCACACCCGCCCTCATCTCGGGAGCAGTCGCCGAGCGGATGAAGTTCTCGGCGTGGGTCCTGTTCGTGACGCTGTGGGCCGTGATCGTGTACCCGATCGTGGCGCACTGGGCGTGGAACGGCTGGCTCACCGATCTTGGTGTGCTCGATTTCGCCGGTGGCCTGGTGGTGCACATCAACGCCGGGATCGCCGCTCTGGCCTTGGTGATCCTTCTCAGGCCACGGCGCGGGTTCGGACAGGAGGCCATCCGCCCCCATTCGTTGCCGCTGACCTTGATCGGCACCGGGATCCTTTGGCTCGGCTGGTTCGGTTTCAATGCCGGCTCGGCATTCGGGGCCAACGATGTGGCGATCAACGCCATCGTCACCACTCAGATCGGAGCTGCTCTCGGAGCCCTGGGGTGGGTCGCCGCCGAATGGCGGAAGACCGGGGCGCCGACCACTCTCGGTGCTGCCTCTGGGGCGGTGGCCGGCCTGGTGGCTATCACGCCGGCCGCAGGGTTCGTAGGACCGCAGTCGGCGATCGTGTTCGGTCTCGCCGCCGGCGCCCTTTGTTATCTGGCGGTGTCGCTGAAGTACCGGTTCAATTACGACGACTCGCTCGATGTGGTCGGCGTCCATCTCGTGGGAGGGATCGTCGGCTCGATCCTGCTCGGAGTGTTCTCCCAGGTCTCGGTGAACGAGGGCGGTGCCGACGGGCTCCTGTATGGGGGCGCGGCTCTGTTGGGCAAACAGGTGCTGGCGGTGGTGGCGGTCATGGTGTTCAGCTTCGTGGCAACATGGATCATCGCCAAGATCGTCGACGCAACAGTCGGTTTGCGTGTCGAGGAGCGAGTCGAGATCGAAGGTTTGGACATCTCTTTGCACGAAGAGCGCGCCTACGTCACCGATAGTCGTTGAGAGGGCCGGAACAATGAAGCTGATCATCGCCTACATAAAGCCCTTCAAACTGGAGGATGTGAAGACCGCGCTGACTGGCGTCGGTGTCAGCGGGATGACCACCTCTGACGTCGAGGGGTTCGGTCGCCAGTCGGGGCAAACCGAGGTCTACCGCGGCGCAGAATACGAAGTCGAGTTCGTGCCCAAAGTGAGGATCGAGGTGCTGGTGCCGGACGAGCTGGCGGACGTAGCCGTCGAGACCATTGAACGTGCGGCTCACACCGGGGAGATCGGCGATGGCAAGATCGCGGTGCTTCCGGTCGAGGCCGCGGTCCGTATCCGGACCGGAGAGCGCGGGCCAGACGCAGTCTGACCTTCCTGCCCGGCGACGCGGGAGTCCGGCGTGAACCCATTGGACGGTTTCCTGGCGACGCGTGATCGGCTGCGGATCGAAGCCGTCGGCAATGGAGGGTTGGACACGTGCATGGTTCTGACCGCCGCCCTCGACGACGCAGTCGACCAGCTGTTCCGCGAGGTCACCGGGGATTGGGCGGTGGTCGCACTAGGCAGCTACGGGCGGAAAGAGCTGTGTCTGTGGTCCGACGTCGATGTCATGTTGCTCCACGCCGGGGGAGACACGGATCGTCTGGTGAAGGCAGTCCTCTACCCGCTGTGGGATGCGAATCTCAAGGTAGGCCACTCGGTGCGAACTGTGCGCGAATGTGGCGCTGCGGCCAGGGACCGAATCGACTCGATGACCTCGTTGTTGTCGGCTCGTCTCGTTGCAGGCGACCCGACGTTGCTGGTCGACCTGGAGAAGGAGTTGGCCGGAGTGACTGCGAGCCGCCCGCTAGCGCCCCACCTTGCCGTCATAGAACGTGAGCGACGCAAGATAGAGCCCTATCCGGTGATGGCTGCCAACGTGAAGTCGGGTAGAGGGGGACTCAGGACATACCAAGCGTTGGGTTGGGAGAGACGACGTGCCCAATTGCTGGGCCGGGGTTGGGAAGATGAGACGGTGGATGAGCGGGCGGCCCGGTCGACTCTGCTGGCGGTGCGAAACGGGTTGCACGCCTCCGGGGGGAGAGCCTTCGACGTCTATGACTTCGATGTTCGAGAACCGGTTGCCCGCTGGCTGGACAACGATGTGGCGACAGTGAGCCGGGACCTGTGTCGAGCGCTGCAGTTGGGCGATCGGCTAGCTGAGAACCGGTGGCCGGACCTGTTGGGCTCCGGGGATCCCGTGGCACGACTCGGGCGGCGGGTGCTGGGCAAGGTGGGCCGGCGGCGGGTAGGGGGAGCGCCAGGTGAGGCAGTCGGCCCGCTTGCGGCAGCGGCTGCCCTGGCTACCGGACCGGCGGGGGCCATGGCCGACGTGTCGGCACGAGCCACACTGGACCGCCCCTCCCGGGGCAACTGGGCGAAGCGCGATCGACTGGCCCTCTTGCAGCTCATTGCGGCCGGGGAGCGGGGCCGTGTGGTCTTTGGCTGGTTGGAGGAGATCGGGTGGGCCCACCGGGAGTTCCCCGAGTGGGAGGCGATCTCAGCCAGGCCGCAGTTGGCGGCATTCCATGAGCACCCGGTCGACGCCCACTTGTGGAGGACAACCGATGAGATGGTCCGACTGATGGGCGAGCCCGATGCGATAGGCACCCAGATACTCACCGATCTCGACCCGGCCCAAGATTGCCTTCTCCTGTCGGCCTTCCTTCACGACATCGGCAAGGGTGCCGGTGGCGATCACTCCGAGAAAGGAGCCGAGGTGGCAGCAGGATTCCTGAAGCGCGCCGGCTTCTCCCCGGCCACCGTGGAGCTCGTTGTCCCGGCTGTTCGTCATCACTTGCTGTTGGCGAGAACGGCCTTGAGACGTGACATCGCGAGTCCCGACGTGATCGACGAGGTGGCCCGGACAGTAGGCCAGATGGCGATTCTTCAGATCCTCTATCTGCTGACAATCGCCGATTCCAGGGCGACCGGTCGAACCATGTGGTCGGACTGGAAACAGACGCTGCTCCGCCAGCTCTACCTGCGGGTGGCGGCCCGGCTCGAGGATGGAACGGAAGTGTCAGTGGTTCGGGCCGAGGATGTGGCCGGGCTCTCCCAGGGAAGGCTCACGGTCGAAACCGTGGACGAGCATCTCTCGGCCCTGCCCCCCGACTATGCCCTGGTCACTGACGCGGGAGAAGTCGCGTGGCACCTCGAAGTGATCTCGGGTCTCGTCGACGAGACCGTTCTCTCGGTGGGCGAATCGGGAGAGCGGGTGTTGGTCGTGGGGCACGATCGGAGAGGGTTTCTGCTCTCGGTGTGCCGGGCCTTGGCCGCCAATGGGATCGGGGTGCACGACGCTCGTCTCTTCACGCGCGCCGACGGGGTTGTCATCGACGTCTTCGAAGTGCGAGACGATCGCAGTGGCGATCCGGTGGACACCGAGCGTTGGCCGCGAGTCGAGGAAACCCTGGCCGGACTGCAGTCAAATGGCAGCGCCGTGCTCGAGCGGGTCCGCCAGCGGGCAGCCGCCTATGACAGTCGGCGGCAGTCGCCGGTGACGGTGCGCCCCCGTCCCGAGCTGCCCCATCTGAACACCGTGCTCGAGGTCCGAGCCACCGACAGGGTGGGTCTGTTGGTCGATGTGGTCGAGGCGCTGTATGCGGAGGGTCTGGACCTTCATCTGGCGAGGATCGACACCAGGGCCGATCAAGCCATCGACGTACTACATGTCAGTCGGTCGGGGTCGCCGATTCGCGACGAGGTGGAGTTGACTGACCTCTGCCGACGTCTCGAGAGGCGGATCGTGGGCAGGCACTCCGGGTAGGTGGCGGCAAGTCCGTCACGCCGGGGACTTGACACTCACCTCCCAACGCGTATGATAGTCAATCATATGGTTGATAAAAGAATTAGTTGACTAATGATCTTTGATCCGACCACCGACGACCGTCTCGACCGGGCTTTCGCAGCCCTTTCCGACCCGGTGCGGAGGGGGATCATCGCCCGCCTCAGCCGGGGCCAGGCCACGGTCAACGAGCTGGCCGAGCCTTTCGAGATCACCAAACAGGCGGTCTCGAAGCACATACAGGTATTGGAACAGGCGGAACTGGTCACACGCACCCGCGACGCCCAGCGCCGACCAGTTCACCTGAACGCGGCCCGCCTGGAGGCGATGACCGCCTGGATCGACAGGTACCGGCTGGTGCACGAACAGCAGTACCGGCGTCTCGACGCCGTGCTTGAAACCATCGACGGCGCCGACGGCGCTGCCACCCAAGGAAAGGAAGAGAAATGACCAACCCACTCAATGTCAACGTTCCTGAGGGCCTGCCCTTCATCGAATTCGACCGCGAGTTCGACGCTCCGATCGAGGCGGAGTTCCGGGCTCACAAGGAACCCGATCTGGTCAAGCAATGGCTCGGCCCTGATGGCTATGACACAGACATCGACAGCTACGACTTCAGAACCGGCGGGCGCTTTCGTTTCGTCCAGCGCGGCAACGAGGGCGAGGAATACGCATTCAACGGCGTCTACCACGTGGTCCGTGACAACGAGTTCGCCATTCAAACCTTCGAGTTCGAAGGTTTCCCCGATGTGGTGAGCATCGAGAGCCTGACCTTCGAGGACCTCGGAGACGGGCGCAGTCGGGTGCGTGGCCACGCCACCTATCCGTCATTGGAGGCACGGGACGGCATGGTCTCGAGCGGTATGGAATCGGGAATGACCGAGGGCTACGAGCGCCTCGACAAGGTCCTGGCTTCGCTCTGAGTCGAATCTCAAAGGAGCACATCATGGATTGGACTCTCGAGGTAGTACTGCTCCCGGTTAGCGACATCGACAAGTCGGTGGCCTTCTACCGGGATCAGGTCGGGTTCGATCTCGACCACGACACCAGAACCGAGCAGATGCACGTGGTGCAGTTGACTCCACCTGGCTCTGGTTGCTCGATCGTTCTCGGCGACCTTCCCGCCCACCGGGAGATGGCGCCCGGCTCGATGAGGGGACTGCAGCTGGTGGTAGCCGACGCCGCCATCGCCCGACAGGAGCTCCTCGATCGAGGAGTCGAGGCGAGCGAGATCATCGTCTTCGACGACCGCGACGGTGGAACTCTCTTCGGTTTCAGTGATCCCGACGGGAACACCTGGTCGGTGCAACAGATCAAGGCCCGAGCGGATAAGCCGCTGATCCCGATGGAGGCGAGAGGTCGTTTCGGCGAGGGCATGGAGCTCTGAGATTCAAAGGATTCGCGCCAGTTGTTGCAATCGCCGGCATGTGAAGACCGTCGCCGAGATGGGATACTCACAGGGTGTCTGCACATCGCCCCATCGCCGTCCTGTTCGATGCCGGAGGCACGCTCATCCTCCAAGACCCGGAGGAGATGAGCGCTCGTCTCGGCAGGCCGATCGACGCCATGGCCGCCCACCGCGCCCACTACGTGGCCATGGCCGAGTTCTCGGATCGGCGTCTCCAAGGCCACGCTCTCGACTGGGACTGGTGGCTGGAGCGATATTTTGGCCTGCTCGGCGTAGCCGACCCCCATCTCGCCGGGGAACGGATCGCCCGTGGCTACGGGTTGTGGAATCACTCTCTCGACGGAGTGGCCGAGGCGATAGAAGCCATGCTGCGGAGTGGGATCCGGGTGGCAGTGGTGTCCAACTCGGACGGATCGGTAACCGAGTCATTGGCCCGTGCCGGCCTGGCCCACCTCTTCGAGTTCGTGATCGACTCCCACGACGTCGGCGTGTCGAAGCCAGACCCGCGGATCTTCGAAGCGGCGTTGCAGCGAATGGGAGTAGACCCATCCCAAGCCTGGTACGTCGGGGACTCGGTGTTCCACGACGTCAATGGTGCCTTGGCCGCGTCGATGGCCAAAGCCGTGTTGGTCGATCCTTACGATCTTGCGCCCGACCACTTGGTGAAGGTGCGCTCGGTGACCGAGCTGGTCTTGTGACCGAGCTCCCACCCGGGTCTCAGATTTCGATGTGCCCCTCGATCGATGACTCGGTATCCCCGCCGACCCATACCGCCTCGGCGTCCTGTGAGATATGAACTCGACCCCTCCGGCCCATGTGGGCACCCTGGGCGACGATGTAGGGGGCAGTGGCCCGACCGGTCGATATGAGCCACTGCGCCAGGGACGCGTTGAGGCTGCCTGTCACCGGGTCCTCGCGCGCCGCCCCGTGTTCGTCGCTGAATATGGCCCGCACCTCGAAGGCGCATTCCGAGCCTTGGGGATAGGGCCCGACGAGCCCGATGTCCAGGCTGGATGAACCGGTGTAGCGGGAGAAGTCGGGCTCGACCTCCAGGACTACATCTGCGGCCGAGAGGAGAAATCCGACCCACCCCGGGCCGTTGTCGACCCACTGCGAGTCGACGATCGAGGCTTCCTCGAGGCCGAGGATATCGGCCAGTTCCTCGACGAAGACCGGGTCCACCGGGCCCGATCGAATCACAGGCGGTGCGGCGAAGGCGAGCCGGCTTCGGTCCCTCCTGATCGGGATGAGCCCGGCCCCACACTCTTGGACGATCGTGTCTTCCCCAGCCGGCTCACCTCCGGCCGTGAGCCAAGCATGACACGAGCCGAGCGTGGGATGACCAGCGAAGGGGAGCTCACCGGCCAGAGTGAAGATGCGGACCCGATAGTCGGCCTCGGGCGTGGTAGGGGGGAGGAGAAAGGTCGATTCCGAGAGATTGGCCCACCGTGTGAAGCGCAGCATCTCTTCGGTTGACAGTCCGTCGGCATCCAGTACCACCGCCAGGGGGTTTCCCGAGAAGGGACCCGACCCGAACACATCGACCTGCTGGAACCTGCGTCGCATCCCGGCAACCTATCGCCCACCGGCCGGACACGGCGCGACTTTCAGTGTTCACTCGATCCGATGGTGTGAAGAGTCGCCCTCACCCTTAACCGGTATTAACACCCGGGCGGGTAGCGTCAGCCCTATGTCGAATCTGCTCGCGGTTTGGATGGGTGGACGTGGGTTCCGGCCATGGGACTATGGCATCGGTCTCCGTCTGCTGGCCGTCCTCATGTTCTTTGCTTTCCTCGCTCTGTTGATCGTTGGTGTTTTCCTCTTGTGGCAGCGCAACGCTCGCAGCGGTCCCGGATCGAGATCCGATGAAGCCCTCGCCACCTTGCGCATGCGTTATGCCAGGGGGGAGATGGCCAGAGAAGAGTTCCTCCAGGCCAATGCCGATCTTGGCGACGGGGAACCGCCCCCACCCGAAAAGTCCTAGGTCTCCAGTCGATGGCAGAGGCGTGGATGTGACCAATGGCACTGATAGGGCAGCTGTCGGGGTGAGGTGAGACGGACCCGGTCTCCCGGGCCCGTCCCAGACGGCTACTCGTAGGCGATTGCTCGCAGAACATCCATCCTGGCGGCCTTGCGGGCCGGGCCCAGCGAGGCGATCAGGCCGGCCAGTGCCGCGGCCACCAGTCCGATAGCCAGTTGGCCCCAGGGAATGGCGAAGCTGCCCAGCCCGCTGTCATCCAGAGAGGTGACAACGCCGAACCCGATGCCAACCCCGATGAGGAGCCCCAGCAGTGCCCCGAACACCGCGGTGATGACGGCCTCCCAGCGGATGGTCTGTCTCACCTGACGGCGGGACATGCCGACGGCTCGGAGCAGCCCGATCTCCCGGGTCCGCTCCACGATGGAGAGAGCGAGAGTGTTGGCGATGCCCAGCAGGGCGATGACCAGCGCCAGGCCGAGCAAACCAGAGAAGAGGGCGACCAGCTGGTCGACCTGGGCCTCGGCATCGGCGATCTGATCCGACTTGGTATTGATGTCGACATTGGGGAACCCCGCCATCGCCGTCTCGGCCGCAGCGAGACCTTCGTCCAGGCTCACTCCATCGGCGAGCCGGGCAAACGAGATCGCAATCAGATCGTCACTGATCAGCTCGACGAACACCTCTTCGGAAATGACAAAGGCGGCGAAGGTCTGGTCGATGAAGGTCCCCACGATCTCGGTGCTCACGTTCTTGCCACCGGAGTAGTCGATGGAGATGACATCACCGACAGACCAACCTCGGGTCTCGAGAACGTCCTCGTGAACCATCAGCCCGTCGCCGACACGTGAGATGTCGATGGAGGCTCCAATGTCGTAGACCCGGGACACCGTCTCGGGCTCTACTCCGACCACGCCGATCTCCTCGCCTTCGATCTCGAAGGTGCCCATGCTTACCGCTGACACCACCGAGAACTCGGGACGCCCCTCGAGGCGCTCCACCGCCGCCGGGCTGACACCTACGGTGATATTGGTGGAGGCGAAGGCCAGGTCGGCCGGGAAAGAGCTCTCCAGAGTTTCGGCGACCGAGGCTTTGATCGAAGCGGCGAATATCGAAGTGAAGACCACCAGGGCCACTCCGATCATCAGCGCTGAAGCCGTCGAAGCGGTGCGCCGGGGCTGTCGCGCTGTGTTCTCCCGGGCCAGCTTCCCGGTGATTCCCCGGATCGGGGCGGAGAGAATCCGTGCCACCGGGACAGCCACCAGCGGGGCCAGGGTGGACATCCCCAAGAACAGACCCAGGGCGCCTCCCACCACCAGGGCAGCCGAAGCGCCGTTCCCCGCGAGCAACCCCGCGGTCATGGCCACCGCCGCGCCGCCGGCCAGGCTGGCACCCACCAGCGCCCGGGTTCGCAGCGACTTGGGTGATGTGCGGGCATGGGCATCCGACATGGCGGCCACAGGTGGAATCGACGAGGCTCGCCTCGCCGGCAGCAAAGCCGCAAGGACTGTCACGGTGATCCCGACGACCATTGACACGGCAATGGTGCGGGGCGCCACGGTGAGCGGACCGTCGGGAATGCTCAAGCCGGCGGTGTCCATCCCCGTCTTGATCAGCTCCGCTACCCCAATGCCGGCGAGGACGCCGACCGCGGAGGCGACCACCGCAACAATGAGAGCCTCAGCCAGCACCAAACGGGTCACCTGGGATCCGGTGGCTCCAACTGCCCTGAGCAGAGCCAGCTCGCGAACCCGCTGCGCCACTGTGATGCGGAAGGTGTTCTGGATGACGAACGCCCCTACGAACACGGCGATCCCGGCGAAGCCGAGCAGCGCGGTCTCCAGGAATCCCAACCCTTCGGTGAGCTGGTCGAATTGCTCCTGAGTCTGCTGGTCGCCGGTGACCACCTCGGCGCGGTCAGGGACGATGGCGGACAGGCCGGCAATCAATGCCTCCGGCTCGACGCCTTCGGCGGCCACCACGTCGACCACGCTCAGCCTTCCTTCGAGGTCGAAGAGCTCCTGCGCCTCGGCCAGGGTGAACGAGGTGAGGGTGGCGCCGGCCAGGTTGTCCTCGGTGCCGAAGTTGGCCAGGCCGACGATGGTGTAGGTATGGACGCCCCCGATGGTCTGTATGTCAACCCGGTCTCCCACGGACAACCCTTCGTTCTTCGCGGTGGCCACGTCGATGGCTACCTCGCCGGCATGCCGGGGGGCACGCCCGTTCTCACTGGAGATAGCCATTGGGTTGAGTGCGGGCTCGTCAACCCAAGAGAAGCCGAGGGTGGGTGGTCCCTGGCCCCCCAAGGGCTCACCGTCGGCGTCGATGATCTGGGCGAACCCGGCCACCGACCCGGCAGCCGACCCAACGCCCTCGACGGCTTCGATCTCACCGAGGATGCCCTCGTCGAGACTGCCTTGACCGGGCCCGAAGACCTCCTGGTCGGGACGGACGGTGGCATCCACCCCTGCATAGACATCGTCGAACAGGGTCTGGAAGCGTGCCCCGATGGTGTCGGTGAAGACAAAGGAACCGGCCACGAAGGCCACACCCAGCACGATCGATGCCGCGGTGAGCAGGAGACGAAGTCGGTTGGCCGTGAGGCCTTTGATGGCAGTGCGGATCATGGCTCAGCCTCCCAGGGTCTTCATTCGGTCAATGACCGACTCGGGTGTGGGGTTGTCCATCTGGCCGACCACCGTCCCGTCCTCCAGGAAGACGACACGATCGGAATAGCCGGCGGCCACCGGGTCGTGGGTGACCATCACGATGGTTTGTCCTAGCTCCTTGACCGCCCTGCGCATGAACTCGAGCAGCTCGCCTCCCGACCTGGAGTCGAGGTTTCCCGAAGGTTCGTCGGCGAAGATGATCTCGGGGCGCGAGACCAGTGCTCGGGCCGCCGCCGCTCGCTGCTGCTGTCCACCGGACAGCTCGGAGGGACGGTGGCCGAGACGGTCGGCCAGCCCCAGGATTCCCACTACGTCGTTGAACCAGTCTTCGTCGGGTTTGTCCCCGGCGATGGAGATAGGAAGTCTGATGTTCTCATCTGCGCTCAGGGTGGGTATCAGGTTGTAGGCCTGGAAGATGAATCCCACCTTCTCTCTCCGCAGCAGGGTGAGCTTGCGGTCGTTGAGGGATCCCAACTCGACGTCGCCGATGAAGGTGCGGCCGGAGTAGAGGGAATCCAACCCGGCCAGGGTATGAAGCAGGGTTGACTTGCCCGAACCTGATGGGCCCATGATGGCAGTGAAACGCTGTCGCTCGAACCCGATGTCCACCCCGTCGAGGGCGCGGACCTCGGTGTCGCCGGAGCCGTAGACCTTGACGCCGCCCTCCATTCGGGCAGCCACCCCGGTCTCGACTCGCTCTGGTACCAGTGTCATATGAGAGCCTCCTTGGTCGCTTTCTCGCTCTGGTGCGAGCTTGCGCGCCATCCCGTCGCGTGTCATCGGGCTCGAGGAGGTTCCTGGCTAGTCGGTGGGGATGAGGGATCGGGATGCGTCTCCTCCCCGCGGAGGATCAGCCGCCCGGTGTGGCCATACCCGACTCGTAGGCGGCGACCACTGCTTGAACCCGGTCGCGGAGGTTGAGCTTGGTGAGGATGTGGGAGACGTGGGTCTTGACCGTGGTCTCCGAGACGAACAGCAGCTCGGATATCTCGAGGTTGGACAGCCCCTTGGCTATCAGCAGGAGCACTTCCAACTCACGCTCGGTGAGGGTGTCGAGCCCTTTCGGCTGGGTGGTCTCCGGCCGCCCAACGAACTCGGAGATGAGCCGTTTGGTCACCGAGGGGGCGATGAGGGCGTCACCCGAGGCCACCACCCGGACCGCCTCCACCAGCTGGTCGCCTCCGGCGTCCTTGAGGAGGAACCCGCTGGCACCGCTGCGCAGGGCGCCGTAGACATAGTCGTCGAGGTCGAAAGTGGTGAGGACTATGACCCGTGCCTCAGGGAGTTCGTGAGTAATCCGACCGGTTGCCTCAAGTCCGTCCATCACCGGCATGCGCACATCCATGAGGATCACGTCGGGCTTCTCCCGTCGGGCGAGACGGACCGCTTCTTCTCCGTTGGCCGCCTCGGCGACCACCACGATGTCATCCTCGCCTTCGAGTATCAGCCGGAGACCCGAGCGCACCATCGCCTGGTCGTCAGCGACGAGAACCCTGATCACGTCTCCACCGGGATGCGAGCCCTGACCCGATAGCCACCACCGGGCTTGGGGTCGGCAATGAACTCGCCACCGAGAACGGCCACCCTCTCCCTCATCCCCACCAGGCCATGACCGGGAGGTGACCCGGAAGGGGCCGCTGCCCCCCTGCCGTCGTCCTCGACGATCAAGTAGAGGTGGCTCTCGCCGTATTGCACTCGAACCACGGTGGCCACGTTGGGGCCACCGTGTTGAACGGCGTTGGTGAGTGACTCCTGGATGATCCGGAATGCGGTGAGCTCGGTGCTCTCCGGGAGGGGACGCACCCGGCCCTCGATCACCAGATCAACCGGGACCCCCGCTCCCCTGACCTGGGAGACCAAAGGCTCGACGTCGCCGAGACCGGGAAGTGGCTCTGTGGGCGGCTCGATCTCGGTCTGGGTGCGGAGCAGCCCCACCATCCGCCGCATCTCCTCCAGACCGCGGTGGCCGGCCTCACGAATGGTCTCCAGGGCGGCGATGACTCGCGGGTCGCTCCCGTCGGCCACCCGGCGTGCTCCGTCGGCCTGGAGGGTCATCACCGACATCTGATGGGCCACCACATCGTGCAACTCGCGGGCGATGCGCACCCGCTCGTCGGCGACGGCCCGCCGTGCCTCCTCCTCCCGCTCCCGCTCCGCCTTCTCCGCCCTCTCCCGCAACTCCTCGACGCGTTGCCGCCTCTCATGCATCTCCCGGCCGACCAGCAGCGGAGTGACCGTGCTGATGATTGTGGAGAAGACGGCGGCGGTGTCGACCGATTCGAGTGTGATGGCACCCACAACGGTGAAGGCCACGATGAGGACCGCGGCCACACCCCCGATGCGCCAGGAGCGCTTCCGAGACAGCTCGGCGCCGAGGGTATAGAAGGCGAGGACGATCCCCAGTGCCGCCAGGTTGCTCGGGTAGTCGAACACCCGATCTGCCGCCCAGGCGAGCAGGACCACCACGAAGACTGTCACCGGATAGAGACGCCGCATCGCCAGGGGAAGGGTCATCACGACGATGAAGAAGGCGTTGAGAGCGTCGGGCTCACTCCGGTATTCCCCCAGCGCCGGTCCGGTGGTCACCCCCATTCGGCTGGTGGTCAGGGCGATGACGAGAAGCCCCACCGCAATAGCGATGTCGAAGAGGAGGGGCCCCCAGGGTCTCTGGCGAGAGCTCACCAGGTCATGGTATTGCCGGAGACTCGGGGTCGGCATCGGCCTCGGGGAGGATCGAGTCTCCTTCCGCAGGATGAGCCCGATCCCCCGGGTTCATTTGCCGTTGGCCTGCCCGTTCGAACACGGGTTGCAGAGCGCTCCCAGAGTGTTCACGTCTGGTCGCTCGCACCAAGGAACGTCTACTTGACGTAAGTTACGTTATAAATTATCGTAACTTACGTTATGAGCAGAGTCTTTCGACGAGGAGAGCTGAAGCAGGCGATCATCGTCGTGCTGGCCGACCTCGGCGATGCCCACGGGTATGCCATCATGAGCGAGTTGGAGAGTCGGGTTGGCGGAGGTTGGAAACCCAGCCCCGGCGCCATCTATCCGGCTTTGCTCGCCCTGGTCGAAACCGGCTACCTGCGCATGTTCGAACAGGACGAGGTCAGGATGTACGCCCTCACCGACGTGGGTAGTCGGGCAGTGGAGTCGTCCGATTGGCGGAGTCGCTGGCCCTCGCTGAGCGCTAGGGCGGCGCAGGCCGAGGACCGGGTCGCGATCGGATCGCTGCTCGACCACTTCGCTTCCCTCTCGGTATTGCGACGTCGACTCGCCAATCCCTTCCAACAACAGGAGATCATGGACATTCTTGCCCAAGCCCATACCCAGATCGAAAAGACGATTCACAAAGGAGAAGACAATGGATGAATTCAGCAAGATGGCGGCCAGGGAGCGAGAGGCGAATCGGATTGCCCGCCGCCAGTGGTTCTGGCTCCACTTTGCGGTCTACCTGACCACGCAGGTGTTCCTGGTGATCACCTGGGCGCTCGGCGACTCCACCTTCCCGTGGTACGTCTACCCGCTCTTCGGATGGGGGATCTTCATCGCAGCTCATGCCGTGTATGCGTTCGTGGTGAAGACGCCCGAAGAGATCATGATCGAACGGGAGTCCCGCACGTCGGAGGGGCGAGGTTGAGCTGGCTGCTCGGCGCCTTCTCCGACAGGCGGACCTACGGGTCCCTGGTCTACTCGCTGCTGGGACTCCCCATCGGGATCTTCGGCTTCACCGTCGTCGTCACCAGTTTCGCTCTCGGCCTTGGCCTCGTGATCACCCTTCTCGGGATACCGGTCTTGGTCGCGACACTGATCCTCGTGCGAGCCATGGCCACCATGGAGCGGCGGCTGGCCTGGTCACTTCTTGATGCGTCGATGCCACGCCGACCACCGATGAGGCCTTCATCGTACGGCAGCTTCTGGCAGCATCTCCTTGACCTCTTCTCCGCAAGGCAAACCTGGCGGGAAATCGGGTTCATTCTGTTGCGCCTCCCCCTCGGGATAGTCGGATTCACGATCGCAATCGCCCTGATAGGCCTCATGTTCGGGGGATTCGCCATGCCGATCCTGGTCGCCGTAGGTGTAGAGAGCCAGATCGGTTCGTGGATCATCGACACCATCCCCGAGTCGTTCTTCTATCTTCCAATCAGCTTTCTGTTTCTGCTCGTCGGCCCGCGGATCCTTCTGGGGTGGGGGCAGGTCTCTGGCCGGACCGCAACGTCGTTCCTGGGTGTGGTGGACAATCGTGAGATGAAGCGAGCGGTCACCGAGACCCTCGTTCGCACCGGCGAGGCCGACGCCTTCTCTATCCTCAGCGAGATGGAGCTGCGTCTGGGGCGTGTCCCATCTGTCAACTCGACCCGGGCGGAGGCGACACTGCTGGCGCTCGAGTCGACAGGACAGGTGCAAGCTCACCGTGAGGGATCGACGACCATGTACCGGCTGCGCGACGACAAACCGTTGGGTCAGAAGTGACGTCGGCCTGCTCATCGGCCATCACCACAAGGTGGGTAGGAGTCCGTTGGGAGCCCACCTCGACCGGCGTCTGACCGTGCAGCCCGGCGGCTCTGGCACAATTCGCCGTCGTGGACGTGGACCGCTACCTGAAACGGATCGGCATCACCACCCCGGTGGAGCTCGATCTGGCCGGTCTGGAGCGGCTGCAACGGGCCCACCTCTCGACGGTGCCCTTCGAAAACCTCGATGTCTACCACCGGCGAGGAGTGAGGACCGACGACGACTGGACCGTGGACAAAGTCGTTGAGCGGGAACGGGGCGGGTGGTGCTTCGAGCTGAACGGCGCCTTCGCCGCCCTACTCAGCGCACTCGGCTTCCAGGTTCGGCGTCTCGCCGCCACAGTCCTCTACGGGAATATCTCCCCGATGCCCACCCATCTCACCCTCGAGGTCACTCTGGACCGCCCTTACCTGGTCGACGTGGGGTTTGGCGACTCCTTCATCCGCCCCCTCCCTCTCGAGTCGGAAGGCCCCCACGACGGGGGCAGCGGCGAGTACGGGCTGGTGTTCGCCGACGGTTTAACCACCCTGGTCTCCCACGAGGAGGGCGGCGAGGTGGAGGAGCACTACCGCTTCGACTCTACCCCACGCACCCCCGCCGACTTCGAGGAGGCGTCCCACTGGTTGCAGACGGAGCCGGGGCTGCAATGGACCACGACCCGATTCGCAACCCGGCTCCTCGATGGTGGGCCCGACCGGGTCACCCTGCTCTCCGACCGGATCAAATTCCGACGCGACGGCACCTGGACCGAGCATGCGGTGAATGAGGAACAGTGGGCGGCGACGCTCCACACATGGTTCGGGATGACCCCCTAGCCGGAACGGTCAAGCCTGGACCCACGGCCTGGGTTGGAAGTTGGGGGTCGGGATGACCCGGCTCCCACCTGGTCGAGGGACCGTTTCCGAGGCGAGAGGCGGGGCACCGTCGAGGTGAAGGGATGGGGCCCATGGATGGGTGGTATCTGGTGGGGCGGCACACGCAGTCCGAGCGGGCCGGGGCTCAGTACGTCCGAGGCTCAAGCTCGAACCGCTGGCGCGCCGAAACAGAGGGGTGGAACCGCACTACCGCCTGGAGCGTCACAGCATCATGAGAACGGCGACCAGAATCTTGGCCGCGGTGCTGCTCGTCGCCTGCGGAGCCGCTACCGGGGGTACTTCCACCACCAATGCCCCACCGCAGGCGCCGGAGACAACGGCGACCACCCTCGCCGAGGAAGGTCCTGGTGACGCACTGGCCGCGGCACGAGAGCGATGGGCCGAGGCCGGGCTCGACACCTACCGTTTCACCATCGAAGACGACTGCGGGGAGTGCGACCCCGACGGTCCACGCCAGGTGGTGGTATGGGACGCCGAGACCAGCGCCGGGGCCCAGCCCACCGTCGACGGCCTGTTCACTCAGATCGAGGCGGCGATCACTGAGAAGCGCGATGTGGAGGTCGCCTACCACCCCAACCTGGGCCACCCCGTCGAGATTTGGATCGACAGGGAGGCCCGGGCCTACGACGGGGGGACTCACCTCCTGGTCCGCGATCTCCAGGCCGGGCTCCCCGGCGACCAGGTCTCCCTGGACCGACTGGACCAGGCTCGCCTCCTCTGGGAAGGGGAGGGGCCCCGCTCCTACGAGTTCCGGGTGTCCATTGGTTGTGACTGCCCGCTCGCCGGGACCATCTGGGAGCGGGTCGAGGCGGGGCGGATCGCCGACTGGCGGGTGGAGTACGACGACGGTGTCGGCGGCGACATCTCCCCGATCACCATTGACCAGATGTTCTCCGACCTGGTCTTGATGCTCTCATCCGCCGAGGGTGTGGTCGCCGGAGGGGCCCGCTTCACCGGATCCGCCGACTACCACCCCGAACTGGGATACCCGGTTTGGGTCGGTCTCGACATCGAGGTGCTGGAGCCTGGCTCGGAGCTCAGCGAGCTCCCGCCACGGCTGGTGTTCTCCATCGACCATCTAGTGGCGGTCGACGAACCCGAGGATGACTCCGACGACCTGACCGCGGCCCGGGAGCGGTGGGAGGCCGCCGGGATCGACGACTATCGCTATCAACTCACAGTCCACGACATCCTGGAAGCCTCGTTCTCCGAGCCTTACCTGATCACAGTGGTCGGAGGGGAGGTCGCCGCGGTTGAGCCAGGCGACCCCGGTCTCGACTTTTCGCTCACCATCGACGGGCTCTTCGACCTCGCCGAGGAGGAGGCCGCGTCAGGCGCCGTCGTCGACGGGCTCTACGACCAGACCCTGGGCTACCCGGTGTTCCTGGCGATGCGAGACGCTGCCTCGACCCAGACCACCCTGCTCATCTCGATCCAGGATTTGGTGGATAGTCGGTAGGGCACCAAGCCCTGAACCCGAGTGCGACACGCGTGGGTGGATCGGCCCGAGCCCGATAGCGATCGGACACTGTGCGTTGCCCACAGCCAAGACCTGTCGTGGGCGCCCGGCCTTGATCATCCGACCTCGATCTCTAGGCGGGCACCGGAGCTAGTGAGTCTGTTCTGCGATGACCGGGCAATCAGATCACCGAGACTCATCGGGTTGTCCAGTAATGACGTGTGTGCCGAATAGCCGGCCCGCCACAACTTCGGGTGGATCGAGTCCCGGGCAATGTTGATGTTCAGGAAGTAGCGAGGCTTCTCCGAGCGGTTGTCGGGCCCCGCGTGAAGCATGTCGCTGCGGTAGATGAGAACCGAACCCTTGGGCGGTGCGGCCTGCACAAGTTCGAACGTCTCTTGCGCCAGCTGTCGCTGGCGCATCCTCCGGTAGAGCTTCTTCAGGGTGTAGTGGGAGCGGCCAACGAAGGGGTTACTCGGAAGGCGGCGCAGGTTGGGCTGGTGGCTGTCGTCCGCCTTGGAGAAGGTCCGGTCCTTGTACTCCTGCTCGCTCACTTCACCCGTTCCCAGCATCCTCTTCAGCATCTGACGGTTGTAGGGGTAGACCTTGCGGTTCGACTGGAATTGGAATATCTGCATGAGAGTCTCGCTTCGTCCCCCATGGCGGCGGCCAGAGCCGTTGTATCGGTGAGTTCCAGGGACGAAGACGGTGCCACCTTGCTCGTCGGACACGTTGTCAAGCGCGGCGAACATACACAGAACCCCCGACGGGTCACGATGGAGGTACTGGTGCGAGGATCCCAGGTAGCTGGTGAGCGTTGACATTTCCAGCACCGACCTGGTCAGTCCGCAGTGGAGCACGAGCACTGGCGCTGCCCGATCTGCCAATAGCGCGAAGTAGTCGAGGAGAGGCCCGGTAGTGGGCAACGGGCAGAAGTCCCGGCGCCCGTAACGAATGTCTGTCTGGCTAGCGAAGGTTGCCTTCTCCCGATTGGGGTCATCGAGAACCTCTCTCACCAGTCTGAGTCCGGCGTCGCACTCCTCCTCCGTCAGCAAACCCAGCATGACGGCAAACCCGTGCTCGTCGACCAGGGCACTGATCCGTTCTGCGCACTCCTGGGTCAGCCGACCGTGGTCGTCGAGTTCGGCCTCGACTTCGAACTGGGTCGTGTCATTGGAAACGTCGAACTCATCCATTCGCCGAACCCCCCCAGATTGCTTGACCCGTGCCGAGATTCTATTTCGGCTGTCCTGGATCGCCAGTACCATCGAAGGACCGCGGAAAGGTCTAGTCACTGGCCGGCGACTCATGGTGGTCATGGACACCGTCGATCCGTCGACCTCCGGTTTGGGCAGCTCCATGACGGGAAGCATCCATCTGCTGGCTGGCGGACGAAAGCATCACTCTGGGCCGCAACCCGCCGGCCAACGACCGATTCTGCCCCACTCGATTAGTTACCAGAAGTCAGATGGCTGCGTTTCTGGTGCGGGCGGCGGTGCTGGCGCTCTCGGAGAGCTGCGCGGGTGAGGTGCCGGAGACTTCCAGTCTCTTGGTGATGCTCCGTAGGTGCTCGAAGCCGGGTCGCTGGCGATCGGGCTCTTTCGCTGGGACTGATGGTCGTCAAGGACTCGCTGTCAGATACGTACGGCCCTCGGTCAGAAGCTCTTTGACCAGGACGTCGAGACCCTTCACCTCACCCCGGGCGACGGCAGACGCGAAAGCATCAGGTTCCATCATCGCAGAGAGCTCGTCCAGCAACTCTGCTGCCGACTCGGCGGTCGTGGTGGTCTGGAAGAGGTACGGCCGGTCGCTCGAGGGATCGCCTCGAACGCAGGATGCCGCCTCGGCTGCCCGTTGTGTGTCACCTGAATTCGCGATGACCTTTGCCAGCAAGACCGTGACGTAGCCGATCTCGGTGGCGAGGCCCATTCTCTCGAAGAGGTCGAGGCTTTCGCATAGCGTTCGGTCCGCCGCACCCCACTCGCCTCGCTGGATCTGAATCTGGCCGAGCCCGGTCAGCCCTACGGCGAGAACTCGCCTGTGCCCGAGGTCGCGTGCGATATCCACCTGTCGACTGTGGAGGAATGCGGCATCGTCCAGCCGACCCTGCATCAGGGCAACCGACGCCTGAAGTTGGAGATTCCATCCAAGCATCATCTGCTCGCCCCCCTCTACCAGGATCTGCTCTCCTTCACGGAGTTCCTTCAAAGCCGATTCGACATCGCCCTGGTTCAAGTATGCGCCTCCCGCGTAGTTGCGCATCCCGGCCGAAAGCAAAGCGTCGCCCGACTCGTCGCCAAGTCGTCTCGCCTCGAGGCTCAACTCCAGGACCCGATCGGCGTCTCCGCGGTAGGTCATCACCTCGCTCAGAGCCTCGAGAGCGATGATGCAAGCGAGGGTGTCGCTTGTTGTCCGCAGCGTTCTCACTGCCGACTCAGCCATCGGAGCTGCCGATGCGACCTGGCCGAGATTGGTGAGGAACTTGGCTTCGATGGTTGCTGCGAGAGCTCTCGTGACAACGGCACCCTCTTTCTCGCTGTCCTTGAAGGTCTCCCTGATTTCGGCGAACAGCTCGGCGGCCGCCTTGATCCATCCGTTTATCTCGTATACCAACCCGAAGGCCAGTGAGAATGCTCGGGCACGATCCGGATCAGCAGACTTGCAGGCATGTCGAAGGGCAAGCCTCATGTTGTCAATGTCCTCTTCGACAATGCGTATGCCGACGTGCTGCTCGCCTCCTGAGGTGAGCTTCTGGGCTGCGATTCCGGCACGGTCTGCGAAGTATCGGGCGTGTTCGGCCGCCGTCGCGTCGAGTCTCGCAGAGTCAGCAGCCAGTTCCGCCTCGGCGTACTGGCGGAGGAGCTCATGTACTGCATACCGGTTGCTCCCCCTGTCGAAACCGATCAGAGATTTGGCTACCAAGTTCGAGAGATGTCGCACCGAGGCCCCGGCGACTGCCTCGGCCGCTTCTCTGGTGAAGCCTCCCCTGAAGACCGACAGCCCGGCGAAGGTGCGACGCTCCTCTCCGTCCAGCAATTGCCACGAGTACTCGAACACAGCACGCATGCTGCGGTGTCGGTCCGGTTGATCCGTCTGGCCGGCTTCGAGGAAGTCCATGCTCTTCTCGATCTCATCGGCAATCTCGGAGACAGGGAGTGTGTCCACCCATGATGCCGAAAGGATGATGCCGAGCGGCGTCCCACCGACCAGACGAAGTATGCGCGATAGGGGTTCCAGGTCATCGGCTTCCAGGGAGAAGAGTGCATCCGCCCTCTTAGCGGCGTCGATGAAGAGACGAACCCCACTGGCCTCGAAGGCTTCATCAGGGGTGTTCCAGTCGACGATCAAGCCCGGGAGGTTGATGACTGTTTCTCCGGAGATGCCCAGCTTCACCCGGCTGGTGACCAGGATCCTCACCCCGGGTGCCGCGGTCAGTATCCGGGCGAGGAGCGATGCTCCTTCGATGACATGCTCGAAGTTGTCGAAGATCAATAGATGGCGTTCGTTGACGAGATGAGCCAGGAGCTGGGTCTCGAGGTCATCGTTGCCGGTGAGAGCGATGCCGAGCGACTCCGCAGCGGTTTGGGCGATGTCCCGGTGTGAGTCGATCGGCGCGAGGTCGATAAAGAAAACCCCGTCGGGAAACTCCGATACGAGCTCGGCGGATGCCTGAATTGCCGAACGTGTCTTACCTACCCCGCCCGGTGCCAGAACGGTGACGAGTCTGGCCTCTCTGACGAGTCGCTTTATCTCCTCGACCTCGGGACGGCCGATGAAATCGGTGAGTTGAATCGGGAGATTGTTGCGAGTGGCGTCCAGTGAGACCAGGGGAGGGAAGTCGTGTTCGAGCCCGTCTATCACCAGCTCGAAGACATGCTCCGGGCTGGTCAAGTCGCGAAGCCGATGCTCTCCGTGGTCCACGACAGTCACACCGTCCGGCAGGGTGTCCTTGACCAACTCCCACGTGCTGGCGGAGATGAGAGTCTGTCCGCCGTGGGCAATCCCGCGCAGACGCGCCGCCCTGTTGACCGGTGTGCCGTAGTACTGGCCGAGCTGTAGATCCACCATCCCGGTGTGGATCGATGCCCGCACCTTGATCGGCCTCGGAGTGTCCCAGGAGATCTCAGCCAGTTGGCTCTGAATCGCAGTTGCTGCGGCGACTGCATCCGACGCCACGGAGAAGACGACGAAGTGGCTGTCACCTTCCCCCCGTGCTCCGATGTGGACACCGTTGTTCGATAAAGCTGCGTTCTCGACGACGTCGTCGTGAAGGTGGAGGGCCTGGGCCATGACGTCGGGGGCGTCCTGCCAAAGACGTGTGCTTCCCTCGACGTCCGTGAACAGGAACGTGACTACACCATGTGGTAGGTCGGGCACGGGCGGGGACGGTAGTCAAGCTCCGGTCTGTCGGGTGTTCCCCGACTCACAATTCATGTCGACGACATGATCGCTGAGGACGACAGAGTGGTCGCCCGGGTGCGATCACCGGGCGCACCAAGTGAGTTCATGGGCATCCCCGCTACGGGCCAAGAAGGTCGCCTTCGCCGTGAGCGTCGTGTTCGCGTGGCGCGACGTAAGAACGACCGACCACTGGGGAGTCACCGACGCTCTGGCCCTCCGGATCATTACTCGAGGCAATCGGCTTCCGTGCTCAAGTCGACACAATTGTGCAGCGGGTCCCTGGCTGAAGCGTTCGAGCGACAGAGTCAACATTCGGAGGCCGGGTCACCACTGAGTCATAGTCGGAGACGTCGGGTGTCCGTGAGGTGTCCAGTCGGATCCAGCCAGATCGCTGTGACCAGAGACTACGCCGTCAGGGGAGCGGCATCAGGACACCTCCACGATCGACTTACCCCGTGCGTGACCTGTTGCCTGGTGTGCAAGTGCATCGATCGCTTCCTCCAGTGTGAATCGACGGTGGATGACGGGTCGGAGCTTGCCCTCGTCGACTAGTTGGGCGAGAACAGTCCCGTCCTCGCCGCTTGCCTTGGCCACCTTGGTGATGAACCTCTGGCTCCAGAACTTGGAGCGGATGACACCGGCGAGTCCTCGGTCCATGGGGCGGAACCAGTTGCCTTTCTTGCCGGTGACCATGACCAGGATCCCCTGATCGGTGAGCAGCCTCCTCGACCGGCCGAGACTCTTGCTCCCTGCGTTGTCGAAGAACACGTCGAACTTGTCGTTGATCTCGGTGAAGTCTTCCTGGGTGTAGTCGATGACCCGGTCGGTTCCCAACGATCGTGCGGTTTCGGCGTTGGATGTGCTGCACACCGCAGTCACATGACTGGCTCCTAGGGCCCGGGCGATCTGGACGGCGAAGGTGCCCACTCCCCCGGAGGCACCGTTGATCAGAATCCGGTCTCCCGGCTTCATCCCAGCCCAGTCGCGCAACCCCTGGAGTGCAGTCAATGCGGCCACTCCGAGCGTGGCGGCCTCCTCGAGGGAGAGGCTGGCCGGTCGGTGGGCGAGGTGCCGGGCCTTGCCGGCGGCATACTCGGCGAACCCGCCGCCACCGATCTCGCCGAACACCTCGTCACCGGGCTTGAATCCGGTGACCTCTGAGCCGACCTTCACAACCGTCCCGGCGACGTCGGCACCTGGGATCCTCCTCTTAGGTGTGCTCAGACCACTTTCCAGGCGCAGGAAATACGGCGTGCCGGTCATGTAGTGCCAGTCGAGTGCGTTGATCGACGACGCGGCAACCCGGATGAGCACCTCGTCCGAGTCGATGTCGGGAGTGGGCACGTCGGCCATCTCGAACACCTCGCGGGCGTTCTCACCGTAGGCCTTCTGGACCAGCGCCCGCATCGTCTTCGTCTCCGGCGTCGCAGCTGTCGATTTGGGATCTTCCACTGACTTCCTCCTTGTACAATGTAAGGGAAGATAGCTGTACAATGTAAGGCTGTCAAGCCTTACCGCGTACCACTACAATTCGTCAACAGATGGCCACTGAAACCAGGCAGGATGCAAGCCCCAGGACTCCGCTGAGCAGAGAGCGGATCCTGACCGCAGCAGTAGCCGTGGCCGACAGCGGCGGCCTCGAAGCACTCACCATGCGAGGCCTAGCCGATGCGCTCGACGTTGAGGCCATGTCGCTCTACTACCACGTGGCCAACAAGGAAGCCCTGCTCGACGGTGTCGCCGAGAGGGTCGTCGAGGAGATCCTCGACGAGGTCGCCGATCTCCCACCAGCGACCGGCCCCGACGATTGGAAGCAGGCGATGAGGTCTCGCATTCTGCGAGCACGCCAGGTCATGCTCCGACACAAGTGGGCACCTTGGGTGTTGGAGAGCCGGACCACCATGAACAGTCCGGTGCTTCGCTATTACCACGGTTTCCTCGAGATCTTCCAGGCCGGTGGGATGTCTTACGACCTCGCCCACCACGCCATGCACGCCTTGGGCAGTCGAGCCCTCGGATTCAGCCAAGAGATGTTCGATCCGGCTCCTGGGACCGACGACGAGGAGATGAGTGAGGAGTTGTTCGCCCAGATGGCCACCGAGCTGCCTCTCTTCGTCGAGTTCATGGAGGCCGTCGTCCACGTAGACCCCGAAGACCAGACATTGGGATGGTGCGACGATCAGACCGAGTTCGAGTTTGCCCTCGACCTCATGCTCGACGGCCTCGATCGGCTTCGAGGAGACGACTGACCTCCTCCGGACCGGCCCGGTCAGCTTCGCCAGCCGGGCAGGAACCTTCCTCAATCTCAACGATCAGCGCCACCATCTCCCGCCAATCTCCCGACCGAGACTGTGTTTCCTTCCAGGCGTACTGCTCGGGCAAATCACGGCCCTGTCCTGCCCACGGTGCCCATGTCAGTCTGAAATGCGTTACCGCCGAGTCTGACGCCACCCATCGCAACCCCAGTTGGGCGTCGGCTGCTTCCAGGTTGCGATCAGCGCCGCCAGGCTGCCAGCCAATTTCGACCGTCCACCTGGCACCACCCCCACGGAGAACCACAGAATGCGTCGTTCATGCCTGATCGGACTTCTTGGCGATCCGGGTTGACAACCTTACGACGTATGAGATATCTTACGCCGTACAACTTACGACGTACGAGACTAATCGTGATGGAGGTAACCAGAAATGGATCACATGATCGAGGCGCGGGGCCTCGTCAAGAGGTACCGAGACGTCGAGGCCTTGAGGGGGCTCGACCTCGAGGTGCCAGAGGGAACGGTCATGGCATTACTCGGGCCCAACGGCGCCGGCAAGACCACCGCCGTGTCCATCCTGACCACCCTGCTCGAACCCAACGCGGGGACGGCGAGGGTCGCCGGTGCCGACATACACCACGAACCGGGAGAGGTCCGGAGGCGAATCGGCCTCAGCGGCCAATACGCCGCAGTGGACGAGTACATGACCGGCTTTGAGAATCTCGACCTCATCGGCAGGCTGTATCACCTTGGCCGGAAAAGGGCGAGAGCATGTGCCGACGAGTTGCTCGAAAGGTTCAGCCTCGCTGAGGCGGGGAAGCGGCCGGTCAAGGGCTATTCGGGCGGCATGCGTCGCCGTCTCGATCTGGCCGGTGCTCTCGTCGCCGAGCCGCCCGTTCTGATCCTGGACGAGCCGACGACCGGTCTCGATCCACGCAGCCGAGCCGAGTTGTGGGACGTGATTCGAGAGTTGGTGGCTAAAGGCTCGACCCTGCTCCTGACCACCCAGTACATGGAGGAAGCAGAGCGGCTCGCCGATGACATCGTGGTCATCGACCAGGGACGGGAGATCGCCCACGGCACCTCCGATCAACTGAAGACGATGATCGGCGGAGAGCGCATTGAGATAGCTATTGCCGAGGAGGCCGATCTCGAGGAGGCAAAGCTCGTCCTGACTCCGTATGCCGTTGGTGAGATCCACGGCGAGGGTTTGTCGGTGACAGCACCCATGTCTGGTGGGGCGGTCACGCTGATGTTGGTGTTGCGCGCTTTCGGTCTTGCCGGCATCAACCTGAAGGACGTGGGGCTTCGTCGTCCCACTCTCGACGACGTCTTTCTCTCACTGACCGGACACGTCGCCAAGGGGACCAGTGAGCCCGAGTTCGTGACCATGAAGGAGGCCAGCTGATGGCGACCCTCATCGACTCATTCGCAGACGGGTTAAACGTCGCCCGACGCAACATGATCAAGGTGATCCGGGTTCCCGAGATCCTCGTCTCGGTACTCGTGACACCAGTGATCATGGTGGTGATGTTCGCCTACGTCTTCGGCGGTGCCATCGATATCCCAGGCGGCTCGTACCGGGAGTTCCTGGTTGCCGGAGCGTTTGCGATGAGCCTGTCCTTCGGCGCCACATTCACCGGAGCCGGGCTCGCCGAGGACATGCAGAAGGGGATCATCGACCGGTTCCGCTCTCTGCCCATGTCCCGATCGGCCGTCGTGTTCGGCCGGACGGCTAGCGATGTCCTTTACAACGTGCTCACCCTGGCGGTCATGGCCGGAGCCGGCCTTCTGGTTGGCTGGCGAATCCACAACGGGGTATGGAGCGCGGTCGCCGGCTTTGCCCTACTCCTTGGATTCGCTTATGCCATCTCCTGGATCATGGCTTACGTCGCCCTGCTGGTGCCGACGCCGGAGGTGGTCAACAACGCGGGAATCATGGTCATCTTCCCCATGACCTTCCTCGCCAACACGTTCGTTCCATCAGAAACGCTGCCTGCCCCGCTCCGTGCATTTGCCGAGTGGAACCCGGTCTCAGCTGTCGCCCAGGCCGCCCGCGAGCTGTTCGGCAACATCCCACCCGGAACCCCGCAGCCGACCGTGTGGTCTCTGCAGAACCCGGCGCTCTACACGGTGATCTGGGTCGGCATCATTGTTGCCGTCTTCGCCCCGCTGGCGGTACGGCGCTATCGGACGATGAGCCGCTGATGGCTGACCACTCGGCTTCGCCTTGGCAGCTGCTCTGGAAGGCATCGGCGCATCCCGGACCTTGCACTTCCAAGGGCCAGGTTTGCATGTCCTGTCCCGACGCTTCAAGCCCCGGTTGGAAGAGTGTTCGGTCAACCATGGAAGTGATCGGGCCATGGAGGATGTAAGGATCATCCTTTCGGGGCTGTGGGTTGCTCTGATGCTCACCTATCTCCTGGGAGACGTACTGCGCGTGTTCGCCGGTGACTTCAAACCCGGTGAGATTGCGGGCCGGGAAGCCAGTCATCGGTTGTGGATTCTCGCCGCTGTTGTGCTGCTGATCTCCGCAACCGCTTGTGTCGGCTGATCCTTTTGCCAGAAGTGGGACGCACGGACCGACGCTCATTCTCCTGAATTGCGTCTTCCCTGTTGCCATCCTGTTGAGCAGCAGGGGAGTGTGGCGGTCGCTCGACTCCGCCGGCAAGGCAGCCTCGGGACATCGCTAGGGGACATCGCCCCTGGTCAGGAGCATATTGTGGTGGTCAGAGATGGCGTCGATCCGTCGACCTGCGGGTTTTCAGACCGGCGCCCTACCTGAGCCGGTGACCTCGACGACGAGCCCCAGCCGGCTACGACACGTGGCATGCAGGAAGCAGGTCTGTTCGCCCATGTCGAGCGTGCGTTGGGCGAAGTCCTCACCTTCCGGGGTGACCAGGTACACGTGGGTCTCGACCGGGTCCATCCGGCCGGGCAGTCCCTCCTGTCCCGGGTGGTAATGGGTGTCCTGGACGATGCGGTATTCGTCGAGCTGTGCCCTCGTGATGCGGGCATAGCGGCCGAACTGGGTCATGAAGCAGAACCCGATACCGGCTGAGAGATAGGTGACTGAATCCGGTGCGAGCCCGGAGCCGCCGAATGGAAGTGCCTCGTCTGAGAGGAACCGAAACTCGGAGCCGATCGGGCTGATCAGATCCTCCACGATCTCCTTGACACCATCATCACGAAGCTTGCAAGCGGCCCTCACATGGAGGGTTCGACTCTGCGTCTCCTGGAGACTGCTGTTCACCCCTCCCGGACGGCCTTCGACCATTTCGGCCGACGCCAGCTTCACGAGTAAGTCATCCGACGGCGGCGAGTCTGCCATCTCGACCGCATCGAACTGGTCGCCGGGATCAGGTTCGGCCGGCACCTCCAGGGCCTGCACCCGCCCCACCGGAATGGCTCTCCCGTTGTGATGCAGCGTGAACTTGCTGTCCAGCCGGTCAGTGAGAAGACCGTGGATCGGAGACGCCACCGCCGCGTCACCGACGAGACCCTGGATCTCGGGATCGGGGATCCGAGTGGCGGTCCGCACGAAGAGCTGTGGATCCAATGCGCCTCCCGTCATGGTCCCCTGCAGGGCGGAGCCTTGCATGGTGTAGAAGTTCTCCAGGGTGAGTTCCATATCATCCGTCCCGATGTCACGGCCCCTGGCCAGGGACGTGACGTGGGTCAACAACGAAGAGACCATCCCGCTGATGAAATGGCACAAGGGGCAGGGCGCCCGATCGTGACCTGCCAGGTAGGGGCCCTCGTCGCTCACAAGACGCCAGGTGACCCCCGTCGCCCCATTGAACACCAGTGCTTCCTTCTGCATCCCCGCCAGTGATCGGACCCAGGTGCGCACCGGTATGCCGCCGCGCGACTCGGGCGGAAACAGGCCCAGGCGGGAGGCATTGGCGACTGGGAAGAAAACCGGTCGGGGGTCCGAGCCGAGCATGTCTGGCGCCTGGATCATCGCCCACCCGGAGAGCGCGATGGGATGGGGCCCAATCCCTGACCATTCCGAGCCACCCCGGTCATTGGGGTCGTGTCCTCACCCGAAGACGTGCTCGACTTCGGTGGTCTCCTCCGCCGCCACGAGTCTCCGGGCGTCGGCATGACCCTCCGGGGAACCAAGAGGAACAGCACGTTGATCAGTATCCCGTATGCGACTACCCGCAACTGGCCGACCTCGATCAGCAACTCGTCCAACACGGTGAACATTACCGCGCCGAGGACGGGCCCGAGGAGCGTTCCGGAGGCGCGATGCCTGTCTCACGACGGCACATGACCCTCGGTTCGGCGCGATGC
>DATKEA010000014.1:0-4886 GCA_035544615.1 Acidimicrobiia bacterium | reverse complement strand
CGGGCCTCCCACCTCCACAATCGCAGAGACCCTGCGGCGGCGGGGGGCCGATCTCGTGGTGGTGGCCAGCCGCGGGGCGTCTTCCACCCGGATGGTCCTTCTGGGAACCGTCGCCGAGGGCTTGGTCTCGACAGCGCCCTGCGACGTGCTCGTGGCGCGGGGGCCGTCTCATTTCCGTCGACCATGACCGAGGCTCCCGTCTGATCAACGGGGCACTAGGTCACATTCTCGATCGCCTGGCGCACTGCCCGGGTGGCGTAGACCGAGGCGAGGTGGGCCTTGTACTCCTCGCTCCCGTAGAGGTCTTCGATGATTGTGACATCATCGGATGATTTCTCTGACGCCTCTTTGACCGCGGCTTCGGAGCCGTCTGTCCCGATCAGGGCCTCAGCCATAGCGTTTGCCAACGACACCTTCGTACCGACTCCGGTGAGGGCGACCCGGGCATCGGCCACCGAGACACCGTCCATCTTCACCCATGCGGCTGCCCCGGCGATTGCATAGTCGGAACGGCCGCCGCGCCTCCCCAGCTTGTCATATGCGGACCCTTCTCCAGGCCCGTGTTTCGGGATCCGCAGCGAGGTGAGGATCTCGTCGGGCTCGAGAGCGGAGGTGAGTGCATCGACGAAGAACTCCGATGCTGCAATCTCTCTGGTCCCTCCTGATGACTGAGCGATCATCGTCGCCCCCAGGGCAAGTACCGCAGCCGGCTGGTCGGCGACCAGATCGGCATGGGCAACTGCACCACAGGTCGTCCCGCGATTACGCACCTGGACATCGCCGGTCAGTGACGCCGCCGTGGCCAGCGCGGTCGCCGACTGCGCTACCAGGGGGTGAGACGCCGTGGTGGCATGGCGAACCAGAGCCCCCATTGTGAAGTCGCCGTTCTGCTCCTCGACCGTGTCGAGCCCGGGCAGCCTCCCGATGTCGACGACGACGGCCGGGGAGAACAGCCTCATCTTCATCAAGGGGATGAGGCTCATGCCTCCCGCCATCACCTTGGCGTCATCTCCGAGTGCCCCCAGAGCCTCGTCGAGGCTGGCTGGAGCTACATAGTCGAATTCGCGTGGGTACATCAGTTACTCGCTTCCTGGATCGCCGCCCAGACCCGTTTCGGCCTGAGTGGCATGTCGATGTGCTTGACCCCGAGCGGGCTCAAAGCGTCGACCACCGCATTGACGATGGTGTGCGCCGATCCGATCGTCCCCGCCTCGCCGATTCCCTTGACTCCCATCGGGTTGACGTCTGTTGGCGTCACGGTGTGGGACAGCTGGAACGAGGGGAGGTCGGCCGCAGTGGGCAGCGGATAGTCGAGCAGTGAGCTGGTCAGCAGATTCCCGGAGGAGTCGTACACGGCGCCCTCGAAGAGTGCCTGCCCGATGCCCTGGGTGATCCCACCATGGATCTGCCCGTCGACGATCATCGGGTTCACCCGGTTTCCGCAGTCGTCGACCGCGTAGTACTCGAGGATCTCGACGTCACCGGTGTCGGCGTCGACCTCGACGAGCGCCAGGTGGGTGCCGAACGGCCAGGTGGCGTTGCCAGGACTGAACGCCGTGTGAGCCTCCAGACCGCTCTCTACCCCTTCGGGCAGGGTGTGCGCCTGGTAGGCGGATTTGGCTATCGCCGTCCACTCGATGGATCTCTCCGGGGAGCCTGCCACATGCGCGGCCCCATCCTCGAAGACGATGTCCTCCGGTGCCGCCTCGAGGAGGTGCGCTGCGATTTTCGCCGCCTTCACCTTGATCTCCTCGGCGGCGTTGTATGTGGCCGCGCCATCGACTGATATCGATCTGCTCCCGAAGGTGCCGATTCCCATAGGGTGCTCCTGGGTGTCGCCGTGGCGCACCCTCACGTTCTCCCAGGGAATGCCGAGTCGATCGCTGATGATCTGGGCCCAGGTCGTCTCATGTCCCTGTCCGGTTGGGCCGGTGCCGATAACCACCGTCACCGACGCGTCGGGGTTGACCCGGACCAGCCCTGACCCGTTGAACGAGGCGGGAAGGCCGTAGTTCGACCAGGAGAATCCGATCTCGGCGAGGACTGCCGGCCCGAAACCGCAGACCTCGACGTAAGATCCGATACCGATCCCGACCTGGCGTCCCTCGGCTCTCGCCTCGTCCCGGCGCCGGATCAGGTCCTCGTAGCCGGAGACCTCAATGAGCTTGTCGATGGCAGCCTCGTAGTCGCCGGAGTCGAGGGAGAACCCGCAGCCCATCGTCGCCGGGAACTCATCTTTCTGCCAGAAATTCTTCCTCCGCACTTCGATCGGATCCATTCCGATCTCTCGGGCGAACGCGTCGATTATCCGTTCCAGGTAGTAGATCGCCTCGGGACGCCCGGCCCCCCGGTAGGCGTCTGTGGTCATCGTGTTGGTCACCACGCAGTCGACCGTCCATGAGACCGGCATCTTGTATTGGCCGGACGCGACCCAGAGTCCGAGAAGGGGGATCGCAACGGTGAAGTTCTGGCTGTAGGCGCCCATGTCAGCTATTGCCTCGAGCTTGTACCCGAGGAACTGGCCGTCCTTGGTGCCGACGAGGGTGGCGGTCCCGATCCAGCCGCGGCCGTGGATCGTCGCTCCCGCTGCTTCACGCCGCGTCTCGGTCCACTTCACCGGGCGACCCAGCTTCTTGGCTGCGAATGCGGCGAGGATCTCGTCGTTGTAGACGTTGAGCTTGGCCCCGAACCCACCACCGACCTCAGGTGCGATGGCACGCACGTCACTCGGGGACATCCCGAACATGGTGGCGATCGCCCCGGCGAGGGCGTGGGGCACCTGCGTCGCGCTGTGCACCGTGAACCGCTCGTAACCGCTGTTGTACTCGACCATCACCGACCTGGGCTCGATAGCAACCGGTATCAGACGCTGATTGGTCATCTCGATGCTCACGATCACCGCGTCGTCCCGCTCCATGGCGGCGTCGACCTGCGGGGTCTGGTCCTCGAGGCCGAGGGCCGCCCAGTAGCCGTGATACGTCCACGTGTGGATCACATTGGAGTCGAGTTCGTCATGGACCTTGGTCGCGTCGGACTTGGCCTCCTTGAGGTCGATCACCGCGGGAAGGATGTCGTAGTCGACATCTATCGCGTCGGCCGCGTCCTGGGCCTGATAGCGGTTCTCGGCAACCACCATGGCAATGGCCTCGCCGACATGATTGACCTCACCGGCGGCGAGGAGGGGGCGAAGCTTGCCGATCGGGACCTGTGCGACCAGCGGCCCGAGCTCGGCCACGTCGTCATGGGTGAACACGGCGACCACACCGGGCATCGACGACGCTGCTGACGTGTCGACGGACTTGATCTTGGCGCGGCCGACTGGAGCTCGCGAGAACGCGACATGGAGCAGGCCGGTGGGTTGCAAGTCGTCGACATAGACACCCCGCCCCTTGATGAGGGCCGGGTCTTCACGGCGTCGGACGTCTCCGCCCATGACACTTGTCGTTGCCATCAGCTTGCTCCTTCCCAATCCGGTGCCGCCGGCTCTTCTCCGCGCATTTTTGACCCGGCATATTCCACAGCTCTGACAATGTTGTGGTACCCGGTACACCTGCAGAGATTGCCTTCGATCCCGTGGCGGATTTCGTCCTCAGACGGGTTGTCGTTTTCGGCAAGGAGTGCCGCGGCGGACATGATCATGCCCGGGGTGCAGAACCCGCACTGCAGGCCGTGACGCTCCCAGAACCCCTCCTGGACCGGGTGGAGTGCCCCATCGTCGGCCAGGCCCTCGATGGTCGCGATTTCTGCACCGTCGGCCTGGACCGCAAGCATGGTGCACGATTTCACCGGTTTCCCGTCGAGGTGAATCGTGCAGGCACCGCAGTAACCGGTCTCACAACCGACATGGGTGCCGGTCAGATGAAGGTTCTCCCGGATGAAGTGGACGAGGAGAGTGCGGGGCTCGACATCAGCCGTGACCTCCTGCCCGTTGACTGTCATCGAGATTTTCACAAGGAGGTCCCTTTCGTCGAGAACTTAGGTTGAACTTATCAGATCGCGACCGTCGCGTGCCGTGTGTCCGGACCTGGAGTCTCCCGTTTACCCTTCATACTTGGCGGCGGGGGATCGCCACGCCAAGATCAGCACATGAATCTGTACGGGACTGTGGAACTGGGCGGTACCAAGACCCTCGTCGCTGTGGGCAACGGCGAAGGCAGCTTGGGGGAGACGCTGAGGCTCGAAACCGGGGAGGAGCCGGGTCCGGTTGTGGACGCCGTCGTCGAGTTTCTCTCCCAGCACGAGTTGAGCTCGGTCGGTATCGCCTCCTTCGGACCGCTCGAGCTCCGGCCGGGCCACCCCGACTTCGGTTCGATCCTCGCCACTCCCAAGCCGGGCTGGAGCAATTTCAACCTGGTCTCGGCGATCGGTGGCCGCATCGATGTCCCGGTAGCGATCGACACCGACGTCGATGGCGCCGCGCTCGCAGAGGGGAGATGGGGAGCTTCGCTGGGTCTGGACGATCACGCATACATCACGGTCGGAACCGGGGTCGGCGCCGGGATTGTGGTCGGAGGCGAAGTCGTCCGTGGCCTGTCCCATCCCGAGTTCGGGCATATCACTGTGGAGAAGCACCCGGACGACGACTATGCGGGCACCTGCCCGTTTCACCACTCATGTCTGGAGGGACTGGCCGCCGGGCCCGCACTCGAGGCCAGGTTCGGGGCGCGTCTCTCACGACTCGGCGAACGAGAGAGGGAGCAGGCGATCACCCTTGCTGCTTTCTACGTTTCCCAGGCGGTTCGCACCCTTGTCTACACGGTGGCGCCCGGTCGGGTGGTGATCGGGGGTGGGGTGTCGAAGATGGAGGGCTTTCATAAGGCCGTGCGGGACCAGCTCGAGATACAGCTCGCCGGATACGCGGTACTTCCGGAACACAAGTCTGCCGA
>DATKEA010000013.1:0-11590 GCA_035544615.1 Acidimicrobiia bacterium | reverse complement strand
TGCCCGCTACATGGCACTAGCCGGCGTCAAGACAGCCACCCTGGTGGCCTGCGAGTACTGCATCGACATCGGCTCCCAGATCTTCCGTCAACTCGGTCTCACCGATGAGGAGCTGTTGGCGATGCCCGCTTACAGGACCAGCCCCCTGTTCGACGAGGTCGACAGGTCCGTTCTCGACTACGCGATTGGCATGACCATGACACCAGCCGAGGTGTCCGATGAGTTGTTCGCAGCGCTCGAGACCCACTTCGAGCACGATCAGATCGTTGAGCTCACCCACCTGATCGCGATGGAGAACATGAGGGGTCGCTTCGGCATCGGATTGGACATCGGATCTGCAGGTTCAGCGAGGGGATGGTGTGTGCCGTTCCGGTGAGACCGGACTGACGCAAGGCGCCCGACGATAAGGAGACAGCACTTCCAAGCGTTTGGTCCCGGTCCTGGCCCCCGGCATCCTTCTCGAGGCGCAGCGACGGGCGTGCACAATCGACGCGCTGCCTGTGAGCGTTTCGAATACGTCGAGTGCTGATTGGTCGAGGTCTACCTCCTTTGCTGATCAAGAGCACTTCCAGATGAGTAGATCCGGGGTGGTGGGGAGCATGTGGCCGTTGATCGGCTCGCCGCCGAACAACCGGTTGGAATGGGTTCGATCCATGATTACGCCCCAGGGCTGGGTCGTCTCGCCATTAAGATTCGTCGGTGGCGGCACCGACCATCGAGAAGCAGGAAATGGAGCCTACCGAGCCCAACCCGAGCCGTCTCGACGTGGCGGCGAGCGTCCTCTCCGTTCTCCTGGTCGGCGGCTTCTTCGTCGACCTCTGGGCCCACTCCCACGGCCGGGTCGACGAGTCTTTCTTCACGCCCTGGCACGCCATCCTCTACGCGTCGGCGGGCTTGTTCGGCGGAGTTCTGCTCGCCTTCTGGCTGCGCAACCGGCGGGAGGGTGCATCGACCGGCGCGGCGCTGCCCCCCGGCTACGGCCTCTCCTTGATTGGTGCTGGGCTGTTCCTGGCGGCGGGTCTCGGCGATCTGGTCTGGCACGTGGCGTTCGGGATCGAGGAGAACATCGACGCCTTGCTCAGCCCCACCCACCTCGCTCTGGCCGCCAGCGGGTTCCTCATGGTGTTCGGCCCGGTTCGGTCGGCCTGGTCCAAAGGCCCCCCGGCCTCGTTCCCCCGCTGGCTGCCCTGGGCGTCCGCCCTGACCATGGGCCTGGCCATTCTCGGTGCGTTCACCCAGTACGTACACCCCGCAATCGACACCTGGCCGGAGCAAATCGAAGCCCTCGACGCCGGGAGGTCCGACCTGGCAACGGTCAGAGCCGACGGAGGGCCCCAATCGCGGATTCGTATCGAGGGCGCCGATCAGGTCTGGCTTCCCGACTACGCCGACGACGGCCGTCTTGTCATCAGCATGTTGACGGGAGAGACCGGACGACTCGTGACCATGGCGGACGACGGCAGCGACCAGGTAGTGCTTCATGAAGGGCCTGGGCTCTTCCACCATGCCGAATGGTCGCCGGACCATTCGATGATCGCCTTCAACGACGAGATCGATGGCCAGCCCGAGATCCTCGTGATCCCATCCGAGGGCGGCGAGCCCACGAGACTGACCGACGACCCAGCCGTTGACTGGGGACCCACCTGGTCACCGGATGGAGACCAGATCATCTTCACTTCAGATCGTGGGGGAGAACCCGCTTTGTACCGAGTGGCGGTCGATGGAGGTGAGACCGAGCCCTATCTCAGTGTCGATGGGGGCATGTACGTGGCGTCCTTCTCCCCGGACGGCGAGTGGATCGTGTTCGAAACCAGCCCCAAGGGCGACCTCGATATCGCTCGGATCCGGCCTGACGGCTCCGACCTCACCCTGCTCACATCTGACCCTGGCGAGGACTTGGCGCCGTCGTGGTCGCCCGACGGAGAACTGATCGCCTTCGCCAGCAACAGGACTGGAGATCTGGACGTCTATCTCATGGAAAGCGACGGCTCCGGTCAACGCAACATCACACAGCACCCGGGAGCTGATGAGGGGTGGGCAGGAACAAGCTGGTCGCCTGATCAGGCAGTGATCGCAACCAACCAATCGGGCCACACCCCGTTCTGGGCAGAGCCGTTCGTCCGCGAGTCGCTGGGAGTTGCCTCTCTCCTGATCCAGGCCACTCTCATCGCCGGGTTCATGCTCCTCGCCCTCCGTCACGGACCTCTTCCCCTCGGGTCGCTCACACTGATGGTCGGCGTCAGCGGGGCGCTGATGACAATGATCAGCGACCACTACTGGTACATCGGGGTCGCCGTCGCCGCCGGCGTCGTCGGCGACCTACTCATCAGGCTCGCCCGACCTTCGCCCGACCGGTTCTGGGCGATTTGCCTGGTGGCGTTTGCCGTCCCGGCGATCTGGTACATCCTCTACCTGATCGCGCTTGGAGTATGGGGCGAGGGACTCGGGTGGTCGGTGCACATGATCATCGGGACGCCGTTCGTCGCCGGGGTCGCCGGCCTCCTCCTCAGCTTCCTCGCTTTCCCGGGGACGGCCATCTCCTCCGGTCGGATCATCACACCGACTTGAGCGAGCAGCCGCTGCGGTACCGATGACATACTCGAAGGTGACGACATCATCGTCGGCGTTGGCAGAAACGACGCCATCGACAGAGGCAGAGATTACGACGTCATCTGCGGCGGACCGGGACCGACATCATCAAAGGTGGGACCCGGGGGAACGGTAACGTGTCCCCGCCCATGGCCAACGACCCCAGGGGCACGGTGTTGCCGACCACGAGGATGAGAGAAAGGAAGCGCTGTCCCGCTGGAGGGCGAGCGAAGGAGGAGCGTCGGCGGGGAGGGCGGCTACTGCCGCCCTCCCCAGAGCCAACCGCGACCTGGCGGCTATTCGCCGAGGTCGAATCGATGTGTCGTTTCGTCGATCACCTCGGGTGTTTTGGCGTTCGCAGTCAGCGCGTCGAAGGCAGCCGCAGCTGCGGCCTTGTTCTGCCCGAAGGCTGTGCCCTTGAACGGGAAGGAGGTTTCCTGTGTCTGCGGGTTGAGGTGGCCGAACTTCTTGGCACCAGCAGTCACGTTGCTGCTCAGGTTCCAGATGATCAGTCCACGGGTGATGTCGGACTCATAGATACGTCCGTTGTACCAGTAGGTCGACCAGTCACCACCTACGACGAGACTCGTCTCGGAGAGCGGCGCCGGATCGGCGAAGGCGACCTCAGTGGCGTTCAGCGGGTCGGTGAAGTCGACCACGCTTACTCCAGATTGGTAGTTCCCTGACACGAGGACGTATCGCTTGTCGGTGGGCACGACGTTGTAGTTGTGCCAGCTGCAGTTCTCCGTTGGTCCCTGTGGCCGGGGATGCAGGAAGGTGCCGAGGGGGTCGCCAGTGGCCGCTTCGAAGAAGAACAGAGTCCTGTTCACCTCACTACTGGTGGCCTGACATTGAGCCTGGCCGCCTCCTCCGGGCTCGTGACCGAAGATGAGCACCTCACCGTCCCAGGTGAACGAGGCCGAGTGACCGATGCTGACTCCCGGAATCGCCTGCGAGTAGCGGATGGCCGGATCCTCCAAGGATCCACCGTCGGCAGCATCGAGACTCCATACGCTGAAGCCGTTTCCGCCGGCACAGGCTGCCAGGTTGACATCACCGAGGATCACGCCGGTGTCGTGACAGCTTCTCACCGGTGGCGCCGGGTTGCTGCTCACGGTTCCGATGGCGGGCAGACCGGCCTTGATGACGTTGGCGTCATCAAGGGAGATCATCACTGAAGGGATCCCAAGGGTTGGGTCGGTGCCTCCCATCGTGAACGGAGCTCCGGCCACGTTGTTCCCGACGATCATCGCGGCGGCGCCGGCGGCCTGGGCGTTCTGAGCCTTCACTACAAAGCCGCAGGAGCCCCGGTCGACCAGTGCGATGGCGCCCGGAGGGAAACCGACAAACGGCGTGCACCCATCGGTCGTGACATCAACTCCATCGTCAACCAGGACGATGCCACCATTGATACCCGTGGCGTCGGGGGCCGGTCCGAAGTTGGCTCCGGCTGCCTGGTACCCACCTGCCGCTGACGACGGGGCATCGACAGTGACCAGGTTGGACAGGGCTCCCGGGATCCCGGAAGGTTCGAACCTCAGATACGACGCCGTGGCGGGGTCATCGAGGGGAACCTCGATGATGTCGATCCCCGGACAGGCCCCGCTGGAGGGGCTGCTGTAGACCAGCAAGCGATTGTTGGCGAGGTCGGGAACTCCGGTGGCGGTATGTGAGCCGCAATCGGTCTCGACAAAGGCGACCCCCACCGGGTTGAGAGGATCGCTGACATCGAAGACATGAACCCCTTCTGCACCCGCCGGGGTGAAGACACCGCCGCAATCACGTCCACCCGCCGGGGCGGGCGAGTTCCAGGACCGCACCAGAACGTTGTCCCAGATGATCACATCACCTTGGTTCCCGGCCGATGAACCCTGAACACATCCATCGAAGTTGTTGACCTCGACAGGGTTGTCGGACTCGGTGATGTCGAGGATCCGGAACCCTTCATAGGTCCCCTGATACGCGGTTTTGCCCCAGAACGCCAGATCGGAGTTGAACAGCCCCGAGCCAGGGCCCGAGGGCGGGACAGCGCGCTGGCTGAAGCCCAGCGGGTGCATGTTCTGGGTGTAGTCGAAGGTGCTGACGGCATCTTCGACCGGATCGCCGGCCAGCGCCTGAAGTGGAAGGACCAGCATCGCCATCGCAAGGATGCTGATCAGCGTGCGTCTGTACATGGAGTACCTCCTTATCGACGCGCACGAGACTCCGCTCATGCGGAGCCTCGCTCGATCCTACGCGCGCGATTCGATGCGTGGTGAACACGGGGTCAGCTATGGGATCGTCTCGCAGCAAAACGCTCACAACCCGGGTGGCCGGGATTGGCGACCGCTGATGGACCGGGCCATCGATCTATTCCTCGATCATGTCGGAGCGATCTGACGCGATTCGCCGTTTTGCAGCGTGCCGTATTAGGCGACTGTGACCCTCAAGTCCTGATTCGACGACCCATCCCGGCCTCGCGAGCAGCAACGATGGCGTGCGCCCGGTCGGCGAGGTGGAGCTTGGCGAAGATGTTGGAGATGTGATTGCTCACGGTCTTGCCGGAGATGTATAGCCGAGACGCGATCTCGGAGTTGCCCAGCCCATCGGCGATCAGGTCGAGAACCTCCCTCTCCCGGTCGGTGAGCTCGGGGAACGGGCTGACCGAGAGACCCTTTCCCGCAGCGTACTGAAAGAAGGAGGTCAGCCGGCGTGCCATCGCCGGACCAAACAGAGCCTCTCCGTTGGCCACCGCTCGCACCGTTCTCAGCACGTCAGCCTTGTCGGCTCCTTTGAGGATGTATCCCCGGGCACCGGCGCACATCGCGGCGAACAGCGAGTCGTCATCCTCCAGCATGGTCAACATGATCACATGGACATCTGGATGGTCTGCTCGGATCTTCCGGGTCGCCTCGATCCCATTCATGTCGGGCATCATGACGTCCATCAGAACTACATCCGGCTCGATCTCGCCCAGCTTGCCGACAGCCTCGGCTCCAGTCTCGGCGTGACCCACCACCGCGGTGTCGTCGGCCCCTTCCAGGAGCGCGGTCAGACCCTCCCGGAACAGCCGGTGGTCGTCCACCACCAGGATTCGGATGACGGCATCCGCCCTCGGCTCAGTCACGCCACGCCTCCTGCGACGCGGCCATTGGCCAGCGGGAGGGTGGCCCTGACCCTCGTCCCGGCATGCTCCGCCGGCCCGATCGAAAACTCCCCTCCGAGCTCCTCGGTTCGTTCTCTCATCGAGGAGATACCGACCCCAGCCCTGACCCCGCTGCTGACCCCCACCCCGTCATCACGCACTTCGATGGTCAGGTCGGCGTCGGACACCCGCAGACTCGCCTGACAGTGTCCGGCCTTGGCATGGCGTAGCGTGTTGGTGATCGCCTCCCGGGCGATCCGATAGGCGGCCACCTCCACCGCGGCGGGGAGGGCGGGAAGGGGATCCGGACTGGTCTCCACCTCGATTGTGACCGGGCTGGACCGCTCATACTGGGCCACGTGTGCGGTCAGCGCCCCGGCGATCCCCAACTCATCGAGAGCGGGCGGTCGCAGCTCATAGACGAGACGGCGAACATCCGCCACGAGCTGCTGGTTCTGCTCCTTCAAGGCGACAACCAGGTCAGCTGTCCCCGCCGGGTCGTGATAGAGCCGTTCCAGGATCTCATCGAGCTGGAACGTCTGACTGGCCAGGGTGGGGCCGAGCCCGTCGTGGAGATCACGGCGGAGACGGCGACGCTCCTCTTCCCGGGCGAGAACGAGCCGCTCCCGGGACGATTGCAGGGCCGCGGTCAAACGCACCGATCTGGCAATGGCCCCTGCCGGGTGAGCAATGTCCTCCAGCAGGGCGAGGTCCTGGGAGCTCAGAGGCTCCCGTGCAGAACGCGGCTCCACCACCAGACGACCCACCACCTCACCCTGATGGCGCAGCGGAACCACGATACGGCCCCAATCGGCGGTCACCGCGTTGCCAAATGAGGCCCGGACCGTCCACTCCCCGTCCTGTTCCAACTCGACCGCCGACCCAGGAAGCTTCAGTGAGGTGGCGACTATCTCGGTCAGGGTCTGCAGCGTGCCCTCCGGTGATCCGGTCTCGGCCATCAGACGACCCATCTCCGACAACACGGCGTAGGGATCGTCACGTTGGCCAAACATCATGCGGTTCACTGAGCCTTGCAGCCGGTCGCGCAGGGGAGCGAACGCCACGGCCACGAGCCCGATTACCAGCAGCGCCAGGAAGGTCTGTTCGACCGGCAGCAGGGCGCCCACCCCGACCACGACAGCTACATACAACGCCACCACGAGAACTGTCAGAACCCCGTACACGATCGTCCGGTTGATGACCAGGTCGACGTGATACAACCGGTACCGGAGCACCGCAAGGCCCAGGGCCACTACAAAGCCCACCATGGCGACCGCCAGCAGAAACTCCAACGGCCAGAACAAGCCCAGGCTGATGCGGTTGACCTCCAAGACCTGATTGGCGACGTCCAGGGCGACAATCGCGAGAAACAGACCGAAGGCGAAGAGCACCCATTTGACCTGCTGTCGCAATTCGAATCCGGCACGCCGCCACCGGGTGATCAGACTCCCGATACCGATGACGATCGACACCAGCGAAATCACCACCCAGGTGCCGTTGTATGTGATCTCGGGGATCGGGAGGACACCCGTTGCGTTGGGCAGCGGATCGTTCACGTTGAGGAGCCAGTTGCTGATCTGTCGCTCCGTAAATGTGAAGGTGACGATGAAGAGCACCCATACCGTGGTCGCCAACCGAACCGGAAGCTTCCACCTGGACGAGGCCACCCGTCCATCGGGAAACAACGCCGGTAGCAGCAGCAGGGCCAGCAGCCAGGTGACCAACCACTGGTCCTGGACCCAGGCCGCCGCCTCCCCGAACGGCACACTCGCCTCCAGGGCGAACAACGAATAGGCGCCGGTGAAGCCGATGACCCCCAAGAGGAAACCGGTGGCCAGCATCAGCCAGCCGTAGCGGGGAGTGTCTCCGCGCAACACGACCATCCCACCGAAGCCGGCCAACACCAGGAAGAACAACGGACCGGATATGTCGCCGGGAATCACCTCATGGGCCAACTCGCCTTGAGGATCGGCAAGACCGAGAAGGACCCATTGACCGACCGCAGACAGCAGGACGACGAGCCAGGACCCGGCGACGATGACGAGACGCCACACCGGTCCGACCCCGTGCCTGCTGTCGGAGCTTTGAACGAGAGCGTTCGTGTTCACCGAGAGATCCTCGATCACAACTGTACGCGCGTGCCGTAGGTCGCGTTCTCGGCGCTAGGTCGTGGCCGAATCCGGGGCACGGGGCGCCCTCCGAAGGATCGTGGCTGCCAATGCCACACCCCAGATGACCGCGGCCACCGCCCAAGCCGTTGTCAACCCCGAGGGCGGGCCGGGAAAGACCAGCGAGTGAATCCCGAAGATCACCGGGGCCGCCACCGCGATCCACGCGGGCAGTCGCCAGCCTCGATGATCTGTGGACCCGATGAAGGCGCAGGCGACGATGGTGATCCCCAATAGCGCTGCCGTGGCCCAATGCTCCATCTCGGCATGGGCATCTCCCGCAGCGTTGATGAGCTGCAAACGGGAGTTGTCGACAATGAATGCCAACCATGGAATCGTGGCGATTCCCGCCAGCAGGGTCATGTTCCGGTCGAAGCCCGGCTTGGCTACCAGATCACGAGCCTTGGGATGGAGAAGAGCCAGCACCAAAACCGGCACAAGGACGATCCACTCCTCGGACAGCCACTCGCCAAGGGTGCCGCTGTATGCGTAGACAACGGTGCCTCCCAACGCCATCACCACCAATTGCAGCATCGACGCCACCCGGCGCTCCGGCTTCCTCAACTGCACGAACATGGCGAGGAGGAACGCCCAGGAGATGATGCCCACGATCAAGAAGTGAGTCCGGTGAACCGGGATATTCGGTGGTTCGTCGAACATAGAGGTGAGGGTCTGATCTGGCAGCCACATGAGCCCCAACTCGACCGCCCCGATCCCGAACAAGACCAGAAACAACAGACTGGTGAGCACCGCCCAAACCCGGAATGCGACGCGTCTCCCCTTTGATAGTTCTGGGGCGCTGCTCACCTCCCCGTGCCTCGATGTCACCGGCTCCGACGTCATGAGGACTGACCCGTGGTTGCCATGCGAATCTCACCTTCTCTCTCCAACCCAACGAGGGCCAGTCCCAACCAGGCGACGCCGACCGCCCCGAGCAGGGGCAGCGGGACCAGAAGCACCGGAGGCGCCCCGGACAACGACGCCGAGCCCACGATCAGGAGCAGAGGCCCCACCATGGCCAGCACGACGGGCCAACGGGGCAATACCTGGGCCCGCAGCGCTGCTATCCCGAACAGGAGCCATCCCAGCAGATGCAGTAGATATGCCGCCAGATATCCGACCACGGCCATCACCGGCTCCTCCACGGCGATTCCGGCCCCCTCTGCCTCGACGATCAACCCGGCCACCCCACGCTGGTAGAACGCGCCAAAGCCGGCAAAAGAGACCATCAGGGCCTCGCCGACGAACAGCACCACGAAACCGATCGAACCAAGCCTTCGCCCCCGTTGTCCCTGGCCGACGTACAAGGCCGGCAGACCCAGCATTATCGAGATGAACCCGGCGAGCAGGACGACCCATAGGATCGTGGCAATCGGCTGGGGGTACTCGCTCGGGTCACCTGAGGGAAGCACCAAGAACCCCCAGGCCGCCTCCGCCAGACCCCACAAGACTCCACCCAGGAACAACGCAAACCCGCCCATGCGGATCAGTTGACGGGTGGACACTGAGATTGCATCAGGCGGTGACTCGATGTTCACGGCGCTGCCGCTGGACTCGATCTTCGAACTCACCATGTTCGCACGCCTCCTTCTTCTAGTGCGGCGAACGTAAGACCTGTTCATTCCCGCCGTCATGAGGGCTGAGTCCGGTTCAGGACGGGACCTATCCCATGTCGGTCCGGGCCAACTGCGCCACACGCCGGCTGACCCACACTGCCCAACTCGCTTCCGGGATGAAGATGAGCAGCTGCGTCACCCCGGCAGCTGTGGACTGCTCGGGCAACACGAACAACGCCACGACGCCTGCTAGCAGCCACCACGCCAGCCAGGTGGTGGGACGAGCCGCCTATGTCCAGCGGGGGTCCCGTTTGAACACAACTTTCAGAACGAAGACCACGACGAGGAGACCCAGAAAGCCGAGCAGACCGAAGACGAAATGGAGAACACCACTCATGGTGTAACCGACCGTGCCGTCGCCGAGTGGAGGGTCTGTTGGGAACACCCCGGTGCCCAACACGGCCAGACCACCAACGAACATGGTCGTCGCCGCAAGCCGTACCCTCTTTCCTCTTGTCAACGAGCGGCTCAAGCCCCACGCCAAGATGATGATCCCGAGACCGGTGACGACCGCTTCGGCACGCCACAGCCAGCCCAAGCGCCCGAGCGCCCGAGCGCTGTCGAGATCGGACAGAGGACGCTCAGGCTGGATGAGAAGGAACGCAAAGACAAGGATCTGCTGGTCCGGCGTCATGAGCATCGCCATGACACCAAGCGTCTCCGTACTCACTATTCGGCGCACGCGACGCCGCGTTGTTGGCATCGCCCGACCGTACAGAGAGGGCATTCCCAAGGTGATGAGGTTCGACTCCCTGGTGCACCGGGAAATGCTCTGGGACAATTGGGTCTCAGGATGACCCCGTGTGATCGAAGTATCTGCAGACAAGTGCGATCAACTGGATGCTTGGCCTAGACCCGCCATCCGGTGGGCGACAGGAGACTTGACTGGCGCTGGAGAAGTGGCGGAGCCCCGATCATGTGCCCCTGTGAGGCGCAGCAGAGTTCGGGAGATAACGATAGAACTACGGTGGTCAACGACCTGGGGAGACACCGCCTAGCACAGCGCTTGGCGGTTTCAGCTTACAAACCCGGTGCTTCTTCCAACTGAGCTACGAAGGGTCTCTGATCAGGTTCCGGTGGCGGCCGAGTCCCGGAGCCGTTCGAGGCTGTCGAGGAGCAGGTCCAGCCCGAACTCGAAGTCGCCTTCCCCGAGCACGCCAGTGTCGATGTGGTAGCTGATGTGCTCAACAAGATAGGGGTGGTCGGCTGCCGGGAACTCGCGGAGGAACGTCTCGGCCACCTCGGCCATCTCCTCCTTCTGCAGGGGGAAGCTCACAGTTCCGAGAGCAACGCCCTGGATGTAGACGTCCAGGACGTGGAAACCGTGGTGCGTCAGCTCGACAGAGAACCCTCCTTTCCGCAGGGTCCCGAGGATGCTGTCCATCTGGCGCCACCTCGCGGGGCCCGACCCCCCTCCACCTGTCACGAGCAACTGGCAGGCCCAAGGGTGGCGCAGCAGGACCTCGAAAGTAGAGAGCGCCCCCCGCCGCAGCTCCGACTTCCACTCCTTTCCCGGCGAGGGCAGCTCAATTTCGCCGAGAACGAGATCAACGATGCCTTCGAGGAGGTCGTCCTTGTTGGCGACATGCTTGTAGAGCGCCATCCCCTCGACTCCGAGCGCTTCACCGAGCCCACGCATGGTCAGCGAGGCAAGACCGTGGGCGTCGGCAAACTCGAGAGCTCCGCGGAGCACTCGCTCCCGGCTCAAGGGGACGCGGGGTTGGCCACCTGATTGGGCACTCTTGGACACATCGTCCTCCTGCTCTTGACAAGTTTACATCGTAATCTCTAAGGTTTACGTCGTATACCGACCTCCTCAGGTCGGCCAAGGAGAGTCATGAAGGCGGTGGTGCAAGATCGGTTCGGCGGACCGGACGTGCTCGAGGTGCGAGACGTCGATGTCCCGGTACCGGAACCGGGCGAGGTCCTCTTGCGGGTCCGCGCGGCAGGGGTCAACCCCATCGACTGGCACTACCTACGGGGAGAGCCCCTCGTCATGCGACTCGGGGAGGGGCTCCGCAGGCCAAAGCGCAAGATCCTCGGGTTCGAGGCCTCCGGGGTCGTCGCGACGGCCGGGACCGGCGCCAGCCGCC
>DATKEA010000012.1:0-19345 GCA_035544615.1 Acidimicrobiia bacterium | reverse complement strand
TATCGGCCCGTTCGCTCTCGTCGCTGTGGTGTCGATTGCGCTGACTTGGGTTGTTTGGCGATTCGACAAGCTTTGGGCTCGAATCCTCGGAATCATCGGAAGCTTGCTTGCGGGGTTCTTCGTCTTCTTCCTGGCGTTCGGTGTCTTTCAACCTTTTAGCCCGCTCGAGTTCATCGTCGGGTTGGCGTTCGTTCTGGGATTCTTCATCTCGCTGGTCTCGGGGATCATGGCCGTAGTGGCGGGGATGAGACACAGGTTGATTTCCACATCCGGAGGAAGACGATTCCGTCGGGGGGTGCTTGGTTTGCTTGGGTTGGCTGCAGTGGTATCGATCGTCGGCTTCATTCTCACCCGGTCAACAGTCGACGAGGCCGAGGCGTCCGGAGCGGCGACTGTCGAGATGGCGAACTTCGAGTTCGAGCCTCAGACTATGACGGTGTCCTCTGGGCAGGATCTATTGGTAGCCAACTCTGACGCGTTTGCTCACGACTTCACTCTCGAACAGTTCGACATCGAGGTCTCTCTTGGTCCGGGAAGCGAGGCCATAGTTGACCTCAGCGCTGTTCCACCGGGAATCTACGACTACTTCTGTTCTCTCCACATCGACCCTTCCACCGGGGAGGGCATGACGGGACAAATCACAATCGAGGGATAGGCCAGCGCTCAGAAGGCGCCACGTCCCTGCGCAAGCGCAGATCGGCATCACATCGGAGTGGCGGGTTCGTAAGAGCTATGACAACGTGGACCCCAAAGCAACAGAATGGAGTTGTCGGTTGCTCGCTATCCCCAGCCTCTTCGAGGATGAAGCGATCAACGATCTACGCGCTCGCTGAGTTACGCACGTGCCGAAATACTCGCCCCCAAAGCCCTTGCCCGTGCAGATGGACCATGTGATCGCCGACAGGTATCACCCGACCTGGCACCCGATTTGGCCCCTTACTTGGTCGCTGGTGGTGTGATCTCGGCGAGGGTCTAATCGATGGCCTGGCCATGGACTTCGAGGTCGTAGTCCGTCGCTTACCGTGGACGATCTCGTTGATGCGCCGGGGGGAACTCGAATCGATACGGCGAGACGATGCTGGGTCAACTCCAGCGGTGTGAGGAACTCCTCTTGCAGGATCTCCCCTGGATGTATCGGCTCGTGGATCTGTGTCATTGCACACACCTCTGTCAGTGATAGTCGACGATCTCCACATCCTCTGCACCTGCATCGGTCCAACGAAAGCAGATCCGCCATTGTTGGTTGACTCGCATGCTGTGGTGGCCCTTCCGGTCTCCTTTTAGCTTCTCCAAACGGTTGTCGGGCGGGATCCGAAGGTCATTCAGGTTTTCGGCGGCGTCGAGAAAGCAGTAGCTTCCGATGGGCCGCTCGCTGCAGCTCCGGACCAAACAGCTTCGAGCGTTCCCTCGGGTCATCCGGTCGGCGCTTCGCATCGCTCCGCTGTCGCATAGCGGGCGCATTCGTCGGGCAGGAAGTCACGGGTGAGGAGTTCATTGGCCAGGTCGCGCAGTTCATGGGGGTCGACAGGCATACGTCGGATGCTGAGTCCGTCGGGATAGAGGAACTCGTTGCCATCCGGAGAGAAGCGCACCACCGGGATGCCGACGTCCGACTTGAACTCGAGGATCAGGTCTTCTGAGTGGACTTCCCAGAGCCGGACCATACCGTCGAATCCGGCTGTGGCCACGACGTTCTCGCCGTTCATGGCGGGCATCGGGGCGGCCCCGGTATGCGCCTGCCGGTTGAACACGAGAGCATCGGCCATGTCTTCGCCGGCGATGACCCGCTCCAAGTCGACGACCCAGACCGTGCCACCGGTCGTTCCCCCGACGAGATATCGCCCGGTGGTGTCGAAGTGCACGACCAGGATGTTCCCGAACTCGTCGTAGTCGTCTCTGTCGAGGCTGCCGAGGAGCCTTCCATCGGTCAGGTCCCATATCCCCACCGAGATCTGATCGGTCGCAAAGAGGAGGGTTCCCTCCGCGAAGAAGCCGTCTCGATTGAAGTCGGCCGAGAAGGACCCTTTGTGCGGAAGGGCGAGGATCTCCTCTCCCGACTCGAGGTCGACGACCGCGCTGTGGGCAGACTCGGGAGCATCCGGGCTCCCGCAGCCCCATCCCGAGAGGAAGACGCGAGTTTTGTCGGGCGAGACCGCGAGAGGCGCTTGGCACTCATCGAACTCGCGCAGGACCTCCCAGGTCGGCAGGCTGCGCAACGTGGAGGCTCCATCCTGAGTAAGGGAGCCGACCATCGTGAAGTCAGCACTCACCACCCGGATCCCAGCCTCCACCGAATTCCATTCGCCCTGGCTGACCACCATCTCGTCGCCGGTGACGAGATCGATCAAGCGCAGCCCATCCACCGGGTCTCCGAGGGGCGCCCCGTTGTTCGTCGAGACCGAATATGCCAACCAGCGCTCATCGGGAGACACCTGATAGCCCCACTGTGGCTCTGCCAAGGGAACTCCACCCAACTCACTCATTCCTTCTGGTGAGACGTCCCACAACAGTGCGTCCTCGCCGTAGGAGAGGAGGCCTTTCTCGCCGATGAACGCAAGCGATAACACATTCTCGAATGTGCCTGCGAGTTCGAGTCCTGTGTCCCCGGTGGTGCCGATCGGCAAGACGTAGATATTGGGGTCGAAACCGGAATAGGCGAGCCGGGTCGCGTCCGGGTCGAGGGCGACGGAGAGAGCCGACGGTGCCATCTGCTCGAAGACAACCTCTTCGGTGGACATCTCCAGGACACGGAGGTGCTCTCCGGCTCGATAGGCGATATGGGTGCGGAACTCGTTCGTGGCAGTGACGATAGGATTCAGTTCCGCCACTTCGAGATGGTCGAGAACAGAACCGTCGGAGGCGGAGAAGATGGTGAAGCCAGACCCCTCGATCGGCACCAGAACGTCGTCATCGTCGAGGAACTCGGGCCGGCCCACCACCGAGGACGCCTCGAACACCGAGATCTCCCTCCCATCGGCCGAGTCGAGTATCCGAACCTCGTGGTCGAATGACACCGCCAACTGCTCACCGTCAGGGCTGTAGCTGACGTCGGGCCATCCATGCTCGGTGTCCAGGTCCAGGACGCTCGACCCGGTGGTCAGGTCGAAGACCCTGATGTCCGGGATGCCGCTCGGGACTGATCGAAACGCATCGTTCTCAGGAACGGCGTAGGTAACGGCGATGGTCTCGCCGTCCGGACCGAAGGTCACGGCACCGGCAGCGACCGATGGGTCTGCCGGGCCGGGAAGGGTACGGATCAGGGACCCCTGGGCATCGAACACGTTCACGTCCGCCAGAGTCGTCTTCGATGAGACGGCGATCAGGGACCCATCCGGCGATGCGACAGGCAGGACGATCGGCCCTGCCGGGAAACGAGAGACGAGCCGCCACCCCGCGATCGCCTGGGCCATGGCGCTGACAGCCTCCGAATTGGGCTCGGCTCCGCCCTGAATGGAGGCATCGAAGGCCTCGGCCGCAATGAGGAGAGCTAGCTCGCGGTTCTGCCCGAGCTGACTCTCTGAGGCGGTAGCCAACTCCCGAACCCGTGCCTGGAGAGCCTCTTGTTGGGCCACACCTCTCAGTAGGAAGGCGACCACCGCCAATATGCTCACGAGCACCAGACCACCGGTGAGAGCTGCCACCGTTCGTCGCCTGCGTCTCCGGGCTGCACTGACATCGGCTCCCCGCTGTTCGATGCTGGCGGCGATGTACCGGGACTCGTCCTCGGTCAACACCACGTCAGCGTTGGCCGCCCAGGTCTTTACGTCTTCGAGACGAATGCCTCGAAGCAGATAGCTCGGGTCTTCACCTGATTCCAGCCACTCGTGAGCCGATTCTCCAACACGCCGAGCCAGGACCAGAGACTCACGGGCGTCCTCGATCCAGCCCCGAAGTCTCGACCATTCGGTGAGCAGGGCTTCATGCGCAACTTCGACCGTTGGGCCCCTGGTCACCGGATCTCTGTCGAAGGTGAGCAACCGGAAGCCGGCGAAGGCCGTCAGCACTGACTCCAGCCCTGAGCGGTCGACGTCCAGCGAGACGAGCTCCGACTGCCGGGCCCGACGACGAGTGACCACGCCCATCTCGTCGACTGACACCAGACGGAGGAAAACCTCGCGAGTCGCCAGCTTCCCGGCCGGAGTCAAGCCGTCGTACAGATCCTCCGCCCGTCGACCCAGGGCGCCGGCGACGCCGCCGGCGGCCTCGTACCCGGATATCGTCAAAGTCGATCTCTCACGGTGGGAGAACATCTCGGTCAGCGCGTATTGAAGGAGGGGAAGGGCCCCTGGCTGGCCTTCGACATCGGCGATGATGCGTCCCACGAGCCCCGGCTCGAGCTCCAGTCCTACGGTCCGGGCAGGGGCGGAGACGGCTTGGGCCAAACCGTCGCGAGTCGGTGGCCCCACCGTGACGAGTCCGTCGGCGATTGCCTCGGCGAAGTCCGCATAGGCGAGAGGACGGTCGAGGAAATCGGCCCGTATGGTCGTCACCACCCTGACCCTGCTGCGCTCGTCGTTGGCGACGGAGATGAGGTTTTCCAGGAAACGTCGACGGGTCTCCTCGGAGCGGACCGTCGAGAAGAGCTCTTCGAATTGATCGATGACGATCAGCAGGGTTGAATCGTCGCCAGGGAGGATCTGCTTGCTCACCCTCAGCAGCCCATTCGGCTGGGTCAGTTCGCTCAGCATCCTGCCCGGCGTTCGCACTGCCACACGGGACAAGGCAGCCTCGAGCTCCTCGAATGGAAACGACCCCGGGAACATGTCGGTCACGAGCCAGTCACGAGAGCCGTTGAGGCTCCCCGCCCTGAGTGCCGGGATCAGACCGGCACGGACCAGAGACGACTTCCCACTACCCGAGGGCCCGACGACAGTGACCAAACGGTGACCGGCTATCCGCTCTATCAGGTCATCGATCAAGGCTTCACGGCCGTGAAAGTCGACAGCGTCGACTTCGGCGAAGGCACGCAGGCCCTTGTATGGATTGCGAATCTGCTCCGGGACCGTATCCACGACTTCAGAAGCGGCTACGACGTCGACACCTGCCGAGCGCCGAAGCTCACGCAAGAACTCGTTCACCTTGAGGAACCGATCGCTCGGATCCGCGGCCATCGCCTGGGCGACGACTGCGGCTACCGACTCCGGTAGGTCTCTGCGCGCTTCGGTCAGATCGGGTAGGTGAGACTTTCCGGTGGGAGGCACACCGGAGAGGAGTTCGAAGGTGACGGCACCCAGCGCAAAGATGTCGGTGAGAAGGGAAACCTCCTCGCCCGATGCCTCCTCGGGAGAGAGCAAGCGTTGCGAGGCCAGCCGGTCGACACCGTCGATGACTGGGTCCGCTATTCGGAAGTCGGAGAGGTAGGCGTTGCCGTCTTCGTCGAGGAGGATGTTGCCGGTCTTGAGGTTCCCATGTAGCACGCCGCGGCGGTGGGCGTACGCAAGCGAGCCGCCCACCTGGTCCAGGAGGCGCAGCGCGGGCTCCAGGTTCCAGCCGCCGCCCCTCAGTGATTTCTCCAGGCTGCCGCCTCGCATCAAGGGCATTACGAGATATGCGCCGCTTGGGTCTCTCCAGTAGTCGTGGAGGGGGAGGACGTGGGGATGTTCGAGGTTGGCCACTCTCTGTGCCTCTCTCTCGAAGCGAGCTACGAACGTGAGGTCATTGGAGCTGTCGGCCTGGATGATCTTGATGGCAACTTCCCGTCCGATGGACGGCTGGTAGGCCCTGTGAACGACGCCGAACTCGCCCGATCCGATCACATCGCGTAGCTCGTATCCCCGAATCGACCGACGGCTTCGGTCACCCGCAGCCGAGGCATCGGCCTCGACCGACGGCAGAAGTGACGGGTCGTGGTCGAGGATTCGGGCTTCCAGGTCCTGCAACTCGGATCCCGGCTCGATGCCGAGGTGGTCGACGAGATGGGCGCGGGCGTTCTGGAAGGCCCGCAGCGACTCGGCCTGACGGCCGGACCGGTACAGGGCGAGCATGAGTTGGCCCCAGAATCTCTCCCGGAGCGGATAGTCGCGGACCAGTGACTCCAGCTCAGCCACCAGTTCCCCGGCCCGGCCGAGGGCGAGATCGGCATCGATCCGGGCCTCGATAGCGGTGACCCGCATCTCGCCGAGACGCCTGATCTCGGCATCGAGCTCGGGGTGGTCGACACCGCCATAGGCCGTCCCAAACCAGAGGTCGAGCCCTTCGATCAGGGTCGTCCGCGCGAGTGCCGGGTCTGTTGCGAGGAGCTCACCGCCCCGCTTCACACTTTCTTCGAAAGAGAGCACGTCGAATGAGTCGGCGTCTACCTCGACGAGGTATCCATCGCTGCGTCGGAGGATGGAGTCGGGCCCCAAGGCGCGACGGAGGTTGTAGATGTAGCTCTGAACCGTGGCTCGGGCGGCCTCGGGTGGTTTTCCGGCCCATACCGAGTCGATCAAGGCGTCCTGGGTCACTACCCGGTTGGCAGAACGAAGCAGTACCGCAAGCACCATCCGCTGGCGGAGCCCGCCCAATTTCGCAGCATGGCCGTCGAGCTCGACGGTGATCGGGCCGAGCACTCGGTATCTCACGACGTGATTCTTACTCTCATCGGCGCCCTCTTGTGCTCAGAAATTGTCTCGCGCTTCTCTGGGAAATCACTGGGAAGGATCCAGGCGGCGTCACCAGTGGATCACCAGAGCAATCCGGCACAGTGCCGCCATGTCGACGGGGCAAAGACGTCTCGAACGGACCGCTGCCGAGCTGGTGGCGGAAGCACTTCGGCGCCTGGTGAGTCTGACTCCCCAGGAGGTGAGCGAGGAGCTATCCGGGGGGACGCTCGTCGTCGACTTGCGTGAGGAGGACGAGCTTCATGTGATGGGGTGGATACGGGACTCCGTGTGGGCCCCGAGGGGGATGCTCGAGTTCTGGGTAGACCCTTCCGATCGACGCCATCGCATCGAGTTCGACCCCGAGCGCCGCCTGATTCTCTACTGCTCGACGGGGGAACGCTCTGCGATGGCCGCCGCCACTTTGCGGTCTATGGGCTACCGGGACGTACGCGTGCTCGACGGGGGGATCGAGGCATGGAAAGGGGACGGACTACCGGTGGAGATGCCTTGAGCGCTTCGCCACAGGAAGAAAGCGGCCGATCGGTCGAACCCGATCGAGCCACAACGAAAGGACGATGATCGAGATGCGAAGACATTTCAGTCTGTTGCTGGCGGTGATGGCAGTGTTGTTCGCGGTGGTGGCACCCGCCGCGGCTACCGCCGCAGAACGCCAGACCGCCGGGGTGATTTGGCATGGGCAGCAAGCCGGCATGGGCAAGTCGGGCCCGGTCACGGGCGCTAGCGCACAAATCGTGCGAAACGACAACGGAATCGCCTACAGGTTGAGCACCTCGGGCCTCGAACAGGGTAACGCCTACACCCTTTGGCTCGTCGTGATCAACAATCCTTCGATCTGTGCGGCCGACCCGTGCACGGCAGCGGAGATATTCAACCCGGCGAGCCGTTCCCAGGTCCGTTTTGGGGCCGGCCACGTGGCCGGATCCTCCGGTAAAGGGACCTTCGCCGGCCATGTCTCGGTTGGCCCGCTGAGCGGATGGCTGTCGAATGGGAGTCTGGAAGACGCTCGAGTTGCAGACATCCACCTCGTGATCAACGATCACGGACCTGCGCTACCCGAGTTCATGCCGGGCATGATCCATAGCTATCGGGGTGGATGCTCGGACGCGAGCCCCTTCCCGGCCATCTTCCCGGCGACGGCACTCGCCGACGGAGAGGTGGGCCCGAACATCTGTCGTCTCTACCAGGCGGCGACGTTCTCACCTTGATCCACAGTGCGGCCGGGGGCTGCGGAGCTACCGCGGCCCCCGGCCCTGTCTTCCGACACAGGAGGTACTGAGATGTCGTCACACCCAATTGAGTCGCAACCCAGAGACCCATCTCGAAGGGAATTTCTGACCCAGGCGTCTCTCGCCATGGCCTGGCTCATGCTCCCGTCCCGGATGGAGACAGCCGAGCGACCTGATCCTCGACCCGCATCCGAGCACGACGCCGATGTGGCCCTGGCCTGGTTTGACCTCAGTCTCGATCTCGTGCAGACCACCGCGGGCTACTCACCACCGGTGGCGGCCAGGGCCTTCGCCTACCTCGGGCTAACGCTCTATGAGACAGTGGTGAACGGCATGCCGGGATTTCGAAGCCTGAGCGGTCAGATCCCGGAGCTGATATCCCCGAACGCGACCGGGAAGGGAAGGCGTCTGCATTGGCCGACGGCTGCCAACGCCGCCCTCGCCGCAACGACCAGAAACCTCTTCGCCACCACGTCCGCATCGAATCACGCCGCGATCGACGCCCTCGAGACGTCTCTCAGGTCGACCGGCGGCCCTCCCGGGCTGGTGGGCGATTCGATGTCGTGGGGGAAGGAAACGGCTGCGGCCGTGCTCTCTCTTGCGAGGACAGATGGTGGCCACGACGGGTACCGCCGCAATTTCCCGTCCGATTACGTGCCACCGGGCGGACCCGGTCTGTGGGTCCCGACTCCTCCTGGATTCTTGAGTGCCCTTCAGCCTCGTTGGGGAGAGAACCGGACCCTGGCAGTGCCGTCCGGTGCATACTGCGAGTCGGGCGACCATCCCGATTTCTCGGTTGCCGCCGGCTCACAGTTCTACCGCGACGCCGTCGAGGTCTACGACGCTTCCAACGCATTGACAGCCGAGCAAGTCGAGATTGCCCGCTTCTGGTCAGACGACCCGGGATCGACCCCCACGCCACCGGGACACTCCATCTCCATTCTCAATCAGACGATTGAGGCCGATGGGCTCGACCTGGGCCGGGCCGCCGAGGCCTACCTGAAGGTGGGAATTGCCGTCTCCGACGCCTTCGTCACATGCTGGAACACCAAATATCGCTACAACCTGGTTCGACCGGTGACCTACATCCGCGATGTGATCGACGGGGAGTGGAGCCCGCTACTGACCACACCGCCATTCCCGGAGTACACCTCAGGGCATTCGGTGCAGAGTGGAGCCGCGTTCGGAGTGATGGCCGATCTCTTCGGAGACCGGCATTCACTAGTCGATCACACTCATGACGCCCGAGGCCTCGCGCCCCGGACTTTCACATCGTTCAGCCAGTGCGCCGAGGAAGCAGCGATCTCCCGGCTGTATGGCGGCATCCACTTCAGACCGGCCATCGACCTCGGGCTGGAGCAAGGGCGATGTGTTGCCGACGCAGTTGAGAGTCTCCGGCTACGGGTCGGAAATGCGGCCTGAGCGGTTCCCTTTTTCACGAGTCAAGGGGACCGAATTGGGACATCGTCCCTCGCTCAGGTCGTCGTGGTCGTGGCGCCGATGATGCTCCACTGGAGAACGGCCGCCCGACTAACTTCAGAAGTGGCTTCCCAACGTGGCACAAGCTGTCGTGCCAAAGGGGCATCACCGATCTGCGCGCCTTCTGCGGATGCATCTCGCCTACCTACGGGTCCTCGTCGATGTTCTCGACGGGAGGGCCCTCGACGCCACTGCGATCAACCTGCCTTTGAGTCAGTACGACTCTTGGCGGATGTACCGACCGGACTATGTAACGCTTTCAAGTTTCTCGCTACGTCTCACTACGTCTCACGCCGCTAGTCCCACAGCCGTGCCACAGGACCATGAAAGGGCACCGTTTGCCCTGGTCAGACGGCTCGCACTGTTCGTGATTTGGCTGGCAGGTGGTGGCGTCATTCTCTTGGTGGCGTCCCAGTACGGGCTGACCGGAGCATGAGACAGGGCGCGCGGAAGACCGCCCCGCCCCGCTCCACGACGGCCAAAACCCAAGCCCGAATTGGGTCTCGACTTCCGGGGCAACACGCCTGTAGTGTCGCCCCCACCCCAAAGGGAACCGATGACGCGACCACCTCGTGAACCCAAGGGCGGTCAGAGCGTGACAAGGTGACGGCACGCGTAGTTGGGGTGGTCCGCTGGGTGTCGGGCTTTGTGTCGGGTTGATCTCGGACTTCTGATGTTCCCGGTCATCTTCCACCTCGGCCCCTTTGCATTGAGAACACACGACTTCTTCGTGGTCCTGGGTGTGGCAACCGCAGTAGGTGTCCTCTGGCTGAGGAGCAATGCCAGGTCCGACCAGCCCCCGTTGGCTGCCCTGGTCGCCGGTGGGCTGTTCAGTGGAGCCGTGTTCGCCAAGCTCGGCACGGGATGGCAATACTTGATGGCTGCCGACGGGCCGAGCCTCGCTGGCCTCTGGCTCCACGGTGGCCAGAGCGTCCTGGGTGGCCTGGGCGGCGCCTATGTGGGCGTACTCTTGACTAAGAGGCTCATCGGGCACAACGGCTCCACAGGTGACTGGTTCGCGCCGGCCGTGGCGGCCGGGCTGGCAGTTGGAAGAGTCGGCTGCTTTCTGACCGAACAGGTCGGCACCCCGACGACCCTGCCATGGGGAATCTCGGTGACACCCGATGTAGCGGCAACGATGCCCTACTGCCCGAGTTGTGCCGCAGGCGTCCCGATGCACCCGTCGTTTCTATACGAGATCGCCTTCCATCTGATCGCCTTCCTGGTGCTGATGAGGCTTTCAGGGCAACTCGGAAAGCCGGGTGACAGCTTCAAGGCTTACCTGTTGGCTTACGCCCTCTTCAGGTTCAGTGTTGAGTTCGTCCGCGACAACCCGGAGATGGCACTGGGCATGAGCGGCTCTCAACTCTTCCTGGTCGCCACGGTCCCATTGGGAGTCGTCTACTTCGTCTGGCTGAGGGTGATTCAACCGAAGATGCGATTGGAGGCGGCTGTATGAGCGAAGACACCGGATTCAACTGGGTTCAGGCATGGGGAGGAGCACTCATCGTGGGAGTGGTCGTCTTTGCGGTGTTTCTCGTGCTGGGCTTCACAGCTCGTTTGCTCCCAACACTCGCTCTCGGGGTGATCCTTCTCCTGCTGATTGCCACCGCAGCGTGGTGGGCCTATCGGGGCGGCAACCGCGAGGTAGCCATCGGGATGACCGTCGGATACGCGGTCCTCTCCCTTATCTCGGCGGGCCAATGCACTCTTTTCACCCAGGAGCAAGGGGATCAGGCGCTTTTGGGCTTCGTCGGCTATCCGGTTCTCCTCGCCGTGGCGCTCTTGATCGGCGGGATCTACAACCTGATCAACCGGATGAGAAGAGGCAAGGAGATGGACCAATGACCGCAGGCATGCCCGTCAGGGAGGATCGGATCCTTCGCTACGTCAACGCCTTCTGCCCTCACTGCCATGAGGAGGCTCCGCACCGACCCCTGGAGGAGGTTCGGCGTCTCAGCGGCTATCTCTCTGAAGCCGAAGGACAGGTCTGGCTGGTGCGTGGGTGCCCGGAGCACGGCAAGGTGATCACGCTCTACGACGAGGATCCTGAGATCCTCGCCTACCTGGAACAGTGGACCGCTCCGACCAAAGTCCACATTCCCGACACACCCGGCAACTTCGCCCCCTTGCCCGCTGCCTATCTCGAGGGTCTTGGCGAGATGCAGACCCAACACACCTGCATCCTTCTCGAGGACATCAATGAGAACTGCAACCTGAAATGTCCCACCTGTTATGCCGACTCGACTCCGAGGCTCACAGGAGTGGCGTCGGTCCGTCAGGTCATGGACAGCATCGACCAGCGTCTTACCCGTGAGGGCGGGCGGATCGATGTGCTCATGCTCAGCGGCGGCGAGCCCACCATCCATCCCCGGTTCGGTGAGATCCTCGAGTCAGCCTTGGAACGCAACGTGGTCCGGATCCTGGTCAACAGCAACGGGGTCACCATCGCCCGTGACGACCACCTGGTCTCTCTCCTCGCACAAAACCGGGATCGGGTAGAGGTCTACCTGCAGTTCGACGGGTTCAGGCGAGAGACCTACCTCCATCACCGGGCCGTCGATCTGCGATCCATCAAGCAACTGGCGATCCAGCGTCTCAGCGACTCAGGCGTGTTCACGACCCTCACCATGACCGCGGCACTCGGAGTAAACGATGACGAGATAGGCGCTGTCGTCTTGCACGCCTTGGAAACGCCGTACGTGGGTGGGGTCTCCATACAACCCCAATTCGGCTCCGGCCGCTCAGGCCCGATCAATCCCCTCCAGCGACTGACCCATACCGGAGTGCTCAAACGTCTAGGGCCACAAACCGACGGGGTGGTCCAGTGGAACGATCTGACGGCGCTGCCCTGCAGTCATCCCCACTGTGCAAGCGTCGGATACATGCTGCGCGACGACGACGGCGACTGGAAGTCCCTGGCCGCCGTGATCGGACACGAGCGTCTCAAAGCGCATCTCGACGTGGTCAGCAACAAGATCATCGACCCAGAGCTGACCACGGAGCTACGCGAGTTGGTCAAAGCGTCTCTGCTCGGTCTGCTCAGCGAGCAGACCTCTCTCAGCCACCCAACGGTCCTCGACCTGTTCCGAGATGTCTGTGAGGCGTGCGATCTGGGACTGAGCACGTTGCTGAAAATGGCCGCCGGCACGAGGCGCCAGAGCGCCGTGCTGCGAGAGATGGTCGGGACTCGGATCAAGCGAATAACAGTCAAGCCATTCATGGATATGAACACGATGCTGGAAGAGAGGCTCATGCAGTGTTGTGTGCACGTCGGGACGAAGACGGCCGAGCAGAACCAGTGCGCCCCGTTCTGTGCGGTCCAGGCCTGGCGTCCCCTGGGTGAAATGAAGATCGCAGAGATTGCACGTCGTGGATCGGAAAGGAACACCATCCCACTGGCGGTGAGTCGATGACGGACAGGACGTCGCCCCCGGCGGCTTTCGATGCGCCGATCGACAGCAAAGAAGAGCCATTCGACCCGTTGCGCCTGTGCGTGTACACGACGATCGGCCTCCTGGCGTGGCTGCTGACCCCGGCCCTTGTGGTCTCGGTCTTCTCCGGAATGGCGCTCGTTGCCTACTTCAAGGCCCGCAAGCGGGGCCTCGTCCGATCCAGGTGCAAGCTCGGCGACACCAGGCTCGTGATGGCCTATCTGGGCCTCGCCTTTGTCTCCGGAGTCGTCTTCACGATCTACACGATCGCCGGGCTCCTCTGATCATGTGGGAAGCGGCTTTCTTCTACGCCATGCTGCTGGTGGTTCCACTTCCAGCAGCGGTAGTTACCGGGCTCAAGGGCCGGTGGTGGATGGGTGTCGGGGGTTTCGTGGGCTTTGGAAGCCTGGCAGTGTTCTTCTCGGAGGCGTACTCGGATTCGCCGCTGCACTTGATCTGGATGATCGGCCTGTCGCTGCTAGTGCTCGGTTCGACTCTGGTCCCAACACCCGGATCGTGGTGGGATCGACGATTCGAGAACATTCCGCGTTCGCGGTCGCGAGTACTCCTCATCGGTTCCTCTCTACCTTTGGCCCTGGCCCTTGGTGGTGTTCTCGTCCCTCTGATGTCGCGAATCCTGCGTTTGCCCACAAATGTCTGGGACCAAGGCGGGGTTCTGATCGTGATCGGTGGAGCCATGGCAGCGATCCTCGTCATCGTGGTATCTCTGTTCGCCGTGCTGACCAAAGAATCGAAAGTATCGCTCGTATTGACCGGATTGGGCGCCGGGCTGCCGGTCATTGCCTTTGCTGTGACCTTTGCCTTGGTCACCGGGCTCTTCCAAGCAGAAGAACAAACAGAAGAACCTGTCTCAGTTGTCGCCATCGAGTTCATCACATGCATGGAGGAAGCTGGTTACCAAATCTTCGGTGTGGACGAAGGACCCGACCCGGTGACGGGTGAGCTCACCATCACGGGATTCGCCAGTGAAGATGGTCATGTTCCAGAGGATTTGGTCCAGGGGTGCATTCAGGCCGCCGTCGGTTGATGGCAAGACCGCTTCGAGATCGCCGGAAGCTCTCTTTTCAAACACGGCTCACGAACTGAAGTCGCATCGCCTCGGGTTGGGCCGCCGCCGACTCGGTGTTGGAGAAACTGGGAAGCGTCGCCGGCTTCGCCAACATGAAGCAGAGGAGGATGAGATCGATCGACTCGCTCGTGATCTTCCGGAGTTGTGAAGCGAAAGCCGTGACTCGAATTGTGCTACAATGTAGAACATGTCGAAAGTTGGAATACGCGCCTTGAAACAGAACGCCTCTGCCGTAGTCGCGGAAGCGGCGGCGGGCGAACTGGTGACCATTACGGATCGTGGCCGTCCCGTCGCCCAGATGGTGCCAGTGCCTGCAAGCCGAGTCGAAGCCCTGATCGCGGCTGAGCGGGCCCGGCCCGCCCTTCGACGGTTGAGCGATATTCCCGCCCCAAAGCGGCGGCGCCGCGACCGACCTACTTTGTCCGAGGAACTGGAGGACATGCGCCAGGCCGAGCGATACTGACGTGCACTATCTGGATACCTCAGCAGCTGTGAAGCTGGTAGTCGCCGAGAAAGGGTCGACGGCGCTGCGCAGATGGGTGACTGCTCGGGAGGAGAGCATGTTCTCCAGTGACTTGCTGCGGACAGAACTTCTGAGAGCGACCCGGAGAGCTGCCCCCGAGAACATGGTGCAAGCAAGAGCGGTCCTCGATTCGCTGATTCTGCTGACACTCTCCACCGCGGTGTGTGAGCGAGCCGCCATCCTCGAACCCGAGGTGCTACGAAGTCCGGATTCGATGCACTTGGCCGCGGCGCTCGAAGTGGGTGACGAGCTGGAAGGGGTCGTCACTTACGACCAGCGTCTAGCCGAGAGTGCAGAAGCATTAGGCGTCAGTGTCGTCGCCCCTGCGTGAAAGGTCATGGCTCCGGTACTCCGGGTGTGATCTTCTTCGCTCACAGCTCTAGTCGGCGCCTATGCCGATGAGTATGACTCCGATCAGCGCGAGTGCTCCTGCCACTCCAACCATTGTTGTGGCCAGGACGATCCCGGTTGCCAGCCGGTCGGCTTTCCTGGCCGTGGGCGATTCGGGCGGGGCGGATGACCCGGCGTCTCGTCTTGCAGCTCGCCTGGCCAGGGATGTGAACAGCAACCCGATGATTGGGAGAACGGCCAGGTTTGCCACGTGCGCCAGACCCAAGAGCAGTAAAAACGCGGCGATTCCTGCCGTTCCCAGCCACAGTTCCTCGCTCGGGATGGTTATCGGCTGGTGCAGGTCTGTGGGGTCGAAGTTGATGACGATGAAGCCTCCGAAGAACAGGTAGTAGGCAATGTCGAGCAGCCTCGAGAAGAGCACTCCTGTATCCGGCATGAGGTGGAAGACGTCGTCGAGCAACGGGCCTCCCCGCCGCCGTAGTGCCGGCCCGAGGGCGATCAAGATGGTGACCAGGACCGTTTCGTTGATGGCCTGCAAGGACCATTTCGGGATGATCCACGCGCCGGCTGGGCTTCGCCGAGAGGTTGCGGCGAAGAAGACACCCAGTAGGAGGATTCCGAGCGCCGAGGCGATCGCAGTGACAATCAGCCGACGTCGATAGGCCCGGTCCTCTTCGATGCTGCGGTGCAGACGGGCGAACAAGTCGGTGCTGGGCTGGTAGTCGTCGGTGGCGTGGAGGGCATCTCGTATCCGTCTTTCCAAGCTCGTCATCTGCCCTCCAGTATTGGGGCCATGGTGGCCAGTCCTCGTCGGCAGTGGGTCTTCACAGAGTTCACCGAGATCGATAGGGTCTCGGCGATCTCTCGTTCGGTCAGGTCGAAGTAGAACCGGAGAACCAGACAGTCACGTTGGCGCCGGGACAGGGAGTTGAGAGCATCGATCACTGCCGCCTTGCTCTCGTCCTGTACGATCCGCTGCCCCGGGTCTTCCGACACCCGGTCGTCGATCATCGAGTCCTGATGCCTCAGTGAGAGCAGACCCCGTCGATTGTGATCTCTGGCCAGGTTGAGGACTATCGAGCGGAGGTAGGCAGCGCTCTTGGCTGGGTCGAGTATCCGCTCGTTGGCGTGGTACAGCCGGATGAAGGCTTCTTGAACGATGTCTTCGGCGCCCGTGCGATCGTCGGTGAACAGCCTGGCCAGCCTGACCAGCGAGACTGCCTCCTCCTTGTAGAGACGCTCCACCAGTGAGATACGGGCCAGGTCCTCGGATGTCCAGGTCGTCTTGCCGGCCGCAACGACCGCCAGCCACAGCACGATCTCAGGCGGGCCGGGGCGTGTCTTCGTCCATTTGCCGGCTCAACCCGAGAAGTCTTCCGACGAGCGGCAGGCTCAACACGTTGAGACCGTGGAGAACTCCCATGAGCAACAACATCCCCCCGATGCGGGCCATCTCGTGCTGAAGCTGGGTGCCGACCGGGTCTCGTGCCGTCTCCCTCCACTCGACGGGTTGGCTCAGTGTCACCGTGAAGAGGATGAAAGCGGTGAAGATCAGGTAGTAGGCGATATCCATCAACACCAGGTAGCTCTTTCCGGTGCGAGGGTTCCCCCGGAAGATGTCACCGGCGTATGCCCTTCCGAATCTCTTGATCAGAGGACCTAAAACCAGGACGATCGCCACGAGGACGACATCGGTTACCAGTTCGATGATCCACCAGCTCACTGCCGGGTCCCTTCCGTAGCGGAGAATGCTGCCACGCCTGCTTTCGACACGGCTGCGCGAATCGAAAGCCCGATCAGGACCCAAACAAGGGCCATGATCCCGAGGATCACAGTACTTCCCACGGTCTCTGCGGTGTCGTCGGCGATCGCCAGGAAACCACCAGCGCTCCCGAGAAAGGCGAGGGCGGTCCACCAGCTTCCCAGGAGCATCCACCCACCGGGACTTGGCGAGTGGGCTGCGAGCAGACCCATGCAGCAGAAGACGAACAGGACCGCAGCCAGCGCGTACAGCCACGGGAACACGCCGCTCGGATATCGCCGCTCTCGGTAGTGGGTTGGGCGACCGCCACCAGTCCGAGAGCAATTACGAGTGCCGAGACAGCGACGGAGCTTCCAACATCGAAACCCGATCGCCAAGCGCGTGGCGACACGGGGCGCCAGGCGAGAGCCCCCGGTTGAGGCCTCATCTCCGAGCCACACCCGTATTGGTGGCCAGCGTCGACACGTCCTCTCCATCCGAGGGCTTAGCTGCCCGCCGCTCCTCGAGACGCATGGCTGTGGTCATCGCTCCCACCCCGTAGAGGAGACTCACCATTCCGAACATGGGGATGTTCATCCATGCCCCGACGCCGAGTTCGAAGAGTTCCATACGCAAGTCTTCGTTGGTGAGCAGAACAGCCAGCACGGACGCGGCCGGGACGGTCGCCGATGCCATGGTCGAAGAGAGCTCGAGGCCGCGCCGCGCCAGGTTCCCCGCTATCCCAAAGATGCCCCCGAAGAGCCCGCCGATGAAGATCACGATGACCATCGTGCCTTCCATGGTGAACTCGGGGGTGCGGAGAGGATCGATAATCGCAACCACTCGCATCGCCACACGGAGTCCTGGCCCCAGGATGAGCAGACCGGATACGACTCCACCGATTGCTCCGTACAGAACGCTACGCCAGAATCCGGGAACCAACCACCAGGCGAGTCCGGCGCCGACTAGCACCACCACTTCGGCGACCGGGCTACTGATAGGAGTTGTGGCAAGAACTGACGCCACGGCGAGCCCGAGCAGCAACCCCCTCTGAAGGAGTATCTGCGCGGGTCGCCGTGTCATCGGCTCGGTCACGACAGATCGGCGCATGCAATCTTTTGGCTGGTGGGGGCGGGGGCGTGGATCACCACGGACACCGCATCCGCGCCTGCGGTGGCGTGTACCGTCGTCTTACCATGGGCGTTGCCCGCCGGGTTTGCCTTGAAGGGACCGGGCCAGATCTCGAAACCGTCGAGTGCTCCGCCGGCCACCGGGCCATCGAAGCGGTAATGGCCACCCGCACTCCCCTCGGCGCACGTCTGATTGTGCACGTGCGACCCGTAGTTGGCGCCCGGGATGAGACCGGTGACGTTCACCGACACGATGGTCTTCCCATCGGCGGTACGCACCATGGATGCGACGCCACTCACGTCATATCCGAGTGTCGGTCCATCGGCAAAGGTCTCGAACGCCCCTCTAGCCACGGTGGCGCCTCCCGCGCCCGCCGGCGCCGCCATGAGTACCACCGCCATTGCAAGGATCGTCGCCAAGGTCCTTCTGCTTGCTTGCATTTGTTGCCTCCTCGCAACCGTTTCAACCAGACAGACGAAGAGGCAGTCGATTTGGGTGACAACGAATTGCGATCCACCAAATCGATTGGGCAATATGCCCGGTGGCTGTGCAGGCTTCGGTGGTGTGCGCGCTGTTGTTGTCAAGCTTCGCGATGGTCGTGGCACAGACGCGGCACAGAACTCAAGTCCGCAGGTAAGCCTCCTGGTCAGAGTGTTTGGACCACCCTCAAGACGAGGGGGAGTCCTGATGAGAGCCGACCAGGGTGGCGAAGACGACGATGTTGTCGCGGTAGCTGCGCTCGGCGCGGTCGAAGGTGCCACCGCAGGTGATCAGGCGCAGGGCGGCGTGGTCGGTGTCGCCGTAGACGAGCTCGGTCGGGAAGTCGTCCTTCGAGTACTGACGTACCGCCTCGACCTCGAAGGTCGCCACCGTGCCGTCGCGACGGGTGACCAGGACCTCGTCCCCTGGACGCAGGTTTCCGAGGTCGAAGAACACCGAAGGACCATCGGCGGCGGAGTCGACGTGGCCCACGATGATGGCGGGACCAACTGCGCCCGGGGTAGCCGAATGCTTGTACCAGGCCGCCTGGTCGTAATACGGGCCGGGAGCCGGCACCTCCAGAGTGTGCTCGGCGGTCAGGCCGACCTGCTGCATCTCCGAATGCACTCCGATTGCCGGGATGTCGATGGCGGCCGGCTCCGACGACGGGAGGAGGACAGGGTCGTCGACCCCCTCGGGTACCGGCGCGCTTGGCGGTGTGAAAGAGTCGTACTCACCCGGCGCTGGCACAGAGTCCGGCTCGACTGAGGACCCCACCGACACGCCTTCCGATCCGGCCGACGGCGGTGGTTGCGGCGGGGTCTGGGCTGTTGCGGCCAATACGATCACAGTCGCCCCACTTGCCGCGAGCACGACGCCCGCCACGGCCAGAGAGCGGTGGCGTGGGGCGCCCATTCTGGGCACGGTTCGGCTAGCCCAATCGACGGTTTTGGAGCCGTCGGCGAACCACGAACGCTCCGGCAGCGGCGGCGAGGAGAGAGAAGCCGCCGAGAAGCAGGATCATGTCTGGAGCGCCTGAGGTGGAACCACCACCGGTGTCAACACCGCCTACAGGCGCTGCCACGGTGGTGGTCGTGGCCGCTGCTGAAGTGGTGGTCGTGTCTGGAGCAGTAGTGGTCGTGTCTGGAGCAGCAGTGGTGGTCGTGGTATCTGGAGCGGCGGCGGTGCAGGCCGCTTGGCTGATGGTGTTGGTGTCCATTGTGACTGCGCCGTTTCGTGCCAGCACCCGGCCCTCGACGGTTGCTCCGGTGGTGAGGGTGATCGA
>DATKEA010000011.1:0-35216 GCA_035544615.1 Acidimicrobiia bacterium | reverse complement strand
CTAAGCCGAGGCGTGGGGCAACTCGAGGTGAAAGATGGACTCGCCGTCGAAACGGTAGATGAGGTCACCACCCATGACCCGGGCGAGGCTTCTGGCCACGGCAAGGCCCAGACCCACCGAGTTGGGTGTCCGCCCCACGTTCTCGCTGTGATCGAATGGGTCGAACATTGTCGCGACCCGGCTCTCCGGGATCGGTCCGCCCGAATCACGAACGTCGATGACTCCAAGGGGCCCTGCGGTGGTGACGCCCACTTTGATCGCTTCGCCGCCATATCGGATCGCGTTGGTGATGAGGTTGCGGACGATCTGCCTCAGTCGTGTCGGGTCGGCATAAACCAGTGCGTTGCCCTCCCACTTGATGTGTCTTCCCGACTCCCTCCCGGACGTCTCGACCATGTCGGCGAGATGTTGGGCGACATCGATAGCGGTCGGGTAGATGCTCATGGTTCCGGCTTCGAGACGGGTCACGGTGAGTAGATCGTCGACGATGCTGGAAATGTCCGCAGATTGGGTGGCGATCAACCGCACCAGGGAGCGCGCTTCGTCGGTTTCGAAGTTGTCCCAGGAGTCCGAGAGCTCCGTGGCGAAGCCGAGCACGGCCGCCAGGGGCGTCCTCAGCTCGTGGCTGATACTTGCCAGGAAATCACGCTTGTCGTTGTCGAGCGCCTCCAACTCGGTAACCCGAATCTGGGCCAGTTCGGTCTCTTGCCGGGCCCGCTCGACCTGGAAGCGGGTCGCGATCAGTCGCGCCCTTCGCTCCGCGCGGTCACTGTTGATGAAACCGTCGAGTTGGTGGAACTGGCGAAACGACGCCAGGGCCCCTTCATAGTCACCGGCAGCTTCGAGCACTTTCACCCTTAGGGCGGCGGCCTTGGCTATGGCCCTACGCATGTCGAGTTTCTCGCTTGTTTCGGTGACATGCCCGAGGACATCTGAAGCATCTGTGATCCGACCTACATGGATCAGCCATTCGGCGCGGTCGAGGGCGATGTCGATCGCCAGCTGGTCCAGCCCACCTGATGCAGCGTCGGCTTCGGCCGCAATCGAACAGGCGATCGCTTCGTCCATGCGACCCGAGGCCGCATGAACCTTTGCCACGAGTGACTTCCCGTAGGCAATGGTGTGACGCCCATCCTCTCCGAGCATCTCTCCCCGCTCGATGGCATCGGATCCCAGTTGCTCCACTCGGGAAATGAGCTCCTGGCGCTCCGGCTCGGCGGTGTCCTGAGCGAGAATCAACAATTCGTAGCCTTGATTGATGCGGGCGGTTCCGACACGCAGAACGTCTCCCAGGTCGCCATAGATGATCTCGGCATCCTGGAAGAGGTCGAGCGCCTCCTCATGGCGACCTGAGTGGCTGAGGGCGATTCCGGTCAGGTTCATGAGAAGACCGGTCCCGAGGTGGTCGTCTGCCAGCTTCAGAGGCGCCCGGGCCCGGTCCAGATACTCCAGGGCCGTTGAGGTGTCGCCCACATCGCCGTAGAGGTCGCCGATCGCCATGAGAGTGTTGGCCACCCCCACCATGTCCCCCTCGAGCTCGAATTGGGCCCGCGCCGAGAGCTGGTCGTCGAGTGCCCGGTCGAGCTGGCCCATCGAGCTCAGGGCCCAGCCACGGTGATGAAGAGCCCAGGCGCGGGCCAGGCCGTCTTTCACCGACTCGGCGAGGGCAACCGCTTGGTCGGCCACCGCCACCGCCTCGCTCGAGTCGTACTGATAGAGGGCGGCACACAACTCGTTCATCGCGTGCAGACGGTCGATGTCGCTTTCAGCGGTTTCGAGCCGATCTCGCTTCATGGAGAGAGTGTCCATCTCGGGGAGAAATCGACCTTGAAACATGGGTACTTGACGAGTTCAGACCATGTAGGTCCGAGCCGGGTTCCTTTCTTGGAGGATGGGGCGGTCGGCGGTCAGGGCCGAGATGTCGTGCCGGGTGACGCCGTCCAAAGCGAGGTCGGTGAGCACCCGCCCCAGCAGCGAGGCGAACTTGAAGGCGTGTCCGGCACCGATGGCGGCGTAGACATTGTCGGTGCCTGGCACCCGATCGACGACGAAATCGCGATCAGGGGTGAGTGTGTAGAGACAGGTCTTGGCCAGGTGGACTTTGCCACCGACACCGGGGAGTCGCTGGGCAACGAAGCTCTTCACCCCGTCGATCACATCGGCCCGTGGCTCGAAGCTCCGAGTGTCGGGGTCGGTGACTATCTCGCAGCGATCCCAGGCGATCTTGACCGCGGGCTCGCCGAATATGGGAAATCCATAGAAGGAGGGCTCGTCCATCCAAATCCAGATCGGGAAGCGGGATGGGTGATATCGAAGAGGATCAACCGGCGTCAGATAGACCACTTGCTCCAGTGTCACCTCGAGAGGAAGGCTCAGGCCGAGGTGCGCCAGGATCTTGTTGGTCCAGGCGCCGGCAGCGACGATGAGCGCGGCGGCGCGGTAGGTGCTGCCATCGACCGTGATCTCCACCTCGCCACCGACTTCTCGGACACCGGTTACCACCGCCCCTTCGATCAGGGTCGCTCCGTTGTCAGCGGCCAGCTTGCGGTGGGTCACGTTTGCCCTCGATGCCATGGCAATTCCCGAGTTCTCCTGGAACAGTGCGCCCACGTCATCGTCCAGCTTCCACTGTGGCCAGCGTCTCATCACCTCGGCCGCGTCGAGCTCCTCGAAGGGAACCCCTGCCGCGACCATCGAAGAACGGTAGCTGTCGAGTCCGATGGTGGCGTGTGTCGGGGCGAGATCGAGGCCCCCCGTGCGCAAGATCAGCTGTTCGCCCGAATCGACCTCGACATGTTCCCAGGCCTCGTAGGCGCTTTTCGCCAGCTCCACATATGCCGCGGTGTGATATGAGAGCCGGATGATTCGACTGTGGTCTTCGGACCCGCCTCGGTTGTGCCCCAGCTCGTGCTGCTCGATCCCCAGCACCCCGGCCCCGATGCTCCGCGAAGCCCAGTAAGCGGCGGCGCTGCCGATGCCCCCGAGCCCGAGGACGACGACCTGAAAGTCCCTCACACCAGACCGTCGAGATAGCGGCGGATGTCCCGCGAGTAGTCCTCCATCGGTGCGTAGAAGCCGGTGGTGAATCGTCGTGACCGCATCCCTCTCTGGACCGACTCGCACACCTTCCAATCCTGGCGATTGACCATGTCCCAGAAGTCGACCGCGTCGGACGGATCGAAATCGCTCCGAGCCATCTCATCGGGATGAAACAGGAAGTCGCAGACCACGGTTGTCGACTGGGGACCGTGGGGCCAGAGGGTGAAGGAGGCGACGTGGTCGGCGGAAAGACTCAGCATCAGGTTCGGGTATATGAGCTGACCTTTGTGTCTCTCCTTTTCCTCTTCGCTGAGACCGGGAAAAGGCTGGCGGTTGGTGGTGCCGCTGGCGGTGAAGGTCCAGGCGCCATCACGATGGGGGATGCCTTCCTCCCAGTCGAGGTCGGAGCCTCCGCCCTGTCGGAAAGCCGGGACCAGCTCGACCAACTCGGGGTGAACCGGCCCACAGTGGTAGCACTCGTTGTAGTTCTCGAGGATCGCCTTCCAGTTGGCCGCGACCGGATAGACGATTCGAACCGCTGTGCGCAGATCGGTCAGGGGGTAGTTGGCGAGATACGACTCAGCCTCCTGGAACTGGCCGCTGAGGGGCTGGGCGGCATCGGGATCGAGATGCACCCAGACAAACCCGCCCCAGATCTCGACACCGACGTGATGAAGTGGCAAGTCCTCCTTGAGCAACCCGGCGGACTCGTCGAGGAAAGGGGCAGCCCGAAGCCGCCCATCGAATGAGTAGGTCCAGGCGTGATACGGACACTGGATCGATCCGGCGAAGTGCCCGCTGGGGCCGAGCTCGGCCCGATTCGGTTTCCCGGTGGTGTCGGTCAGTTGCGATCCGCGGTGCCGACACAGGTTGACATAGCCGGCGATGTCGCCAGACCGGGTGCGGGTGACGAGGACCGACTCGTCGACCACATCGCAGACGAGATGATCGCCGGGCTCGGGGATCTCCTCCTCACGACCGACACAAAACCACTGCCGGGAGAACACCTTGTCGACTTCGACCGTGTACCAGGCTGGTTCCACGTATCGGTCGCGGTGCAAGGTCGGTTCCACCGCCCGAGACTACCTGAACCGCCGTTCAGGCCCAGTCCCTGGGGATCTTGTCGGTCCAAACCCGGGAGAAGACGACTTCGCCGTCGTGTAGCGCGGTGAGATCGATGGACAGGTAGAAGGTGTCGGCATCGGCGGCAAGCTCCAGGCTTCCTTTGGTGGCGACATGCCATCCAGGTCTCTGCATCGTCACTTCTGCATCCGAGCGCACCCGGGTGGAGGCAGGGTCGTCATCGGCGACGCTGATCACCCAAGCTTCGTCCGACGTCAGCTTCAGATTCCCGCGCTCGGGCTGGTGCTCGGTTGAGCTCCGCGTTCGCCGATAGTCGACCACCGGGGCGGAGCGCTTGACCGACGTGCCGGAGTCGTCACTCCCGACCAGACCGGGAGGTGACGGTGGCGACGGTGCGGGTGGTATCGAGAGCTTGCTCCCCGGTGCCCGGGCCGGGACAGTGGGCAAGAAGAGATGCGACCGGACCGGGTCGAACGTCAGGGTTGTCTTCATGCCCGGCGGCCACACCACCGGGAAATCGGCACCGGCGAGGGCGAGTCGTATCCGCCATCCGGCCGGGACCACTGCCGAGGTCGCCATCAGCGGGAAACGAACCGTCGTCGGTCGGTTTGCTTCCGGTGGCTGGGGGGTCGAGAGGTCGTCCGGGAAAGCGAGGTTCCGGTTGCCCCGGCTTATGAGATGCCCCACGCCTTCGGGCGAGACCACAATCAGGCGTGCCGCCACCATGCCCACGCCTTGGTCGGTGGTCAGGGTCAGCTCGACTTTGGGTGTCCCCAGTATCTCGAGGGGCGAGACCAGGGCTGAAGTCTGGAAGGTGACCGCGTTGGCGTCATCGGTCGCCGAATCGGTACTGCCGATCCCGGCGCGGTCCCAGGCCGGTGCGTGTAGTCCCACCCACTGCGGGCCGGACCAGGTCAACCCGTGGTGCTCCGTCTCCGACAGTGGAATGGTCCGAGCCGTGGCGTCGCCGGGTGGCCACGACGACTCGGCCCTCCAATACCCGGGGGTAGGTGGCTCGTCGAATGGGGCCTCGGTGGGGCCGTCGAAAGGAGTGCCCGTTCGGATGAAGACAGTCACCGCAGGCATCTCCATCACCCCGTTGTCGTCGCCACGCAAATGGTGGCCGAACCACCGGGCGAGCAAGTCGAGATGGTCGAGGGTGGGAGGCGGCACACCGGTGGCCGGCCGGTAGTGCCCCCAGGGCCCGATGACGGTCCGTGTGGGGCAGTGGAGGTTCTCGGCGAGAGCCAGCATGCCATCGACATAGCCGTCGACCCACCCTCCGATCAGAAGGGTCGGGCATTGGATCGACCCATAGTCGGCGGAAGGGGAGCCATGCAACCAATAGTCGTCACGGTGTTGATGCCGGAGCCAGATCCCCGGCCATTGCGGCGTACGGTCCAACCGTTCCATCCACTCCTCGAACCATCCCTCTCCGACGATGTCAGGATCCGGGGGCAAGGCGTTGGACACCACCATGGAGGGGGGCCAATCGACCTGTTCTTGGGCATGAAGCGATCCGCCGGTGTAGTGAACGTCGCAAGTGAAGCGGTCATGGGTGGCGTGCACCGGGGCGATCGCCTTGAGCTGTGGGGGTTGCAGCATCGCTGTCTGCAACGCACTGAATCCTCCCCAGGAGACTCCCCACATCCCGATGTTCCCGTTGCACCACTCCTGTTCGGCAACCCATTCGAACACGGCCAGTGTGTCTGCCTGCTCCCTGGCGAGGTATTCGTCCTCGATGATTCCCGTCGAGGCACCGGTGCCCCTGATATCGATCCTCACCCCGGCGAATCCGCGCTGGGCGAGGTAGGCATAGGTCGGCCAATCGGCTGAGTAGAAGGCGTCGTCTTTGCGATAGGGGAGCGATTCGACGACCGTCGGGTAGGGCCCGTCGTTCGAGGAGTCGGGCAGGTAGACGGTGAGTGCGATGCGGACTCCATCGTCCATCGGAACGAACACCCGGCGGTCGATGCGGACCGGGTAGGTGGGGAGCTCGGCCACGGCGGCAATGTAGTGCCCGTCGGGGGACGTGGCAGCGGCAACCCTCGAGCGTCGGTCGATGGGCGTGCACCCGACTCGGGGCGTAACGTCCCGCCGCGATGGCCACCAACCGATATCACCAGGTGACAGTTGTCGGCGCCGGCCTGGCCGGCCTGGTCGCGGCGAGGGCATTGGTGGACGCGGGTCTCGACGTGGTGGTGCTCGAAGCAAGGGAACGTGTCGGTGGTCGGGTGTGGTCGCATCGTCTGGCCAACGGAGAGGTGGTCGAGCTCGGAGGCGAGTGGATCTCAACGTCGCAGACGGCCGTCATCGATCTCGCTCGAGACCTCGGGCTTGGGCTGGTCGACACCGGCATGGACTTCACATCGAGGGACCCGGTGGGCGGGCCTGAGATCCCCGTCGAGGAGCATGACCGGTTGTCGAAGTTGTTGGCCGACCGGATTTGCGCATTGGGGGCGGTGGCTTTGGAGCGGATGACTGTCGAGGAGCTTCTCGACAGTCTCGGTCAGGCGGGCCCTGCGTTGACCGTGCTCCGCTCCAGGCTGGGTGGGACGGCCGGTGCGCCACTTGACGAGATCGCGGCCGCGGAGATCGGCGAGGAGTTCGGGATTGGGGACCACGGCTCATATGTGCGGGTCGAGGGAGGAAACGATCGGTTGGCCAGACATCTCTCTCGAGATCTCGACGTCCGATTCCAGAAAGCGGTGACCTCGGTTCATCAATCCAGCGACGGGGTCGAGGTGGTGGCCCGGAACGACGTGTATGCCTCCCGGGCCGTGGTCGTTGCAGTACCGCTCGGTGTGCTCAAGCGCATGGTGTTCGAGCCCGAGCCTTCCGAAGAGATGAGTGCGGTGCTGGACGTGCTCCGCATGGGAAACGCGGCGAAAGTGGCGGTGGCGACCGCGGGCGAACCAGTCATGTTTCGACGTCAGGACCAGGACATCCCTGGTTGGTACTGGACCGGTAGTGGGGAGGGAGGAGGGGTCAGACGGGCCATCACCGGATTCGCCGGGTCGAAGTCGGGCGTGGCGACCCTTGTCGCTGAGGCGGCAACACGTCTGGCGCGATCGTCGCCGGAGACGTCTCTCAGCGGTGAGCCCGTCGTGGTCGACTGGAGCTCCGATCTCTACGCAGGTGGCTGCTACTCGGTGATCGGACCGGGTCAACGGCCGCTTCTCGCAGTCCTATCTCGGCCTTGGGGAAGGATCTTTCTCGCCGGCGAGCACATCGACGGTTCGGGGACGATCGAAGGGGCGATCCTCAGCGGCGAGAGTGCGGCGCGACGACTTTTGGCGGTCCGGGTTTTCTGAATGACCGTTCAGTCTCGCTGCTACCGTCGTCCGTCACCGCCGGCATCACGGAGGCTCGCGTGAAACAGCTCTACATAGACGGAAAGTGGGTCGATCCCCGCTCCGGCTCGACCCTCGAGACCTACAACCCCGCTACCGGGGCGGTGCTCGACACGGTTGCCGCAGCCGGGCCTGAGGACGCGGAGGCCGCCGTCGCCGCTGCCCGTGCCTCATTCGACGACGGTCCCTGGGGATCGAAGTCTGCGCCGAGAGAACGAGCAACGCTCCTGTTCCGGGTGGCGGAGCTGATCAGGCGCGACCGTGACCGGCTCGCCGAGTTGGAGACTCTCGACAACGGCAAGCCGCTCGATGACGCCTATTGGGACATCGACGAAGCAGCCTATATGTTCGAGTACTACGGCGGCTGGGCGACCAAGGTCATGGGGTCGATTCCCCCGGTAGGCCCCGAGGCCATGAGCCTCGTGATCAAGGAGCCGGTCGGGGTGGCGGCCCTGATCACGCCCTGGAACTACCCGATTCTCATGGCCAGCCAGAAAGTTGCCCCGGCCCTGGCCGCCGGCTGCACCGTCATCCTGAAACCGGCCGAGCAGACCCCGCTTACGGCGCTCGAATTGGCCCGGCTGATCGACGAGGCTGGAGTCCCACCGGGTGTGTTCAACCTGCTGACCGGGTTCGGCCCCGACGCCGGGGCTCCGCTCGTGTCCCATCCCGGAGTGGACAAAGTCTCGTTCACTGGATCGGTGGAGGTAGGCAAGATCATCTCGCGGACCGCGTCCGACACTCTGAAGAGGGTCACCCTGGAACTGGGCGGCAAGTCGCCCAACCTGATCTTCTCCGACGCCGATTTCGAAGCGGCCATCGACGGGACCTGTGCCGGCATATTCGCCAACAGCGGGGAGATCTGCTCTGCGGGGAGCCGGGTCCTGGTCGAGAAGTCGATCTACGACCAGACGGTCGCCTCGATGATCGAGGAGGCGGCCACGATCAAGGTCGGGAGCGGGCTCGACCCCGACACCACCATGGGCCCGGTGATCTCGTCCGAGCACAGGGACACGGTGCTGTCGTATGTAGGGTCGGGCCGGGAATCGTCATTGGTCGCCTACGAGGGATCGGTACCCACCGACCCCGGGTTGGCCGGGGGCTACTACGTCGCACCGACCATCTTCACCGACGTCGCCAACGACACACGGATCGCTCAGGAGGAGATCTTCGGACCGGTGATGGCGGTGATCCCCTTTTCCGACGAAGACGAGGCGCTCCGCATCGCCAATGACAGCACCTATGGCCTTGCCGCCGCGGTGTGGACCTCCGATGTGAAGCGGGCGATGCGGATGGCGAAGGGGATCAGGGCCGGTGTGGTGTGGGTGAACGACAGCCAGCCGGCGCCGACCGAGTCGGTCTGGGGCGGGTACAAGACTTCGGGTGTGGGGCGCGAGTTGGGACCTTGGGGGATCGAGTCCTATCTCGAAGAAAAGCAGATCTATCTCAATCTGAGCTGACATTCCATGACCACCCAATTGACCACCGCCGAGCTCGCATTGCAGGCCCGGGCTCGGGAATTCGTCGACGAGCTCATCCCCTGGGAGGTCGAGGCAGAGATGAACCGGGGAGAGATTCCCGAGGCGGTCCTCGAGGCGCAGAAGGAGAAGGCTCGCCAACTGGCTTTGACCTCGATCAACATGTCGGAGCGTCTCGGCGGTCCCGGCTACAGCATTCTCGCCCAGACCCTGATCCAGGAACAAACCGGCCGGGTGACCAATGCCCTGGGATGGGTGGTATCCACCGGTCCCTCATGGATCGAAGAGGTTGCGACCGACCATCAGGTCGACAGGTGGATCCGCCCCACCGTCGAGGGAGCGATCCATGAGTGTTACGCGATCACAGAAGAGCATGCCGGCTCCGATGTCGACGCCATCGAAGCCACCGCGCGCCGTGACGGGGAAGACTATGTCCTCAACGGGGTCAAGTGGCATGTCACATCGGCGAATCTCGCTTCCTACGTGTTCTTTCAGGCCAAGCTGAGCGACGGGCCCAACGCCGGCCGGCACGTGCTGTTCTTTGTGGACATGGACAGCCCCGGGGTCGAGTGTGTCCGGGTGCCGGAGTACTCCCACACCTACGGTCATCACCATTGGGAGATGAAGTTCAGCGATGTCCGGGTCCAACAGGAGAACCTGGTCGGGAGCGAGGGTGCCGGCATGAGTTTCTCCCACGCCTGGTTCCGCTACGAGAGGCTCATGATCGCGGCCCGCTGTTGCGGGGCGGCAGAACGTCTCATCGAGGAGTCGACGGCATTTGCCGAGGAGCGGGTGGCGTATGGCTCGAAGATCGCCGATTATCAGGCTATCCAATTCATGCTGGCCGACTCGCTGACGGAGTTGTGGGCGGCGAGGTTGATGACCTACGCCGCGGCCCGGGCCATAGATGCCGGCGTCGACGTCAAGGTGCAGCACGCCCAGTGCTCAATGGCCAAGCTGTACGCATCCGAGATGGCGAACCGGGTGGCGGACCGGGCGGTCCAGATATTCGGCGGTCGCGGGTTCATGCGCGAGAACGTGGCGGAGCGCTTCTACCGTGAACTGCGGGTCGACCGCATCTGGGAAGGCACCTCCGAGATCCAACGGATCATCATCGCCGACCAACTCCGCAAGCGCGGGGTGGGACCGCTTACCTGAGGTACCTGGCGCCAGATATGGCGCCAGGGCGACAGAGAATGGTCGTCTAGATGAAGGCCCCGGGGAGTCCCGCTTCGGCCGAGGCCTGACGCGGTCCCATCGGCAGCCACGGGCGATGTCGAAGCCTTCGGCCTGGTTCAGGCTGACGCCCGACGCGTGGCCTTTCTGTGGTCGGCTAGCGCCACATTTGGCGCTGCGTACCTCAGGTAAGCCTCAACGGAGCTCTCGGGTGGGCACTTCGGGCACGACCAGGCCCTCTCCGAGATAGGCGTGGGCCATGATCCCCAGGAACTGGTAAACGGTTCCCTCCCAGTTGCTCAGCGGACCGGGTCGATACCCCCGGTTCTTCATTCCCCGCATCACCGACTCGCACGCCGTCCAGTCCTCCCGATTGGTGATGTCCCAGAAGTCGACCGCATACGAGGGGTCGAAACCCTCTACCTCGAAGGCCTCCGGCGGAAACAACCAGGAGCATTCGATGAAAGTCTGGTCGACACTGACCGGGGTCAGTCGATGGGTCATGACGTAATCGGGGTGCAGCGAGAGCAGGAGATTGGGCATGACCGTCAGATACCAGACCTGGCGCGCCTGGGTCTCGTCGATACCCCTGAAATTGACTCCCTTGGAGGACCCGTCGAGCGACATGGTGACCGCGTGATCCTTGAGGTCCATCGTCCCGCCACACCACATGCCCGTCGGCACATGGTCATAGCCGCTGTCCGGTGGTGTCACCTCGCACAACTCGGGATGTATCGATGAGCAGTGATAGCACTCGTTGTAGTTTTCGATGATGATCTTCCAGTTGGCATCGACAACGTAGGAGTGGGTGGCCGCCGTCACCAGCCGGTCGATCTCGTACGGCATCGCGATCTCGGCGAGATTCCCAAAGTGATCGTCGATCGATGGAGCCGTGCCGGAGAGGTCGATCCAGACCCAGCCTCCATAAACGGCGACACCAAGGCCCATCAGCGGATACTCGGCCGGGTCGAAGTCGTTGCTCTGGGTGAACTTGGGCGCGGTGCGCAAGGTCCCGTCGAATCGATATGACCAGCTGTGATAGGGACATCGGATCTGCCTGGCATCGAAGGGGTCGCCGATCGGTGCCAGCTCGTGGCCGCGATGTCGGCACACATTGGAGAAGGCCCGAAGTGAACCGTCGGCCTCCCGGCTGAGCAGGACTCCCTCACCTCCGACGTCGACGGCTCGCAGTTGACCGGGTGCGAGTATCTCGTCGAGACGGCCGACGCAGACCCACACCGATCGCCAGAGGTTCTCCCTTTCCCACGCGAGGACGTCGGGGGACAGGTAGGCATCGGCAGGAAAGGTGAGGCTGTCACCGAAACCCCTGAGGGCGTTTCGAATCTCTTCTTGATTCAAAGGTGCGGGTTTCATCCAGTTCTCTCCTACCGGCTGCCGTGGCTAAGTGTATCCTGAACGACGATTCAGGATACCGAAAGAAGGTGGCTCATGTCCCCGGCCGAGAGTCAAGTCTCGATTCTGGACGACTTGATTGCAATAGAGCGACAGCGATTCTTGGAGCGAGCTCCCAAGGCGACGGAGATGGGTCTCCACGCCGGTCGATCATTGGCCGGAGGCGTCACCTCCAGTTGGCAGATCTCTGATCCGCAGCCGATCTGGATCGAGCGGGGTGAGGGATCCCGGGTTTGGGACGTGGATGGCCACGAGTATGTCGACCTTCATGGTGGCTATGGCGTCATGCTCGCCGGTCATGCCCACCCGGCCATCGTGGTTGCGGTTTCGGATCAAGTGCGGAGGGGGACCCATTTCGCCCAGCCGACAGCCGACGCCATCGTGGTCGCCGAGGAGCTTTCCGTGCGTTACGGGTACCCGCTGTGGCGGTTCGGCAACTCGGGCACAGAATCGACGATGGACGCCGTCCACCTCATGCGGGCCATCACCGGCCGTGACCTGATCATCAAGTTCGAAGGTGGCTACCACGGCCACCACGACTCGGTGATGGTCTCGGTTTGGAACGAAGAGGGATTGGGATCGATACAGCGCCCCAAGAGCCTCGCCTCCGGCAACGGAATCCCCCAGGCGATGGTCGACCTCACCTTGATCGCCACGTTCAACGATCTCGAGGTGGTCAGCCAGCTCTTCGCCGAGAACGAGGGGAGGGTGGCCGGCGTGATTCTCGAGCCGGTGCTGCAGAATTGCGGCATCCTCCTCCCCGAAGCCGGGTTTCTCCAGGGGCTGAGAGATCTGACTCGCCAACATGGTGCCTTGCTCGCATTCGACGAGGTGAAGACCGGGCTCACCGTGGGCAAAGGTGGGGCCACCCGGCGGTTCGGGGTCCAGGCCGACATCGTCTGCCTGGCCAAGGCACTGGGAGGGGGTTTGCCAATCTCGGCGATCGGTGGCACCGAGGAGGTGATGGGTCACATCACCGACGGCACTTACGAGCAGGTGGGCACCTTCAACGGAAACCCTCTGGCGATGGCTGCAGCCAGAGCGATGCTGACCGAGGTCATGATCGATGAGGTCTACGACCATCTCGACCACATCCAGGATCGGATGGAGAAAGGCGCCAACGAAGTCGTCGGCCGGCATCAGCTGGTGGCGCATGTTGCGACTGCGGGGGCCAAGGGGAGTGTCATCTACTGTGCCGAGCCGATGCGCACCTATCGTGACTTCCTCGCGGTGGATGGGCGATACGCGCAGGCGGCTTGGCTCTACCAGTACAACCGTGGGGTCTTCTTGCCGCCATGGGGCAAGGGAGAGCAGTGGTTGCTCTCGGTCCAGCACACCGATGAGGATGTGGATCGCTATCTGGAGACACTCGATGCCTTCGCCGCCGTCATCAGCGGTTGAGCCACCCGTAGACTCACCTGCCGGATGAGCGGTGTCGTCGAATTGGTCGATCTCGAGAAGCGATTCGGAGACGTCGCGGCCGTGGATCGGATCAACCTCAGGATCGAGGACGGCGAGTTCTTCTCGCTGCTCGGGCCGTCGGGTTGCGGGAAGACAACGACCCTGCGCCTGATCGCCGGGTTCGAGAGACCCGATGGCGGCTCGATCCTGATCGACGGAGCCGATCAGGCATCCACCCCACCGCACAAGCGCCCGGTCAACACGGTGTTCCAGAGCTATGCCCTGTTTCCCCACATGGACGTGGCCGAGAACGTCGCTTTCGGGCTTCGTTATCAGAATGTGACCAGGGTTGAAGAGAAGTCGAGGGTGGGAGCCGCCCTGGAACGGGTGCGGCTGACCGGGATGGAGAGCCGCAAGCCGACCCAGCTCTCGGGCGGCCAGCAGCAGCGGGTGGCGCTCGCGCGCTCATTGGTGCTCAACCCGTCGGTCCTGCTGCTCGATGAGCCGTTGGGAGCGCTCGACGCCAAGCTGCGCAAGGCGCTTCAGGTCGAGCTCAAGGGGCTTCAGGAGGATCTGGAGGTCACCTTCATCTATGTCACCCATGACCAAGAAGAGGCACTGACGATGTCGGATCGCATCGCGGTGATGACCGCTGGGCGCGTCGAGCAGCTGGGCTCGCCTTCAGAGGTGTACGAAACGCCAACATCGAGTTACATCGCCGACTTCCTCGGCGTGTCCAACTTGATGCAGGCCCAGGCGTTGTCGCCGGGTCGGGTATCGGTCGCAGGGCGGGAGATGAGATGCGTCTCCAACAATGGAGACAGCGGCACTGTCACCGTGTGCATCAGGCCGGAACGGGTAGAGCTCCACCCGGCAGGGTTCATCGGTGAGAACACTCTGTCCGGTGAGATCGAACGGGTGGTGTACGCCGGAGCCATGCTCAACGTCCTCGTCAACATCGAGGATGTCGGTGTGATCCAGGCAACGGTTCCCAATCAGGGCGCCGCATTCACGTACGACTGGCCCGACCCGGTCGTGCTCCGTCTCCCATCTGAGGCACTTCGTATCGTCTCGGCAGCGTCCTGAAAACCCCACGTCGAGGCGGTCGCGGTCAGGGGTAAACCGTGATCAGACGGCGACCGATCTGGCCGAGCTCGGTTCGCAACTCGGACGGCTTCTCCGCGGTGAAGGCGAAGGGGAGCCCAAGCAGATAGCGGGCCAACCATCCGATCTCGTCGGCACCGATAGTCAGACGACACTCGTTCTCACCGATGGGCTCGAGAGCGCCGATCGTGGTCGGGATCATCTGGAGCGCATTCTCCAGGGGTGTGTGGAGGCGAACCGTTGCCCGATGAACCCAGGCGTCGATGGCAATCCCTCTTTGCACCATCTCAACCGGGTCAGGCACGTCCCGTCTCGCCGAGCGCATGCCGGTGGCGCTCGGCTCCGCCACCCGGTCCAGGCGGAAGGTCCGCCAGTCGTCACGGTCGAGGTCGAACGCGACCAGATACCAGCGGCGCCCGGTGTGGACCAGGCGATGTGGCTCGGTGTGTCGCTCCGAGCGGCGACCTTCGCCGTCGGTGTAGTCGAACCGGAGGCGCACCCCGGTCCGAATGGCCGATGCCGTGGTGGCGAGTGCTGTGTGATCGACACGGGTCGAGGAGCTGCCGGTGGTGGAGATGGTGGCCACCGAAACATCCTCGAGCCTGGAGCGGAGACGGGGCGGGAGCACATGCTCGAGCTTGGAGAGGGCCGACAGGGATGCGTCTTCCAGTCCTCCGACCGCGGCTGTGGTCGCGACCCGGAGACCGAGGGCGACTGCGAGCGCCTCCTCGTCGTCGAGGAGGAGGGGCGGCAACTTGCCGCCTGCCCCCAGTCGGTAGCCTCCTCCGGGCCCGGCGACTGCTTCGACCGGGTAGCCCAGGTCACGCAGGCGGGTGATGTCGCGGCGAACCGTCCTGGTCGTCACCTCCAACCGTCGCCCCAGCTCTTCGGCGGTCCAGTCGATTCGCCCCTCGAGCAGACCGAGCAGCTTCAAGAGTCGCTCCGCGCTGTCCATCTGTTCTCATTATCCCTGATCATTGCGGACAGGTCCTGTCCGCAATGAATCGTAGGGTCGGTGAAGGTTCGAGGAACGACGCAGGATGCTGCCATTGGCCACATACGAGATGATCCGGCAGAGAAACGAGGAACGTCGGGCAAGGTCGATGAGGCGTTTCTGGTGGCGTTATGCGATGCCCGAGACGGAGGCGTCCCCACCGATGGTCGCACGCGATGGCGATGTGATCGAATTGGTGGTCGGCGCGCACTGTGATGCGGAAGAGCCCATCGGTGCCTGAGTCCGGGTGGTCGCACACCAGCGACACCGACCTCGGCACCATGACGACCCGCCCCCTCACACCCGAGCGATTTCCCGACATGGAGCAGGTATTTGGCGATCGTGGAGTCGCCAGGAACTGCTTCTGCATGCACTGGCGGCGACCCGACGGGGGATTCGGCGACGATCGCGACAATCGTGACCGCTTCGCCGACAGGGCATCCCGGGGTCGCCCGCCAGGGCTGCTCGGCTACATAGGGAACGAGCCGATGGGCTGGGTCCAGGTAGGGCCGAGAGCCGAGTTCCCGACCCTGGGCCGATCGCCGCTGCTCAAGCCGATCGACGACATCGAAGCCTGGTCGATCAACTGCTTCGTGGTCCGCGCAGGGAATCGGAGAAGAGGCGTCGGGGCGGGTCTGCTCGCTGCCGCCATCGACTACGCCTCCGACCAGGGAGCATCGGTGATCGAGGCCTATCCGGTCGATGGCGTAAGAGCCTCGGTGGTGGATTACTTCACCGGCACCATGGGCATGTTCGAACAGCACGGATTTGTCGAGATCATCCGGCGTAACGACACCAGACCGATCGTCAGGCTGACGGTCTGAAGTCGTTCCTCTCATCTCGAGGGGCCAACGCCTATACCTCGAAGCCGGCCAGGGATTCGATCGTCGACTCATCGCCACCGCTGCGCTTCTTCCACACCCGATAGGCGAGACCGGCGAGCACAACAGAAAGGATCGTGATCAGCATCAGGACCGTGGCCAAGGCATTGAGCGATGGTGGGGGAGCGAGCCTGGCCCCGGCGTAGAGCCGGACCGGGATGGTTATCGAGGAGGCTCCGCTCGACAGGAATTGGCTGATCACAAAATCGTCGATGGAGAGGGCGAACACGATGGCAAAACTGGCCAGGATGGCGGGAGAGAGCAGGGGTAGCAGGACACGCCGCATCGCCTCGAACGGTGTTGCCCCTAGATCCATGGCGGCCTCTTCGTAGTCCCGGCCGATAGCAAACAGACGGCCGCGCACGATGATCACCACAAAGGAAATGGAGAAGGTCACGTGGCCCAGGAACTGTGCCCAGGTGCCGAAGGGGACAAACCCATACAAGTTGTGGAACACCAGGAACAGCGCCACGCCCATCACGATCTCGGGTGTCACCAGAGGAAAGAGCATGAGAAAGTTGGACGGCTTGGCTAGTCGGCCACGCCAGCGCGCCAGCCCGATGGCCAGGGCAACTCCGATCGGTGTCGCCACCAGCATGGTGAGCACCGCCAGCTTGATGCTCTGAGTCAGCGCCGAGCGAAGCGAGGGGTCGAAGATGACCGATTCGGCAGCTTCTCGTGTTCCCGCGTACCACCGGGTGGAGAAACCTTGCCATGCGCTCCTCGACCGGCCGTCGTTGAACGAGAAGGTGATGGCGATTGCAACCGGGGCCAAGGACCACAGGACGTAAAGCGCCGTGGTCAGGGCCAGCAACCTGGAGGTCGCCCAAGGATTGGGCTTTCCTCCACCGGGCGAGCTCACTCTCTCGCCTCCTTGGCGGCCTTGCCAATCGTCACCAGGTAGTACGCCATCAGCACCGCCACGAACAGCATCAAGACGATGGTCAATGCGGCGCCGGTCCCACCCTGGCTGGTCGTCTGGTTGATGAATTGGTCGATGGTGTTGCCCATCATCACGTTGCGTGGCGATCCGGAAAGGAGATTCGGGGTGTAGTAGTCGCCAAACATCGGGAGCATGATGATGACCAGACCGGCGAGGATTCCCTGCTTGGACAGGGGCAGGGTCACCCGCCAGAAGGTGCGTGCCGGGCTTGCACCCAGGTCTTGGGCCGCCTCCAGTGTTCGCTCGTCGATTCGATCCAGGGCACCGAACAGCGGCAGGATCAGGAAAGGTATGTAGCCGTACGTCAGGCCGAGGATGACCACGTAGTGCTGACCGGCCAACCACGATGGTGGGTCGAGGCCGAACAGGAAGAAGGTCTGGTCCACCTGCGCCCCGGGGGACAGCAGATTGATCCACGCCATCATCCGCATCAGGTAGTTGATCCAGAATGGGGTGAGGATGGCCAGGAGCCACAGTCCTCGCCACCGCCCGCTACGTCGTGAGACGAAATAGGCGACGGGGTAGCCGAAAAGCAGGCAGAGGACGCTGGCCACTGCCACGTAGATCACGGTTCGAACCGCGATGGTGCCGAGCTGCCCCCCGAATAGGTCGTCGATGACCCGGCTGAACGAGGAGACATTCCAGTAGACCGGGTTCCATTCCGGCACCGGCCGGTTGAATATCGGGTCAGTGCGGCCCATCGCCACTGCGAAGATGGCGTAGAAGGGGACGACGAAGAGGAGCAGCAGCCAAACCACCCCCGGCAACGCCAACCCGGGCCAGACCCAGCGTCGCTGGCCTACCGCATCAGACTCGCCGGCTTGGAGGTTGGTTGGCACCGGTCATGCCCTCCCCAAGGAGTGTCAGCCGCCGGCCTTGACCCGGTTCCACTGGTCCGACCACAGCGTCTCCGTCGCGATATCGAGCTGGCCTTGGACCCAGGCGGTGTCGAGTTGGAAGTCCTCCTCGCGGACGACGGCAGCGGCGAGATACTCGGGCACCCACTCGTCTTCGATGAGGAGATCGGCGTCGATTCCCTTCTGGGGTGGCTGGTATCCAACCCACTCGAAATTGAGGAGAGCACTCTCCTCGTCGAGCATGAAGTTGAGGAACTTGTGGGCCAAAACCGGGCGCAGCGCCCCGACCGGGATCGCCATGGTGTCGCTCGAGATGGCGGCGTTGACGGTGGTGCCCTCGATCGTCGCCGGCCAGGCGAACCGCATCACCGAGGGGTCCCCGTCCTCCGGGAAGTAGTACTGGGAGTTGATTATGTCCCCGGACCACGCCTGATGGAGCCCCATTCTCCCTTCGGGGATCTGGACGTAGGCACCGTCGATGGTGTACCTCACGTTCATGAGCTCGGTCAGCTCGATCAGCGAGTCGGCTGCCGCGGCGACTTCGGCTTCGGACGCCTGGGACGGATCTCCGAGCCCATTGCGGAAGAGTGCCATTGCGATTGCGTCGGTGTAAGAGTCGTATAGCCCTGCTATTCCGGCGTACTTGTCGTTCCAGAAAACATCCCAGGCATTGGCCTGGCCTTCGATATCGGCGCTGTCAACCTGATCGACTCGCCACGCGAGGCCGGTGGAGTAGAGGACGTAGGGCACCGTGTAACGAGAGCCTTGGTCGTAGTAAGGATTGGCCAACGAGGGCCAGACATACTGTTCGAGGTTGGGGATGTAGTCGAGGTTCAGCGGCTGGAGGAGGCGACCGGCCACCGACTTCGGCACCACCTGCGATGTCGGGAACCACACATCGAACTGAACCTCGCCCGAGGAGATCTTCTGAATGGCCTCTTCCTCGTTGAAGAACGTGGTGATCTCGATCTCGACACCGAGGGCATCCTGGGCCGCGATGACCGCATCCTGGTTGATGTAGTCAGCCCAGTTGTAGAGCTGGAGCGGGCCCTCCTCGTCGGGCAGCCCCGACTCGATGGCCGGGTTGTCCTCGAACAGCGGCTGTTGTACCGGGTCGGCCGGTGTCCCGATGGCGAGCTCGACGCCGTCTTCGGCATCACGCTCGGCGCAGGCGGCGAGCAGGCTGGGGAGGGCGGGCACGGCGATGCCGAGAAGTGCGGCGCGCTGCAGGAAGTCACGTCTGGTGTAGACCCGCTTTCTGCGGGCGGGACTCCAGTTCTCTCTCGGGTGATAAACCATTGTGTCCTCCTGGCCGAGCCGATCAGGAACACTAAACGGTCATTCAGTGTTCGTGTCGCTCAATCGGCGTGTCTTTAGGGCCAACTCGACGAAGTCCTCGGCCAGCTTCCTCATGCGGTTGGCGTCGACAGTCGAGTCTCCGAGCATCACCTCGATGGCCAGCCCGTCTAGCAGCGCGGCGAGCTGGACTGCGAAGTCGGAGGCGGTCACCGATTGGAACTCACCGGCGACGATCCCCTCCTGGACAATGGTGGCGATCTGTGCCCGCCACGCTTCATCGAGCCTGGCCCGTGCCGCGGCCAGGGTCGGGTCGTGCCGGGACATCTCCCACGCCGCCGGCCACAGCAACCAGCCGTCGGGATTGTCGTTGCTGGTATGTGTCGTTGGACAGCTTGCTTCGATCAGGATCGAGAGTTTGGCCGCAGCCGACTCTGCGGCTTCGAGCTCTCCTTTGACCGCCTCATGAAATACCTGATCCTGATAAACGAGCGCTTCGGTGAGCAGCGCGGCCTTGGATGGGAAGTAATAGAGGATCAACGCTGGGCTGGCGCCGATGTGATCGGCAATGTCAGCGATGCGTGTGTCACACAGACCGCGGTTGGCGATTGTGGCGCTGGTTGCTGCGAGGATCTCGTTGCGGCGGCTGGCGGTCAGGCTTGGTCTGGGACTCACCGGGTGAATACTGGCACAGGTCTTCCTCTCATTGCGATCGGGGCGCCCTCGCCCGGTACGCTGAATCGCTGTTCAGGATGGACCGATGACGATCTCACTAGACCCGATGCTCAAAGCCCGATCGGTGGCTGTGGTGGGCGCGAGCGAACGCCCGGGCTCGGTTGGCGACCAGACGATTCGACAGCTGCTCACCGGGGGGTTCGAGGGTGAGGTGTTCGCGGTGAATCCCCGATACCAGGAGATCCACGGCCTTGCCGCTCACTCGTCGCTGGACGATCTCGGGTCGCCGGTGGATCTGGCGGTTCTGGCAGTTGGCAACAACCTGCTCGAAACAGAGATGCAGAAGGCCGTCGATGTCGGTGCCCGATCGGTGGCCATCTTCGCCAGCTGCCATGGCCAGGCGGGCTCGGGCGATTCTTTGCGCGACCGTCTCCGCGACCTCGCCACCGATGCCGGCGTTCCGATCTGTGGTGGCAACGGAATGGGATTCGTGAATGTCGAAGACCGTCTTCGGGTATGCGGTTTCTACCAGCCACCCGAGCTGGTGCCGGGTGGTGTCACCTTTCTCAGCCACTCCGGATCGCTGTTCTCGGCGATGTTGCACAATCGGCGTGGCATCAGATTCAACGTCGTCGTCTCGACCGGGCTCGAGATCAACACGACCATGGATGCGTACATGCGGTGGGCCATGGGTCTCGAGAGCACCCGGGTCATTGCCTTGTTCCTGGAGACGATCCGCAACGCGGGGGGATTCAGCGAAGCCCTGGCCGATGCACAACGGCGTGATATCCCTGTGGTCGCTCTCAAGATCGGAGCCAGCGAGAGGGGCAGAGACGCAGTCCGCACCCACAGCGAGGGTCTCGCCGGTGACGACGCCGTGTACGAGGCTCTGTTCGAGAGGTATGGAGTGCACCGGGTGCTGACCATGGACGAAATGGCGGACACCGTCGAGCTGTTCGGCGCCGGGCGCGCCGCCACCGCTGTCGGGCTTGGCGCGGTGCACGACTCTGGGGGGGAACGGGCCTTGCTGATCGACACCGCCGAGCGGGTGGGAGTCCCGATACCGGTGGTGGGCGAGGAAACCTCTGAGCGTCTGCAGAGATCTCTCGACCCTGGGCTGGAGGCGGCGAATCCAGTCGATGCCTGGGGAACCGGGCGTGACTCCGAGACTGTGTTCGTCGAGTGTCTCCTGGCTCTGGCCGACGATCCTGTCATCGGCGCCTTGGCGTTCTGTGTCGATCTCACCCCCGAAGAGCTGCCGGACGAGGCCTATTCGCGGGCGGCGTTCACCGTGGCCGGCGCCACCGTCAAACCGGTAGTGGTCCTGGGCAACATGGCCACCACCGTCGACCCGATCCAGGCCGGCTTCCTTCGGGACGGTGGCGTTCCCGTGCTTGAAGGAACCGAAACCGGGTTGCGTGCCCTGGGCCATCTGCTCGAGCATCATCGACGCACGACGACACCGGCCTTGGCCCCGAGGCTCACCACCGCGGCCCTCGGCACCAGACCGGCTGGCGTTGGCCAGTCTGCCGCTTTGGGTCTCCTGGCCGGCTACGGCATTCCTACGCCCTCTGTCATCGACATCGAGGATGAGGTGAGTCTTCTCGCCGCCGCAACCGAGATCGGCTATCCCCTCGTGCTCAAGACAGTCGAGCCCATCGATCACAAGACCGAATTGGGCGGGGTCAGGGTCGGGATCCCCGACGAGACTTCTTTGCTCGTTGCCTACCGAGATCTGTCAGCCCGGCTCGGTCCCATGGCCATGGTCTGCGAACAGATCCCGGGAGGCGTGGAGGTCGGGCTCGGCATGGTCACCGACGATCAGTTTGGCCCGGTGATCCTGATCTCCGCGGGCGGGACGCTCATCGAGATGCTCTCCGATCGGGTGGCTCTCCTTCCCCGGGTGGACTCGCCGAGAGCTTTGAGAGCGTTGGATCGGCTTCAGATTCGTCCCCTTCTCGACGGAGCCCGGGGCGCGAATCCGGTCGATCTCGATGCCCTGGCAGAGGTGATCGTGCGCTTCTCCGAGCTGGTTGTCGATGGCGCCGACTTCATCGACGCGATCGACGTCAATCCGGTGATTGCGGGCCCGACCGGTTCGGTGGCCGTCGATGCTCTGATCGTGGGGCGACGATGAGTGAGCTCGTCCTCGTCGAGGATCGGGGCCCGATCCGTCGTGTGACCTTGAATCGGCCGGACAAGCTGAATGCACTCAACCAGGAGCTGACCGACTCACTGTCGATAGCGTTGGGCAAGGCGGCAGAGTCCGATGAGGTGCGGGTTGTGGTGATCGCCGGTTCCGGGCGGTCGTTTTGCGCGGGCTACGACCTCGAGGAAGGCTCGTCCACCGAGCGAGCTGCGATCCTGAAGTCTCTGACCCACAGCCTGGAGCGTCTCCTCGAGGTCTTCGACCACCCCAAGCCCGTGGTCGCCGAGGTCCAGGGTCACTGCCTCGCCGGAGGGTGTGACCTGATGATGATGTGTGACCTGGCGGTGGCTTCCGACGATGCGGTCTTCGGCCAACCTGAGATTCGGTTCGGGTCGACGGTTGTTGCCCATGTGATGCCCTGGCTGATCGGGGCGAGGAAGGCCAAAGAGCTGATCCTCACCGGGACCGAGATCGACGCCATCGAGGCGGAGCGGATCGGTCTGGTCAATAGAGTCGTGCCCCGCGATCAGTTGGGCGACGAGACAATGCGCCTCGCCCGGGAGTTGGCCGTGGTCGACCCGGTCGCCATGCGTCTCACCAAGCGAGCCATCAATCGCTCATGGGCGGCGGCCGGCTTTCGCCAGGCCTTGCAGGAAGGCGTCGAGATCGGGGCCGAGATCGAGTCGGCCCGGGTGCCTGAACGTGAGGAGTTTGAGCGCATCGCGACAGAGAGAGGCCTGAAGGAGGCGCTCCGCTGGCGCGACGAGCGGTTCGACGCCAACGACTGACCCGGTGAGGCCACCACCACCCGTTTTGGCGCGGAGAGCTTGACCTGTGGGTTCACGTTCCCGCGCCAGAAGGGGATGGGGGTTGAACCCGGCGCCGGCCCGGCGCAGTCTCAGGGGGTGGACACGATGGGTGTGATCCGGCGCCTGGCAGAAGCGCAGCACGGCGTGGTCGGTCGTCGGCAGATGTGGGCAGAAGGCATCGCCAATGGGGTGCTCCACCATCGGGTCGAGGGTGGGACCTTGGTGCCGATGTCAGCTCAGGTGTTGCGGGTTGCTGGCTCGCCGATCACCGAGGCCACGATGTCGATGGCAGGCGTGCTCGACTCTCCCGGTGACGCTTACCTCTCCCACGGCTCTGCTGCTGCATGGTGGGGTCTTCCGGGCTTCTTTCTGAATAGCCCGGTGCACACCGTGATCCCCTGGCAAGGGACCACTCGGAGGACTCGGCTTGCCATCGTTCACTACCACCGCGATCTCCCAGCGGACCAGCTTCGGCTGCTCAACGGGGTGCCGGTGGTTTCCCCAGCACTCACCATCTTTCTGCTCGCCGGTGCCGTGCATCCTGGTCGGGCGGAGCGCGCCTTGGACAACGCGTGGTCGATGGGGCTGGTGACTCATCGCGGCCTCAACGACCTCCTGCAACGGTTGGCAGCACGGGGTAGAAACGGCATCAGGGTGATGCGGCGTCTGCTCGCCGAGCGGCCGGCGGATTACGTGGCGCCCCAGTCGGGTCTCGAGGCAAGAGTGAATCGCCTGGCGCGCGATGTCGGGGTCCAGCTTCGCCGCCAGATCGATTCGGGCGATCAGGAGTGGATTGGTCGGGTCGACTTTGCCGTGGAAGGAACCAACCGGGTTGTGGAGGTCTTTTCGCAGCGATACCACGGCTCGGTCCTGGATCGACGCGTCGACGAGAGGCGGGTCTTGCGACTGACGGAGGCCGGATTCGAGGTCCTGACTCTCTGGGACAGTGAGGTCTGGAACGATGCAGATAGGGTCCGAGACCTAATCGCGGCGTTCTCGCGCGGGGGCCTGAACCCGGAGGGCAGGGTCTCCGCGTCAGAACGGTGGGGTTCTCGCGCGGGGGCCTGAACCCGGAGGGCAAGGTCTCCGCGCCAGAATGGTGATTGTGATGCGACTTGGTCTCTTGGTTTGCGACCACGTGAGCCCCGAGTTTCTCGAGATCTCGGGGGACTACGAGGGCATGTTCCGGCGTCTCTTTGCGGGTCGGGGCGACGTGGAGGTCTTGAGCTACGACGTCATTGGGGGCGAGCTTCCATCAGACCCTTCCCAATGTGATGCCTGGTTGACGACCGGCTCCCGCCACTCGGTCAACGACGATGCCCAGTGGATACGAGACCTGGAGGACTTCGTCCGCCAGGTGGCGCGAACCGAGGTCCCTTTCATCGGGATCTGCTTCGGTCACCAGCTCATTGCCAAGGCCTTGGGAGGATCGGTGGTCAGGTCGGAGAAGGGTTGGGGGGTAGGGCTTCAGGCTGTTGAGGTGAAAGGCGATCTGGGTCTCGGCGATTCATATCGGATTCTCACCAGCTACCAGGACCAGGTCGAAACCATGCCTCCCGGTGGTGAGATCCTGGGCTGGAACGAGCACTGCCCTGTCTCGATGATGGCCGTGGGGACGATGATCGGGATCCAGGGGCATCCCGAGTTCGAGCCCGAATACTCGGGCGCCCTCATGGATGCACGACGCGGGACCATCATTCCTGAGGAGACAGTTGCGGCCGGGATCGCCTCTCTCGAGGGTCCCTCCGACGCTGATCGGCTCGGCGAATGGATCTTGCGAAGAGTCAGCCGGGCGAGAGATCCTTCAAGCTGAGGTAGGCGGGGTCGACTGGGTGCGCCCGCGGAGGGGCCGTGCCGGATAGAATCGATCGTCGATCACGGAATTGGAGGAGACTTGGCCACCAAGCAGGAAAAGCTCGACCTACTCAGCGCGGTGCCGCTCTTCAGCGATCTGAGCAACACCGACTTGGAGAGGATCATGAGCACGGCCAAGGAGACCTACCACAACGCCGGTGACTCGATCGTCACCGAGGGTCGGGGTGGGGTTGGTTTCCATCTCATCATCGACGGCGAGGCGAATGTGATCCGCGGGGGCCGCACCGTCGCCAAGTTGGCGCCTGGGGAGTTCTTCGGGGAGATGGCCCTGGTGGACGACGCTCCCCGATCGGCGTCGGTCGTCGCCGAGTCGGACCTGACCACCATCGTCATCTCGAAGTGGGAGTTCCGCCCGCTGGTCAAGTCTCACCCCGAATTGGCTTGGAAGCTGATAGAGCATCTGGTGGCGCGGGTCAGAGAAGAACAGACCGGTAGGGACGCGCTGGTCTGCTAGTCGTCCTCGTCGATCTCGACATCCAGCAGGCCGTTTGACCATTCGGCCTTGACCCTGAACTTGGCCGAATCGCTCTCGAACTCGACATCGACCGCGGGAGGGCCCTGCTTCTTGATCTCGGCGGCAAAGCCTGCGGCGGGGGTGGCCGAGCTCAACACGACCTCTCCGTCGCGATAGCTCACCACCACGATCCCGCCTCCGGTGGGGATCGTTCGTGAGGACCATGACCCTGCGGTCGTAGATGTGGATGTAGATGAAGACCCCGTCGTGCTCGACTGCGATGAGGCGGTGCTGGTGGTTGTGACCGTCGTGGTCTCGGTCGTTCCCGGCTCGCTCGCCGATGTCGTCGAGGGCCCCGAGGTAGTGGTTGGTCCGGAGCTCGCGATCGAATCCGGGATGGTCGCCAAGGGAGCAGCGACCTGAAGCGGTGCCCGATCGCTCACCTGGGCGTCGGCTGCGTTGACGATCTGCCAGGTAACGATGGTCACCAACGCCGTCACCGTCACCCACGCTCCGACAATTCGAATTCTGCTCACTCAGCCATTCTCTCAGGAACCCGAAGCCGAGATCTCAACCGCAGCTCAAGGTTTCCTCAAGGTCCGGATGTGTTCCAGGGTCGCAGATAACCTGCTCGCCATGGCCCGGATTGTGCTCATCGAGGACGACGTGGAGATCCGACGCCTCGTGGCCGACGCTCTCGCCTCCCAAGGACACGATGTCGAGAGCGCCGCCGTGGCGCTCGATGGTCTCCAGCTGGCAGTCAAGGGAAGTCCCGATCTGGTGGTGATGGATCTTGGCCTCCCTGACCTGGACGGCTCTGAGTTGCTGAGGATGATCCGGGCGGTGAGCCAGGTCCCAATCATCGTGATCACCGCTCGGGGGGCCGACGAGGTCGTAGTCTCCACTCTCGACTCCGGAGCCGACGACTATCTGGTCAAGCCGTTCTCGGTGGCTCAACTCGAGGCCAGGGTGCGAGCATTGCTTCGCCGGGGCTCGGCTTCGGAGCCCGGGGATGTCATCCGGGTCGGTGAGCTGTCGATCGACCCTGCCGCCCGCGAAGCCACGCTGGAGGGGATCAGTCTCGAGTTGAGCCCGAAGGAGTTCGACCTGCTCCGAGTGCTCGCCGAGCGGGTCGGTGAGGTGGTGAGCAAGCGGGCTTTGATGGCAGAGGTTTGGCGTGAGCCATACGGCGGAGCTGAAAGGACCGTTGACGTTCATCTCTCGTGGCTGCGCAACAAGCTCGGCGAGACAGCCCAGGATCCCCGCTACCTGCGTACCGTCCATGGGGTGGGTGTGAAGTTGGTCGACCCGGGCAGGTGAGACGCCGTCTTGCCCTGGTCAGCCTGGCCACGACCGCACTGGTCGTCATTTCGCTGCTGATCCCACTGGGGCTCCTTGTCCGCACACAGGCTGCCGACCGCGCCCGGCTCGAGGCCGAGCGGACCGCTCAGGAGATCGCCGCACTGGTCGCTCTCACCCTGACCCTCAATGAGGATCCGGGTGCTATCGAATCTGCACTCGGCCCGCTGGCAACTGGCGCGATCGTGGTGCTCCCGGACGGCTTGGTGTTGGGCGAGGTGATGGCCGGTCAAGGATCATTGGTCTCGACGGCGGTCGAGCGTCAGGCAACGATCAGCGAGCCAGTCGATGGGGGCTGGGAGTATGTGCTCCCCGTCGTCGGACGCCAAGGTGTGGCCGTGGTCGATGTGTTCGTCGGCGACGAAACGCTGAGGCGAGGGGTGCTCACCGCCTGGTTTCTCCTGGGATTGTTGGGCGTGCTCCTGATCGGGATCGCGGTCTGGGTGGCGGACCGGCTCGGTCGTACTCTCACGGGGCCGATCGGCGATCTGGCGACCGCCGCGAGGCGGCTGGGCGGGGGAGACCTCGAGGCACGGGTGCAGATCGAAGAGCCCGAGGAGATACGGGAAGTCGGCGAGTCCTTCAACTGGTTGGCGGGCCGGCTCGGAGAACTATTGGCCGAGGAGCGTGAGGCGGCTGCCGATCTGTCGCACCGTCTGCGAACGCCGTTGACCTCACTGCGCCTGCAGTCCGAGAGGCTCTCCGACGACGTGGAGCGACAGGAAGTACTGAGCCAGATAGACCGTCTCGAGAAGGCGATCGACCAGATGATCGTCGCTACCCGCTCGATCCCGATCGAGGTTGCGGCTTCGACAGATCTCTCTGCCGTGGTGTCGGGACGGTGCGCGTTCTGGGCGGTGCTGGCCGAAGAGCAAGGGAGGGAGATGACGGTGAGCGTCGACGCCGAGCGGGTGCTGGTCGATCTTTCGGTCGAAGCGGTGGAGGCCATGGTCGATTCCTTGATCGGGAATGTCTTCGCTCACACCGGCCCCGCGACCCCCTTCGCTGTCTCTGTCGGCCAGCGAGAAGGACGGCCGTGGCTCGAGGTGAGCGATGAGGGCCCGGGGTTCTCATCGTCAGACGTCGCTGTTCGGGGGGTCAGCGGAGCAGGCTCGACCGGCTTGGGACTCGATATCGTGCGACGAACCGCCGAATCCGCGGGCGGTGCCATGGAACTGAACGACCGCCCCGGCGGCGGGGCGGTCGTAAGAGTCTGGATGGGATCAGTCGATTAGCCGTCCTTGGCCTCGACTTCGATCCGGATCTGGCCGTCACGGAGCTTGGCCTCGAACTCCGCTTCCGACTCGCCGCTCTCGAACTCAATCTTGATATCGCGGCCACCGGACTTGTCGACCTCAAAGCTCCAGCCTTTGGTTGCGGTGACGTCGAGGAGCACGAGTTGCCCGGTGACGATTTGCACGGTCACTGTCCCGGCACCACCGACCTGGTAGCTGGTCGGATCGCTGTTCACCGGTGCCGGCGAGCGGGTCTCGTCCTTGTCTCCGTGGTCGTCGATCGTGGTGTTGGTGGTTCCTCCGTGGTCGTCGATCGTGGTGCTGGTCGAAGAGTTGTCGACGGTGCTGCTCGTGGAGGCGCTATCCACACTGGTGCTCGTCGACGAGTTGTCGTCGAGGCTGGTGTTGGTCACCTGGCTCGACACCGAAGGACTGGACACCGAGGTCACCGAGCCGGAGCCCACCAACGATCCCGAGCTAGCGAACGAGCCTGAGCTCGAGTCGTCACTGGCTCGGTCCCCCGAGGCCCACGCCACTCCCACGAGTAGCAGGGCCGCGGCCACCGCGGTGAACACTCCGAACATCTTCCTGGCCATCACGAACCTCCTTGGTTGGTTTCCTGTTGCCAGTGTCCGTGATGTCGGTTCATGACCGCCTCAGCGGCTCATCAAGAAGGGGTCAAGGCATTAGTTGCTTGATACCACTGTCGGAGCAGGTACCCGGAAGGATGATCAACTCGGGGTACGGCCCGAATCTGGGGAGAAGATCTCCTCGATCCGACAGCCCAATGCCTCCGCCAGCTTGAACGCCAGCCCGAGGCTCGGGTCAAACCGCCCCTTCTCGATGGAGATGATGGTCTGGCGGGACACACCGACACGAGCTGCAAGTTCGGCCTGGGACCATTTGAGGTCGGAGCGGCGCCTGGGCAGATCGTTTTCCATCAGCTCTCACGTCGCCGCAAGATCCAGTAGCGGCCAGCAACGTCGACCATCGCCAGTATCAAGACCGCCAACAAGGACAGATCCGCGCTGATCTCGAGATCGAGGACGATGACCACCGTCACCAGCACCCCGAGGGCCGTCACCACATCGAGGAAGGCACCCGTCGCTGCGCGGGTCATCCAGGTGTGCTCGATGGTTTCCGCCCCGTATTCAGGTGGAGGTATGTCGGACAGCACGACCAGGCCGAGTCCCCAGGTGGCCGGAAGGGTGGCGAGCGCGAACACGACCAGGGTGGGAACGAATGGCCCGTCGTTGAACGTGGCGGCTAGGGCGCCGATGCCGACGGCCGACGGGATGCCGACAACAAAGAGGGTGAGCCCGAAACGTGTCTTTGACATGGTTGCTCCTCAGTCCGATAGCCGGGTCACTTGTGTAAAGGTAGCTTTACGCAAGACGGATGTAAAGCTACCTTTACAGGTGGGGCTCCGGGCTTGAGACGGTTTCCATAGCCAGCCACTCGTCCCGCAGGATGCCGTACACGTGGACGTCTACCCACTGGCCTCTCTTGAAGTGGGCGGAGCGAATGGTCCCTTCGAGCTTCATCCCGACACCCTCGACCAGCCGAATACTCCTGGCGTTCGTGGTGAAGATCTCGGCTTCGATCTTGACCATGTCGAGCCGACCGAAGCAGAGTTCGAGCACTGAGCCGAGCGCCTCGGCCATGATCTGCCGGCCCCAATGGGCCTTTCCGAGCCAGTAGCCGACATCTCCCCTTCCCGGCTCACCGATCGGCCGGGTGCCGATCATTCCCATGGCTCGACCCGGTGATCCCGTGATGGCCCCGGTGCGGTCCTTGATCGCCCAGTGGAACCCGAAGTCGCCATAGCTCCGGGTCTGAGATTGCTCGACGAACAGGCGAGTGTCCGAGACCTTGTCGGGTCCGTCCCAGATCAGCCCGGCCATGATCTCGGCCCTGTCCTCTCCGCCGGCGAGATGGAAGAGAACCGGCGCATCATCATCTGTGGGCACCTCGAGTCGCAGCCTCTCGGTGCTGAGTCGGTGAGTGTTTCTGGCGTCCCTGTCAGGACCGGTGCCGGTCATCGACAGAGTATGGCGGTTGGACGACCGCGTTAGCGGGTGAAAATATGAGCAGTCCAGATCGTGCCGCTGCTGTCGACCCATACTCCGACACCGAGGTGCGTGTAGTCCCCAAGCATGTTCGTCTTATGCCCGCTCGAGCCGGCGAGGGAGTTGAAGACTCCCTTCACCGAGCCGCCCATTCCCACGTTCTCTGCGGCAGCGGACCACGGCGGGAGGAGACTTGCGAGCTTCGAGTGGGAGAGGTCGCTCTGTTCGGCCATCCGCTCGGCCCACGACCGTGCCCGGCTATCCAGTGTCCCGTCACGGGAGAGAGCGTCGAGTCCGCTACCGGCTCGGAGCTTGTTGATTCTCGATGCGAATTGAGCTTCGAACTCACCGCTAGGCCCCGCCTGGGTGACGGCTGGTGCCGTGGTGGTCGTAGGAGGAGTGGTGGTCGTAGGAGGAGATGTCGCAGGGGTGCTCACCGCCCTGGCCGCGGTGGTCGGGGGTGATGGACCGGCACTTGGTGCCTTAGCGCTCGCATTGGCCTCGGCCGGTGACGGGACCGTTGTCGTCGTGGCGAGAAGGTCGCCCACGGGGCTGCCCATGGCGTCGACACCCGGCTGACGATCGTCGACTTGGGTGAGGACCGTCGTGCTCGTGGTCGAGCCGGGATGCGTCGTGGTGGATCCAACCCGCGGGTGAGCGGACGCCTCCAGAACGAAGGTTGATGGGTCGTCCCGTCCGAGCACCCCGATCAGTGCCATCGTGAGGATGGCAGCTGCGATGAGGCCGAGGGGACGTGCAATTCGCATTGATTCACAGCGCCTGACCGCCAAGCGCGCAAGCCAACCTAAACAAATGCCGGGTCTGCGCCAACCGATTCCGCGAAAACCCAGAAAAAGGGGTGTCACCCAATCCGTGGCTTGGCTACGTCATACGGGCATGATCACCGCCACAGGTGTGATGGACAACGAACAGGTATATCGCTCGTATGCGGTCGAGCTCACCAGGTACGCGACCGGTCTGGTGGGACCCTTCGACGCGGCCGATGTGGTGACCGATGCATGTTTGAAGGCCTTCTCGTCGAGAAAGTGGTCCGAGGTGTCCAACAGAAGGGCTTACCTCTATCGAACCGTGTTGAGCGTGGCCACCGACCACCACCGGAGCACACTGTCTCGTCGTCTCAGGGAGATCAAGACGGCGGGACCTGAGTCGACGCTGCCAGAGGAGGTCGACGTAGATGTCCTGAGTGCGGTGGAACGGCTCTCAATGCAGCAGCGGGCGGCCGTGCTCCTCACCTACTGGGCCGACCTCCCGGTCGAAGCAGTCGCAAGCCAAATGGGCGTGTCTACGGGGGCCGTGAAACGTCACCTTGCCCGAGCCAGAAAGCACCTCGAGGAGTGGCTGTCATGAGCGGATATGACGACCAGAGAATGAAAGATCTTGCCGACCGGCTGGTGGCGATGTCGCCTGAACCACCACCTTTCCCCGAGGAGGTCACATTGACCCAACCCAGAGTCTCCAGACCAAGCCCTGTCCTGATGTTCGCCGGTGCCGCAGTGGTCGTCCTGGTTCTGGCCGCCATCCCGCTGCTCCTGTTCCGAGGTGGAGGCAGCGTGGAACCGATCGGACCCACTACGACGTCGCCCGTGGCTTCAACGGAGGGGAGTGAGCCGAGTGTCACCTCCACCGTGGCCCCGACAACGACGGTTCCCGGCGAGACGACCAGCACGAGTGCCCCGCAGATCCTTCAGGGAGTGATCATCTTCCTGACCCAGACACCGGAGAACTCCGTCGGGGGGAACCCGGCCCTGGTCCCGTTCTTCACCACCGTCGTCGCCGCGCCAGGTGACTCTGCTGAGGAGGTCGCGCTTCGGACTCTCACCAACCCGTCTCTGGCGCCGCCGGCCGGCTTCGATAGCCATATCCCAGCCGGGGTGGATGTGGTGAGCGTGAACAGCGACACCGAAGGGGTTCGGGTCGTCGACATGAATCAGGCTTTCCTCGGGGGATCCGGATCGGGCCTTCTCGGCGACTTCACCATGCTCAACCAATTGGTCTACACCGCGACCGACGAGGAGCTCTATCCCCGGGTGCAGTTCACAGTCGGGGGGGAACCGGTGACTCAGTTCGGGACCGATGGGCTCGACATCAGCGAGCCACTCGACCGTGTGACCTTTATCGACGAGCTGAACTCGGTCATCCTCACTTCGGCGATCACCGGCAGCAGAGGCGATCCTTTGGTCCTCACGGGCATAGCCAACGTGTTCGAGGCCACCGTGAGCCTGGAACTGGTCGACCTCGATGGCAATGTGGTCTACGACGACTTCACCACCGCCTCCTGCGGGACGGGCTGCTGGGGTTCGTTCAGTTTCCACATCGAGGACTTCGACTTCGAGTCGACCCCGCTGATCGCCAAGGTGTTCTGGCACTCGCCCGAGGACGGAGAGCCGGCTGACGTAGTCTCCGTCCCGGTCACCTGGGGCGACGAAGCCGGTCGGGATTTCCTCCCCTGACGACGCTTACCTGAGGTACCTGGCGCCAGATATGGCGCTCACCGAACACAGAAAAGTGAGCCCACGGGTTTCCCTGTCGGGTTGGCGCCATATCTGGCGCTACCTACCTCAGGTAAGCCGCAGGGTCCTCACATTCCGGGGGCCGGCTCCCAGAGTTCTACCTTGTTCCCCTCTGGGTCCCAGCACCAGCCGAACCTGCCGTTTTCGTCGTCAATCCTCTCGTCGTCGACCCGCACGCCCTCAGATCGAAGTTTGGCCAGGAGGCCTTCGAGGTCGTCGACCCGGTAGTTGATCATCCAACGGGCGTCCTCTGATCCAAAGTAGGGCTCGCCCGGGGCGAACGGCGCCCACACTGTCGAGCCTTTGTGATCACCTCCCCACCGCATCACGACATAGCCGTCATCGTCGGGCTTGATACCCAGGTGGCGGACGTACCAGTCCTGAAGAGCCTTGGGGTCGCTCGATTTGAAGAAGATGCCGCCGATACCGGTCACTCTCGTCACGCAAATACCTCCTGTGGTTCCAGGTCATTGAGTCATACTCCAACAATGCCGCTAGACGAGTACCGCCTTGCCAATCGGGACAACTGGGATGCCAGGGTCGACCTCCATTATGAGTCCGTTGAATACGGAGTCAGCCGATTCATCTCGGACCCGGCCCACTTGAGCGGGGTAGTGACGTACGACCGGGTCAAGCTCGGCGATGTCTCCGGGAAGCGACTCCTGCATCTCCAGTGTCACATCGGCACCGACACCATCTCCTGGGCCCGACTTGGCGCCGAGGTGACCGGCACCGACCTGTCGCCGAAGTCGATAGCAGCGGCGCGGCGATTGAGTGAAGATTCGGGGACTCGGGCTCAATTCGAAGTGGTCGAGTTGTACGACACCGCAGCTGTCATAGATGAGAGATTCGACATCGTCTACACCGGGGTAGGCGCCATCTGCTGGCTCCCCGACATCGTGGGATGGGCCGGCCTTGTGGCTGCACTCCTCGAGCCAGGAGGGATCTTCTACATGCGAGAGGGCCACCCGATGATGTGGGCACTCGACTGGGAGGACACCAGAGAGCTCCGTGTCACCTTGCCATATTTCGAGACTGGCGAGCCGGATGGTGAGGAAGAAGACGAGACATACGCCGGTGAGGGCAAAGTCGCGAGCCCTCTCAACTACGGCTGGAATCACGGTATCGGCGAGACGATCAACGCACTGATCCAGGCGGGAATTCGCATCGACAGAGTCGAGGAGTACGACGAGTGCGAGTGGCAGGGCCAGGCGCAGATGGTCCTCGAGCAGGATGGTCTCTGGCGTCTACCCGAGGGCCGCGAGCGGCTGCCGGTGATGTGGTCCGTGCTGGGCACCAAGACCTGTTGATCAGGTTCTGACGAACCACTTCAGGCCGCGATGTTTGTTGCCGAGAACCTCAGGGTAAGTCGTTAGTTCAGGCTAAGGACTTCTTCCTCCTCCAGAAAGAGGGGCCGTCCATCGGATGGCCCCTCTATCGCGTCTCAGGCGAGACAGGTGATCTTGGGCAGCCCGTCAGCCACCAGCTCCCAGGTCCCACCTTCGTCATCCGACCTCCACACCATTCCGGCAAGACCCGCGTACAGAGAGCCATCCCACACTGCCAGGCAGTGGGTATCGAGATTGTCGCCGAACCAGTCTGGGAGCCCTTCGGTGCACGCCTGGAACGGCCCGCCGTCGAGGCCGGTCCGATACAGACGTCCTCGAGTGGTTCTCGGACCGGTAGAAGCCGAGACCACGACCGTATCGCCGATCGTGGCCACGGCTCGGCAATAGGGTGCGTGGAGCCCTTCGTCGCGAATGTCGAAGTCATGGCCGTTCCCGGACTGAGCCAAACCGCGTGCGCACGCGGCGAGAATCAGCCCAGGGCGGGAGCCATGAGCGATCACCTGGTGCACATCCGCGTCCATGTCGATGGTTGACGCCAACCCCGTGTTGTCGTAGCGAAGGATCCCTCCGACATGGATGTTGATGAAGAGGCTCAGCGAGGTGTCCATCGCCATCGACCTGACGTCGGGCGGACCTCCCCACGGGGTGTACCAGCCGTCACGGTCCGGTGCGTCGGCGAAGAACTCGTCTTCGATCAGGTCGTGCCCCTCGAGCCGGAAGAGGCGAGCCTCGGTGGCGCCGACCCAAACCGTGTCGTGCCCGACCTGCAGACAGTTGAGCGCCACGTCCTCGGGGGCAGTCGCGATCAGGTCGCCGTTGTGATGAATGCGACCTTTGCCGTCGAGCGCCCACCACCCCGTGTGAGCGCGGGCAATGTGATTGATGCGGGTTCCAGTGATGACCGGCGTGTCCGGGTCGTCGAGGGCGAAAGCCCCGACCGCGGTGCCGATCAGCAGGCTCACGGGACGACCCCGCCGCTCATTCGGTGATCACCGAGACGATCTCCGCCACCGGGTAGTCCACAGTCGTTGTCGTGTCGGGCACAGCAAGGAACTCCCATTCGCCTCCGGCAACTCGCCATCTTGCGGTCCAGTCGTACGCGATCGACAGACCGTACCCTTCTTCGTGTTTCACCTCATAGATGTGGGTCGCCAGCCCGTCGGGATACCCGGCAAGGGCAGCCGGATCTGCCGGGAAGCTGTCAACACGATCATCGCCCCAATCGACCTCGACACCGCTCACCTCGATGTAGATGTCGAGGGTCACCCCGGTTGCGCTGGCAAGTTGGGTCTCGTGGACTTCAGGGACCGGTACTCCAACAAAAGTCTCGAGCCCGGTGACCCCGTCGCCGGGAACAGGGTTCACGCTGGGCGTCGGCGGTGCATGGATGTACTGGGTCACGTACTGCCAGGCCTCGGTGGTGGGATTGAGGAGGGGGCTGGGCTCGGAGGTGCAGCGTGGGATGCGCTCGGTTGCCAATGCAACCTGCCCGGGCGCCGGATCGGGGTCAAAGCCGAGGATGGCGTCGCCGTTGACGAATAGCGACAGATAGACCCAACGGGTGACTGCCGAGGTCAGGTACCAGCATTCCCCGGTGAGGTCGTTCCCCAGATTGGGATAGAGACGGGAGGGGACGGAGGTGTCCGAGGCATAGTCGACCACGTCGCCACCGGCGATGCGACAACGGGTGACT
>DATKEA010000010.1:0-4055 GCA_035544615.1 Acidimicrobiia bacterium | reverse complement strand
CACCGTCGGCTACATGCTGGCGTTCACCGCGCTCTTCGGTAGCTTCGCCTCCTATCTGGCAAGCTCGGAGCTGATCTTCTCCGACGTCTTCGGTCTCGCCGAGGAATTCCCGATCATCTTCGGGGCCCTATCGGTGGTGGCGGGGATCGCCGTTCTGGTCAACAGTCGTGTGGTGGAACGGGTCGGTCTGCAGAAGCTGATCAGGCTGGTGATGATCGGCTACCTGGTCTCTGCCATCGCCCTGAACGTGATCTCGGTGTTGACCGGTGGGATCCCGCCGTTTTGGCTGTTCGCTGCGGGGCTCGCCGTTGTTTTCTCCATGCATGCCCTCCTCATCCCCAACTTGAACTCGGCGGCGATGATCCCAATGGCCTCGGTGGCCGGCACCGCCTCGGCGATCATCGGCACCGTGGCCACCGCGGGAGGGGCGCTGTTGGGCGCGGTCATCGACCGGGCCTACGACGGGACGGTGGCGCCGCTCAGTCTCGGCTTCCTCGTGCTCGGCGGCGTGGCCTGGCTGTTGTGCCGCTCTGCGGAGGCTGGTCTTCGCGCCATTGCCATGGAGCCGGCCCCCGAGCCGGCCAAGTGACTTCCCGGGCAGCGGGCTGCACCTCCTCTCAGGGTGGCTTACCCCCCATCCGTCCGTAACCTGACACCCGCTTATGGAGGAGCGTTACCGGCTCATCGAGCCCCTTGGGTCTGGGGGCATGGCTTCCGTTCATAGGGCGGAAGACCATCTTCTGGGGCGACAGGTGGCGATAAAGCGTCTCCTGCCCCATCTGGCTGCCGACCCCGGCGCCGCCGAGCGTTTCCGTCGCGAGGCCCAGTCGGCGGCGAGCCTCAACCATCCCGGGATCGTCACCATCTACGACACCGGGGTTGACGAGGCCGGTCCCTACATCGTCATGGAGCTGATCGAGGGGGAGACCCTCGCCGCCCGAATGGCCGACGAAGCGCCGCTGGGGGTGGCCAGGGTCGCGGCCATCGTGAGCGGCGCAGCCGCCGCGCTCGACCACGCCCACGCCCACGGGGTGGTCCACCGTGACGTCAAGCCTTCCAACCTCATCGTCGGCGGCGACGGCGGGGTTCGGCTCACCGACTTCGGCATCGCCCAGGCAATGGAAGATCCCACGCTGGTGACCGACTCCGGGGAGGTGATGGGAACCTTGGCCTACATGCCCCCGGAGGTCCTCACTGGAGCCCCGGCCACACCCGCCTCCGACGTTTACTCGCTCGGCGCAGTCGCCTACGAGATGCTCACCGGGCGCCAACCGTTCCAAGCAGACAACATTGCCGCCCTGCTCACCCGGATCAGGGACGAGCCGGCGCCCCCACTCGGGTCCGGCGTTCCTCCGGAGATTGCCTCCGGGGTGCTCCGAGCCCTGGACAAGGACCCGGCAAATCGACATGCAACCGCAGGCGCACTGGCCACGGCACTGATGGCGGGGACCACCCTGCCGATCCAGGGAGACGTTGCCCCCACCGCACCCATTCCGGCCCCAGCCCCCGAGCCGGTTGCGGCTGGAGAGGAGCCGACCCGGGTGATGACGGTCGAGAAGAAGCGCGAACGCTCCGGGCGATGGTTGACCTGGCCGCTGCTGCTGCTCATCGTCCTGGCTCTGATTCTGGGGCTCCTCGCCCTCTCCCCGGGAGCAGAGGTGGCAACGGCTCCCGCCACCTCAACCACCACGACCACCACGTCCATCCCCACCACCACCACCACTCCCACCGCCACCACCTCCCCCGACACCCCCGAAGCCGTCGCTCTCGCCATCTCCCAGATCCTCGAGGGAATGGAGCCACCCGAGTTCAAGCCCAAGGAGGTCGAGGAAGTCGAGAAGGCTCTGGAGAAGGTGCTCCAGGAAGCGGAGGAAGGCGACCGAGACGAGCTCCGTGACAGTCTGGAGAAGGCCTTCGAGGAGGTGTCCAAACTGCCGGAGAGCCCGGAGCGGCAGCAGTTGTTCGACGCGTTCGTCCGCCTCGCCGAGGCATATGGGTTCACCGTTGCCGAAGTGGACGGGGGAGGCGAGGGGCCTGGGCGGGGCAACGACGACGACTGATCTCCGGCTTAGCCGGGAACGCAGGCCCCGTAGAATCGATCGATGGAGCAGAAGTGAATACGTATCTCAAACCCGCAACGAGAAGGAGCGCTGACCATGGCCGTGGTCACGAACCAGACGCTGGTCGCCTGTACACCGGAGCAGCTGTTCGACTACTGCGTCGACAACCGCAATGAGCTCGCGTGGAACCCGACGGCTGTGTCGATTGAGAAGGTCACCGACGGGCCCGTTGGCTTGGGCACGAAGTTCCTCGCCAAGTGGAAGGAGGCCTCGGCAGTCGAGGTCGAGTGCATCGAGTTCGACCGTCCCCGCCGTTGGGTGCCCGCGAACGACGGCCCCATAGCTATCAGAGCCACGGGAATTGTCGATGCAGAAGGGGACAAGAGCAGACTCACCTTCGAATTCGACGCGCGTCCGATTGGATGGTTCCGTGTTGTGTTCCCGCTCTTCATGCTGATGATGCGGAAACAGGAGAAGGGGAACATGACGTACCTGCGGCGAGGCGCTGGAACTCCGAATCACTGCGGGCGCGCCGAATCCGGGTGACCAATGAGCCCCTCCGCCGCCACCGCCCCTGCCCGCACCGAGCAGATGGCCGTCACCCACCGCATCTACCGGCGTGGCTTCTCGCTGGTTGCCGACCTGGTTCGGCGAACCCCGGCGGGCGACCCCGCCCGCTCGGAGTCCATCGCTGCGCATCTGGATTTTCTGCTCAACAGCCTCCACCACCACCACAGCGGCGAGGACGAGAACATCTGGCCCCGGCTGCTCGAACGCGCCGCACCTCAGGCGGAACTCATCGAGCGGATGGAGACCAACACGAAGTGGTCGACGAGCGGTCGGAACAGGTGCGCGCCCTGCTGGCGAGCTGGCGACACGCCCCGATAGATGGCACGGAGCTCGCAACGGCATTGGACGAGTTCACCCACGCTCTCGTCGAGCACCTCGACGACGAGGAAGCCCACGTGGTACCCCTGATCCGCGCCCACATCACCGCCGCCGAGTGGGAGCAGTTTGGCCAGGATACTTTCGAGAAGTTCACCAACCCCGAGAAGCTCATCGCTACCGGGGTCTTGGAGGATGTCGCCACACCTGAGGAGGTCGACTGGTTCGTCGGCGGACTCCCGCTCCCGATCAAGCTGATGTGGCGGCGTCGCTACGACCGCTATATGGAGCGGGTTCGCGGCGTGGAAGGCCCCGGGTAGCGGAAATGGGTGGGCTACGAACTGCGGCGGTCCTTCATTGGTTCATCGGCTTGGGGTTTGGGATCCCAGCCGTGTTAGGCATCCGGAATCTCGCAGCCGGGCGAGGCATACTGTATTTCATGGGCTTCCCCGCTTACGGGAAGGGGCCCTTCGAACGTATCGGCATTCAAACGACCGTGCCCTTGCTGTCGGTGTTCTTGCTCGTCTGCTTACTCGGGTGTGTTGCTGGATGGCTGCTCTGGAGCGGTGCAAAGGCCGGAGCCATCTTGTCCCTGGTGCTCTTGCCCTTAGGGGCAATCTTCTGGTGGGGGTTCGCGTTGCCGATCCCACCTATTCTCGCCGTGGTGTGGACTGTGCTCATCATGCTCAACTGGCAGCAGCTCCGCTGAGCGGTTCGTGAGGAGACCGGCTCCCTAAGAGTGCCGCAGGATTACGTCCTCAACAGCACGCTCGCAACAGTGGGAATCGTAAAACGTCGCAACGACGACTGGGGCCGGGATGACACTGGTTGCCCAGCGCACCTCACTACTCGCAGGTGAGCAGGGCAACCTAAACTGGGCGGCCAGGGCCGGTCGCTGTTCGACCGCTGTGCTAAACATCACCGGCCTTCACAGACAGCAATTTGTCAGCTACTAGTTGACAGAAGCACGGGGACGTAGCTCAGTCTGGAAGAGCACCGGCTTTGCAAGCCGGGGGTCGTGGGTTCGAGTCCCATCGTCTCCACGGAAGAGACAGCCCGTCTCATACGGTTGATCTGTCGAGAACCGAGGAGTGAGATGAGAAACGCAGT
>DATKEA010000009.1:0-3488 GCA_035544615.1 Acidimicrobiia bacterium | reverse complement strand
ATTTCGCCCCCTGTCAGCTGCTGGTGAAATCGCCGGCGACGGGTACCCAGTGGCTCTCGCCCCAGATGTATTTGGCGTCGGCGATGCCCTGGGTATTGGTGAACCTGAAGTACATGGTGGTGTTTCCCGGCCGGAACACTGCTGGGGAGTCCTTGTTGTCACCGTTCCAGTCGGCGGCCACCAGTCGGTCTCCGGGATTCCCGTAGAAGAAGTCGAAGTGGGCGACGCCGGTGTCGTTGGTGTTGCGGACGTAGACCAATCCGGTCGACTCACGGTGCAACCCAATGGAGTCGACTCCGTCGCCGTCGAAGTCTCCGATGAACGGCTTGTCACCGGGGTTGCCGAACATGAAGAAATATTCGACCTCGACGAGACTTCATCGAGAAGTCGGCCGGCGTTCGCCCTTCATGCTGTGGTATGTTCGCTCACACTCTGCGTAGGCCGCCCATCGCATCGATGAAAGGGGTTTCGGATGAGCTTCTCGGTCGAAGGTGACTACTTCGAGACCTGCAACTGTGAGGTGAGTTGCCCCTGTATCTGGCTCAAACCGGCCGATAAGGACGCCTGTGACCTCATGCTCGCCTGGCACGTCTCGAAGGGTGAGAAAGACGGCCTGGATCTCTCGGATATGAACGCCGTGATGGCCTTACACTCCCCGAAGCAGATGACCGACGGCGGCTGGAAGGTGGCGCTCTATCTGGACGACCGCGCCACGCCGGAGCAGTCCGAGGCGCTCGGTGCCGTCTTCTCGGGCGGCGCTGGCGGCCACCTGGCGGCGCTCGGACCGTTGATCAGTGAGGTCGTCGGCGTGGCGCCGGCTTCGATCACGTTCGATCGGTCGAACGGCTCGCTGCGCGCCGAGGTCGCCAGTGTCCTGACCATGTCGGCGGAGGAGCTCACGGGGATGGACGGCGAGAACCCGTCAGTCATCACCAACCCGCTTCTGGGGGTGGTCACGCAACCCACGACACAGGCCAAGGCCGGAGACGTCAGCTACCACGGTCATTGGGACGTCGAATACTCGGGCACGAATAGCTTCGTTGCCGACTTCAAGTACGAAGGCTGACACGGCCGCGGCGAAAGCGCCGTCGCTCGGCCTCCCGCTGAAGCAGCTCCTGTCATGGTGGCTCGCGCTGTGCGCGCTGGCCGCGCTCGCCTGGATCGTCACGGTCGACCAGGCCAACGGGATGGGCATCGGCCCCGGGACCATGGGGCTCACGCTCCTCGCGTTCCTGTCGCTCTGGGTCATGATGATGGCGGCCATGATGCTGCCTTCCGTTGCACCGATGGTCGTCGTCTGGGTCCGATCCGTCTCTGCCCGCGCGACGACCTGGCAGCGCGTTAGCGGGGTGGGGCAGTTCCTGGCCGGATACCTGATCGTCTGGACGGCTTTCGGGCTCCTCGCCTACATCGCGCTGCTCGGGGCCGAGCGGCTCGTCGACACATCTCCCAGCGCCGCGAAGTGGGTGGGCTCGGCGATCTTCGCCCTCGCGGGCATCTACCAGCTCACGCCGCTAAAGCAAGCGTGTCTTCGCCACTGTCGCTCACCGATCGGGTCGCTGTTCCATTACGCCAGCTTCCGAGGTCCCGTTCGGGATCTCCGGGTGGGTATGCATCACGGCGCCTACTGTGTCGGCTGCTGCTGGGGGCTGATGATCGTCCTGATCGCGGTCGGCGCCATGAACATCGCGGTGATGGCCGCGCTCGCTGTCGTGATCCTGGTGGAGAAGGTCTGGAGGTACGGACGGCCGTTCGCTTCCGCGGTGGGCGCCCTCCTGCTGGTCGCGGCAGTGTTGGCGCCCTGGAATCCGTGGCTCCTCCCCGGTCTCCACATGTCGAGCTCCATGAGCATCGAGACGACTACCGACATGTGACCGACGCTCGTATCTGGCCGACCGCTGACGATCGCCCGTGCAGGCTCAGCAAGATCCTGAGCGATATCCGCCTTGAACAAGCGGAATCAATCAGAAGACGGAAATCCGACAACCCCATCAGCAGGAGGAGCTACAAGGAAAGGCTCGGACTGTTGTTGATTGCCCAGGGCGAGAGACTCGCCCAACGGAAGCCCAAAGTCGCCTAGAGCGCCCTCATCAGGGTGGTCTCGCTGCAATCGGGAGAGACCTTGGTTGCCTCGGCGGTCACGCGTCCCCTCTCTGTCTCGGTGGCGGATCTTGTCGTCTGCACGCACGCGGGATCGCTGCTTCGGCACCGGCGCCGCAACGGATCAAGCCTCTGCGTCGGCTCGCAGGGCGCTGAACGTCCACAGCGCGCCGGCGGCCTCGACTGCGGCGAACAACAGCAACTGCCATGGCTCCCCGGTGAGCCAGAGCACGAGCAGGGAGGCCACCACGAACAACCGCCCCAGCACAGAGGCAACGAAGAGGTTGCGGGTCTCATGGCGTGCGGCGTCCCAGTAGTAGAGGGCGAGCACGACTACGACCACGCCGAGGACCCGGATCCACACCTCGTCGGTCTGCGCCACACCCAGCGTGGAGAGGATGAGATTGGGGATCACGGCGAGCCCGGCCCCAACGATCAGGACGTAGATGCTCCAGACTTGGATGGAGCGCGCCGCTCTCGACATGGTCAGCCTCCTCGTTGGGAACCTAGCAGGACCCCGCATTGCGCCGTTCTGACCACCAATATCCAGAGGTTTGAGCACCGCGGCCACCAAGCGTCCATCCGCCTACCTCCTGATCACGTCACTGGGAGCCCTCGGTGTGGTGTTCGGCGACATCGGAACCAGCCCCCTTTACGCCTTCCGGGAAGCGTTCCACGCCGCTGAAGGCCTTGTGGTCGATGTGGAGAGCGTCCTCGGGATCCTCTCCCTCATGTTCTGGTCACTCGTCCTGGTGGTGACGATCAAGTACTTGGTCTTCGTGATGCGTGCCGACAATCACGGGGAAGGCGGGATCCTGGCCCTGACCACCCTCGCCGAGGAGTCGAGCCCGAAGCGATCCCAAGGGGCCCGACGAACTCTCCTCCTGGTCGGGCTTTTCGGCACCGCCCTCCTCTACGGCGACGGGGTGATCACCCCCGCGATCTCGGTGCTCTCCGCAGTGGAAGGACTCGAGGTAGTGGCCCCCGCCCTCGATGCCTGGGTGACGCCCATCGCCGCGCTGATCATCGTCGGTCTGTTCTTCATCCAGCGTCAGGGCACGGCCCGGGTCGGAGCCCTCTTCGGCCCGATTATGCTCGTCTGGTTCGGCGCCCTCTCCACCCTGGGGTTGCTCGAGATCATCAAACATCCCGGCGTGCTACGAGCGGTGAGCCCAACGCACGCAGCCTCTTTCATCGCCGGCCGGCCCGGCCTCGCCTTCCTGGCCCTGGGGGCCGTTTTCCTGGTGGTCACCGGGAGTGAGGCCCTCTACGCCGACATGGGTCACTTCGGTCGTAAGCCAATCCGCCTCGCCTGGGTTTCGCTGGTCCTGCCCGCCCTGCTCCTCAACTACTTCGGACAGGGGGCGCTGCTCATCGCCGACCCCGCC
>DATKEA010000008.1:0-21562 GCA_035544615.1 Acidimicrobiia bacterium | reverse complement strand
AATGGTCGGGACAGTCCGGGTCGCGGCTCGGCGACCCTGCAATGCGCCGGACGACCTCCACCAATCCTCGGAGTTCGGGGTCCTTATCCCATGTGAGTGAGTTGTGGGCCCAGGAAGACTTGAACTTCCGACCTCATCCTTATCAGGGATGCGCTCTAACCGGGCTGAGCTATGGGCCCCTTTCCGCCTGCTACTGCAAGCGATTCGCCTCCTAGCGGCGACCGCCATAAGTAGTACAGCGGTCACACAGAATAATCCCGGATGGTGGGTATGGTCGAGGTCGGCGATGGCACCACCATCGACTTCGATCGTCTCGGCTTCGGACTTCCGGTTGTGTGCTCCCGGGCGGTTCGGTAGATCGCATCGCGAATACCGGGGCTGGCACTCACCTGTCTATTCGATCGGCCCCTTACTGTGAGAGGCGCTCTTCGATCAGCGACTCGAGCTCGCTGAATACCTCGGGCATGGTCTCGTCGAGGGCGGTCAGTTCCGGGCCGTACACCACGATGGCCTTGACCGGTGTGGTGGCGGTGACCGTCGCGGTTCTCTTGTGTGTCTTCAGGACCCCGATTTCACCTACGACGGCCCCTGGTCCCAGCTGACGGATCATGGTCCCACCCTCGGACACCTCGGCCGTTCCCTCGACGATGACGAAGAGCTCGTGGGCCAAAGCACCTTCTGAGACGATCTCGGTGCCGACGGCCACCGCCACCTCGTCGGCGTGTTGAGCCACGATTTTGCGCACCCGCCGCGACAAATCGGCGAACAGAGGAACGTCTTTCAATGATGCAGGATCCATCTCGGTTCCCTCGTTGACTGGGGCCGCAGAGTACTAGAGGAGATCGTTGCATGTCAGACGTGTTCCCGGGCTCAGCTCCACACGATCGATCCCACCTCTACCGGCTCGTCGACACCCTTGACGGTCAGTGTCCGCGTGTTTTCGATTCCATAGCCCGGTCCCAACTCCGCCGTGGTCGCCTGGGAGACGAGTATCTCGTCCTCCTCCGCGGCCGAGCCGATCCGAGCTGCGAGGTGCACATTGTGCCCGAGCAGCCTCTTCTCCGATTCGAGAACCAGCCCGGCGTGGATGCCGATCCGCACTCTGGGGGAGAAGCCCGACTCCCCCCGATGTTGCTGCAGGGCTCGTTGGATCTCGATCGCGCATCGCGCCGCGTCAGTAGCCCGATCGAAGGAGATGAAGAACCCGTCACCGGTGTGGTCTATCTCCCTTCCGTGGTGACGGTCGACCAGCATCCGCAGTTTGCGGTCGTGCCAGGCGACGAGATCGGCCCACACCTTGTCGCCAACGAGACCGACGAGCCTGGTGGAGTCCACCATGTCGGTGAACATCATGACGCTGGTTGTTTGGGTTCTACGCCCACCGAGCGTGGAGCGTTGCAGCCAATCGAGGGCGGTGGCTGCTCCGAGACGCTCGAACTTCTCGCGGGCGGTGTCCAGCTCGAGACGCCCGAGATCCGCGATGTCGTTGGCGATGAGAGAGAACCCGAGGTCGCATCGTGCTCTGGCGGTCTCGTACGGGAGTCCATGGGGGATGAGGCTTTCGACCACTTTTCGGTGGATCGCCACCGCCTCTTCGTGTCGACCCTCGGCTGTCAAGACGCGGGCACGGGCCTGGAGAGCGAACGAGTCGAAGAGCTCTGACCCGAAGTCGTCGGCGAGCTTGGAAAGCTCCTCCGAATGCTCTCTCGCCTGCTCCAGAGCGGATGCCTCCAAAGCGATCTCCACCGCCGCGGGGAGCAGCTTGACCCGCGCCAATGGGGACTCGGTTCCCCTTAGGACGGACTCGACCATCGAGTGGGCCACATCTGGCTGGCCCCTTGCCGCTTTGGCGATGGCCATCCCGGGCATGGCATTGGCGCCGAGGGAGTGCGCACGCCTGAACGCCTCGTCGGCGCCGTCCAGATCGCCACGATGGAGGCGCAATAGGCCTACCTCGTTGAAAGCCTCCGCCATATAGGGTCCAAAATCCCGAAGCTCGCCGGCTGCTCTGTTGGCCTCGGCTTCGGCAGCGGGCCAAGCCCCGCGCAGACGCATGAGCTCGGATCGGCGAACTCTGCACACCCCGGGATAGCCGCCGGCGTGGCCCATCTCCTCGCACCACCTCATGGCTCGATCGCTCCACTCGCTGGCTCGCTTGTAGTCGGCCATTGACGCGCACGTCTCGATCATGTTGCAGTAGATGCGTCCTGTAACGAATGGCGTGAGTTCACCGGTCACCACGCTGACCATCGCTTCCTCCATGAGGTCAAAGCCCGCGTCGACCTCTCCGCCGGCTACGAGAAATCGGCCCTGATCGTGAACGCCCAGCATCTCTAGATCGCGATTGCCTGTCACTTTCCCGATGCGCTGGACCTCCCGCGCGAGCTCCAATGCCTGATCGATGCCCCCTTCGGCCCCTACGGCGATCACCGATTCGAGCCGTCGCAGATGACCCAGCTCAGGGGTTTCCCTCAGTCCGTTGATGAGACGGGCGGCCCTTCTCATCCAACCGCGGGCTTCGGAGGACTCGAGACGATGTGCATGGTTCTCCGCAACCTGAATCGCCACTCGGGCGGCGTCGACATCGCGGTCGGAATCCACATATATCGAAAAGGCGCGCTCCCGAGCTGCGATGGTGTTGTCGACCTTGCCCAGCCACCAGGCAGATTCCGCCAGTGCTTCGAGTTGCTCCGGTTCCGCTTTGGGGGCTCGCAGCAGCGGTTCAAGCTCGCTATATGCCGTGGACCAGTCGTGGGTGGACCAGGCGTTCATTCCCACCGTCATTTCCGATGCGGTCAATTGATACCCCTGTTCCTAGTGCGAAACTTAGTGGTCTCCCAAGGCCAAGAATTGCACTCATCCGCCGAGAACCGGGATCTCCGCTCACGAAGATGATCGTCGTCGGCACGGTCATCACGTCGTGCTCGACCGCCTCATCAGGATGCGATCTCTTGACAGCTCGTCCATAACCGCGATAGGTTATCGCCGGTCACTTACCGCTGTTACTGAGAAGGAGACCGCATGAGGCGGGTAGCGAATGTCGTAATCCGGTACCGCATTTGGGTGCTGGCGATCGCCGTTTTGGCCATGGTCGGGGCCGGGCTCTACGGGAGCGGGGTGGCTTCCTCCCTCTCCAACGGCGGTTTTGAGGATCCGGACGCCGAGTCGGTGGCGGCTGCCGACGCCCTAGCCGAGGAATTCGGTTCCGCACCCCCGGACGTGATCATGGTGGTCCGGGCCCGTGACGGCTCCGTCGACGAACCCGAGGTGGCTGCCGCCGGGCGCGCTCTCGTCGACTCGATCGCCTCCGAGCAAGGCGTTCTCCAGGTGTCGTCGTATTGGACGCTCGGATCACCCGTCTCGCTGCGGAGCGACACCGGCCACGAGGCCCTGGTCTTCGCCTCCCTGGAAGGTGACCAAGGAACCGTCCTCGAGCGGTCCGCCGAGATCACCGAGGCGTACCACGGCACGGCCGGGCCCATCGAGGTTCTGGTAGGCGGAAGGGGCCCCCTGTTCGCCGAGGTACAGGAGACCATCGAGTCCGATCTGGCCCGGTCCGAGGCAATCGCCTTCCCGGTGACACTCATCTTGTTGATCGTGGTCTTCGGCAGCGTGGTGGCCGCTTCATTGCCCCTGGCGGTGGGCGCGTTCGCCATCGTGGGCACTCTCTTCGCGCTCCAGGTGCTGACCGGGTTCACCGAGGTGTCGATCTTCGCGCTCAACCTGACCACCGCTATGGGTCTGGGTCTTGGGATCGACTACGCACTCTTCATCGTCTCCCGTTTCCGTGAGGAGCAGGCGGCGGGATGGGGCGCCCAAGACGCCGCCATTCGCACCGTCCAGACCGCGGGACGGACGGTCCTGTTCTCCGCCGGAACCGTGGCGGTGTCCCTCGCCGCCATGTTGGTGTTCCCTCTCGCCTTCCTCCGCTCCTTTGGCTATGCCGGGATTGCGGTGGTTGCCCTCGCCGCCGTCGGCGCGGTGGTGGTGCTCCCCGCCCTTCTCGCCGTGCTCGGTCCACGTGTGGAGAAGCTGCGGGTCCGCCGGGTGAGGGCCGGCACCGACACCACCGGAGTGTGGCACCGCATCGCCACCACGGTGATGCGTCGCCCGATCCCGATCGCCACCGTCGTCATCGTCCTGCTGGCGGTGCTCGGCTCGCCCTTCTTCGGGGTGAGGCTGGGTCAGTCCGACGACCGGGTGCTCGCCGAAGGATCCACCGCCCGGGCGGTGGGAGACGCCTTGAGGAACGACTTCTCCGCCTTCGAGGCCGGCTCCATCGACGTCGTCGCTCCCGAGACCGACGCAGTCGAGGTCGACGACCTGGCGGCGAAACTGTCCCTGCTGACCTCCGTGGCCCGTGTGGACGGGCCGAGCGGTTCCTACGTCGGTGGGGAGAAGGCACTTGAGGCCACCCCGGCGTCGGCTCGGTTCCTCTCCGCCGACGGCTTCTATCTCTCGGTCGTGCCCTCTGTGGACCCCGGGTCCGAGGAAGCCGAGACCTTGGTCAAGGACATCAGAGACACCGAGGTCGCCTACCAGTTGCTGGTGGCCGGGCAGACCGCCGACCTGGTCGACACCCGATCGGCGCTCTTCGGTGCCCTGCCCTGGGCGGTGGGAATCATCGCCGCGGTGACCTTCGTGGTCCTGTTCCTCATGTTCGGGTCGGTGCTTGTCCCGGCCAAAGCGCTGGTCCTCAACCTGCTGTCGCTTTCGGCCACTTTCGGGGCGCTGGTCTGGGTGTTCCAGGACGGCAATCTCTCGAATCTGCTCGGCTTCACCCCGACCGGGAGCCTCGACCTGACCATGCCCATCCTCATCTTCTGCATCGCTTTCGGGCTGTCGATGGACTACGAGGTGTTCCTCCTCTCCCGGATCAAGGAGGAGCGCGACGCCGGGGCCGACAACATCCGATCGGTGGCAGGTGGCCTTGAGAGGACCGGTCGCATCGTCACCGCCGCCGCGGTGCTGATCGCGGTGGTGTTCGTGGCCTTCGGCACTTCCAGCGTGACCATGATCAAGATGTTCGGTGTCGGCATGACCCTGGCGGTGCTGGTCGACGCCTTCCTGATCCGGGCCACACTCGTCCCCGCATTCATGCGTCTCGCCGGCAACGCCAACTGGTGGGCGCCCGGGTGGATGGCGTCGATCCATCGTCGCTTCGGCTTTTCCGAGTCTGCCCATCTAGGCGGGACGCCCCCTATCCTCGAACCTGAGGCCGCCTCCACATGACATGACCGATCCCCTCACCGTGCCCCGCTCGTCAGCAACCCGGGAGACTCCCGGGCGGTCGCGGGCGCGCAAAGGGGAAGGCGAGTTGCTCCGAGACGAGATCCTCGACGCCACCGAGGGGTTGCTCGAAGAGGTCGGCGCCAAGGAGGCGGTCACGATGCGTGCAGTGGCGGAGCGGGTAGGGGTGTCTGTCCCTTCAATCTATCTCCACTTCGCCGACAAGGACGTGCTGTTCTACGAGTGCTGCCGTCGAAACCTGGTCGAGCTGGCCACACGTCTCGAAGACGCTGCGGCGGGATCCGGCACCGTCGTGGAGCGGATGCGGCGGTGCGGTGAGGCCTACCTCCGGTTCGGTCTGGGCCAACCCGGTCAGTACATGACGTTGTTCGGGACCGACATCCCCGACACCGTCGCCCCCGATGTGGCGGCGGACGACCCAGGGCGACGTTGTCTGGAAGTGGTGGTGCGCCTCATCGAGGAGGGGGTGGCCGCCGGGGAGCTGAGATCCAACCTTCCCCCCCTGTCCACCGCGGTGGCGGTATGGGCGGCTGCCCACGGTGCGGTGAACCTGCTCTTGACCAAACGCCTCCAGACCGACCCACATGTCGAGATACCCAGCGGAGAAGAGGTCATCTCCGCCGTCGTCGATCTCTCCATCAACGGAATGACCGCCTGACAGGCTGACCTGCCCGCGGCGTGATTGACTTCACTCCTCGGCCCGAGCTTGTCGGTGACGCCATATCCGGCTGATCCGATTCCGGATGGGAGTCCTCCGGTCGGATCGTCGTTTCCTGGGTGGCCGGTTTTCCATCTCTCTCACGACCTCGAATACTGCCCTGGCGGTGAGCGGATCGATCACAGGTCCTTCCTTTCTGTCTACCTTGTCGACTAGTCGATCAACCGGCGTCGAGATCGACATGTCGATTTGGGGCAACGAGAGTCGACTAACTGTCGCCAGTTGCCGATCTACAGATTTGATGGAGGAGGACCCGATGCAGTATCTGTGCCTGGTTTATGTGGAAGAGGCCAAGTTCGACGCCATGACTCAGGCTGAGATCGACGTGATCGAGGACGAGTCACTGACCAACGACCGGGAACTCGAGGAGGCGGGGCATCTGATAATGGCCCAAGCCCTCGAATCGGTGAAGACCGCCACCACCGTTCGCATGCGCAACGGCAAGCTGTCGACGACTGACGGGCCTTTCGCCGAAACCAAAGAGCAGTTGGGCGGGTTCGTCTTCATCGATGCGAACGATCTCAACGAGGCGATCCGCATCGCATCCCGAATCCCTTTGGCCCGTATCGGGACCATCGAGGTGCGACCTGCCATGGACCTCCTCGGCAAGGTGCGAGAACGTCCACCCCGGTGAGCCTGGAATTCCACGGTCGGATGCAGGACGCGATCTCGGCGATCTACCGCAATGACTCCCGCCGCGTGCTGGCCACGCTGGTGCGTCTCCTCGGAGACTTCGATCTCGCTGAAGAGGCATTACAAGACGCGTTCGTCGCGGCGAGCGAGCAATGGCCCAGGGACGGCCTGCCCAACAACCCCTCCGCCTGGCTGGTTTCGACGGGACGGTTCAAAATCATCGATCGGTTGCGGCGCCGAGCCCGTTTCGACTCGCTGTTGGGCGAGCTGGCGACAAGTCTCAACGAAAACGTCCCCGACCCGGGCGACATGTCGGACCTCGAGCTGGCGGACGACCGACTCCGGCTGATCTTCACTTGTTGTCATCCCGCGCTCTCGCCGGACGCCCAGGTGGCGCTGACCCTGCGCGAGGTGTGTGGTCTCACCACCGAAGAGATAGCCCATGCCTTTCTCACCTCCCCATCGACGGTCGCTCAACGCATAGTCCGCGCCAAGACCAAGATCCGTGACGCGCAGATCCCCTATGAGGTACCGACCGGCCATGAGCTTGCCGAGCGGTTGGAGGTGGTCAATCAGGTCGTCTACCTGGTGTTCAACGAGGGGTATACGGCGTCGATCGGGCCCGATCTCACCCGGGTCAAAATGTCCGAGGAGGCGATTCACCTCGGCCGGCTTCTGGTCGATCTGCTGCCAGACCCTGAGACTCGTGGTTTGCTGGCGTTGATGCTCCTTCATGACTCGAGACGAGAAGAGCGCACTTCGGATACCGGCGACTTCGTCCTCCTGCCCGATCAGGATCGGTCGAAATGGAACCGCGATCGAATCGATGAGGGTTTGAGCCACGTCCAGGAGGCTCTGAGCTCCGGTGTGCTCGGCCCTTACACGCTCCAGGCGGCGATAGCCGCGGCGCATGCTGTGGCGCCATCCGCCGAGAGCACCGATTGGGACCGAATCGCGGAGCTGTACGACCATCTCGTCGACCTCGACCATTCTCCTGTGGTGGCGCTGAATCGGGCCGCTGCGGTTGCGATGCGTGACGGTCCGCAAGTCGGACTGGCGTTGATCGATGACATTCTCGCCACCGGCGACCTGGACGAATACCACCTGGCTCATTCGGTCAAAGCCGACTTGCTCCGCCGACTCGGCAAGACGAGGGAGGCTCGGGTTTCATACCAGAGGGCCCTCGACCTGGCGCAACAGGAGCCTGAGCGTCGGTTCCTCTCCCGTCGGTTGGCCGAGACCGAGCACACGACCCCCCGGTAGTCGGGCTCATGACTCGGGAGATCAGGGGTTGACAGATCCGGAGGGTATCTGGCATGATCGGTCGATCGACCGAACCACTTTCTGGAGCGTACCGTGACTGTCGAACCCAAGACCAGAGCGAGCATTCTCGATGCTGCCAAACAGGCGCTGCTCGACTCGGGGTACTCCGGATTGTCGACCCGGAAGATCGCGGTCGCCGCCGGAGTTCCGCTCAGCCAGATCCACTACCACTTCGGATCGAAGCAAGGGCTGGTGCTCGAGGTTCTGGAAGAGGAGAACCGCAAGCTTCTCGAACGCCAAAAGACCATGTACTCCAGCGACCTGCCGCTGTGGAAGCAGTGGGAACAGGCCTGTGTTTTCCTCGAGGAGGATCTCGACTCGGGCTATGTCCGGGTCCTGCAGGAGCTGATGGCCGCCGGCTGGTCCAACCCCGAAATCGCGGCTGCCGTCAAGGACATGTTGCGACACTGGTACGTGTTGCTCGGGGAAGTGGCGGCCAGAGCCGCAGGGCGGATCGGCGGGTTGGGCCCCTTCACCCCGGCCGAGGCCGGGTTCGTCGCCGGCGCTCCCTTCCTCGGCGCCGAGTCCATGATTCTGCTCGGCATCAGCGAAGACGAAGTCCCGGTCAGGTCGGCACTGCGCAAGTTCGGCGAGGTGCTGCGCCGTCTCGAGGAGACGTCGTGAGGGCTGCCCACCCGGACGAGTCCGGGCAGGTGGAGCGGGACGGGCTCAAGCTCGGCTTCGAGGTGTTCGGTCATGGCGATCCGACGATCCTCCTCCTTCCCACCTGGACCATCATCCACTCCCGGTTCTGGAAGATGCAGGTTCCCTACCTGTCGCGCTACTACCGGGTGGTGACCTACGACGGGCCCGGCAACGGCCGATCAGACCGGGTGACCGATCCGGCGCGCTATTCGGCAGAGTCTTATGCCGCCGACGCGGCGGCTGTGCTCGACGCCTGCGGTGTGGAGAGTGCCGTGGTCGTGGGCCTGTCCATGGGCGGTCAATACGGGACCCGGCTCGCCGCCCTCTACCCGGAGCGAGTGAGCGGTCTCGCCTTGATCGGGCCGGCGCTGGCGCTGGGAGACCCGCTCCCAGAGCGGGCCCCCATCGTCGAGAACTTCCACCGGCCCTATCCAGAGGACCCCCGAGGTTGGGACAAGTACAACCTGGCCTACTGGCACGACCACTACCAGGACTTCGCCGAGTTCTTCTTCGGTCAGATCTTCGTCGAGGCCCACTCGACCAAACCGATCGAGGACGCGGTCAGCTGGGCCCTCGAAGGAGGGCCAGCAATGTTGGAGGCCGAAGCCGCTCGCCCCCGGCCACAGATTCCGGACCCTGAGATCTTCACCAAGATCAACTGCCCGGTCATGATCTTCCATGGGACCGAGGACCGAATCCAGCCCCACCAAACCGGTGAGGAGGCGGCCCGTCTCTCCCAGGGCACTTTGTCCTCGATGATCGGATCCGGTCACATGCCCAACGTGCGCGACCCGGTGCGGTTCAATCTGCTCCTTCGCGACTTCGTGGAGAGGCTGGTCGCATGAGGGCCGTCTACCCCGATCGAGAAGATGTGGTGGTGAGGGACGGTGTCGAGGTCCACTACGAGGTATACGGGGACGGCAAGCCAACTCTGCTCCTGATCCCGCCCTCCCCCATCACCCACTCCCGGATCTGGAAGGGTCTGATCCCCCATCTCTCCCGTCACTATCGGGTGCTCACTCTGGATGGCCGAGGCAATGGCAAGTCGAGCCGACCCACCAGCCTGGCGGCCCACAGCCAGGAAGCGACGCTGGGCGACCTCGTCGCGGTGCTCGATGCGACGGACACCCCAAGCGCATTCCTCGTCGCCCATTGTCATGCCAACTGGTGGGCAGTGTCCCTGGCCGCGGCCCATCCTGAGCGGGTCGAGGGACTGGTCGCCATCGAACCGGGAGTGCCCTATCTCGGCCGACCCCAGCCGCACTGGGTGGAGACCGGCCCTCACTGGGACGAGATCCTGGAGAACCCGACTGGCTGGCAGCTCAACAACCGCCACGCCATCACCACCCGGCACCGGGAATGGGTCGAGTTCTTCTTCGGGGAGCAACTGGTCGAGCCTCACTCCACCAAGCAGCTCGAAGACGCCGTCTCTTGGGCCCTCGAGTCGACCGGGGAGGTGCTGGCCGCAGGTGAGGAGGGGTTCGAGCTCGACTTTCCCGACAAGGAGACCGTCGAGGGCACGTGCCGGTCGCTCGCCGTCCCCACCCTGACTATCCATGGCGACCGCGACATCTGTCAGCACGGGGAGAGAGGCAAAGCCTTCGCTGAAATCACCGACGGCGAGCTGATCATCCTCGAAGGCGCCGGTCATCTCACCCCGGCCCGGGAGCCGGTGGAAGTCAACCTCGCCATACGCCGATTCGTCGACAAGACAAGGGGGAAGCCCATGAAGAGCCATGTCTGGCCTCGTGGCATGAATCGCAAGAAGAGGGCGTTGTACCTCTCCTCACCGATCGGTTTGGGGCATGCCCGTCGTGACCTGGCCATCGCCGAAGAGCTGAGAGCGATCGAGCCCGACCTCGAGGTCGACTGGCTCGCTCAACATCCGGTCACCCGAGTCCTCGAGAGCGCCGGGGAGAAGGTCCACCCGGCCAGCGACTGGCTTGCCTCCGAGTCTGGCCACATCGCCTCGGAGGCCTCCGGGCACAAGCTGCATTGTTTCCAGGCGCTACGCCGGATGGACGAGATTCTGGTGGCCAACTTCATGGTGTTCCAAGAGGTGGTCGAAGAGGCGTTCTACGACCTGGTCATCGGTGACGAGGCCTGGGACGTCGATTACTACTGGCATGAGAACCCTGAGCTGAAACGGACGTCGAATGTCTGGCTGACCGATTTCGTCGGCTACCTCCCCATGCCCGAAGGGGGAGAGCACGAGGCCTACCTCACTGCCGACTACAACGCCGAGATGATCGAGCACATTGCCCGCTTCCCCCGGATCCGGGATCGAGCCATCTTCGTGGGCAACCCCGACGACATCTACCCCGCGGTGTTCGGCCCCGATCTGCCCAAGATCCGCGACTGGACCGAGGATCACTTCTCCTTCTCCGGCTACATCACTGGTTTCACTCCACCGACACCCGACCGGGTGGAGGAGTGGCGGGCCGAGTTGGGTTACGACTCCGAAGAGAAGGTTTGCCTCGTCACCGTCGGTGGCTCCGGGGTGGGACGGGCCCTCTTGGAGAAGGTGATGACGGCATACCCCTTGGCGAAGGAGAAGATCCCCGAGCTGAGGATGGTCGTGGTCGCCGGCCCCCGTATCGACGCCGAGAGCTTGCCCCAACACCACGGTCTCGAAGTGCATGGCTACGTCGATCGTCTCTACCGCCATCTCGCCGTCTGCGATCTGGCCGTGGTCCAGGGCGGGTTGACCACCACCATGGAACTGACCGCGGCCCAGCGACCCTTCCTCTACTTCCCCCTCACCAACCACTTCGAGCAGAACTTCCATGTCCGACATCGTCTCGACCAATACGGGGCGGGCCGGCACATGGATTACCGCAGCACCGATCCCGACCAGCTTGCCGAGGCCATTGCCACCGAGGTGAGCCGGGTGGTCCACTACCACCCGGTGGAAACCGACGGGGCGCGGCGTGCCGCACAACTGATCGCAGAGCTGATCTAAGACCCACCGAGAGGAGGCCATGAGTAGAGATCAACGGACATACCATCGGTCGAACGACCGACCTACTAGGAATCGATATAGGTATCAGGCGGGCCGAATCTAGGTATCGGCCACCGTTCCGGCGGCGGGGTCGCTGCCGTACCTTCGGGTCCCGTTCGCGAACACATCCAAGAACAAGGAGAAACCAAAATGGCAGTGACAACATCAACCAACAGGAACGGCGTGAACGTCGAAGCGCTGTTCGGCGCTCTCGACGCGGTGAAGGCTCAGCCCGAGGCGGCCAAGTTTCAGTTCCGGGCCAGCAACGAGTGGATCAGCGGCACCCACAGCCGCAGCAAGATCCATGACTTCTTCGGGCTCGGTGCGGAGCAGACCCATCGTGACTCGCACCAGTTCGACGCCGACCACCCCGAACAGCTGGTGGGGACCGATGTAGGCCCGAGCCCGGTGGAGTTCCTCCTCCACGCTCTGGCCGCCTGCATCACCGCCGGCATCGGTAACGTCGCCGCGGCTCGCGGCATCGAGCTGACCCGGGTCCGGTCGACAGTCAGCGGAGACATCGATCTGGTGGGGTTGCTAGGCATCGATCACTCGGTGCGCAACGGCTACCAGTCGATCGATGTCAGTCTCGTCATCGAGGGCGAAGCCGGGGCAGACGAGCTCAAGGCAGTCGTGGAGCGCTCTATTGCCCGGTCGGCGGTTTACGACATGCTGACCAACGGCACCACGGTCTCGGTCAACGTCGACGTCGCATGAGAGGGCCGGAGCCTGCGGCCGGGGGTTTTCCCCGGCCGCGGCCGGCCAGCCCGTCGTCGCCCTCCCGCCCCGACTATGACGTGATCGTGGTCGGAGCCCGGGTGGCCGGCGCCTCGACGGCGATGCTGCTGGCCCGGCAGGGTCACCGCGTGTTGATGGTGGATCGGGCGTCGATGCCATCCGACGTGGTCTCGACCCACGCAATCCTCCGCAGCGGGGTACTACAACTCACCCGCTGGGGCGTCATCGATCGGGTCATCGCAGCCGGCACACCCCCGGTGCGTGACCTCACTTTGGGTTTCGGGGACGAGCGCATCTCGTTCCAGGTGCGGCCGGAGCATGGTGTGGACACCCTGTATGCTCCACGCCGGTACCTGCTCGACGCCATCCTGGTCGAGGCGGCCCAGGAGGCGGGGGCGGAGCTCGTCGGCAGGACCCGGGTGGTCGACCTGTTGCGTAGCGATCAGGGGCGAGTGACCGGGATCGTCGCCAAGCGAGGGACAAAGGAAGTCGCTTTCACCTCGCGGGTGGTGATTGGTGCCGATGGGGTGGGGTCCCGCATCGCCGGGCTCGTCGGGGCGTCCGACTACGAGAGTCATCAGCCGACCAACGCCGTCACCTATGCCTACTACCGGGATGTCGCCGTTCCCGGCTTCTGGTTCCAGTTCACCCCGGGGGTGAATGCGGGGGTCATCTCCACCAATGAAGGGCTCTCTTGTGTCTTCGCCGGGCGTCGCAGTGACCGGATCGCCGAGTTCAGGGCCGACACCGAAACCGAGTTCAATCGTCTCCTCGGCCAGGCCGGTCCCGACCTGGCCGGTCAGGTCGCGGCGGGATCGAGGGTGAGCCAATTCCGGGGTACCAACGGGCTGCCCGGGTTCCTCCGACAGCCGTGGGGATCGGGTTGGGCCCTGGTCGGAGACGCCGGCTATACCAAAGACCCGATCTCGGCTCATGGGATCAGTGACGCCCTCAGAGACGCCGAGCTGTGCGCCCGAGCAGTCGATCATGCGATCAGACAGCCCGATGAATCGGTCGAAGCGTTGAGTGAGTACCAACGGATACGTGATGACCTGTCACGACCCATGCTGCGCGAGTCGCAGGCGCTGGCCCGGTACGAGTGGGACGCAGATGAGGCGTCGGCGCGGATGAGGGTGATCAGTGACGCGGTGCGTGCCGAATGTGCCGTGTTGGAGGCCCTCGGCGAGTGGGCGCCCGCGCTGTCTTCGGTGTAGTCGATCACGGCCGCTGACAGACACCTATCGCTCTGCGGCTCTCAACTCCTGCCAGATGGGCGGCCCGATCGTCCCCAGCAGGTCGGTGTTTAACCACACTGCACATATCTACCGTTGCGTGTAGTGTCACTCATAGGCTGCTCTGGTATGCCGAACACCGGCGGCACAACGATTCGTGAGGTCAGGATCCATCGAGGCGCAGATCGAGTCCATCCGCACCGAGGGCAAAGATTCCCGCTTGGAACATGCCCAACACACCGGCGATCAAGGTGAGGGGTGGTGGCGCGCAGTGGCCACCGACCCCCGGCTCATGCTGGAGTTGCCAGCAACCATTGCGGCGCTCGACTAGAGAAGGGTCGTTGGGTTGAGAGCCGAACCAGACGAGGAGGGATGGAGATGACAGAGAGACACATCGTGCGGATGCAATCCGATGCCAACTATGAGGTTCCCTCGGCTTTTGCTTCCACAAGCGAGGGCTTCCGGCGGTGGTCGTTGGTCGACGATATGCCGGCCGTCCATACCGGGTTCGGGATCTGCGAGCTCGACCCGGGCGGGAGCATCGACTCTCATCTCCACTCGTTCGAGGAGAGCTTCTACCTGCTCGACGGCCAGGTCGTCTGCGAGACGGGCGAGGGTGCGTTCACCCTCGAGCCCGGCGACTACGGAGTGGTGACGGTTGGGGTTCCGCACCGCTGGAGGAATGAAAGCGATTCGGTGGTTCGCTGGGCCGAGATGCTGGCTCCCCAGCCTCGTGCAGACGGCGACACATTCTTCGCACCGTTGCCGGTCACACCGGGCCGAGCCGAGTCGGTTGACCCCCGTGACCCGAGGACACGTTCTTTCGGCCACATCAGCGCCGAGAACATGGAACCGGAACGCCAGACCCAGGACGTGCTCCTGGTGTCGGCCAGTATGCGGACCGCTCTCCTCGTTTACAGCGGCATCACCGTCAAGATGATGGTGGACAGCGATCTGGGAGCGCAGCTCTCCACCATGTTCATGGTCCAATACGTGCCCGGTGGTCTCGCCGGCGCTCACGACCACCCTTTTGAAGAGACCTACCTGATCGTGGAGGGCGAGGTCGATGGGTACTTCGACGGCCATCACTATCGACTGGGAGTGGGAGACGTCGCCTTCGCAGGTGTGGGCTGCGTCCACGAGTTCTCCAATCCCACCGACGGGATCGTCCGCTGGCTGGAGACGCAGGCACCTCAGCCACCGGCCCGTCACTCCTATCGCTTCGCCAGGGATTGGACCTATCTGCGCCAAACCCTGGGTTGAGCTCCATCCGCTGAACCGGTGAATCTCCATCGCCTCGAGCCCGATTCGGGCCATTGGACTCTGGTAAGACCCGCCCTCGGGTCGGATGATCGTGATAGAGACCCGACAGGTCCGGGCCACCTGCCGCCTTTATGGGCCCCGGCCCGAGAATGGAGGTGAGAAGCAATGGAGCTCAAGGTTTGGACCCCCTTCTTGGATCTCGACAAGGAGTTCAGATTGTTCGACTTCCCCCGACTGATCAATGAGGGGCGCGAATTCCCACTTCGCCCTTCGATCGACATCGTCAGGAAGAACGGCGACATAGTCGTGACCGCCGAGTTGCCCGGTCTCGATCCCGAGAAGGACATCGAGATCACTGTCGATGGCAACGTGCTCTCCATCAAGGGAGAGAAGACCGAGGAGAAGGAGATCTCCGAAGACGATCGCTACATGCATGAGCGGAGCTATGGGAAGTTCCAGCGCCGCATCTCCCTGCCCGGTGGCATCAGCCCCGACAAGGTGACAGCCGACTACGACAAGGGGATTCTCACGGTGCATGTTGGTCTGCCCAAGGAAAAAGCGGAAGAGCATCGCACCATCCCGGTGAAGGCGAAGACAACCTGACCCGGGATTCTCCCTACGAGGAGAGACGAGCACTACCAGCGCTCGTCTCTCCTCGTTCACAGGTCGGCAGCTTCGACCTCGGCCACCAGGCCGTCGAGGTCTCCTGCAACCGGGGCGTGGCTCAGGACCTTGAGTCCCGTCAATAGCTCCGGGTACCTGGCCGCTTGGCCGGGTTTGACGGTCACCCGTATCGGGACGTCGGTCCTCAGGGAGTGCTTGTAGCGGTCGAGGATTGCCCGATGCTGGGATCGGTCCAGATCCAGCTCGAACACGATCCCGTGAGCATTCTCGGCCAGTTCACAGCCCTCACCGCTGAGAATCGGGCACAACGTCCCCGGGGCGGGGCCGTTGCACACCATCACCCGGTGCCCCAGCTGTTCCAGGAATTGACCATCCACCGGTTCCTCGCCGGGGGGTAGGTCGAAGAGGATGTACGAGTCCACCATGTCGAGACTCCTTTCCCTCCAAGCCTCCCCCCATCACACCATCACCAACCAGGGCACAAAGTCACCTTCTCCGCCAAGACGAGAAAGAGGGGGCACTATTGAATCCGCTGGGAGTGGTCGGGGGCTAGCCGCCGGTCATCGCGGGACGGAAGTGTGAGATGAGCCAATCCCTGGCCAGTTCGGCTACCCGATCCAGCGCTCCTCGCTCCTCGAAGAGGTGGCCGGCGCCGGGGATCACGTCGATCCGGTTCTTGCAGTTCAAAGCTGACTGGGCGGCCCGATTCATTTCGAGTACCACCGTGTCGAGGCCCCCGACCAGAAGCAGCGTGGGCGAGCTCACCCTGTCGAGACGAGACATGGCAAGATCGGGCCGGCCTCCCCTGGACACGACGGCAGCGATCTGGTCACCAAGTTCGGACGCCGCCCAAAGGGCGGCGCCGGCGCCGGTCGAGGCGCCGAAGTAGCCGATCGGCTGAGCGGGCCACACCTCGAGCTCAGTGAGCCAGCGAGTCCCCGCCACGAGACGTTGGGCCAGAAGCCCGATGTCGAAGACGTTGGCTCGGTCGGTCTCCTCTGACTGCGTCAGCAGGTCGAATAGCAAGGTTCCCAGCCCCGCCCGGTTCAGGATTTCCGCCACGTGCCGGTTGCGAGGGCTGTTTCGGCCGCTGCCCGAACCGTGCGCGAACAGGACCGTCCCTATCGAGCCTTCAGGGAGGGTCAGATGCCCACCCAGGTGAACCCCGTCGACCGCGATGGTCACGTCGTCATCGATGAGAGAAGGGTCGTTCTGCGATTCGACTGGAGAAGCCGAACCGGAGTCTGCGGCCCGCCTTGCTCCGGTCAGGATTGTCATCACCTCTGTATCAGTGGTCTGGGTGAAGTCGCGATAGAACTGACCGATGGCATTGAAGGGAGAAGGCGTCTCCACCACCACGACCTCATCGGCGACTCCGGCCAGCCTGGCTGGTACTTCGCCGGGGGCGACCGGAGTGGCCACCACCACCCGCGCTGCACCCAGTTCTTTAGCGACCAGCGCCGCCGCGGTGGCGGTCGAACCAGTAGCGATCCCGTCATCGACGATGACCGCGACCCGGCCCTGCAAAGGCTCTCTCGAGTGACCGGCCCGGAACAGTTGGGCCCGGCAATCGAGCTCGACCCGCTCGGTCGCCTCGACCTCGGCCAACAACTGGTCACCCACTCCGGCGATCGCCATGACGGCGGGGTCGATGATGCGCACTCCCTGTTCCCCGATCGCACCCATGGCCAGCTCCGGCTGTTGGGGAACCCCCAGCTTGCGTACCACGATCACATCCAAGGGAGCGCCGAGAGCCAAAGCCACCTGATGAGCCACTGGCACCCCGCCCCGGGGCAGGCCCAATACCACCACATCTTGATCTGCGAGATGGTGCAGACGCTCGGCTAGTCGTTGCCCTGCCTCGACCCGATCCGTGTACATCAGCGTGTCCTCTACGACCCCATCATTGTCGTCGCAATCGGACCCGCATAGAGGAGCAGGTCTCTACTGGCCCTGCTCCTAGTGGTCTAGGCCGCTCCAACAGGGGAATGTGGCTGGTCTGAGTCGGCTACCACGTCGTACGCCCGGCCCTCCGGGTCACGGACGGTAGGAAGGGAGAACTCGAAGCAAGTCCAACCGTCGATTCTCTGGTACGAGAGGTCGCCGTTCATCAAGCGCGCCAGCTGGCGGGCCACGCTGAGCCCGATCCCGAGTGCTGCCGGTTGTGACAGGCGCGAGTGTGCCCGAAAGTAGGGGGAGAAGATCTGCTCGCTGTCCTCGGCGGGAACGCCGGCGCCATTGTCGGCGATCACGATCGTCACATATTCGGCGTTGGAGTGGAGCCTCACTTCGACCGTCTCGCCGCCGTATCGGCAGGCGTTGGTGATCAAGTTGCGGAGGATCTGACGGACCCGGCCCGGATCGCCCAGAGCCCGGTAAGGGTCTCCGGGCACGCCGAGCACCCGGATCGTCTGAGGTGCACTCCTTCCGCTGGCCTCGAGGACTTGGGCGACCTGGGCCCGGGCCGAAACCGTCACTTCGGTGACCACCAGCAGGTCCAACTCGGATCGGGCGGACACCAGAAGGTCGTCGACTATCGAGGCCAGATCCGTGGCTTCGTCGGCGACGCTGGAGATCATGGTCAGCCGTTCCGCCTCGGATAGATCGCGGGTGTCTCCGCGCAGAATCTCGGCGAAACCGAGGACACTGGTGAGAGGTGTGCGAAGCTCATGCCCGACTGAGGCAAGGAATTGGTCCTTTGCTTGGGTCAGCTCCCTCAACTTCTGGAAGTCCTCACTCTCAGATCGTTGCTTGCCTCTGGCGTGGACGCCAAAGGTGACGATGACCGTTGCAATGAGACCGGTGACCAATAGAAGCAAAGCAGCGGTCGGGTCGGGTCTCATGTCTGAGTTGGCAGCAGGGGTGATCACGACATCCCACGTTCGACCACCCACGTCGATCCGTCTCGTGCCTTGGGACACGGGAGGTGATGTCTGTTGGCCGGTTACGTCGAAGACCTCCCAGGTCAGCAGTGGGTCCATCGCGCCCGACACGGTTCCATCCATCAGGAGAGTCAGGTCCATCGCCGCGACCGCGTAGCCCACGAGTGCCTCGCTGGCCGCATCGGTGACCGGCCAGTACATGACAAACCCGTCGGCCTCTTCTTCAGTGACGAGTTGGATGAGTGGCGTGAGCGACATGCCCCGGGTCACCCGGGCAGCCTCGAGGGCTGTGGTCCGGTCGTCATCGGACAACGAGTCGAACCCTGCGATGTTGTCGAATGCTTCGATCGGCTCGTACCACTGGAGCGGGACGTGGGTTCTCCGATTCCGGGCCGGTATTCGATTGCCCGACTCGTCCATCTCGAACATGGCAAACGCGGGGATCGTGGCGCGCATCGCTACTTCGAATTCGTCCCGATTGCGGTCCATCACGAGGGGCATATAGCCAATCGCCTCCAGCCCTGGAACCAGTCCGAACTTCCTGACGAAGCGACGAAACTCGACCTCGGTCACCGACTCGCTGGCCTGGAAGAGGCCGGAAACCGCGGCTAGGCGCAGCGAGACGTCGGAGAGTGCACTACGGGTCGAGTCGGCCACAACCTGGGTTCGGGCTTCCAGCGCCCTTGTCGTCTCGGCTTGCTCGCTGCTCCAGAGCCACCACGAGCCGGCAATCGTCACCATCGAGCCCACCAGGGCTACGGCGACGAGCGTCGAGCGATGTGGCCGGCCGAAGAAGCCTGTCAGGGAGCCCGGGCCGGCGCTTCCCGAGGAGTCGTGCACCATCTGAGAGAATCGGTCACTCTCACCGCGCGCTTGAACGGGACAGACCTGTGCGGCGTGGAACGTCTCTGGGACTCAGCTTGGCCGATCCAGCTGCTGTTGCCCCCGACAGCTCGCTCGGAAGGAGGGAAGAGTTTCAAACCCCGTCAGCTCCACCAACCGTTTTACCTTGCATGACTCGACGAGACGACCCATCAGATTCGGGCGAATTGTCGCTCGGGCGGGCGAGGCGGCCATATGTCGGGGCCGTTGTGACTCGGCGAACGCACACCACAGCGCGACTTGGTGAAGATCGCCCTGGCGATGCGAGCCGGATCGGTGCGGCTCTCTCTAAGTCGAGGGGCAGGCCGCTCACTATGTGGCAAACAGCGGACACTCACGAACCGGAGCGATAGGAGTGCGGATCAGATGATCTCGTACACGATCGTTGAAACCGCCTGACCGGCCGGGGCCGTGTGGACACCCATGACGGGTCAACAATCAAACCCGTCGTCTCGTTGGCCTGGGCGAGGGCGCTTCGGCGTTGCCAGGCGCGCGGTCTACGCGGAGGCTATGCCGGCCATCCAACCGCGCCGTCGACTGGAGTTGGCCGGGATGGACCGTGGAGTGGACCTACGACTCCGACGGTGACTCTCCACGAGCCCAACCTGTTCCAAGATTGCGGGGTGCCCGACGACGGCCAGACGGACCGGCAGCTCGCCGGCTGATCCCACCCAGGATCCCGGGCCAGGACATAGTGCATCGGCATCGACTCCACACCTTCGCCGCCACCGCCCGGGTGTAGGCTCAACCCATGCCGAAAAGCCCCCGTGACGTCTGCGGCTGGCGGAGCGACCTGAAGAGCGACAGGCGCGGAGAGTTCTGGATCGACCGTGAGGTTCTGACCGAGAAGATGTCCCAGCTGACTCCAGGCGGGCGGGCAATGTTGCACTTGGAGATCGTCGAGAAGTTCAACCGGGGCCTCGATGAGATCCTCAACCAGGATCAGACCATCGGTGAGATGCGAGAGGACTTCCGCTAACAGCAATCCGGGAGAAAGCCACCCATGGAGGCCTGATCCCTATCGCCATAACGGCGATGACACTTCGCCGTTATGAGGAGCGCATATCGGCGTTTCGGCGCTCGCTTCGGTAGCCCAGAACCGTCGTGGTCCACCTGTTGGGCGGAGAAGGTGCGGTTCCCAATTAGTCTTGTTCTCGCTCCTCCCCATCTGCAGCCTTGAAGTAGGCCTCAGCAATCTCCTTCCAATGTTCAAAGCGGAGTCTGATGAACACGGATACGACGAACCAGGCCACGGCGATGGCGATGGCCCATTGCAGGCCCTTAACTACCAAAGGCGATGCGCCGATGGCTCTCAGGAGCCAAGCGGCAACCCAGATCAAGCCCCAAGTGAGCAGGCTCGATAGCATCAGGAGGAGTATCGCAAACGTATATGACCTTCCCGATGTCGGATAACTCACTACGTCGGACGCTGAAGATTACCGAGAGGCTTATAGCCAGCGTGGTGGCTGGACGTGTATCGACGCGGTTCAGCCTGTCGAGTTGATCCTTTCGCCAAGCATCGACCTCATCGGTGGTTCGAGTCCCAGCGAGTCCTTCCGCGGCCCGGTCGATCAGCCACTCCGCGAGGGGCTTGGTCCAGCCGATCAGTTCCGCTCCGATGAACGTGGCCATCACTCCGGTTCCAAAGCCAACAAGAAAGACGAGGGGGTTGGAAGGTTCCATTGGTCTGGCTTCATCGATACAGAAGCCGGAGGAGCCTCCGCAGGGGGTAGATCCTGAAACCTGAAGGTGGCTCAGCGACTTGCGTTTGAGATTCAGGACACTCCGATCCTCTTCCAATAGTCGGTTGTGAGAGTGAACGCAGTGGCGAGAAGAACTCGGTGAGTGCTTCAGCGAGCGACTTGGGGTGGGTCAGCGGGGCAGCGTGCCCGGCGGCGGGGATCTCTTGTATCCGTGCGTTGGGGACGTGGTCGGCCACGTGCCGAGCGCTGCGGATCCAGAAAGGCTTGGTGTCCGCCCCGTGCACCACCAGCACCGGAGCCGAAACCGCGCCGAGCACATCCGGATCATCAGCCGTGAAACCTTCGTAAGCCCTCAAGTGCTGAAAGACGTTGAGCAGGTTTGGGACGTAGCGCCCTGCCGCCTCGAAGTATCCGGCATCCTCCGCCACGGCGATTTCCTCGTCGCTGAAAGGGAAACCAGCGGCCGCCCGAACCGCATCCGTCAACCTACCGTCGGCGGTCAGCTCGCCCATGCGGGCGATGGCCCCGCCGAAGGCCATCCGCTCCTCCTCGTCCATCATGCTCCCCATCGTGGGCTCAAGGAGGGCCACCGCGTTCAACGAGTCCGACTGCGCAGCGGCGGCGACTGCCGGGTTGGCGCCGCCGGACCAGCCCACAAGTCCGGTCGG
>DATKEA010000007.1:0-35909 GCA_035544615.1 Acidimicrobiia bacterium | reverse complement strand
GGGTCGTAAGTTCCGTGCGTGTAGCGCCGAGCCATCGGCGTTCCTGGCAAGGACGCAGGACGAAGGCGCACCCGGTGCGGTGCGTTGAGGACGAGGACGCAGCCAGGGGCGTCGAGGGCCGGCGGGACATGCGTGAGACTTACGAGTCGGTGCACTAGTGGCCCCGGAGGAACTTCTCGATCTCGTCGACCAAGCGGTCGCCGCGATCGTCGTCTGCCTCCTGCTCCAGGCGCTCCACGTATTCCTCCAACTCGGTATTGCCCTCGATGGCGGCATCGACCGTTGAAAGAAACTGCCTCGATGCGCTGGCGAGCTCACCGATGTCGATCGAAATCCCGCACAACTCCGAGGCCTTGATCGCCAGCGCCTCGGTGGCGGGCGGATACTCCTGGTTGGAGAGGTAGTGGGGCACCGCGGCCCACACCGAGATCACGTCGATCCCGGCATTTCCCAGAGCGTGGTTGAGGACACCGAGGATCCCGGTCGGGCCCTCGTAGCCCGAAGGGAGCAGGCCGTGGATGGTCAGATCGTCGGGTCGATTTGCCGAGCCGACCAATGGGACGGGAAGGGTGTGAGCCACCTGGCCGATGAATGCGCCCATGGTCACCGAACGGCTAACCCCCATCACCTTCATCACATCGACCACGTCGTTGGTGAACGACTTCCATCGATAGTGCGGCTCCTCGCCCAGGAGGACGACCAGGTCGCGCTCGGAGCCACGGACGGCGTACAGCTCGTTGCGAGGCCAGGAAATCGACCGAATCCCGGTGGCGTCCAGCTCCACTATCGGGCGACGAACCTGGAAGTCGAAGTGGTCGTCGGGATCGATGATCGCGAACATCTCCGCTTCGAGTTTGTCCAGGAATTCGGCGGCGGCCTGACTCGCAGACTCACCGGCATCTCCCCAGCCCTCGAAGGCGATGAGGGCGACCGGGTTCTGCAACGCCGGTCTGTCAAGCCATTGCAGCGAGGCCATGACCTTCAACCTACTCGGTGCGCGAGGGTAAAGGTCGTGCCGATCACGGTGTGAACCGCCGCAGTCTCAGGGCATTCAGTACCACCGACACCGAAGAAAACGCCATCGCGCCGGCGGCGATCATCGGGTTGAGGAGTCCCAGAGCCGCAATCGGAATGGCTGCGGTGTTGTAGCCGAATGCCCAGAACAGGTTCTGTCGAATGGTGCGAAGGGTCGCCTCCGCGAGGTCGATGCCCGACGGGACCAAGAGCGGGTCGCTGTTGAGGAGAACCACATCGCCCGCCTCCACCGCCACCCCGGTGCCCGATCCCATCGCAATGCCCAGGTCGGCTTCGGTGAGGGCTGGGGCGTCGTTGATCCCGTCACCTACGAACACGACTGCCCTGCCCTGAGCACGGAGTCGTGACACGGCGGCGGCCTTCTCCCCGGGAAGGACTTCGGCATGGATCTCGTCGATGCCGACCTGCTCGGCGATCCTGGCTGCAGTGCGATGGTTGTCACCGGTGATCATTGCCGTGGTGATCCCTCTCAGCTTCAAGCGGGTGACGGCTGCGACAGCCCTCTCCCTGATGCTGTCTGCGACCGCTATCACACCCCGGGCTTCGCCATCCCAACCGGCGAGGAAGGCCGTCTTCCCTTCCTCCTCGAGGCGAGCCAGCTCCACCAGCCAACGGTCGGCGATCACTATGCCGTGGTCGGCGAGCAGCTTGGCCTTGCCCACCACCATCTCACGGCCCTCCACCGACCCCACAACACCGAACCCGGCGAGACTCTCCACACGGTCCGGTTGAACGAGATCGATCTCGCGTTCGTCGGCGCCGAGGGCCACCGCCTTGCCAATCGGGTGCCCCGATGCAGCTTCGAGCGAAGCCACGAGGCGGATGAACTCGTCACTTCCAGAGTCGGTGATGGCGTCAGTGAGGGCCATGACCCCTGTGGTCAGGGTGCCGGTCTTGTCGAAGACAACGGTGTCGACCACACCCGCCTGCTCGAATACCTCGGCCCGCTTGAAAAGAATGCCGAGCTCGGCGCCCCGACCGCTGCCCACCATGATCGCAGTGGGAGTGGCCAATCCCAGCGCGCACGGGCAAGCGATGATCAGCACTGCGACCCCGGCCCGGAACGACTCGAAGAACTCGTTGCCCAGCGCGAGCCAGGTCACGATGGTCCCGATGGCGATCAGGATCACGATCGGCACAAACACCGACGAGACCCGGTCGGCCAGCCGCTGGATCGGCGCCTTCGAACCTTGGGCTTCCTCGACCATCTGCACGATCCCGGCCAGGGCCGTGTCCGCACCCACTGCCGTCGCCCTGACGGTGAGCAGCCCTGTTTGGTTGACCGTTGCGCCGTAGACGACGTCCCCTGATTGCTTGTCGACGGGAAGCGACTCGCCGGTGAGCATCGATTCGTCCACCGAGGAGCTACCCGAGTCGATGACACCATCGGTGGGGATCTTCTCCCCAGGCAATACCACGATCAGGTCACCTGGGATGACCCGGTCGGCAGGGAGCATTCGCTGCTCGCCGTCGACGATCACACGGGCTTCCTTCGCTCCCAATTCCAAGAGACGATGGACCGCCTGGGAGGCGCGTCCCTTGGCCCTGGCCTCAAAGGCGCGACCGAGCGTGATCAATGCGACGATGACACCGGCAGTCTCGAAGAAGACGGGCTCATCGCTGAACAGTGCCCAGATCGAGTACAGGTAGGCCGCAAGTGATCCAAGCGAGATGAGAGTGTCCATGTTGGCGCTGAGGTGACGGGTCTGTCTGGCGGCCACACGGTGGAACTGCCAGCCAACCCAGATGACCACCGGGGTCACCAGGAGGCCCTGCACCACCCGATTCCAGAGCGCGTCGGGACCCAACATGGCCAGAGCCGTTGCCGGCAGGGTGAGGGCTGCGGCAATCCAGAACCGGCGCCACTGAACCCTCGCGTCGTCGTGGTAATGCTCGACCATGTCGCGTGGCTGGTCGTCAGCCGTGTGCGGCGCCATCGCGTAGCCGAGCTTGGCGACGGCGGCCTGGAGGGCTTCGACATCGATGCCATCTCCGACCCGAACCATCGCTGAGGCGCCGGCCAGATTCACATTGGCCGCCTCTACCCCATCCTGACGGCCAAGCACCCTTTCGATCCTCACCGCGCATGTTGCGCAGGTCATCCCATCAACGTCGAACAGGATGGTTTCGGAGCCGCGGGGGTCAGCCGAAGACGGCGTAACCCTGCTCCTCTATGGCCTTCTTGATAGTGCTCAAATCGAGCCGCGACTCATCGAAGTCGACACGTACCGTTGCGTCGGCGATGGCCACATCAACCGACCCCACCCCGTCTAGAGACCCAACCGCGCCTTCGATGCTCATCTTGCAGTGGTCGCAGTGGATCTCGGGTGCTTGGAGCACGACCTCTTTCATGTCATCTGAGTCTACGCCCCATCTGATCCCAGTATTCCGGCCACGTGGTGGAGGGCAACCGAGCGAGAACTAAGTGAGAGCCCCGGCTTGTGACCGGGGCTCTCGGTTCTGGCTTGGGGACGGGGAGGGGGAGAGGACCTGTCCCGGCCAGATTCTTCAGGCGTCCTGCCCATCCATGATCTTGCCCCGCACCCGGGGAAAGCGGACGGGAGCGTGGGCATGGCAGTACTCCGCCTTGTTGTACTGGGAAAGCTTGGTCGAGCACCCGCTCTTGGCGCATACCCGGCCTTCGTTGAATCGTCTCGAAGGTCGTGTCATGCCCTTGATGGCTGCTCCCTTGACTATGTCTGTCATTTGGGCCCTCCTTGACCTGGGCCTGCTAGCTGAAAACCTCTGGGTGCCCCGTCTGGTTCCTGGGACCGGGTCGTCCTCGACCCCCCTGTTCGCACTCCTACTGTGCGGTCCGACCGGTAAATCGACAATAAATGATCGCCGCTCACCGGATTGAGACGTCGGGAACGCACTCTCGGTTCCCGTGATCACCAGTTTAGATGCTCAACCGCCGGGAACTGCCAATCGAAACGATTGGCTTGTTATGTCTTCGGTCGTGAGCGCCAAAACATGAGGATCACTCGATCCCGAGTTTCCTGAGGAATGCCGTGTTCTCGGGCTGGCGGCCCAAGAACCTGGAGAGCATCTCATCGGCATCCACCGATCCACCCTTCTCCAACACTTCGCGGCGGTACGCCATTCCGACTTCTGGGTTGTTCACTCCCTGTTCCTCGAAACGGGAGAACATGTCGTCGCCATACACCTCCGACCACATGTATCCGTAGTAGGCGGCGTCGTAACCGGCCATCAGATGGCCGAAGGAGGCCAGTGCGAATGTCCCCTCGTGGAACGGCATGAGGCCCAGGCGCGAGCCTTCACGGAGCACATGGTCCAGGTCAACCTCGCTGACCGTGCCGTGGATCTCCTGGTCCAACCACCCGTATTGGAGCTGTCGCAGTTGATGAATCGCCACGTTCAGCTGTCGAGCCGCCACCAGCTGCTCGACGAGATGGTCGGGAATCGGCTCACCGGTCTTGTGGTGCCGTGCGAAGCGGCGAACCACATCGGCCCGCCAGACCCAGTGCTGCATGATCTGACTTGGAGCCTCGACGAAGTCCTGCTCCACGTTGGTGCCGGCAAACCGCGCCAACTCGGTGCGTCCCAGATTCTGATGCAGAACATGGCCGAACTCGTGGAACAGTGTCTCCACCTCTCCGTGTTGGAGCAAGGACGGGGCCGAAGCCGTCGGCTTGGTGAAGTTGGCCACCATCGCACAAACCGGGTTCTGGTATGAGCCGTCGTCGAGCCGACGACTGAGGATCAGTGGGAACTCGGCGGCGTGCGCGAACTTGCCTTCCCGCGGGAACAGGTCGAGATAGAAGTCGGCCAGTTGCTCGCCGCTTCCGGCGTCGTGAATGGCGAAGAGACGCACATCGGGATGCCAGGTCTCCGGGTCGGCCACCTCGCGAAACTCGAGTCCGAAGGTCTCCTGAACCAGGTCGAACATGCCAACGAGCACCGCGTCGAGAGGGAAGTACTCCGCTACCTCGAATGGGTCCACACCGAAGTCGGTTCGGCGCTGTTGGGTGTCGTAATAGCGCCAATCCCAGGTCTGGATCTGGTCGTCACCGGCGTCGGCTTGGAGAAGCCGGGCCATGACCGCGATGTCGGCCTCGCCTTGCCGGGTGAGAGGTGGGACCAGGTCGTCGTAGAAGGCGGACACCCGTTCGGGGTCTTTGGCCATTCTCTCCTCGAGACGGTGGTGGGCCCAGCTGGGCACCCCGAACTCCTGGGCGATCTGGTGTCTCAGCTCAACCGCCTCTTCGAGGATCTTCCGATTGGCCTCGACAGCCTGGGTGTTGAACTTGAACGAGAGCAACTCTCGTAGATCACGGCGTTTGGCGTTCTCCACGAAGGGGATCATGTGGGGGTAGGCCAGGGTCACCTTCATCTTGCCGGTCTCGTCGTCGGTCTCCAGAGACTCGGTGAAGGCGGGCGGGAGCCCTTCGAGGTCGTCGCCGGTAACGAGAATGTGGTCATCCCATTCGTCGATGTTCTCCTGGAAGCGAACCCCCAACTCCACCAGACGTTGGGTCATGTCCTTGACCCGGGCGCGGGCTTCTGGTGGTAGGTCGTGACCGGCCTGGCGGAGGTCACGCAGCAGGAACTCGAGGAAACGAGCCCGCTCGCCTTCCAGACCCTTCGCTTCGTCGGTGGCGGCGTACTCCTGCACTGCGGCGTTGAGGTCGTCCCGGAACACCATCTCCACCCCGAAGTTGCCCATCTTCTCCTCGGCGGCCTTCGCCGCCGACCGCACGTCCTTCTCCGGGTGCACATAACCCATGAACACGTAACGGGTCGTGGCCTTCGCCAGGATGTCACTGATGAGGTCGAGCGGTAGCAGGCTGTTCTCGAAGCTGCGCTCTTCCTTCGGTGCAACCACGTCCTCGAGGATCCGCTGCGCCTCGGCCAGGGCAGCGTCCACACCCTGCTCCACCTTTTCCGCGCTGACCGTCGAAAACCCAAAGTCCAGCTGTGTCATCCAAAACCCACCTTGCTTGGTGAGGGCACGGTAGCCGCAGTGGCGTTGTGCGAATCAGCCAATAGCGGGCTCCTAATACCCCGCTCTCGACCCGGCTTGGTGGGCCGGCGCCACCCGTAGTATCCAGCCCATGTGGGCACTCGAGCCAGGAACCCGGCACCTCAACCACGGATCGTTCGGAGCAGTTCTCGAAGAGGTGCTCGAGCTTCAGGCAGCGTGGCGCTCGCGCCTCGAAGCGAACCCGACCAGGTTCGTCTTCCGGGAGCTGCAGTCGGCCGTCGACAGGTCACGGGACGAGGTGGCCGGCTTCGTCGGTGCCGACCCCGCCGGAATAGTCCCGGTGAGGAATGCCACTTCGGGTGTCGCCTCGGTTCTTCGATCAATGGAGCCCACGATCGGGCCCCGAGACCAGATGCTGACGACAGCGCACGACTACAACGCGATCCGACAGATTCTCGAGTTCACCGCACTTCGCACCGGGGCCGAGGTGGTGGTGGCCACGGTGCCGTTCCCACTGGCGTCGGCTCAGGATGTGACCGAGGCGGTGATGGATCGGGTGACCGGGCGAACCAGGCTGGCAGTGATCGACCATGTCACCTCACCCACCGCGCTGGTTTATCCGATCGAGGAAATCGTGGCGACCCTCGAGCCCGACGTCCCGGTGTTGATCGACGGAGCACATGGCCCCGGCCAGGTGGGCCTCGATCTCGACCGATTGGGAGCGTCGTGGTACACGGGGAACCTCCACAAATGGGTCTGCGCTCCCAAGGGTGCAGCATTCCTGCATAGCCGGTCCGATCGCCTGGAGATGACGGTTCCCACCGTGATCTCTCACGGCCACAATGCACCGGCGGCTGAGCCGGGGGATCGCTATCGGCTCTTGTTCGACTGGCTGGGGACCGACGACTTCAGCGCGTGGGCAGTGGTCCCGGACGTGCTGCGGCTGGTCGGTGGTTTCGAGGCCGGTGGTTGGGACGCAGTGATGAAGCGCAATCACGAGCTGGTGCTCGAGGGTCGTCGGGTAATCGCCGATGCTTTGGGGACCGAGCTCCCCGCCCCGGACGAGATGATCGGCACCATGGCCGCGATCCAGTTGCCAGACGGGGAGGGGCCCGACCCGGGCGGCGAGCTGTCACCGCTGATGGCGGATTTGATCGACCGCGACTTCGCCACACTGGTTATGAACTGGCCCGCGTGGCCCTGTCAACTGCTCCGGGTCTCCGCCCACCTGTACAACACCGTCGACGAGTATCGGGCCCTGGCCGAGATCCTGCGCGGCTGACAGCCGGATCGCTTGGTCAGGGCCGTGTGGGAGGGGCAAAAAGGGCCTTTGCCCGTTCCTCGCTGATCGTCTCGCTGGGGTTTATCCCGTGACGGTTGACCGCTGCGTTGATGCCCACGGCCGGGTCGGGCATTTCCACTGGCGAGTCACTTCCGCCGAGAAGCGGCACCCCCGCTTCCAGCAGCGAGCGGAACGGGTAGACCCGATTGATCCGCTCCTCTCCCAGCCTCTTCACCAGCCATGAAGCCTCCGAGGCGAGAAATGCCGGTTGCACCGAAGCCGTGACCCCCAGACGCGCCATCTCTTCGATGGCCGGCTCGGTGAGTAACGAGGCGTGCTCCACCCGGAGCCGGGCCGGCTCGGCTCCCATCCCGATCAAGTCCGCGAACAGGCTCAGCACGGAGTCATTGGCCCGATCACCAATGGCATGGATCGCGACGGAGCCGCCCAGCATGATTGCGGTGCGAGCCATGGTCCTGGCGTGCTCCGGGTCGAGGCGATCGGTGCCGCGGCTGTCGGGTCGATCGGTGAACGGCTCGTGCATGGCCGCGGTGTGACCGCCGAAGCTGCCATCGGCGAAGTCCTTCCAACCCAGGAAGCGAAGCCGGCCCTCGCTTCGCCGGATCTGCTCCGCGGCCTCGGTGAGCTCGGCCGGGTTGGCGGCGATGACCAGCACATCGATGTCGAGTGGCAGACCGGGCGCCAGCCGGCACAGCGTGTCCAGCTCCCCGGGCGTGCCGCACCAAATGGGCTCACCGACGGAAACGATCCCGGTGATCGAGCCAAGGCCCATTGCGGGGAGCTGGTTCAACGCGCGCAGGATCTCAGCGTCGGAGGGAGGCGGGACGTGTTGGGCCAGGGCCCGTGACACCAGGGTGATTCCAGTCTCACGAAGCACCCCGGTCGGGGAGCCGGACGCGTCCCGGTCGATCGAGCCACCTGTTGGGTCCGCGGTGAGGGAATCGACTCCGGCCAGGTCGAGAGCACGACTGTTCGCTACCGCGATATGCCCGCAGTAGCGATAGAGCAGCACCGGGCGATCGCCGACCGCGTCGTCGATGTCCCGTCGCGTCGGGAGTCTCTTCTCCGCGACTCCCTCGTCGTTGAGTCTCTGGCCGATGATGGGTCCCTCGATCTGCTCCGACCTGGCAGCCACCCGACGCCATACCTCGGCCAGGTCCGGTGCGTCCATCAGCTCCAGGCCGTTGACCAGGGTGGCGTAACCGAGGGGGTGGATGTGGTGATCGTGGTACATCAGCGCAGATGTTGGGGCATGTAGTCCTCGATGATCTGGCGGAGCTCTTCATGGATTTTGCCATTGGTGACCACGAAAGCCGATGGTTCGAGGTCGTGCTCCGAGCCCTTGCCGTCGGTGGCCATTCCCCCAGCTTCCGTCACCAGAAGGATGGCAGCGGCGGCATCCCAAGGCTTGACGCCGGCCGGCCCACCGTGCTCCCAATAGCCATCGAATCGGCCGCAGGCCACCCAGGCCATATCGAGGGCCGCGGCCCCCATTCGGCGGGTGCCGCGGGTCCGGGTCATCACTTGCTCCATAACGTCGAGATAGGCACGGGCATGCTGCTGGCGGTCGTAGGGGAATCCGGTGACCAGCAAGCAGTCCTCGAGCGACGACGTGTCAGAGACCCTGATCGGCTGGCCGTTGCAGCTCGCGCCCTCCCCGAGTGCGGCCACGAACTCCTCGTCCCGGGCCACATCGACGACAACACCGACCAGCGGCTTGCCGTCACTCCAGAGTGCCACCGATACCGCCACCTGGGGCATGCGGTTCACGAAATTGACCGTCCCGTCGAGTGGGTCCACGATCCAAACCCGATGGCCACGCCAGTCGGCACCGCCCCCCTCCTCGGCGAGGATGGCGTCGTCGGGAAAATAGGATGCGATGGCCGCCTTCACCGCCTCCTCGGATTCCCGGTCGACCGCGGTCACCGGGTCCACCGCCCCCTTCATCTCGGTGGTGAACTCCTCGAGGAAACCGCGGCGCACGACCTCGGCCCCGGCCCGCGCCGCGCGCACCGCAACCCAAACATCACCTTCCCACATGGGGGCCAGGATACGGGCCGTTGGTGATGTTCCCGGTGCGGAGGGTGGAACCCAGGTCGTCTGAGTGCAGAAACAGAGCGGTCCTGCATACCCTCCCGCCGGTGTTGGGTGGTCTCCTGGTCCTCGCCGGCGCCGTGATCTCGGCTCTGGCTTTCCCCCGGTTCGGGCCGGGGTGGCTGATTCTGCCCGGGATGACCTTGCTTCTCGCCGGGTTGCGAAACGCCGCCAGCCGGAGCCATGGCCTGATCCTCGGCGCCGTTTACGGGCTTGTCTTCTTCGCAGGGGTGATCTGGTGGATCTCCGAGTTGGGGCTGATCGCGGTGACTCCCCTGGTGGTGGTTCAGGCGGCATTCATCGTGTCTTATGGACAGTGGCTGGCTGCGTATCGCGATGAGAGCCCCGGCAACTGGTTCCTTCTCGCCGTCGGCGGGTGGGCGCTGATGGAGCTGATCCGGTACCGGTTCCCATTCAACGGGCTCGAATGGGGCGCCGCCGGGTACGCCCTCTCCGATCAGTGGTGGGCCCGGGATCTGGCGACGGTCCACGGGACAACCGGTGTCACCGTGATGGTGGTGGCTGCGGCAGCGGCCATCGTGGCCGTGGCCCGCGCCCCCCGCAATTGGTGGCTGCTGGTTCCGGTGCCGGTCCTCGCCGTGGCCTCATGGCTTCCGGGGCTCAACTCCGGGGACGATGTGCTCGAAGGCCAAATGGTCGCCGTGGTCCAGGGGTCGACGCCTTGTCCTTTCGAGCACTGCGCCCCGGATGAGCGGCTCCGCACCTTCCAACAACATCTCGCGTTAACCCGCACCATCCAGCCCGGTACGGTCTTCCTGGTGGTCTGGTCGGAAGGATCGACAGGCTCCTCGAACGCCGACCCGGTGCAGAACCCGGAGATCGGGGAGGCGATTGCCGCCGAGGCGCGCCGCATCGGAGCCTGGTTCCTGGTGGGCAGTGATCGACCCTTGAACGAGACCCATTGGGTCAACGCCAACGTCCTATTCGACCCCGAGGGGTCGATCGTCGGCGAGTACCAGAAACAGCACCCGGTCCCGTTCGGGGAGTACATCCCATTTCGACCACTTTTCGAGTGGATCCCCGACCTCGACCAGGTGCCCCGGGACATGATCCCCGGCGACGGGCCGGTGGTGTTCGACCTGGGGGATGGGATACGGCTCGGCTCGGTCATCTCGTTCGAGGGGGGCTTTTCCCGATACATGAGGGAGCAAGTCGAGGCCGGTGCCAATGTCCTCGCAGTTCTGACCAACGAGGGGTCCTATGGCACCACCGCGGGCTCGGATCAGTTCATCGGGATGACCCGAATGCGGGCCGCGGAGATGGGGCTCGATGTCATACATGCCGCCGTCACCGGGAAGTCGACGGTGATAAGTGCCGGCGGGTCCCTGGGCGACGTGTCCGGATTGGGGACCCAGGAGATCGTCTACGGGGCCGTAGCGGGCAGAACGAGCACCACCTTCTATGCCACGGCCGGGGACCTGCTCATGGGGGTTGCCGCCCTCATTGGTGTCGTCACCTGGTGGCGAGCGCGCCGTCCGCTGGTAGCTTCCGCCCCCGAAACCGACGAGGAGGATTAGAGACAGATGTCAGAGGCCCTGGAGAACCTGCTCTCGGAGGATCGCAAGTTCGATCCTTCAGCCGTATTCGCCGCCCAGGCCAACGCCCAGCCGGGCATCCACGAAGCCGCTGCTGCCGATTACCTGGCTTTCTGGCAGGAGCAGGCATTGAGCCGGATCAGCTGGCACAAGGCTCCGACAGAGGTCCTCGACGACTCGACTCCTCCCTTCTTCAAGTGGTTTGCCGACGGAGAGCTCAATCTCTCCTACAACTGCCTCGACCGGCACCTGGAGAGGCATGGCGATCAGGTTGCCTACCACTGGGTCGGTGAGCCCGGCGACACTCTGAGCTTCACCTTCCGCGAGCTCCACGCCGAGGTGTGCAGGTTCGCCAACGGGTTGAAGAGCCTCGGTCTGGAGAAGGGTGACCGGGTAGCCATATACATGGGAATGGTCCCTGAGCTCCCCATTGCCATGCTCGCCTGTGCCCGTCTCGGCCTGGTGCACTCGGTGGTGTTTGGCGGCTTCTCCTCGGATGCTCTGTCCAGCCGGATCGTCGACGCCGAGGCAAAGGTGGTCATCACCCAAGATGGTGCCTGGCGCGGGGGCAACGTGGTGCCGCTCAAGGACAATTGTGACATCGCTCTCAGCTCGACGTCCGGGGTGGAGCACGTGGTCGTCTTGAAGCGAACCGAGCACGTGGTCGAGATGACCGAGGATCGCGACATCTGGTGGCACGATCTGGTCGCGGGTCAGCCCGACGAGTGTGAACCGGTCAACCTCAACGCTGAGGATCCTCTCTACATCCTTTACACCTCGGGCACCACGGGCAAGCCAAAAGGCATCGTCCACACCCAGGGTGGCTACCTGGCGGGCATCATGGCCACCCACCATTACGTGTTCGACATCAAGCCCGACAACGACGTTTACTGGTGTGGGGCCGACATCGGGTGGGTCACCGGACACAGCTACATCGTCTACGGGCCCTTGGCCAACCGAACCACCGGTGTCATGTACGAAGGGGCGCCCAACTTCCCCGACTTCGATCGGTTGTGGCAGATCATCGAGGATTACAAGGTCACCATCTTCTACACCGCGCCCACCGCCATCCGGACGTTCATGAAGTGGGGCGATCAGCATGTCGCCAAGCACGATCTCTCCTCGCTGCGTCTCATTGGCACGGTGGGAGAACCGATCAACCCCGAGGCGTGGATCTGGTACAGCCGGACGATCGGCGGCGGCCGCTGCCCCGTTGTCGACACCTGGTGGCAGACCGAGACCGGGGCGATCATGATCACCCCGCTTCCCGGCATCGTCGCCACCAAGCCCGGTTCGGCCACCATCCCCTTTCCCGGCATCTCTGCCGACGTCGTCGACGAGGAGGGAAACTCGGTGCCGCTCGGTGGCGGGGGTTATCTGGTGATCACCCGCCCGTGGCCGGCGATGGCCCGGACCATCTACGGCGACGACCAACGCTACGCCGACACCTATTGGTCCCGATTCCCCGGTCGGTACTTCCCTGGTGACGGGGCCAAACGCGACGAGGAGGGCTACTACTGGCTGTTGGGCCGAGTGGACGACATCATGCTGATCTCCGGTCACAACATTTCGACCACCGAGGTGGAGTCCGCTCTGGTTTCCCATGTTGCCGTGGCCGAGGCAGCGGTGGTCGGTCGCAAGGACGACCTGACCGGTCAGGCCATCGCCGCCTTCGTCACGCTGCGCATCGACGTGGTCGGCGACGAGGATCTCCTCGACGAGTTGAGGGACCATGTCGCGCACACCCTGGGTCCGATCGCCAAACCGCAGTCGATCGTGTTCACCGACGACCTGCCAAAGACAAGGTCGGGCAAGATCATGCGTCGCCTGCTTCAGGACATCTCGGAGAACCGCCAGCTCGGTGACGTCACCACACTCGCCAACGAAGCCGTGGTTGAGGAGATCGCCAAGGCTTCGACGATGTCTGAGGACTGACCGCGCTCAAGTAAACAGGATCACGCCAAACCAGACGGCGGCGATGATCAAACCGGTGGCCAGCTCGATGCCGATCGACGTTGCCACCGCCGCCAGGGCCTTCTTGGTGCGGTGCCAGGCGAGGTCCCGGTCTCCTCTCATCCGTTCCGTCAGATAGATCGTCCCCACGAAACCGATCGGTGCTCCGATCACCGGGATCACGAAGAGCCCGGCAATTGCCACCGCGGTGGCCAGTATCAGAGTGCGGGTCAGGACCCCTGATTCGTTGAGCCGGCGTCTGGGGATCGAGTACTTGACGAACGTTCCCACCGCGCTCAAGCCCAATGAGCCGACGGCCACGCTCCAGGCCAGTCCTCCACCATCGACGAGCGCCCAGACGAAGATCGCGCCGACGATGAGGAGCAGACCGGGCAGGATCGGCACCACGATGCCGAGAAGACCGGCGACGATGGCTAGAGCAACGACCAACTCGCCGAGTTCATCCATACTGAGATGGTATGACGAGGAGGTGCGGGTGGTTGTCCCCCAGCGGAGTGGGGGGGCGAGCCCCCCTCGCCCTCGAAGGGGGCGCGCAGACGGTCCGGCGGTTGTCCCCCTGCGGAGCGGGGGGACCGACGCTAGCGAACGAAGTGAGCGCGTCGAGGGGGGCGAGCCCCCCTCGCCCTCGCTTTTGGAACGCAGACGGTCCGGGTGGTTGTCCCCCTGCGGAGCGGGGGACCGACGCGCGTCGAGGGGGGCGAACCCCCCTCGACCTCGCTTTGCTCGGACTGTCCCCCCTTCGAAAAGGGGGGACAACTGGACGGTCCTCCCGTTCGAAAAGGGGGGACAACTGGACGGTCCTCCCGTTCGAAAAGGGGGGACAACTGGGCGGTCCGCGGTTGACTCAGGCCAAGTCGGCTGCCAGTGCTGCGACTGCGGCCGAAGCCCCAGCCAGGACCGGCTCGCCGTGGCCGAACAGGGCCACCTCGTAGGAGAGCCCGGCCAACTTGCGTAGCGAGTCATTGGCCACGGCCATGTCCTCACTGAAGCCGGGATCGGGCCCCACGACCCCGCCATCGGTCCCGTTGAGGGCGTCGCCGACGACGAGGACACCGGCGATGCTGTCGTGGACCGAGATGTGGCCGGCGGTGTGCCCCGGAGTCTCGATGATCCCGAGGTCGAACACACTGTCACCGTCTCCCACGGGGCGGGGGTCCACGGCCGCGGTGATCTCTGGAATGTCCGGCGCCCCCGCATAGACCGCCGCACCCGAGGCTCGCTCCAGCACGTCGTCGATGCTTCCCACGTGATCGGGGTGCTTATGGGTGAGGATCACGTGTTCTACTGATCCCCAATCCAACCCGACCTCGATGAGGCCCGCTTCGATGGCGTCGGCGCTGCCGGCGACGCCGGTATCGACCACGGCTGCCTCTCCGGCGCGGTAGAGGATGTAGGCCGAGACGAAACCGAGGTTGACCCGGTTGAAGCCAGACTCGGGAGAGGGCGAAGTGGTTGTGGTCGAATCCGTCGTGGTTGTTGCCGGCGACTGGGGGCTGGTCGTTGCCACCGAGGAGCGTTGGGTGGAGGTGGGCTCGGACCCGGAGGTGTCGGTGCAGGCAGCGGCGCCGAAGACGACGATGGCGAGACCAGCTTTGCCCATCTCTTTGATGGCCAACCGACGATTGACATGGTGAGGAGAAGTCATGGTCCTTCCAGATCGGCGGATCAACTCAAACCTAACTGAGGCACCGAGTTGTGTAGCTTGCGGGCATGGTTACCAAGATCGTCCTGCCCGAGTCTGAGCTCCCCACCCACTGGTACAACATCGTCCCCGACCTCCCGGTCTCGCCGCCACCGGTGTTGCATCCGGGAACCCATCAGCCGGTGGGTCCCGACGACCTGGCCCCGCTCTTCCCCATGGATCTCATCCTTCAGGAGGTCAGTGCGGAGCGTTTCATCGAGATCCCCGAAGAAGTGAGAGAGGTCTACCGCATGTGGCGCCCGTCGCCGCTGTATCGAGCTCACAACCTCGAGAAGCTGATCGGCGGGCCCGCTCGCATCTACTACAAGTACGAGGGAGTCAGCCCGGCCGGGTCTCACAAGCCGAACACGGCAGTGGCGCAGGCCTATTACAACGCCAAAGCAGGGGTCAAGAAGCTGTCGACCGAGACCGGGGCCGGGCAATGGGGCTCTGCCCTCTCGTTTGCTTGTTCCCTGTTCGGTTTGGAGTGTCAGGTCTTCATGGTGCGGGCTTCCTACGACCAGAAGCCATATCGTCGGGCGATGATCGAGACCTGGGGGTCGACCATCTTCTCCTCCCCTTCCGATCAGACCGAAACCGGTCGCCGGATCCTGGCCGATGATCCAAACACCCCGGGAAGTCTGGGGATTGCCATCTCCGAGGCGGTCGAGGTAGCGGCCACCAATCAACACATCAACTACTCGCTGGGGTCGGTGCTCAACCATGTCCTGATGCATCAGACCGTCATCGGCGAGGAGGCCCTGAAGCAGTTGGCGCTGGTCGACGAGACCCCGGATGTGGTCATCGGGTGCGCTGGTGGAGGCTCGAACTTCGCCGGTCTCAGCTTCCCCTTCGTCCGGGAGAAGCTGGCCGGGAAGATGGACCCGAGGATCATCGCTGTCGAGCCGGCCGCCGCCCCGTCATTGACCAAAGGCAGCTATCAGTTCGACTTCGGCGACACGGTCGGTATGACGCCGCTGGTGAAGATGCACACCCTTGGGCACGACTTCGTGCCGGATCCGATCCACGCTGGTGGTCTTCGCTACCACGGTATGGCACCCCTGGTCTCCCTGCTCAAGGACCAGGGGATCATCGAGGCCCAGTCACTGCATCAGAACGAGACCTTCAGCAGCGCAGTCCGCTTCGCCAGAACCGAAGGGATCATCCCTGGGCCGGAGCCGACTCATGCCGTGGCCGCGGCCATGAACGAGGCGATCGAGGCGAAGGAGGCCGGCGAGGAGAAGGTGATCCTGTTCAACCTCTCCGGTCATGGTCACTTCGACATGGGCGCCTACCAGGCCTACTTTGCCAACGAGTTGGTCGACTACGAGCACCCGCACGAGCGCATCGCGGCCGCCATGGAGAAGGTACCGGTGGTCAACGGGTGAGCGCGTCCCGCCAATCGCTCAAACGCCCGGGCAGTCGGGCTCTCCCGGGTGGAGTGGGCGGACCAACAGCACAAATGGTGGGGCGTCCATGGTCTCCTCGGGATGGAGCCACTGAGTCACCTGGGTAGCGTTGCGGAATGTCTCGATCAGGTCGGGGCCGAACACCTTGCAGGTAAAACCCAGGTTCAGCTCCGCCCACTGACCGGGGTTCTCCCCGTCGAGGGGCCAAGCCCGAACGTCCTCGAACCCTGGTTCGGGTGGCGCTGAGGCGACCGCGGAGATCACTCTCACCCGGTCACCGACGTATTCGACGGCGTCAACGGAGAAGGCAGCTTCGGAGAGGGCGTTTACCAGCGCGAGGGCGGCCGCGGTCGCAGGCTTGGTCGGATTGGGCTCGATACCCAGCCCGTACACCGAGTATTGATGAATCCCATCCCCATCCCAGTAGGTGATCACCTCGGTGGTGGCATCGGCGACATTCGAGGCCGCCGAGTCGTCGGTCTCGGAACCCATTCCCGGCAACCCGATCTCATCGACGCGTGAGAGGATCTCGTCGACGGTGTCCTCGGTGAGCTGCACCACCTGGTAGTTGGGGAGCAGGGGGCCCGGGAAGATCAGGATCACGGGGCCCTCGTAGATGAGACGCCCGTCGGCGAGCAACGTGTAGGTAGGCCCGCGGCCGAGGTTCATCTCAGGAGTGCTGAAACCACCTTCCGACCGAAGCTGGAGGACCGGTGCCTCGGGGTCTGAGGGAAGCGGTGCCCCGGAGTCAACTCCGCCGCAGGCGGCGAGCAATAGTGCGACTGCCGTCAGCAGCCCGATCTTTATGTCGCGCATGCCTCTCTGATGACGGGAGCGAACCAACAGTTCCCGGTGCACTCGGGAGGCGCGGCGACAGGGGGTCAGCTCCTGGCCGTCTCCCAGCTGGTGAGGCCATCGTCGATGAGATCGATCGACCAATCGAGCTCCTCTTTCGAGGTGATCAGCGGTGGGATGAACCGAATCACGTTGTGGTCCGGTCCACAGCTGATGATTATCAATTCCCGGTCGTGAGCGTGCTTCTCGACGTGTTTGAAGGCATCAGGGTCGGGAGTGCGGCTGTCTTGGTCGGTGACCAACTCCACCCCGATCATCAAACCCAACCCACGCACGTCGCCAATGGTCGGATGCTGGTCCGCCAGCTCGTAGAGGCGCTCGAAAGCATGCTTGGACAACTCCCGGGCATGGGGCAGCAAGCCTTCCATCGTGTCCATGACCGCCACCGAAGCCGCCGTCGCTACCGGGTTTCCCCCGAAGGTGGTTCCATGCGCTCCTCTTGGCCATGCATCGATCATCTGACGCGAGGCGCCGTAGGCGGAGAGGGGCAGGCCGTTGGCGATGCCTTTGCCCATGGCCATGACATCCGGTTTGGCGTCGAAATGGTCGACGGCAAACCATTCGGCGGTGCGTCCGAACCCGGTTTGGATCTCGTCGTAGATCAGCTTTATCCCGTGCTCGTCGGCGAGGGCGCGGAGAGCGTCGAGAAAGCGGGCCGGGGCCGGGTAGTAGCCACCTTCCCCTTGCACCGGCTCCACCAGAAAACAGGCAATGTTGTGCGGGGACACCACATGCTTGAACAGCAGGCCCAATTCGATGAGGGAATGGTCGACGGCTTGGTCCTCAGACATCGCCCACCGGTAGGGGTGGGGGAATGGAGCGACGAACACCGAGCCGAGAACCGGGTGATACCCGTCCCGATACTTGGCGTTCGAGGTCGTGTAGCTGACCGAGCCCATGGTCCTCCCGTGGAAGCCACCACGGAAGGTGAGGACACCCTGACGACCTGTCGTGTGCTTGGCCAGCTTTACCGAAGCCTCGACCGCCTCGGCGCCGGAGTTGGCGAAGGCGAATTTCTCGATCGTCGATGGTGTGATGGCACGGAGCCGCTCGGCCGACTCGACGATGGCGTCGTAGCGCACGATCGAGCCGGAGTGGATCTGCCTGTCGATCTGGCGGTGCGCCGCCTCGACCACGGCTGGATGGTTGTGACCGAGATTGGTCACAGCGATGCCGCAGGCGAAATCGGCCCACCGGTCACCGTTGACGTCGGTGATCCAGATTCCCTCCGCCTTGACCGCGTGGATGTCGGTATCGAAGGCGATAACCGGCGCGATCACATCGTTATGCCTGCTCACGAGGTCTGTCATGGCCGCGATGCTAACCAACAGAACCCGGTTGGGAACCCCGAGAGACCCAAGACCGGGTCAGGCGCAGCCGTCTGGCCAGCGGATATGGCGGTCGGCGGCGACTTCGGGAAGCTCGACGGTGGTGCCGTCGCGCAGGGTGACGGCGACGTCGACCACGGTCACCTGCCCGAGCCCGAAGTGAGCGAACGGCAACCGACCCGACGAATAGCCGCCCCCCACCCCGATCTCTCGTGTCGCCAGGACCTCTCCATCCGACGAAACGGTGACCAGCGCTCCGACTCCCGCCCCAGGCTGTCCGATTGAGACCTCGAGCCAGTGGCCGATCTCACCCGCGTTCCTGAACATCAGGGAGGGGAGGGATGGCTCCCACTCCACCGCAAAGATGTCGAGCCGACCATCGCGGTCGAGGTCGACCACCGGGGCGCCTACCCAATACTGATCCGAGCCGACACCGGGTGAGACTTCGAATGAGAGCTCATCGCCTCCCATGTTGCGGTAGATGGCAGGGGTGGTCCCGTCGTCAGCCGACGCCGAAGTGACGATGTCGAGCCACCCGTCATTGTCGATGTCGGCCAGGTCGACATGAGGGGCAAGGGTCGGCAAAGCAGTCACCCCGGCCTGTTCTGTCACTTCTTCGAATTCGGGGAGGTCCCCACCCGCGCTCATGAAGACCCGGACCGGGACCTCGGAGTCGAACTCGACGGTTGCCCGGTAATGCTGGCCTACCACGATGTCGGTGAAACCGTCGTTGTCCAGGTCGCCGAGGGCCACGCCGGCGGCGTCGTCTTCATCGCCGATCGGCACCGCGGAATAGTCGTCGGGTGTGATATCGGCGAAGGTCATATCGCCGAGGTTGATGAAGACCGCGGTGGACGTGGCCAGATCAGGCATCAGGTCGTTATTTAGATCCCCGGCCGTGGCGCCGAGGGCGAACACCCCTTCCAACCCTGATCCTGTGGTGACGTCGCTGAACCGGAGCGAGCCCTCATTGCGAAGCAGGATGCCCCCGGTATCTCCCGAGTTGTCCTCGGACACGTAGACGTCGAGAAGACCATCCCCGTCGAAGTCGGCCACCGCCGGAGTCCGGCCCCGGAAGTAGTCGGGAAGGGGCTCGCTGTGCGCTTCGAGGACCCCGTCGACATTCTCGTAGAGTCGGCTCGGGATGGAGTGATCGCCATCCCGGCCGGCGTGGCGGACGAGGAGGAGGTCGCTGTCGCCGTCCCGGTCGAAATCGGCAAAGACGCCGCCAGACGTCCGTCCCAGCTCACGGCTCCAGTCGGGAACTGGAGTCAGGTCGGGCCCACTGATCAGCAGACTATCCGGGGCAGGGCCGTCTGCACCACGCACCTGGTAGACCTCGACATCCCTATCCCCGAAGGTACCGACAACCAGGTCGGCGACTCCGTCGTCGTTGACATCGCCGAAGGCACCCATGTGGCCGTGAAGCCCGATCAGAGGCTCTACCAGGCCCAAGTCATCGGTCACATCGAGGAACTGAATCGGCCCCGGCGACCCGGAAGCTGCGGCCGACCAACATGTCAGGTCCCCGTCTTCGACAGGGGGCGCGACGGTGTTGACCGAGTCGGACGTGGTAAGCGACAGCGAGGTCGTTGAGGACAGAGAAGTGCTCCCAGGCCCGGAGCATGCGACAACCGCCAGCGCCAAGACCAGGATCACGGCCCGACTGGTCATAGACCTTCCACGACCACCAGCACCACAGTTCCGAACCCGGAGTCGTCGTCGAGGTCCGAGGCGTTCACACCGAGGATGAGGCTTCCGTCTTGGTAGACCATGGAGTAGGTTCCGCCGGGAAGCAGGTCGAGCTGTTCAAACGGGTCGACAAGCGAAGTGATCTCAGTGATCTCTCCACTGGCGGTGTCCATCGACATGATCGGTGCTCCCACCTCCCAGGCCCCACCGTGGGCCTCGGGCATCCAGAAAACCCTCGTCCCGTCAGGTGTCATGGCCAGCGAGGTGGTGGTACCACCAGGCTCACCCAACTCTTCCAGCGTCCCGTCGGGCGAGATGGAGAAGAGGAAGGGCTCGTCGTCGGAAACGCCATAGACGGTCCCGTCGGGGGCGGGGCGGGTGATAGCCCGCAACCAGAATCCGGGCAGCTCGAGGTCCAGGTCATCGAATTCACCAGACGTCGGGTCGAGGGCTGCCAACTCGCCGTCTCCTATCCCGTAGAGGACTCCCCCACTGACCGGGTCGATCCCGAGTGCCCTGAACCCGTATTGCCGTGGGTCGTCGACCCGGTGGGTGACGACACCGGTGGACGTGTCGAACACGGTCAGGAGACCCGTGTCCGTATCACCTGACTCGACGTCAACGGAGCCGGCGACCAGCGTCTTGCCATCGGCGGTGATGGTCATCGCCGGCATCCCGAACTCGCCGGCGATCGCGCCGTAGTCGCTCATGGTCAGCTCTTCGGGGTCGATCGCCAACAGACGATCCCCTTCGTACCCATTCTCGTAGGTGAGGCCGTCCCGGGTGCCCCAGTAGGTCGTCGCCCATACCGTGCCGCAACGGTCGGCCACCATCTGCGCGTGGATCTTGCCGTAGCCAAAGGCGCCCTCTTCATGGGGTACCACCGTGAGCACATCGCCGAATCGGGTCAAGGTGCGGTTGCTGTTCTCGTAGACGAAGAAGTACGAGTTGGCATCATTGCCGAGATGGTCGCCGACCGCCGACAGATGACGACCGTCACCGAGGGCGATCCCCTGACCCCACTGGGACCAGAGACCTTCGGTCGGTCCTGGCAACGGATACTCGGCCGCGTAGATCACGACACCGTCCTCGTCGCCGATCTCCTCCAGCGTCACCGAGGCATCTTCGCGCCAGGAGGTCCCGTCACGGCTCGATGGGCAGTCGCCAGCTGAGGCGGCGACGGAGGACGACGAGCTCGAAGACGATCCATCTTCGGTATTGGCTGCGTCGGTCGTCGAAGGGTCGTCGTCTGGCTGTGTGGCGCCGGAGCACGCCGCCAATGCCAATGAGAGAACGAGAACCCCGACCAACGCGACCAGACTCTGTCGAGCGGTCTGCATCTTGGTGTGATTTAAGCCGAACCCGGGAGCTGAGTGCCCGGGCCACCGGTGTCACCACCGAGCAGGACCCACCACGGTTAGCTTTCGATGGCATGACGGTCGTTCGAAGCACCAGGGTTGTCGTGGGCGCCGATGTTCGCCCGGCCTCGGTGAGGATCGAGGACGGCAAGATCGTCGAGATTGGGAGCCACGCGGCGGACACCGACTTCGGGGATCTGGTCGTGATGCCCGGGCTGGTCGACACCCACGTCCACGTGAACGAGCCGGGACGGACCGAGTGGGAGGGTTTCGTAACCGCCACCAAGGCAGCGGCCGCCGGCGGCACGACATCCATCGTTGACATGCCGCTGAACTCGATCCCACCAACGGTGGGCGTCGGAGCATTGGCCGAGAAGAGGGCAGCTGCAAAAGGGAAGATCACCGTCGACGTCGCCTTTTGGGGCGGGCTGATCCCGGGATCGGAGAGCGAGATGGTGCCATTGGTGGCGGAGGGGGTGTGCGGTTTCAAGTCGTTCCTGGTCGACTCGGGTGTGCCCGAATTCCCGCCGATGACCACTGATCAGCTGGCCGCGTGTCTTCCCGTCATGCACCAGCTTGGCGTTCCGGCCCTGATCCATGCCGAAGACCCGGCTCTGATACACGAGCTCGCAGGTGATCCCCGGGAGTACCGGAACTATCTGGCTTCCCGTCCGCCCCTTGGAGAAAGCGCAGCCATCGAGACCCTCGGCCGTCTTGTCGCCAAGACCGGGGCCAGGGCCCACGTGCTTCATGTCTCTTCCCTGGAGGCGGTCGCCGCTCTGGCTGCGGCACCGGCGGGGATGAGCGGCGAGACATGCCCCCACTACTTGATCTTTCAGGCGGAGCAGATCGCCAGCGGCGCCACATCGTTCAAGTGTGCGCCGCCAATCAGGACCACTGAGCACCGAGACGCGTTGTGGCAGGGTCTGGCCGAGGGAACCCTGTCGATGGTGGTTTCCGATCATTCACCGGCGCCCGTGGAGATGAAGGCGGTCGAGCGGGGTGATTTCGGCGAGGCGTGGGGCGGTATCGGCTCGCTGCAGCTCCGACTCCAGGCGACGTGGACCGTCGCCGGCGAGCATGGCACGAGCCTGGCACAAATCGCCGACTGGCTGGCCACGGCACCGGCCCAATTGGCCGGCCTCGATGACAGGAAAGGCTCCATCTCCCCAGGTATGGACGCCGACCTCGTGGTGTGGGACCCCGACGGCGCGATCGAGGTGCGAGGCGATCGTCTCGAGCATCGTCATGCGATCACCCCATATGAGGGAATGCGGCTGCGAGGCAGGGTGGAAGTGACCCTTCTTCGAGGCGAAACTGTCTATGAACGGGGAGTCTTGACCCCGGCCAGGGGAAGGATGTTGAGCAGACGGTGACCGACTTGATATCGAGCGCAGTGGGTGGGCGCATCGTCGCCTTCAACGATGAGTTCTTTGCCGAGGCGGAGAACCTGCTCAAGCCGACCGCGCCGGTGTGGCAAGAGGACGCTTACACCGACCGCGGGAAGTGGATGGATGGCTGGGAGACCCGTCGGCGGAGGGACTCGGGCCATGACTGGTGTGTGATCGCCCTCGGGATACCAGGTGTGATCAGGTCGGCCACCGTCGACACCACCCACTTCACCGGTAACTATCCCGAAGCCTTCTCGCTCGAGACGTGTGGCGTCGGGGCCGACGCCGGTCTCGAACACGCCGACTGGGTCGAGGTGATCCCGCCAACCGACCTCGAGGGAGCCGCCACTGCGACGTTCGGGGTCGACGACGCGCATCGGGTCACCTACGTCCGATTGAACATCTTTCCCGACGGAGGGGTTGCCCGTCTTCGGGTGGAGGGCGACCCGATTCCGTCCATGGATCAAGTCTGTCCCGAGACGGGAAACATCGACCTGGTCTCGTCCCTCGTTGGCGGCGAGGCGCTCGAAGCATCGGACCTTCATTACTCGCCACCCTCCAATCTGATCCGGCCCACCGACCCGGCGGGGATGTGGGACGGTTGGGAGACCAGGAGACGTCGCGGGCTGGGTCACGACTGGGTCCGCTTTCGTCTCGGCCTGGCCGGAGTAATCGACCTCGTCGAGGTGGATACCCGCCACTTCAAGGGCAACTCGCCGGGGTGGGTGTCTGTCCACCTCTCTGAGGATGGCGAACGCTGGCAGGAGGTCGTCACCAGAGCCGAGGTCGAGCCGGACACCGTCAACCCGGTTCCGCTGGGGGTGGCCGAGCCCGCTCGCTTCCTTCGTCTCGATATCCATCCCGACGGGGGCGTGGCGCGACTCCGGGTGCGAGGGAAACCTGTTCCCGACGAAGCGCTGACCCGCCGTCTCGAGTACCTGAACGCATTGTTCGACCCCGACGCAACGCGCTTCTTCTCCACCGCTTGCAGTTCGACGACGTGGGTCGAGTCGATGAAGACGGCCCGCCCGTTCCGGGGCGGGGACGACGTCCTCGCCCGAGCCGGCGCTGGCTTCGACACCCTCGACGAGCGAGATTGGCGGGAGGCATTCGCCGGTCACCCTCGGATCGGCGAGCGGGGAGGTGACCTGGCCAACCAGGAACAGGCTGGGGCGCAAGCCGCATCAGCCAACGTTCTCGAGGCACTGGCCAGGGCCAACCAGGCCTACGAGGAGAGACACGGGTTCACCTATATCGTCTACGCGACGGGGAAGACGGCCGCCGAGATGCTCGCCATCGCCGAGGAGCGACTGGCCAACTCGCTCCAAGAGGAGCTCGCCAATGCCGCTCGTGAGCAGCGGGCGATCACGGAGACCAGACTACGTCGCATGCTCTGCATGGAAGATGGCCAATGGCATCACTGAGCACCCACGTTCTCGATACCTCCGAGGGAGCGCCGGCAACGGGCTTGGCGGTCACCCTCGAGCGATCGGTGGACGGTGCCTGGCAACATGTCGGGAGGGGAGTGACCGACGCCGACGGGCGGGTGGCGGATCTGGGGGCTGCCCTCGAGTCGGGCATCTACCGACTGGTCTTTGCCACCGGCGACTACGGGAGCCCCTTCTATCCCGAGGTGCACCTGGTGGTCGACCTGGACGGATCCGAGGAGCACTACCACGTCCCTGTCCTGCTCAGTCCCTTCGGCTATACCACCTACAGGGGGAGTTGAGTTGGCCCGGCTCGGCGAGAATCGATGGGGCAAGACCGACGTGAGGGTCTCGAAGGTCCATCACGCCGAGGGCGAGGACGGGTTCTCCGACCTCACGGTCCAGATTCTGCTCTCGGGTGATGTCGAACTGGCTCACACCGAGGGGGACAACACCGCGGTTCTCCCCACCGACACCATGCGCAACACCGTCTATTGCCTGGCCCAGGAGCACCTCACCCTGGACATCGAGGCTTTCGGCGCCGTGCTCTGCGACCACTTCCTGTCTCGCTCACAAGTGACCGGGGTGACGGTTTCGATCTCGGAGCAGGTATGGGGTCGGGTCGGGCCCACCGGCTTCATCGGCGGCGGGACCGAGCGGCGCACGGCGCGCGTCAGCGGTGACGGGGAACATACCCGCACCCGGGCCGGAATCGAGGGGCTGGTAGTGCTGAAAACCACCGGCTCCGCTTTTTTCGGCTTCCCCCGCGACGAGTTCACGGTTCTTCCCGACGCCGATGACAGGGTGTTGGCGACGTCCGTCACGGCCAACTGGAGCTATTCCACGCTCCCGGTGGATACCTCCGTTGCTTGGAGCTCGGCTCGGGACAGCATTCTCGGCTGCTTCTTCTCCAACTGGTCGGCATCGGTCCAGCATCAGGGGTGGCTGATGGCCAACGCCGTCCTGGACGCCGTTCCCGAGATCGACGAGATCGAGTTCCACCTGCCCAATCAACATCATCTTCCTTTCGATCTCGCCCGGTTTGGCATGGTGGATCAGGGGACGGTGTTCCAACCTGTGTCCGAGCCGTACGGCGACATCAAGTTCACAGTCACCAGGTGAAGTGCGGCGCGTCGCCCGGCCTCACCCCTTCTTCGGGCTAGTGGTTCGCCCTTCCAGGATGGCGAGGAACGAGCGGGTCCGGATCTCGTCGAGTGACAGACCGGCGCGCTGGGTAGCTTCCTCTTCGCTGATGGCGCCACAGTTGATGGCGCGGAGGAAGAAGTTGAGCAGCCCCTGACCTGTGGCCGCATCGTCGAAGACCTCGCCCACCAGCGTGGCTTTGGCCGCCGAGTCGACGAAGTTGGAAAGCCTCTCCCCGGCCTCATCGAGCCCTTCGAGGAAAAAGGCGTACACCGCGGCGTAGCGGGTGGGGAACTGGGCGGGGTGGAGGTCCCATCCCTGGTAATAGGCATGGGTCAGTGAGTGCCTGATGTGGTCGTAATGGAGACGCATCGCCCGGTGAACGGCCCGGCGATTCTCCTCGGTCTGCGCCTCTGAAAGATCGTCGCCGCGGTGTGGCGGCACCGGCATGACGTTGGTAGCGCCGTCGGAGATCCAGACCCCCGACCCGGCGAGACTCACCTGGAGGGCGTGACGGGCAAAGTCACACGCCGGGTGGGTCATCGTCTGGTAGGCCGCGGTGATCGTCAGCGACGCCGTGTAGTCGTAAGTGCCGAAATGGGCGCCGCGAACCCGGCCGAGCCCGGCATCGACGAATTTACGCACGCCGGTTGTCCCATCCCCATCGATAACGGTCTGTGGGGTCTCCACCATCAGCTCGATCGGGATGGGGTCGATGCCGAGGGTCTGCTCGAGCTCAGCCAGGGCCTCGCCGAGGATGACAACCTGTTCCGAGTCCTGGATCTTGGGAAGTGTCACCGCGAACCCGTCGGGGAGCCTACCGCCCCCTTGAACCGCCGTCGTGACGAACAGGTCGAGAGTCCTCAAGGCCCGTCGATGAAGCTCGCCCGTCAGCGATTTGATTCTGATCCCGGTGAACGGTGGCAGCGCCCCGGCGGCCATAGCTTCGGCCAACGCCTCGGCCGCCGCTCGTGCGTGCCCGTCTTCCTCCTCGTCGGAGCGATGGCCGTAGCCGTCCTCGAAGTCGATCCGGAAGTCCTCGACCGGCTCACGCTTGAGCTTCTCGACCACCAGGCGATGCACCCGACCGGCCAGAGGAGCGGGTAGACCGAGCACCGCGGCCAGATCTTCCGGGGTGGCCGCCCATTGCTGCAAGGCGGCCAAGGCCAGCTCACCCAGTCGGGCAGTGGTGGCCGCCGAGTAGAGATGGGCACCGCCATAGACGGTGTGCACCGGTTGTCGATCGGGTCTCTCCCCGGGAGTGGTCACGGCGAGTCGGCCGGCAACCTTGACGAGCCGCTCTCCCCAATCGGTCATTTGCTCTTCACGAAGGGTCATGTGAGCGACTCTAAGTTGGCCGGTAACTTGATGCCGATGGGAACCCTCCTGGTACGGCACGCCGAGATTCTCGCCACCCTGGACGGAAGGGAGATCTCCGACGGGGCAGTTTTCGCCCGTGACGGTTGGATCGATCAGGTGGGTCCCACGTCGGAGCTTCCCGACCACGCCGACGAGATTGTCGACTTGAGGGGCCATGTCGTCCTCCCTGGCCTGATCAACACCCACCACCACCTCTATCAGACACTGACCCGGGTGGTCCCGTCCGCGCAAAGCGCGGGTCTGTTCGATTGGCTCCGTGCTTTGTACCCGATATGGGGACGGATGACCCCCGACCACGTTCGTGTGTCCACCCGTCTCGGTCTCACCGAACTGGCGCTGAGCGGGTGCACCACCGCCTTCGATCACCACTATCTCTGGCCGGATGGGTCCCGTGTCGATGACCAGATCGAAGGGGCGGAGCCGGTGGGGCTGCGCTTCCACGTCTCGCGGGGCTCGATGAGTCTCGGGGAGTCCCAGGGTGGGCTGCCACCGGACTCGGTGGTGGAGAGCGAGTCCCTGATCCTGGACGACTGCCAGCGGGTGGCCGCTGCCTATCACGACCCCGACCCGGGAGCGATGATCCGGTTGGTGCTTGCCCCATGCTCGCCCTTCTCCGTGACCGGCGCCTTGATGTCCGACACCGCCGAGCTGGCGCGCGGACTGGAGCTGACCATGCACACCCACCTGGCAGAGACGGCCGACGAAGAGGACTACTGCCTGGATCACTTCGGCAGACGCCCCGTGGAGTACATGGAGGATCTGGGCTGGGCAGGTCCCGACGTCTGGTATGCCCACGCGGTGCACGTCGGTGACGACGAAGTGGCCCGTATGGGTGCCGCCGCTACCGGTGTCGCCCATTGCCCGACCTCGAACATGCGTCTCGCCTCGGGTATGGCCCCGGTCTCGAGGTACCTGGCGTCAGGGGTTCGCGTGGGGCTCGGCGTCGATGGCGCGGCATCCAATGATTCCTCGAACTTGATGGCCGAGATGCGGCAGGCATTGCTGCTCAATCGGCTGGGGGTAGCCCCCGGGTTCGGCGTCGGACCACAGATGACTCCGCGTCAAGCGCTCGAGCTGGCCACCGTCGGAGGGGCTTCGGTGCTGGGACGAACAGACATAGGCCGGCTTGCTTCAGGGATGGCCGCCGATCTGATTGCCTACGACCTCAACAGGGTCGAGTTCGCCGGCGCGCTCCACGATCCGGTGGCGGCTGTGGTCATGTGCAGCCCGGTCACCGTCGACCACTCGTGGGTGGCCGGTCGACGGGTGGTTGAGGATGGTCAGATGGTCGGAGTGGACGTGAGGTCTCTGATCGAGGAGCACAACAGCCTGGCCGGAGCGCTCTTGTGACCCCGAGACATCGTCACTCAACTATGTTCCCCGGCCAGTGGAGATCGTTCACCCGACCTCGATCGAAGAGGCTCTCACCGGCCTTTCTGGAGACGTGACACCGCTCGCCGGTGGCACCGACCTCATGGTGGAGGTCAACTTCGGGCACATCCAACCGGAGACAGTCACCGGGCTGAGACGCGTGGACGAGTTGAAAGAGTGGGAAGGCCCCCGGATCGGAGCAGGTGTCACCTGGCGTCGCATCGAACGGGAAGGCCCCAAAGCGCTGGCGGAAGCCGCCCGGACCGTCGGGTCACCCCAGATACGCAATGCGGGGACCATAGGCGGCAACTTGGGCACGGCTAGCCCGGCCGGAGACGGACACCCGTTCCTCGCCGCGGTCGATGCTTCGATCGAGCTGGTTTCGCTCACTTCGACCCGGACGCTGGCCTGGAGCGAGTTCTTCGTCGGAGTCAAGAAGACCGCTCGTCGCGGAGATGAGCTGATTGCCGCCGTCCAGCTTCCCGAGCAGCTCCCCGAACGGCAGGAGTTCGGCAAGATCGGGATCCGAAACGCCATGGTGATCGCCACCGTCAACTGTGTGGTCACCAGGGGCGAACATGGCCGGACCACGGTCGCTCTCGGGTCGGTCGCCCCGACTCCGATCCGTGCCCGTGCCGCCGAAGCGATGATCTCGGCCGCCGGCAAGCCGACCGAGGCCGACCTCGACGAGTTTCAGCGTCTGGTCATGGAGGAGGTTCGTCCCATCACCGATCACCGTTCCACCGAGGAGTACCGACGTCATGGGGCGGGGGTTCTCGCTCGACGCCTTCTCGAGAGGTGTCTCCGGTGATCGTCGCCTTCACGGTCAACGGCGAAGCAGTGACGGCGAGGGTGGCTCACCCCGGGAGCCTGCTCGATGTCCTTCGGGATGATCTGAACTTGCCCGGGTCGAAGAGTGCCTGTGAGCAGGGTGAATGTGGCTCGTGTTCGGTGATCCTGGACGGCCTTCTCGTGTGCTCGTGCCTGGTCATGGCGGCAGACGTCGAGGGCTCTTCGATCACCACGGTCGAAGGCGTCGCCGCCGAGGGTGCGCTACACCCCGTTCAGGAGGCAATGCAGCGTGCCGGAGCAGTCCAGTGCGGCTTCTGCACACCGGGCATCGTCATGGCTGCCATAGACCTCTTCGCCGGCTCACCGAGCCCGTCATCCATCGAGATAAAGGAGGCGTTGGCGGGGAACATCTGCCGCTGCACCGGTTACGGGTCGATTGTGCGGGCGCTCGAGGGTCTGGCCACGGGTGGCGAACAATGACCACTCGCATTGAAAGACGCGTGACGGCCCCCGATGGCGTGATCGGTCAGTCACCCACCCGCTCCGACGGCATCCCCAAGCTGCGTGGTGAGTTCGAGTACGCCCAAGACCTGACTGCCGACGGCATGCTCTGGGCGGCGACGGTGCGCAGCCCTCATGCCAGGGCACGCATCGTGTCGGTCGACGTGGCGCCCGCCCTGGCCGTTGGCGGCGTCCATGCCTGTCTCACCGCGGATGACGTTCCGGGGCGAAGCGTGTTCGGTCTGGAGCACCCGGATCAACCGGTCCTTGCGGGTGAAGAGGTCAGGTATTGGGGCGAGCCGGTGGCGATCCTAGCCGCAGAGGATCCCAGGACGGCGCTCCGCGCCGCTTCACTGGTGGAGGTCGGCTATGAGTCGCTGCCTCCTCTCACCGACCCGGCGGAGGCCGATGCCAGGGACGAGGTGTTCCGCCGTTTGCGGATCCGTCGCGGAGACCAAGAGAGACGCGGCCCGGTCGTGGTCGAGGGCGAATACCAGGTCGGGATGCAGGACCAGGCCCCGCTGGGGACCGAGGCCGGGCTCGCCATCCCCGATGGTGAAGGAGGGGTCGACCTACACGCCACCAGTCAGTTCGTCCACGTAGACCAGGAGCAGGTCGTGGCCAGCCTCGGTCTTCGCCCCGATCAGGTCCGCGCCCACCCCACCGGGATTGGCGGCGCCTTCGGGGCGCGGGAGGACGTCAATCTCCACATACATCTGTGCATGCTGGCGCTGCACACCGGTCGTCCGGTCAAAATGGTCTATCCGCGGGCGGAGTCGTTCGCCGGTCACGTTCACCGGCACCCGGCTTGGCTTCGTTACCGCCACGAGGCAGATGACGAGGGGCGGCTGGTGCGAGTCGAGGCCAGGGTTGTCATCGACGGTGGGGCCTACGCCTCGACGACCTCTGCGGTGCTGGCCAATGCCTGCTACTTCGTCGTCGGTCCCTACCGGTGCGACTCGGTAGCGGTGGACGGTGTCGGGGTGCGCACCAACAACCCTCCCTGTGGCGCGATGCGGGGTTTCGGCGCGGTGCAGGTCTGTTTCGCTTATGAATCCCAAATGGACCGTCTTGCCGCGTCCCTGCGCATGGACCCGCTCGACCTGAGGGAGCTGAATGCCCTGCAGAGTGGGGATCCGATGCCCACCACCGGCCAGTCGATCGACACCCCACTTCCGACACGGGAGGTCATCCAGAGCCTGCGTGCCATGCCTTTGCCCGACGCCGCTACCCGCCCTCATCACAGCCTCCTGCCTGGCGGATCAGGCCTCACCACCGAGCCCCGCCATGTGAGGCGGGGAATCGGCTACGCCCTCGGGATCAAGAACCTCGGCTTCTCGGAGGGGTTCGATGACTACGCCCAGGCCCGGGTGCGGCTCACCGCCGACGGAGCGGTGGTCGAGACCGCCGCCATCGAAGTAGGGCAGGGCCTGGTGACGGTCCTCGCCCAGATCGCCCGGACTGCCCTCGGGATCAACAACGTGACCGTATCCCATGTCGACACCTCGCGGATCGACTCGGCAGGCTCGACTTCGGCTTCGCGGCAGACCCAACTGTCGGGTGGTGCCACCCTCGAAGCAGCGACCCGGTTATTGGGGCGAATTCTCTCTCGGTTCGGCGGCGATCATCTCGACGACAGCGGGGTGTGGCAGGGAGAAGAACTGGTTGCACCCTGGTCCCAGATCGTCGAGCAGGAATGGGCCGAGACGGTCACCTTCAGGCACCCTCCCACCAGCGCACCGGACGAGAACGGGCAGGGTGTGATCCATGCCGACTTCGCGGTGGCCGGTCATCGCGCGGTGGTCGATGTCGACCCGGAGCTGGGGTTGGTGAAGGTGATCCGAATCGATACGGTCCAGGACGTGGGTGTAGCGCTCAATCCCAACTCGGTGCGCGGTCAGATCGAGGGAGGAATCCTCCAGGGAGTGGGTCTGGCGGTCATGGAGGAGCTGATAGTGAAGGATGGGGTCATACTGAATCCCACCTTCACCGACTACTTGCTCCCGACCATCCTCGATGCCCCGGACGTGGAGGCCCTCCTCATCGAGCAGGACGGCTCGTGGGGACCGTTCGGGGCCAAAGGGGTGGGTGAGCCGCCCACCATCTCATCCCCGGCGGCGGTCGTAGCCGCGATCAGGGCCGCCTCGGGCAAGGAGCTGAACCGGATACCGGTTCGACCACAGGACATCGCTCTTTGATGAGTTCCCTGAAGTGAGCGATCTGGTCACGCGGCTGCCCAAGACCGAGTTGCACGTTCACATCGAGGGGACTCTGGAGCCGGAGCTGATGTTCCGGATGGCCACCCGCAATGGCTATCTCCTTCCCTTCGAGGATGTCGACAGGATCCGGACCGCTTACCGGTTCACCGATCTCCAGTCGTTCCTCGATATCTACTACCAGGGTGCCGAGGTGCTCCGCACGCCGGACGACTTCTACGACCTGATGAGCGCCTACCTGGACCGGGCGGCCGCCGACGGCGTCCGTCATGCGGAGATCTTCTTCGATCCTCAGACTCACACGGCCAGAGGCGTGGGATTCGAGGTCTTCATGAGAGGTTTCCGAGATGCGATCTCCGACGGTAGGCGTCGGCTCGGGGTGAGCGCCGAGCTCATCCTCTGCTTTCTCCGCCATCTCTCCGGGGCCGATGCGCTGGCAACAATCGAAGAAGCAGAACCGTTTCTCGACGGCGTGATCGGAGTCGGCATCGACTCGTCCGAGCGCGACCGGCCACCGGAGCTTTTCGAGAAGGCGTTTGCTCGGGCTCGGGAGCTCGGTCTCCACGCTGTGGCCCACGCCGGGGAGGAAGGGCCACCGGAGTACGTGACCTCGGCTCTCGACGTCCTCGGAGCCGAGCGGATCGATCATGGGGTGAGGAGCCTCGAGGACTCCTATCTGGTGGCGAGGTTGAAGCGTGAGCAGATCCCTCTCACCGTGTGCCCCATGTCGAACGTTGCGCTGCGGGTGGTGGACGAGATGTCGGATCATCCCCTCCCGTCGATGATCGAGGCCGGGCTTTTGACCTGCGTCAACTCTGACGACCCGGCCTACTTCGGGGGCTACATCGGAGACAACTTCCGGGCAGTCCGAGATGTGTTCGGCTTCGACGAGGAGACCTTGGCCGACCTCGCCCGGAACTCCATCGTGGCTTCGTTCCTCGCCGACGAGGAGAAGCGAGCACTGCTCGACGAGGTGGAGGAAGCGTTAGCGGGCGACGAGAGCTAGCTGTCGGGACAACGCGACCAGCCGGCCCGCTTGGTCCCAGATCTCACCGTCCTCTTCGCTCAAACCACCGGTGACGAAACGGGTGGTGAACTTACATCGCAACCACTCGGTCGTCGGTCGGGCGCGGACGTGAGTAGTCATCTCCAGGGTCGGAGTCCAGCCCATGGGAATATCCAGGTTGAAGATCGCCGGGGGTAGGGCATCGGCCACCAGGAGCAGGGTGAACGGGTCGAGAGGCTCGCCGTCGAGCAGACGAAACCACCCCCGGATCATGGGTACCCCGGTCAGCTCACCCTCGAGAACACCAACGTCCTCGGGGTGGATTCTCTCGTCGAACCGACCTACCAATGGCGGTGGGAGCGGACCGTCGACGGCCGGGGCCAGTCGGACGCACTCCTCCGGTGGCGGGATCTCGGGCGGTGAGGCACCGATGTAGGTGACCTCGTGGTCCGGTCTTCCCGGATCGGCGAAGCTCCCCATGAGGGAGACCGAGCCGGTCTCCGATCCCAGTTGGGCTTTCATCGTGGAGAAGGTGCGCCCCTCCTTGATCGGATCCACCGCTATCTCCACCGGCCCCGCCTTGACGGGTCTGGTGAAGTGGGCTGTGACACTGACCGGCGTGCGGCCACCTGTCGCCTCCGACATTGCCCGGGCCGCGATAGCCATCAGGTAGCCCCCGTTGGCGATCCCGAGAATGTCCCAGTCGGGTTGGACCACGCCACTCCACTTGGTCTCCGCCACCTGGTGCACGGCGGACGCCTCGTCGAATCTCATCTCAGAGCAACGCCCACACCTGAGGAGACCCTCCCGAGAATCACTGGTGAGTGCCGGTTGGTCCGGGTCATGACGTCGTCGGTGTGGCGAGGGTCGACGATCAAGCAGAACCCGACTCCCATGTTGAAAGTGGACAGCATCTCGGAGCGCTCCACGCCGCGCGACGCCACCAAGTCGAAGATCGCCGGCGTTTCCCAGGATGTGCTGTCGATCTCGATGCCGAGGCCGTCGGGCAGCACCCGGCCCAGGTTCGACGCCAGCCCGCCGCCGGTGATGTGTGCCGCGGCATGAACCCCCCCTCCGTCGATCGCGTAGAGGACATCCGGCGCGTAGATCACCGATGGCTCGAGCAATCGGTCGAGATGACGGTCGAGGTCATCGCCGAACACTGAGCGGACGAGCGAAAAGCCGTTTGAGCGGAGGTTCGGCGAGTGGAGGGCGATGATGAGATCTCCACTCCTGACCCGGTGACGACCGAGCTCCTCGCCCTTTTCCACCACCCCCATCACCGCCCCCGCCAGATCGACTGCGTCTCGAGGCATGACCCCGGGATGTTCGGCGGTTTCGCCACCCAGAAGTGGGCAGCCCGCCTCGGCACAGGCGTTGGCAACTGAGGTGACGATGGATCGGTCGCGCTCGAGCTGGAGAGCGCCTACGGCCAGGTAGTCGACGAAACCCAGTGGCCGAGCGCCGACGGCAGCAAGGTCATCGACACACATCGCCACGAGATCGAAGCCAACACCGTCCCAGCGACCCGCTTGGCGTGCCAGTTCCAGCTTGGTCCCGACCCCATCGGTCGACATCATCAACACCGGACGGTTGTATCCCGCCGGCAGCTCGACCCCGGCGGCAAATCCGCCGAATCCGCCGACGACTCCAGCGGTCCAAGTGGCGGTCACCGCTTTGGCGATCGCGTCCACGTGGCGCTCGGCTCCGGCGAGGTCAACCCCCGCCTCTCCATAGCTCGTCATCTCAAGAGCGCTCGAGCTGGAACTTGTCCGTGTCCTCGGGTACTTCCGTCGGGTACTCCCCGGAGAGACATGCGGTGCAGAAACCGGCATCGGCAACACCGGTCGCTTCCAGAAGTCCCTGCAGGGACAGGTAGCCCAGCGAGTCAGCCCCCACGTGCCGGCGTATCTCTTCGATCTCGAGGCGGGCCGCGATCAGGGTGGATCGATCCGAGGTGTCCATGCCGTAGAAGCACGGCCACCGGTAGGGAGGTGAGGAGACACGGAGATGCACCTCGACCGCACCCGCTTCGCGGATCATTTGGACCAGGTTGCGGGTGGTCGACCCACGTACGATCGAGTCGTCGACCAGGACCACCCGCTTTCCCCGAAGATTGTCGGGGATCGGGTTGAGTTTGAGACTGATCCCTCGGTCTCGCAGAGTCTGGGTCGGTTCGATGAAGGTGCGGCCGATGTAGCGGTTCTTGACCAGACCGTCGGAGTAGGGGATTCCGCTGGCGGCGGCGAAGCCTTGTGCCGCCGGTAGACCCGATTCGGGCACCGGGACGACTACATCTGCTGCTGCGGGATGCTCAATGGCGAGCGTCTCACCCATCTGGCGACGCGCCGCGTGAATGCCACGCCCGTACATCTGACTGTCAGGTCGGGCGAAGTAGACAAACTCGAAGAGACAGAGACCGGGTTTGGCCTCTTCGCAGATCGAGTAGCTGTGCACCCCGCCGGCGTCGATGACCACCATCTCTCCGGCCGCAACCTCGCGCACGAACTTGGCGCCGACGAGATCGAGGGCAGCCGTCTCCGAGGCGAGGACCCAACCCCCGCCGGGAAGCGAGCCCAGGCACAACGGCCGGAATCCGTAGGGGTCGCGTACTCCGACGATCCGACCCTGATCCATGATGACCAGGGAGAATGCGCCCTTCCAGGTCGGAGCCACCGCCCTGATCGCCATCTCCAGCCCTCTGGCATCGGACCGCTCGTCGTCGAGGGCGCGGGCGATGCCCTCGGCCATGAGATCCGAATCGGTCGTCGCTCCTTGCACACCCAGCTGCGCGGCCAGCTCGCGGGTGTTGGTCAAGTTGCCATTGTGTCCGAGGGCAATGCTGGTGTTCCCCACCTGACGGTGGGCGGGTTGTGCGTTTGACCAGTTGTTCGACCCTGTCGTCGAGTATCGGGTGTGGCCGATCCCGAGGTGGCCGTCGAGACCGGCGAGGTTGGCCTCGTCGAACACCTGGGCCACCAGGCCCATGTCCTTGAACACCGTGACGGTCTCACCGTCGGAGCTGGCGATCCCGGCTGACTCCTGCCCCCGATGCTGCAGGGCATAGAGGCCGTAGTAGATGAGGCTGGAGACCCGCTGGCGGGGGGTGTATGCGGCAAAGACCCCGCACGCCTCGCGGGGCCCATCGATGAGCGGGACGGTCGCCTCCTCGGGCACGACGCCATCGTAGGTGAGATCAGGTCGCGGACCTATTCACATCGGCATAGTGCCCTGTCCGGCAGATCGTGCTCGTATTTCAACGGCCCTTGTCCCCCTGGCGGCGTCCTCGTCCTTGACGAACGGCCCGGTGCGCCTGCGTCCTGCGTCCTTGCCAGGAACGACAATTGCTCGCCTAAATAGCAAGCGAATCCACCGGACAGGACACTAGGGGAGAGCTTGGCGATAGTGCCCCAACAGGCCGACATAGCTGTCAACACCCTCGTCGGCCCGGG
>DATKEA010000006.1:0-3594 GCA_035544615.1 Acidimicrobiia bacterium | reverse complement strand
CGGAGCCGTCTGTCCCGATCAGGGCCTCAGCCATAGCGTTTGCCAACGACACCTTCGTACCGACTCCGGTGAGCGCAACCCGGGCATCGGCCACCGAGCCACCGTCCATCTTCACCCATGCGGCTGCCCCGGCGATTGCATAGTCGGAACGGCCGCCGCGCCTCCCCAACTTGTCATATGCAGAACCTTCTCCAGGCCCGTGTTTCGGGATCCGCAGCGAGGTGAGTATCTCGTCGGGCTCGAGAGCGGAGGTGAGTGCATCGACGAAGAACTCCGATGCTGCAATCTCTCTGGTCCCTCCTGATGACTGAGCGATCATCGTCGCCCCCAGGGCAAGCACCGCAGCCGGCTGGTCGGCGACCAGATCGGCATGGGCGACTGCACCACAGGTCGTCCCGCGATTACGCACCTGAACGTCGCCGGTCAATGACGCCGCGGTGGCCAGAGCTGTCGCGACCTCGGTCAGCAGGGGGTGAGACGCCGTGGTGGCATGACGAACCAGGGCGCCGATTGTGACGTCGCCGTTCTGCTCGTCGACCGTGTCGAGCCCGGGCAGCCTCCCGATGTCGACGACGACGGCCGGGGAGAACAGCCTCATCTTCATCAAGGGGATGAGGCTCATGCCTCCTGCCATCACCTTGGCGTCATCTCCGAGGGCCCCCAGAGCCTCGTCGAGGCTGGTTGGAGCCACATAGTCGAATTCGCGTGGGTACATCAGTTACTCGCTTCCTGGATCGCAGCCCAGACCCGTTTCGGCCTGAGTGGCATGTCGATGTGCTTGACCCCGAGCGGGCTCAAAGCGTCGACCACCGCATTGACGATGGTGGGCGGCGATCCGATCGTCGCCGCCTCGCCGATTCCCTTGACTCCCATCGGGTTGACGTCTGTCGGCGTCACGGTGTGGGACAGCTCGTATGGCGGAAGGTCGGAGGCTGTCGGTAAGGGATAGTCGAGCAACGACCCTGTGAGCAGGTTGCCCGATTCGTCGTAGGTCGCTTCCTCGAACAGCGCCTGGCCGATCCCCTGGGTTATCCCGCCATGAACCTGGCCGTTGACGATCATCGGGTTGACGATGTTTCCGCAGTCGTCAACGGCGACGTATTTGAGGATTTTGACATCACCTGTTGTGGCATCTACCTCAACCACCGCGAGATGGGTCCCGAAAGGCCATGTCGCATTTCCCGGGCTGAAGGCGGCGTGACCTTCCAGGCCACTTTCGACCCCCTCGGGCAGGGTATGTGCCTGATACGCCGACTTGGCGATGGCCGCCCACTCGACCGACTTCTCCGGAGAGCCTGCGATATGCGCCGCACCGTCCTCGAAGACGACGTCGTCGGGCGACGCCTCGAGAAGGTGGGCTGCGATCTTTGCCGCTTTCTCTCTCACTTTGGCCGTGGCGTTGAAGGTTGCCACACCGTCGACCGCGAGAGAGCGGCTCCCGAAGGTACCAATCCCCATGGGATGCTCTTGGGTGTCGCCATGTCGGACGCGAATGTTCTCGATCGGGATACCGAGTCCGTCGCCGACGATCTGGGCCCATGTGGTCTCGTGGCCCTGGCCGGTGGGCCCGGTGCCGATGACCACGGAGACGGTGGCATCGGGGTTGACCCTCACCAGTCCCGACCCGTTGAAGGAAGCGGGAAGGCCGTACGCGGCCCACGAGAACCCGATCTCGGCGAGCACTGCCGGACCGAACCCGCATACTTCGACGTATGAGCCGACGCCGATCCCGACATGTCTTCCCTCCGCCCTGGCCTCCTCGCGCATCTTGATGAGGTCCTGGTACCCGGAGACTTCGATCAGTTTGTCGACAGCGGCTGCGTAGTCTCCCGAGTCGAGGGCGAAGCCGCAGCCCATCGTGGCCGGGAACTCGTCCTTCTGCCAGAAGTTCTTCTTCCGCAATTCGATCGGATCCATTCCGATCTCTCTTGCGAACGCGTCGATTATCCGTTCCAGGTAGTAGATCGCCTCTGGCCGCCCAGCGCCGCGGTAGGCGTCGGTGGTCATGGTATGGGTCACCACACAGTCGACCGTCCACGACACCGGCATCTTGTACTGGCCGGAGGCGATGAAAAGCCCGAGGAGAGGGATCGCCACGGTGAAGTTCTGGGAGTAAGCACCCATATCGGCGATCGCCTCGAGTTTGTACCCGAGGAACTCCCCCTCTTTTGTTCCGACCAGGGTGGCGGTTCCGATCCAGCCCCGCCCGTGAACGGTCGCCCCGCCGGCTTCGCGCCGGGTCTCGGTCCATTTCACCGGCCTGCCCAGTTTCTTTGCGGCGAATGCGACGAGGACCTCGTCGCTGTAAACGTTGAGCTTGGCGCCGAACCCGCCGCCTACCTCAGGGGCGATCACCCGAACGTCGCTTGGCGGTACCCCAAGCATGGTGGCGATGGCACCGGACAAGGCGTGTGGAATCTGTGTGGAGCTATGCACGGTGAATCGGTTGTAGCCGCTGTTGTATTCCGCCAGAACCGACCGGGGCTCTATCGCCACGGGGATAAGGCGCTGGTTGGTCATCTCGAGGCTCACCACGACAGCGTCGTCGCGTTCCATTGCGGCGTCGACCTGTGGGGTTTGGTCCTCGAGGCCGAGGGCTTCCCAGTATCCGTGGTAGGTCCAGGTGTGTATCACGTTGGAATCGAGATCCTCGTGGACCTTGGTGGTATCCGATTTCGCCTCTTTGAGGTCGATCACGGCAGGAAGCAACTCGCAATCGACCTCGATGGCGTCAGCAGCGTCCTGGGCCTGATACCGATCCTCGGCCACAACCATGGCAATGGCCTCGCCGGCGTGTTTTATCTCACCGTCGGAAAGCAGTGGACGCAGCTTTCCGATCGGGACCTGTGCGACCAGCGGGCCGAGGTCGGCCACATCCTCATGAGTGAACACGGCTACCACGCCCGGCATCTTTTCCGCAGCTGCGGTGTCCACCGATTTGATCCTGGCGTGGGCGTAGGGGGATCGGTTGAATGCCACATGAAGCAGCGCGGTAGGCTGCAAGTCGTCGACGTAGACACCCCGCCCCTTGATCAGTGCCGGATCCTCGCGGCGGCGGACGTCTCCGCCCATGACGCTTGTGGTTGCCATCAGGAACCTCCCTCCCAGTCTGGTGGTGGCGGCTCTTCGCCCCGCACTTTGGCGCCGGCGTATTCGACTGCCCTGACGATGTTGTGGTACCCGGTGCACCGGCAGAGGTTGCCCTCGATGCCGTGTCGGATCTGGTCCTCGGTCGGGTTGTCGTTTTCGGCAAGCAGGGCCGCGGCGGACATGATCATGCCCGGGGTGCAGAACCCGCACTGGAGGCCGTGACGTTCCCAAAACCCCTCCTGCACCGGGTGAAGGGATCCGTTATCGGCCAGACCCTCGATTGTCCCGATTTCTGCACCGTCGGCCTGGACGGCGAGCATGGTGCAGGATTTGACCGGTTTCCCGTTGAAATGGATGGTGCAAGCACCGCAGTACCCGGTCTCACAACCCACATGGGTGCCGGTCAGGTGGAGGTTCTCGCGGATGAAATGGACGAGGAGTGTTCGGGGCTCGACATCGGCCGTTACCTCCTGCCCGTTGACTGTCATCGAGATATTCACTGGG
>DATKEA010000005.1:0-5507 GCA_035544615.1 Acidimicrobiia bacterium | reverse complement strand
TCCCACCGGGCTGGTCGACCCGGAGGTCATGGTGCGGCCGACCAAGGGCCAGATCGACGATCTCCTCGAGGAAATCCGCCGCAGGGCTCTTCGGGAGCAGAGGGTCCTGGTGACCACGCTCACCAAGAAGATGGCCGAGGATCTCACCGACTACCTCCTGGAGATGGGCGTTCGCGCCCGATACATGCACTCGGAGATCGACACCTTGGAGCGAGTTCAGATCATGCGGGAGCTGAGGCTGGGGGACTTCGATGTCCTGGTGGGGATCAACCTCCTCCGGGAGGGGCTCGATCTTCCCGAGGTCTCCTTGGTGGCGATCCTCGACGCCGACAAAGAGGGCTTCCTCCGATCGGAAACCTCGCTGATCCAGATCATCGGAAGGGCGGCCCGGAATGTGGACGGCCAGGTGATCATGTACGCCGACAACGTCACCAACTCGATGAAACGGGCTATCAACGAGACCAACCGGCGTCGCCGGCGTCAACGGGAATGGAACGAGGAGCACGGCATCGACCCGCAGACGGTGCGGAAGCGCGTCTCCGACATCCTCGAGCTGGTGCAGACCGAGGCGGCCCCGGCCGCCGATCGGCGACGCCGGGAGATCGAGCGGAGAGCGCCCATCGACCTGGAAGGCGAAGATCTCGCCCGGCTGGTGATGGGTCTCGAGGAGGAGATGCACGAGGCGGCGAAGGAGCTCCGGTTCGAGTATGCAGCCAGGCTCCGCGACGAGATCAACGAGTTGAAGCGTGAGCTGCGCGAGGTCGCCGAGGCAGGCTAGGCGCGGGTGATGAAAGGAGTTGCACGCCGTGTATGAGGGGCATCGCGTCCTGGCGATCGCCCCGGTGCTCGACGAACGGGAGAAGATCGGGAAGGTCGTCGCCAGGGTGCCTCGCGAGATCGTGGACGAGGTACTGGTGGTGGATGACGGCTCCACCGACGGCTCCCAGGAGGTGGCCCGGGAGAAGGGGGCCACCGTCGTCGAATTGGGATCCACCCTCGGGGTGGGTTACGCCATTCGAACCGGGTACCAGTACGCGATCGACCATGGTTACGACATAGCGGTGGTGATGGCGGGGAACAACAAGGACGCCCCCGAAGAGATCCCGGTGTTGCTCGATGCCATCCTCGACGGCGCCGATCTCGTTCAAGGTTCGCGTTGGCTGGGGAAGTCCAGCGACTACGGCGACATGCCCTTCTATCGCAAGATGGCCACCCGGCTCCATCCCATGTTGTTCAACTTGATAACCCCGACCCGGCTCACCGACACCACCAACGGGTTTCGGGCGATTCGAACATCGTTGCTGGAGGACCCCCGTTTGAAACTCGACCAACGGTGGCTCGACGAGTACGAGCTGGAGGTCTACCTGTTGTGGAAGACGGCCAAGCTCGGCTACCGGGTCTCGGAGGTGGGGGTGACCAAGAGATACCCGCCAAAAGAGTTGGGTCAGACGAAGATGAAGCCGATAACCGGTTGGTGGTCGATACTGCGGCCCCTGGTCCTGCTCGGGCTGGGCATCAAGAAGTAAGAGGATGTGATTCGCCGTGATGACAGGCATAGCCGTGGTGGGCGCAGGCCACTGGGGCCCCCACCTCGTCAGGAACTTCTCCGACCACCTGTCCAGCCAGGTCCTCTGGGTTATCGAGCAGGACGAGAACCGTAGGAAGGCGATGGGGGAGCGATTCCCGTCGGTGGCGCTCGGTGCCGACCTCGACGACGCTCTCGTGGATGACCGAGTCGACGCCGTCGTGGTGGCCACACCGACCACGACCCATGCCTCGATCGTTGCCCGGGCCCTCGAGGCCGGGAAGCACGTGCTGGTGGAGAAGCCGATCAGCCATTCCCTGGCCGACTCGGTCCGGCTCTGCGAGATCGCCGAGGAGCGCGGCCTGGTGCTCATGGTGGGTCATGTCTTCTTGTTCAACCCGGCTTTTCGCGCCGCCAAGGATTACATCGAGAGCGGAAGACTCGGTCGGGTCAAATATCTCTCGATGATGCGCACCAACCTGGGGCCGGTGCGCACCGACGTCAACGCCGCCTGGGATCTGGCCAGCCATGACATCTCGATCGCCAATTACTGGCTCGCCGCCGTACCTCACACCGTCTCGGCCACCGGGGGGAGTTGGGTCAACGACGGGGTCGAGGACGTGGTGTTCGCCACCCTCGCCTACCCCGGGGACGTCCTGGTCCACATCGAGGCCTCCTGGCTCAGCCCACGGAAGCGACGCCTCATCTCGGTCATCGGCTCCGATCGGATGCTGACGGTGGACGATATGGAACTTAACGAGCCATTGCGCATCTACGACAAGGGGATCGTGGGCACCGGCGAGGAGGAGATCACCGACACCTTCGCCGGCTTCAGGTCGCAGATCAGGGAAGGCGAGATCGTCATACCCCACGTCACCGGGGGGGAGCCCCTGAAGGCAGAGTGCGAGGACTTCCTTCGTCGGGTGATGGGAAGCGACGGGAGCATCTCCGATGGGTGGGACGGGGCGAGGGTCGTCGCCGTCCTCGAGGCGATCGACGAGTCGATGGCGGCCGGCGGGACGACCGTGGCCGTGGGAGAGGTGCGATGAAGGTCCCCCTGGTCGATCTCGCACGTCAGCACAAGGAGATCGCCGAGGAGGTGGAACGGGGAGTTGCCGAGGTGATCGGCTCCACCGCATTCATCCAAGGACCCCAGGTTGCCGAGTTCGAGTCGGAGTTCGCGGCATTCTGCGGGGTGCGCCACTGCATCGGGGTGAGCAGCGGCACCGACGCTCTTGAACTAGCGGTCCGCGCCCTGGGCCTCGGGCGGGGTGACCAAGTGATCGTTCCTGCCAACAGCTTCATCGCCAGCGCCCTCGGGGTGATCCGCGCCGGCGCAGAAGTGGTGCTCGTGGACAGCGACCCCGACACCCACCTGATCGATGTCACACAGATCGGGGCGGCGATGGGGCTACGGGTCCGTGCCGTCATGCCGGTCCATCTCTACGGCCAGACAGCTCCTGTCGAGCAGATCGGGGAAGTGGCCGGGGATGCCGTGATCCTCGAGGATGCCGCACAGTCCCAGGGCGCCACCCGCCATGGCAAGGCCGCCGGGTCGTTGGGGAGGATCGCCGGCACCAGCTTCTACCCCGGGAAGAATATTGGGGCATACGGAGACGCCGGCGCCGTGCTCACCGACGATGACGACCTCGCCGACAAGGTGCGCAGGCTGGGCAACTGGGGATCGGTCAAGAAGTACCACCACCCCGTGGCCGGCTTCAACTCACGGCTCGACACCATCCAGGCCGTCGTGCTCAGCGCCAAGCTCTCCAGGCTGATCAGGTGGAACGAACAGCGCTCGATCGCCGCCAAGCGCTACGACCAGATGCTCGACGGCTGGGATCGTCTCCGCCTCCCGGTGACATTGGAGGGCAATGTCCACATCTGGCACCTGTATGTCATTCGAGTGCCGGAGCGAGATCGAGTGCTGGAACATCTCCATTCCCGGGGCGTGGGTGCCGGCATCCACTATCCGGTGCCGATGCACCTGCAGGGGGCGCTCTCCGATCTGGGTCATGACCGGGGGGACTTTCCAGTTGCGGAGCGTGCCGCGTCGGAGATCCTCTCCCTGCCCCTCTTTCCCGGGATCACGGAGACGGAGCAAGAGTTCGTTGTCGAGACGCTGCGGCAAGCCCTGGACTCGGTCGGAGGCGGGATCGATGACTGAGGAGGTGTTCGTCCACCCCAATGCCCTCGTCGAGTCGGACGAGGTGGGTGAGGGCACCCGGGTCTGGGCCTTCGCCCATGTGATGAAGGGGGCGGTGGTGGGCCGGGAGTGCAAGATCGGGGACCACGCCTTCATCGAGTCCGGCGCCACCCTCGGCAATCGGGTCACGGTCAAGAACGGATGTCTCATCTGGCACGGTGTCCACATCGGCGACGAGGTCTTCGTCGGGCCCAATGTCGTCTTCACCAACGACATGACGCCACGGGTCCGCTATCAGACGAGACCCGAGGACTGGATCAGCACCGAGGTGGATCGGGGAGCCTCGATCGGTGCCAACGCCACCATCGTCTGCGGGGTCCGGCTCGGCGAGAACTGCATGATCGGGGCCGGCTCTGTGGTCACCCGCGATGTCCCCGCCCATGCTCTGGTATTCGGAAACCCGGCCCGCCAGCGCGGCTGGGTCTGTGAGTGCGGCGCCGATCTCGACGACGATCTGGCCTGCCCCTCGTGTAGTCGTCGTTATCAAGAGACCTCTGCCGGTCTCTCCAGCGCCGACGCGGGATGAGCCGCAAAGTCGTCGTCATCGGGTTGATCGGCTCGCTCGCCGCTTGCCTGTTCGCGGTGCGGCTGCTCGCCGGGTTCGACTGGAACCCGAGCACCACGATCAAGTTCGGGGAGGAGTTCACCGCACAGAACGAGTACGGCGAGGCTCTGCTGGGCGAAATAGTCCTGGCCCCTGAGGCAGGCCACGACGGCAAGTTCTTCTTCTCCCAGGCGATGGACCCCTTCTACCTGGAGCCTGAGATTCACGCCGTCCATCTCGACCGCCCCTCCTACCGCGCCCAGCGAATGCTCTACCCCACTCTGGCGTCTCTGGGCGGCTCGCTCCCCGCGAAATCGACCGCGTGGGGGCTGATCGTGGTCAACGTGATCGCGATGGGCGCCGGAACGGCCTACACCGCATTAGTGGCACGACGCATGGGGCTCTCACCCTGGTTCGGCCTGGCGTTCACCCTGAACCCCGGATTCTTCATCGACATCGCCATCGACGGCGCAGGGATCGTCGCCGGCGCCGGTCTCATGGCCGGCATCTATCACACGATGCGAAGGGAGATTCCGGCTGCCGCCATCGCGTTGAGTGCCGCCGCGCTCTCCAGGGAGACGATGCTCATCGCTGCGGCGGGGCTCGGCCTCTACCTGCTCAAAGAGAGACGAGCGGTGCCGTGGCCCTTGACAGCCCCCTTCGCGGCCACCGCGGCATGGTGGATCTACGTACATGCCCGCCTCCAGGAGGGAGCGTCCCAGGACTTGCAAGCGGTGGGTCTGCCCTTCGTCGGCTTCGCCGGAGCAGTGAGCCGATGGCTGAGTGAGCCCGATTCTCTCATCTCCTTCGCTGTCGGGGTGCTCCTGATACTGGTCTCGCTCTCTTTGCTCCTGCGGTCGGCGCGAACCCCGACGGAGCTCGGATGGGCCACCGCCGGGTTCGCCGCGCTGGGCTTAATGCTCAGCGCGCCGGTGTGGCATCGCTATTTCGACTCGACCCGGGCGCTAGCCCCGGTGTTCACTGCCTACTTGATCCTGATCCCGGCACTGATCAAGGGGGCAAGGACGGCAGATGCACCCCGGCCGGAACCGGCCGTCACCTGACCGGGTGGGCGAACAGGTGTTCGCTCATGATGTGTATTACACTGCCGTAACTCAGACGACCAGGCAGGGCTTTGTCCACCGACTCCATCCTCATCCGGGGCGCCCGTGAGCACAACCTGAAGAACCTCACGGTCGAGCTGCCCCGCAACAAGCTCATCGTGTTCACCG
>DATKEA010000004.1:0-4241 GCA_035544615.1 Acidimicrobiia bacterium | reverse complement strand
GGGATTCGGCTTCGTAGACATGTCCGAGGAGCACGGCAACACGGCGATCGAGGCGCTCAGAGGGGTCTCCCTCGGCGGACGCCGGCTCGAGATCCGATTCGCCAGATAGCCCGTCAGCCGCCAACTCTGGGGGCGTACATGATGACGGCGACCCCGATCAGACACATGGCAGCGCCGATGATGTCGTAGCGATCGGGTCGGAAGCCGTCGACCATGATCCCCCAGGCGAGGCTGCCAGCGACGAAGACGCCACCGTATGCGGCGAGCACCCGCCCGAAGTGCGGGCTGGGCTGGAAGGTGGCGAAGAACCCGTAGATGCCGAGGGCGATCACCCCGGCGCCGATATGGATGAGCCCTCTTCTCTCTCTCACTCCCTGCCAGACGAGCCAGGCGCCGCCGATCTCGGCGACGGCGGCGAGGATGAAGAGGCCGATCGATCTGAGAGTGATCATGCTGACGACTGTAAGGGCCATCCCCCCTCGTCTCGACTGACACGTCGAGCCTGTTTCCCAGACATACACCCCGGGGTATTTGCCTTCTGCAAGCTGTCCGCAACGCTCACCTGCAGCAGAGGAGGTCCTCTTGAGTCGCGATCAACACAATGCCAAGGAGACTGGCGTCCCTGGTGAAGAGTCGAAGCAGAGGTCACAGCACCACCACGGGAACTACCTGCGTTTCGGGGCAATGATCGCCACGGCGACAGCGGTTATGTATGCCCTCACTTACACCAACACCTTCCAGCTCGCCCACGTACGTTGGAGCGAGCACCGTCTCTACATGATGCTTCTCATGGGAGCGGCGATGGCGGTGGTCATGCTCCTCTTCATGCTGGGCATGTACCGCAATCGGAAGATCAACATCGGGATCATGGTGGGGGCAGCCGTCCTGTTCGGGTTAGCGACCTCCCTGGTTCGGAGTGAAACCACGGTGCAAGACCGTTCCTACATGAATGCGATGATCCCCCACCACTCGATCGCCATCCTGACCAGCGAGCGGTCCGACATCCAGGACGTCAGGGTCTGTCGCCTGGCCGTCGATATCATCGAAGCTCAGCGGCGTGAGATCGCGGAGATGGATTGGCTCATCGCCGATATCGAGCAAAACGGTGTGGCCGACACGGAGGCCGAGGCTCAGGGGCGCCCCGTTCCCGAATTCGGCGGGGAGGCCACGCGGACGTGCCCGGGCGGTTGACGGTGCGGCTGGGGTCATGAGACGACTCGAGCTCGGCTCATCTCTGACTGCCATGGCCTTGGCGGTGGCGTTGCTGGTCATCGCATGCGGCGAGACCACCTCGGACACCGGCATACCACCCCAAGACCCTCAACTCGTCGAGGCAGGCGCCCGGCTCTACGCCGCAAACTGTGCCGAGTGCCACGGCGCCGACCTACGGGGCACGGACAAAGGCCCCTCTCATCTGTCCATCGTGTACGAGCCAAGCCATCACCCCGACGAGGCCTTTCAGCTTGCAGTCCTGCGTGGCTCGCCCGCCCACCACTGGGACTTCGGCCCGATGCCCCCGGTGCCGGGTCTCTCCCCGGAAGAGGTGGAGGCGATCATCGCTTTCGTCCGGGAGAGACAACGCGTCGAGGGCTTCGAGTCGTATCCCCCTTGAGCCCTCGACGCTCCGCCTAGTCGATGGGCAGCCAATTCCGCAGAAAGGCGACCATCTCCCTGACCATTTCCTCTCCGGCGAGAAGGGCCAGATCGTTGTGCCCGGCGTTCTCGACCACCGCCAGCCTCTTGGGCTCGTTTGCTGCGTCGAAGAGACGCTTGCTCTGCTCCGACGGGACGATGCGGTCTGCTGATCCTGAGATGACGAGGAGGGGGGCTTCGATGCCCCCGATCATGTCGATGCTGTCGTATCGGTCTCGCAGGAGCAGCGACACCGGGAGGATCGGGTAGTGGACCGACGCGATGTCGGCCAGCGACGTGAATGGGGACCGCAAGATGAGGGCCGCCGGTGGCCGGGTCGTGGCCAGGCGCACGGCCACCCCCGCTCCCAGGGACTCGCCGAAGTAGACGATCCGCCCGGAGTCGACATCGGCTCGGGATCTCAGATAGGCAAGCGCCCCCCTCGCATCGGCGGCCAGACCCTCCTCCGTGGGAGCACCCGGATTCTCCCCGTAGCCCCGGTAGTCGACCAGCAGGACCGAGTAACCGGCCCTGACGAGGGCCTCGCCGAGAGGCAGACGATGGGAGCGGTTTCCGGCGTTGCCGTTGAACACCAGCACAGTGGCCAAGGGGTCTTCGGCGTCGGCTGGGAGGAACCAGGCGGTCAGGGTCTGACCGTCCTCGGTAATGAAGCTCACCTCCTCGGCTGAGAGGGACAAGTCGGCCAACGGCGGCACGTTCTGGGTCGGGAAGTAGATCATGCGCCGCTGCGCCACCCAGAGGAATGCGACGAGGGCGACGACTGCCAACACCGCAATGGTGACTCCGCGCGACACGGCCCCATTCTCGACACCCGGGCCCGGGCTGTCACGGTCGGGGACGGGAACCGGTGCACTCCGGGATGCGTCCAAGTCCGGACAACGAATGCGATTACCGAAGGAGAACAACATGAGACTGCTGTCTGCCGCCATTGCACTGGCGTTGATGCTCACCGCTTGTGGCGAGAATGGCGCCGAGCCCGCTGACGGGACCCAATCCGGGGTTGGACCGGGGATCACCGTCGCCGAGGCTATCGAGGGCGACTTCGAAGTACCGGTGCTGGTGAATGGCTATCTGTTCGTCGACACCGAGGGAGAGGTGACTCTCGCCGATATGGTCCTCGAGTCCTACCCACCTCAGCCGGGAGGGGCAACCCTCGTGGTGGAGGGTTTCGATCTCCCCCAGGTGGAATTGCAGAGCCATCAGGGGATCAGTTGGACCGATGAAACCATCCAGGTGCTCGGAACCGTCGCCGCCGGGAAGCTGGCGGTCGACGCCCAAAGCTCGGGCTGATCCCGTCGGAGTGGAACGAGGGAAGCGGTTCCCGAGGCCCTGGACATGGTTCGACGATTGGCTCAGGATCACGAAGCCGTGATTCGCACCGCTCGGGAGGTAGTGGCAACGGCCGAGGAGGGGGACGACGTGGCAACCGCGGACCTGGCCACCATGCGTGTCGAGATTCACGAGAAGACTGCATGGATGCTCCGCGCCACGGCCACCTGATCGTCTCGACCTTTGAAGCGGCCTGATCCCCGGCTGCTTCGCTGTAATGAGACAAATAAGCTTGACTCCTTACATGCCGTCGTGGTAGTGTAATGGGTGTAATCAGACATAGCCCTTACCACACAGGAGTCGGGTCATGGACACTGGAATGGCAATGACATATGCGAAGCTGGTCCTCGAGGAGAGACGGCGCGAAGCCGACCATGCTCGGCTCGTCGCCGAGGTGCGAGCCGCTCGTCGTAGCCAGCGCCAAAAGAAGGCCGACAATTGGACTCTCCAGTGGGCCGACAATGGACTGACGGGGAAGCCGGTCATGCTGGTCAACACGACCACAGGGGAGAAGCACACCGGGCGGGATCCCGGCGACTGGGATCGAGCCCTGGGCGATGTCGTGCGTCAGCTCGGAGTGGGCGTCTGATCTGAAGTCTGCGGGGCGCCGCGGTGCCCGGTTGAGCATCCTCGCCCCAGATCTCGCCTGAAATCAGTCGTTGCCGTTTCTGCGGGGCCAGTGCTTCCAACACCCGCTCGAGCCGAGACCGGGCCTCGGGGGGGGACAAGCGTACGCTGAGATGGCCCGCCCACCGAAGCCATGACACATCACGACCACCCAAGCCACGGCGAACATGCCCCAGCCCACGACGAGCATCCCCCGAGCCACGGCAAAGGCCACGACAAGCATGCCGGGCACAGCGTGGCCATGTTCCGTGACCGTTTCTGGCTGTCTCTCCTCCTGTCGCTTCCCGTCGTCTTCTTCAGTGAGACGATCCAGGGGTGGTTCGGCTACACGGCGCCGTCCTTTCCGGGATCAGAGCTGGTTTCACCCGTTCTGGGCACGATCATCTTTCTCTACGGGGGCTCTCCGTTCCTTCGAGGGGGGTGGCAGGAAGCGGTAGATCGACAACCGGGGATGATGCTGCTCATCGGGATGGCGATCACCGTGGCCTTCATCGCCTCGGCGACGACCACCCTGGGATGGTTCGATCTGGAGTTCTGGTGGGAGCTCGCAGCGCTGATCACGGTCATGCTGTTGGGCCACTGGATGGAGATGAGGGCGATCGGCCAGGCCCGGGGCGCCCTGGCCGCATTGG
>DATKEA010000003.1:0-52710 GCA_035544615.1 Acidimicrobiia bacterium | reverse complement strand
GAGGCGTCGAATGCCAGAACCGCTTCTCACGCTGAAAGAGGCTGCTGACTACCTGCGGCTCACTCCCAGCGCCCTCTACACCCAGCGCCATCGCGGGGAGAAACCCGGAGCGCTCGGGATTCGCGTCGGCAGAAAGGTTCTTTTCCGGCCGTCAGACATCGAGCGCTTTCTCGAGGAGCGTCTCGCCGAGGCGTTCGCCTCGCACGGCCACTGACGGAGTCTTCGGCTGACGCGCGGAGCCCGCGTACTCCCGGGAGCGAGTCCTCCCAGACGGGGCCCTTTTGGGGTTGCGTCACTCAGCCTGAAGTGCTCTACAGCCCCAGGGAAGGCGGTTCTCGTCGCGGCGACAGTCCCGTGGACCGGCCAGGCGGGTCGCGATCAAGTCCTATCAGCTCATCGCGCAACACGTCAACTCGGTGCTTTAGTCGTTCGTATTCGGCGTCTTCTATTCCGAATTCGTTGCGGGGCAGACGGTCGATACGGCTCATCATCTCGGCGAGAATCGTCCGATCGAAGCCGGGGTCCTTTTCGGCGGCGAGTTGACAGAGCTGCTCCAGCCCGTATCGGGATTCAAGTGCCAACACGTCAACAAAGTCACGAGCCTCCGCCCGCCCGAACAGGGCCAGCACCTTACCGGCGGCCACTTCTTCCTCAGCCAACAGCGGCCCCTCTGGAGTCATAGTTGGTGGGAAGAGGCGGGGATCCCAGGCGAGGTCGATGGTGGTTGTTTCAGAGGCCGATGTGACTGACAGCTGGGCGAATCCTTCGGCGACCCGGAGTCGTTCCACAACAAGCGAGTCGTCGCGTAGTGCCTGTTCCACGGAAGGGAGGAGCCGGTCCACCTCTTCCGGGGAGTTGGAGAAGAAATCCAGGTCTCGTGTCTCCCGGTCGACGATTCCGTGCACTATCAGCGCACCGCCGCCTGCCAGAGCGAGATCTTGGGTGTCGGGCAATGAAGCGACGATCTGTCGTATCTGAAGTTGGAGAGGTGTGAGCACCCGTCCAGCTGCCTACAGGTAGCCGTTGCGCTCTAGCCAGTCTCTCCATGCCGCCCGCACATGCGATGAGAGCACGATTTCGTCCCAGAGTCGAACGAGTTCGGAGACGTCGATGAAACGCCGCACGTCGTCCTCGGTGCCCTCGGTGAGCACCTGTTCGTAGACCCTCATCCTGTCCTTGCGGTCGGACAAGTCGTACGTGTGAAAAGGGGCGCTCCAACGGACATTCAATGGCAGCTCCACCACCCCTGACGCCTTCGTGACCTGCGGGTCGTCGACGTCATCGGGGATCGCCACCGGTCGGGAGGCGATCCCGGTTCGTCGGCTCGGTTCCGTCGCCATGCTTACAAGTCTACGGCTTCCCTGAACCTCATCCGGATTAAGGGGATGTCGCACACTAATTGTGATAGGTCGAGCGGAACATGTTGAGAAGGCCGAGCAGGGGTTCGATACCGGAGACCTGACAGGCTCTCGTGCTCTTTGAAGTTTTCCGTGCAACAGCTGTGAAACACGCGTTGTGGATTCCTATAATTCGACTGTTAATCCATTGGTTGTAGGTTCGAGTCCTACCCGCGGAGCTTCGATTCTGATTGTCGCAATTGGAAATTCGGCGCAACCGTCGAGGCGAACGCACGTTCTTGTGTTCCTGAAGAGCGGTTCCCTGTCAAGGGGGTTTGTGGTCGTCCGGGTTGACATTTGCCTATATAGGCATATGATCCTCTGACATGGCTCGTGCCAGAACCACCGCTGACGCCTTCAATGCGATCGCGGAGCCCCATCGACGGGAGATCCTCACACTCCTCAAAGGACGTGAGCGGGTTGTCTCAGACATCGCAGATGCGATGGGCATGAATCAGCCCGCCGTCTCCAAGCATCTGAGGGTTCTGCGTGAGGTCGGGCTCGTCTATGTCCATCCAGAAGGCAAGCAGCGCCGGTACGGGCTCGATGCGCGCGGCCTGGAGCCGGTGCACGGCTGGACAGGTGGATTCGAGGAGTACTGGAGCGAGTCGCTCGAACGTCTCAACACGTACGTGAAGAAGAGACAGAGAGAGGAGGACCGATGACACCCGACACTGCACTGTCGGATCGAGAGCTGATGGTCTCCCGGCTCATCGAAGGGCCGCGTGACGTGGTGTTCGAGGCATTCACCGAGGTCCAGCATTTGTCCCGCTGGTGGGGGCCAGATGGTTTCACCACCACAACCCGCACCTTCGAGTTCTCGGAGGGCGGAGTCTGGGAGTTCACCATGCATGGACCAGACGGAACCGACTACCCGAACTGGATCCAGTGGATGGAGATCCGCCCCCCTGACGTGATCGTCTTACGTCACGGCGAAGGGCCCGACGACCCCGAGCAGTTCTCCTCGACGTTCATCTTCGAAGAAGGGACCGATGGGACTCGGGTGACCTTGCGTAGCGAGTTCAAGACCAAAGCGCTGCGTGACCGGGCGGCCGAGGAGTACGGCGCCATCGAAGGAGCCAATCAGACCCTCGACAGCCTCGCCACATACGTGGCCGGCAGATCGGAGAGACCCAATGAGTGAAGATCAGAAAGTCTTCGTGCACGTGTCCATGTCGCTGGACGGATACATGGCCCCGGAGGGCATGGACATGGACCACTTCCACGATCCCGAATACAAGGACTGGATGAACAAATGGATGAGCCTCCAGGCGTGGATGTTTCCCTTGAAATTCTTCAGGGAGAACCTGCACCTCGGGGAGGGTGGCGAGACCGGCACGGACAACGACCTGGCCGAGGCGACATTCAAGCGAACCGGTGTATCGATCATGGGGAAGCGGATGTTCGACGCTGGCGAGCAAGCTTGGCCAGAAGAGGCACCTTTCCACACCCCAGTCTTCGTGGTCACCCACGAGAAGCGAGAGGCCTGGGAACGACCCGGTGGCACCACCTTCTATTTCGTCAACGACGGGATCGACAGTGCTCTCGAGCGAGCGCGGGAGGTCGCCGACGGGCGGGATATCCGTGTGTCCGGGGGCGCTGACACGATCGTGCAGTATTTGAACGCTGGCTTCGTGGACGAATTGGAGATCGGGCTCGCCCCGGTGCTACTTGGCGGTGGTACGAGCCTGATCAGGGAAATCGACCCCGAAGGCGTCACTCTCGAGATATCGGAGGCTATCCACTCGCCGCGAGTCACCCACCTCAGGTACCAGGTTCACGCGAAGTAAGGGCGCTGGGTCGCCGGTGTCGATTCCAACAGCTGACGGACTCAGGCGTCCGAATTGACGAATCTGGTGGAGATCATGCTCCCTGAGGGAGCGAATCCGTACAACGGATCGCTACCGCTATCTCGGCGAGCGAGGACGACGACTGGCTTTCCTCGGTGTAAAGCCTCACGTTGATCCAGGATGACGTCTGTCGGACTACGAGATAGGCACGCCGAGCAGGCCCTTGGCTGCCTGTTTCGGGGTCGATCCATGACGAACGGATTTCACCGAGCCACGTTCCACGCAGATCGATCGGTGCTCGCTGGAGCGTTGGCGCGGCCCCGGCGGACTCGAACTGCCGACGGCTCAGCCCTTGGGAGGCCAAGGCATCTGATACTCCTCGGCCACCCCGAGGAAGTGCTTCTCCAGTGTCTGGGCGTAGTCGTGGGCGCCTGTCGACCGCAATCTGATCGCAACCCGACCGAAATAGCCTGCCAACTTGGCCGGGTCGGCATCGTGAGGGTCCAGCCAACCCAAACCCGATTCCGGCGGTGAGGGTTCCGATCCGTGGCTCCGTATGAACATGTGGATCCAGCCGTACGAGGCGGCATCGATCAAGCGTTGCGTGGTGGGGGAGCGTCTCTCGTGAGCGCAGGCGTAGATGAAGTGCTGAAGGTCGTCGGGAGATAGGGCGTCTTCTGGCCTGCTCGGTCGTTCGCTCATCTCCAGCCTCCCGATGCGAGTGTAGGGCCACGACTGTCGTGAGACCCGCCCGAGCCACGACTTTCGTTACTCCTCTGGGGCGATATCTCCCAAGGGCTGAACGAAGCGCGAGAGGAACTCGACGGCTTCCTCTTCGGAGGTGAACACCTCAAAGGGGACCATCAACCGGTTCACCGCCTTGGGGAACCCACCGAGGGCCGATGAGGCGCCGGGGTCGATGAGGATCGCTCCGGCGCTGACCACCGAGGGGAGGGCGTCGATGAAGGCCACCCAGAAGTCGGAGCCGCCCATCGGCCACTTCCGAGCGTCGAACAAGGTGGGAATCGGTTGCTCGATCAGAGTGCGAGCGGCAGCGAAAGTCTCGTTGACCGTCTCTCTGCTGCTGGAGATCCCATTGCTGACGATGTGCAGCAAGCCTTGGTCATCGACGTAGACCGATGCTGCCGTGGTTGTGATTACTTGATGCAAGAGAGGATCCGGTCCGGGGTGTCAGAGACTATCCAACTTCTTCCATATGGTGTTAGCGGTTATCTGCGACGTCCTACCCACATCATGCCACCACCGGAGAGCACGGCGAGAGCGCCGAAGACGACCCAAGTCCGGTCCCCGGTCATCGGGCTCTGTGGGGCGAAGGCCACGTCGAGACCCTGAAGCAGCCAAATCGTGCCCGCCAGGAGAAGGAGCGCCCCGGTGGCAACCAGCATCATTCGCATGGCTCAAAGCTAGTGCCCAGACCACTGATGCCTCCACCACCAAACACTGGTGCCCGCCTTCGTCCTGCGTCCTTGCCAGGCGGCGCCCCTGGCTCGCCCTGAACATCGCCAACGTCGGTAGCCAGAGCACTTGCTCTTGACAATCTCGGTGGATGCAGCGGATAATCCCAATCTCATGACGACGAGCCCAACCTCGACGACAGACGCCGCCTCCAGGCGCTTCTTCGGGTTCGTCTATTTTGGCGCTTAGCGCCGATTCACCCCCACCCCCGCTTTCCTCCGTACCTATCTGCTCTTCTAACGCGCCGAGGCGAAACCCATGACAGACATGACCGACTCAAATCCAGGTGACATCGAACTGATCCGCGACGACATCGACCGGATCGACAGCGACATCCTCAAGCTCCTCGCCGAGCGCAAGGCACACAGCCTTCGCATCGCCAGAGAGAAAGGGATACACGACCGCCCATCACGTGACCAGCAACGGGAAGAAGGCCTCATCGCCGACCGGATCGCGGCGGGGATGGATCATGATCTCGACTCGGGACTGGTCAATCGGATGTGGAGGGAAATCGTCAACGATTCGGTCCGGATCCAACAGGAAGTCTTGGGTCGCTCCGAGGCCCCAGGGCGAGCGGTGACCGTGGCCATCCAAGGAATCGAAGGCTCATACAGCCAGCTCGCTTCCCAGCAATACTTCGACTCCAAGGGGACCACGGTCAGTTACCACCGCGCCCAGACCTTCGCCGATGCTGTGGCTACGGTGCAGCGCGGCGATGCGGAGTTGGCAGTGCTTCCCATCGAGAACACCACCTCAGGGGCGATCTCTGAGGTATACGACCTTCTGCTCAACAGTCGTCTCCACTTCGTCGGGGACGTGAGGTTTCGGGTGAGGCATTGCTTGCTCGGCATTGAAGGGGCCACGATCGCCGACCTGCGAAGGGTCTACTGCCACCCCCAGGCAGTAGCCCAGTGCTCGGAGTTCCTCGCCGGGCTCGAACACTGTGAGATCGTCTACTTCTCCGACACCGCTCTTTCCGGGCGGAAGATCCGCGAGATGGGTGATCCCAGCATCGCAGCCATCGCCAGTGAAGAGGCGGCGCGCCTCTTCGGCCTCGATGTTCTGCAAAACGGGATCGCCAACCGCGACGAGAACTACACCCGATTCGTGGTCGTGGCCCCGGAGCCGGCGACGGTTCCCGATGGGGTCCCCTCCAAGACCTCGATCGTGATGTCTGTAGGCAATCACCCCGGTGCCCTCATGGAGGCTCTCGCCCTGTTCCACGAGGCCGACATCAACCTGGTGATGCTCGAGTCACGGCCCATTCCTCACAATCCGAGAGAGGAGCTGTTCTACCTCGACTTTGACGGCAACATCACCGATCCGGGAGTTCAGCTCGTCGTCGAGAGCCTGACCCGTCAGGTGCGCTTCCTCAAGGTCTTGGGGAGCTATCCCTCACGGGACCTGCGGCCCAAGCCGATCGAGCGGAAAGTGAAGAAGGTGATGCCCGATGGTCGCTCGGAGCTCACTCAACTCGCCCCGAGCACGGCCAGCCCGTCGGGGTACAAGCTGGGAAGCCGCGGGCACAAGCAGCAGAACACGATCGTCGAGGTCTCCGGGGTGAAGATCGGTGGAGATGACCTGGTCATGATCGCCGGCCCCTGCGCCGTCGAGTCGTGGGATCAGGTGATGGCGGCGGCGAAGGTGGTCAAGGAGAGCGGTGGAGCACTGCTCCGGGGCGGCTGTTTCAAGCCCAGAACCTCCCCATACTCTTTCCAGGGTCTCGGATATGAGGGACTTGAGATGCTGGTCGAGGCGGGCAAGGCGTTTGGGCTGCCTGTTGTCACTGAGGTTGTCTCCCCGCAGGATGTGGAGGGAATCGCCCGCAAGGCGGATGTCCTTCAGATCGGAACCCGCAACATGCAGAACTTCTCGTTGTTGTCGGCGGTGGGACGCGCCCATCGACCGGTGATGCTGAAGCGTGGCATGAGCTCGTCTCTCGACGAGTGGCTGCAGGCAGCCGAGTACATCCTGTCCGAGGGCAATCAACAGGTCTTCCTCTGTGAGCGAGGGATCAGGACCTTTGAGACCTCAACCCGGAACACGCTCGATCTGAGCGCGGTGCCGGTGTTGCGCCAGCGAACCCATCTCCCGGTGATAGTCGACCCTTCCCATGCCGCCGGGAATCGCGATCTGGTGGCGCCGCTGGCCTTGGCAGCCCAGGCGATCGGGGCTCACGGGGTCATGGTCGAGATCCATCCGGAACCGGAGACGGCGCTCAGTGACGGCCCCCAGTCACTCCGCTTCGACCAGTACAAGGACCTGATGGCCGCTCTCGGCTTCGGCGGGTGAGCCTGACCTCTCGCAGTTGGGGTGGAACGGGCGGCATCCGCTCGCTTCGCCCCAATCTCGGGAAGGGCTAACCAACCGAGGTGGGGAGCCAGGAGGGCCGACTCGCCTCATGCGAGGCGATCACATCGTCATGGGTCATGGTGACCCCTATCCCATCGAGACCCTGGAGCAGACGTACCTTGGCGGTGGGGTCGAAGTCGAAATGCTCCTCGATGCCGTCGGCGGCAACCGTCTGGGTCTCGAGATCGATGGTCACCACGGCTGCGGGATCGGCGGCGAGGTCCATCAGCCGGCCGACCGCCTCCGCTGCTAGCTCCACGATGAGCAGACCGGTGAAACTCGAGTTGTTCCGGAAGATGTCCGCCGCGGACGGTGTGATCACCGCGTCGAAGCCCCATTGCTGGATCGCCCATGGAGCATGCTCGCGGGACGACCCGCACCCGAAGTTGGGCCCGGCCACCAGAACCTTGGCCCCGCGGCGGTCGGGGCGGTTGATGATGAAGTCCGAGCTCGGCGTGCCGTCGTCGGTGTGGGCCCAGTTGTAGAAGAGAAAGTCCCCATAGCCGTCACGCTCGATCCGCTTCAGGAACTGCTGGGGAATGATCTGGTCGGTGTCGACGTCAGCCCGGTCGAGGGGGACCATGGTCCCGGTGATGGTTCGCACCGGCTTCATGAGAGCTGCCACTCTCGGACGTCGACGAAGTGGCCCGACACCGCCGCTGCTGCCGCCATCGCCGGGCTGACCAGATGAGTGCGAGCCCCCCGGCCCTGACGTCCTTCGTAGTTGCGGTTCGACGTCGAAGCGCAGCGGTCACCTGAAGGGATCACGTCGGGGTTCATCGCCAGGCAACTCGAGCATCCGGCGTCACGCCAGGAGAAGCCGGCTCGCTCGAAGATGTCGGATAGGCCCTCGGCTTCGGCCTGGGCCTTGACCTGCATCGATCCGGGGACCACCACGGCACTGACCCGGTCGTCGACCTTGCGACCCTCAACAACCTTGGCCGCGGCTCGAAGGTCCTCGATGCGTCCGTTGGTGCAGGACCCGAGGAACACGTGGTCGATGTTGATGTCGGCGATCGCCGTGCCCGGGCGCAGCGCCATGTATTCCAGCGCCCGCACTGCGGCTTCCCTCTGCTGTGGGTCGCTGTAGGAGTCGGGGGAAGGCACGTGACCGGTGACCGGCACTGTCTGAGCCGGGTTCACTCCCCAACTGACATGAGGCACCAGCGCCCCGGCATCGAGAACCTCCACCTTGTCGAAGCTGGCACCGGGGTCGGTGGCGAGGCTCTCCCAGGCGGCGACGGCCGCGTCCCAGTCCGCCCCCTTGGGAGCGAATGGCCTGCCTTCCACATATCGGGTGGTGGTCTCGTCGGGGGCGATCATCCCCGCCCGAGCCCCACCCTCGATCGACATGTTGCAGATCGTCATCCGCTGCTCCATGCTGAGATCTCTGATCGCCTGGCCCCGGTACTCGATGACGTGGCGGGTGCCGCCCGACACCCCGATCTGGGCGATGATCCCGAGGATCAGATCCTTGGCGGCGACTCCCCAGGGAAGAGTGCCCTCTACCTCGACAGCCATGGTTTGCGGTCTGGCTTGCCAGATGGTTTGCGTCGCAAGGACATGCTCCACTTCGGTGGTGCCGATGCCGAAAGCGAGTGCACCGAACGCACCGTGGGTGGAGGTGTGGCTGTCACCGCAGACGATCAGCAAACCGGGCTCGGTCAAACCCTGCTCGGGTCCGACCACGTGAACGATGCCCTGGCGGGGGTCGTCTATCCCGAACATGGTGATCCCGTGATCCCGGCAATTCTGGATCAGGGCGTCGACCTGCTTCTTGGAGAGAGGGTCTCTGATGCCGAGCGATCGACCCGTGGTCGGGATCCCGTGGTCAACCGTGGCCACGGTGAGATCGGGTCGTCGCACGGTCCTTCCCGAAGCAGTGAGCCCGGCGAAGGCCTGGGGTGAGGTGACCTCGTGGACTAGATGCAGGTCGACATAGAGCAGCGCAGGGTCTGAGTCCACGACCACATGACTGTCCCAGACCTTCTCGAACAGGGTGCGGGGGGTGCTCAACGGGCCGCTCCGGCTGGGGCGGACTCCGCCACCAACCCGGCGACGCGATCCCCGACTTCGGCAGTGCTGATGCCCATTTGGCCTGCCCGCAGCGAAGGAAGGGTGCCGGCCACCTCACCCACCGCACTCTCGATGGCAGCGCCGGCTTTGGGCTCTCCCAGGATGTCCATCATCATCGCACCGGCGCCAATGGCGGCCAGAGGGTTGATCAGACCGGTTCCTTCGAATCCGGGGGCGGTTCCGCCGATCGGCTCGAACATCGACACACCATTTGGGTTGACATTTGCTCCCGAGGCGATCCCCATACCACCCTGAACCGCGGCGCCGAGATCGGTGATTATGTCCCCAAACATGTTGTCGGTGACGATCACATCGAAGCGCGAGGGGTCTTCCACCAGCCACAGGCAGGCGGCGTCGATGTGGGCATAGGCTGTCTCCACGTCGGGATACTCCGCCCCCACTTCCTCGAACACCCGCGCCCACAGATCCGAGGCATAGGTGAGGACGTTGGTCTTGGCGCACATGGTCAGGTGCCGGCGTGGCCGGGACGAGGCGAGGTCGAATGCGTACCGGATGCAGCGCTCCACCCCGAAGCGGCTGTTCACCGAGAGCTGGACCGCCACCTCGAACGGCGAGCCCTTGGCAGTGAACTCACCCTGTCCGACGTAGAGACCCTCACTGTTCTCGCGGACCACCACGAAGTCGACATGGGCCGGGTCGACATCCCTGAGTGGCCCGTTGACCCCGGGGTGCAGCTTGACAGGTCGCAGGTTGACGAACTGGTCGAGCTCGCGGCGCATGCGGAGAAGGATCTCCTGTTCCAGGACACCCGGCGGGACGTCCGGATGGCCAACCGCGCCGAAGAGGATGGCGTGGGCGTTGCCCAAGGTCTCGAGGTCGCTCCCGGTGAGCGTCTCCTGGGTCCTCAAATAGCGCTCGCCACCGAGATCGAGGTCGGTGTAGTCGAGCTCGAAGCCATAGACCTCACCGGCGACGTCAAGGACCTTGACCGCCTCCTGGACCACTTCGGGGCCAGTCCCGTCACCGGGAACTCTTGCGATTGAATAGCTGCTCATTCGAAGGAAGCGGACACTCCGTCCAGCACCTCGACACCGGACACTACTTCCTCGACGATCAGCCGAATCCGCTCCTGGGAAACCTCGCCGACGTGATCAGCGACATCCTTCATCCTGGTGAATGCCTTCTCGAACGCAGTGCCGTTGAGGTCGATCCCTATCTCGGCCAGTGAGTGCTTGAAGGCGGCGCGACCGGAGTGTTTTCCCATCACTATCAGCGACCTGCCCATCCCGACTGCCATTGGGTCCATTATCTCGTAGGTGGAGCGCTCACTTAGCACTCCGTGCTGGTGGATGCCCGACTCGTGGGCAAAGGCGTTGCGACCTACCACGGCCTTGTTGTATTGGATCGGGTACCCGGTCTGCTCTGCCACGAGCCGTGACGTTTCGTAGATCTCCTCGGTGTTGACCCCGACCTCGACTCCGAAGTTGTCGTTTCGCACGCTCAGCGCCATGACCACCTCCTCGATCGAGGTGTTGCCCGCTCGTTCACCGATCCCGTTGATGGCGCCTTCCACCTGGCGGGCGCCTGCCTCGACCGCGGCGAGTGAGTTGGCGACGGCCAGGCCGAGGTCGTTGTGACAGTGGGTGGAGACCACGATGTCATCCCGGTCGCCCCTCACCTCCTTCACGACCCGACCTATCAGTGCGGCATAGTCGGAGGGTGTGGCGTAGCCAACTGTGTCCGGGATATTCACCGTGGTGGCCCCGGCATCGACCGCGCTGGCACACACGGATATCACGAAATCGGGGTCCGATCGGGTCGCGTCCTCTGGGGAGTACTCCACGTTCTCGGTGTGCTCGCGCGCCCGACCCACGTTGGCCTTGACCGCCGTGATCACTTCTTCTTCGCTCATCCGCAGCTTGTGCTGCATATGAATCGGCGAGGTCGCCATGAACACGTGAAGGCGAGGGTCGGCTGCGTAGCGGATCGCCTCCCAGGCCCGATCGACGTCACTGGCTTGGGCTCGGGCCAGGGCAGCGATGGTCGGCCCTTGCACTTCCTGAGCGATGCGTTTCACGCTTTGGAAGTCGCCCGGGGATGCGATCGGGAACCCGGCTTCGATGATGTCGACACCCAGCTTGGCCAGCTGGGAGGCAATCATCACCTTTTGGTCGGGGTCGAGGGCTATTCCAGGGGCCTGTTCGCCGTCTCTGAGGGTGCTGTCGAAGATCTTTACTTGGTTTGGCATGGATGCTCCTGAATCTGGGGTGGTCTCATTGGGCGCCGGTCTGCCGCTGGGGCTTTCCGGCTAGATAAGAGCGAGACCGAAGAGACCCTGTCGATTCAAGATGGACAGTGTGAGGAGGGTCGGGGCGCCGGTCATTTACCGACTCCCGCAATGGCCGCGGCCGGGGTCAACGCAGACTCCCGTCGCATCGCGATCCGACCGGACTTGACCAAGTCGACCACACCGTAGGGCGAGAGGTGGTCGAGAAAAGTGTGCAGGTGTTGGGGGGTGCCGGCGACCTCGAAGGTGATGGCGGTGGTGCTGATGTCGATCACTTTGGCGTCGAAGAGCGAGGCAGTGTCCCTCACTTCGCCTCGGCTGGTCGGTTGCGCGCTCACCCGCACGATCATCACTTCTCGTTCCAGCGCTTCGGCTGGTTCCATCTCCTGCACCTTGAGCACGTTGACCAGCTTGTTGAGCTGCTTTTTCATCTGCTCCAGCTCTGGTGCGTCCACGACAAGTGTGATCCGCGAGAGCCCCTGGCGATGGGTGGGGCCAACCGCCAGCGAGTGGATGTTGAATCCCCGGTTGGAGAACATCGCCGAGATCCGGGCCAGGACCCCGGGCTTGTCTTCAACGAGAACGGTCAGCGTGTGTTGCATCACAAGTCCTCGAGCCGCAGGACCACGTTGTCGTTTGAGCCACCGGCGGGGACCATCGGGAAGCACATTTCCTCGGGATCAACCACGACTTCGAGGACGACGCTCTTGTCGGTGATCGCCAGCGCCTTCTCGATGGCCGGGTCGATCTCTGAGGGGTGGTCGACCCGGAGGCCCACGCATCCCATCGCCTCTGCCAGCTTGGGGTAGTCCGGGCAGTGGCCGCCGAGCTCGACGGCCGAGAGTCGACCTCCGTAGAACAGGTTTTGCCACTGCTTGACCATTCCGTAGCCGCCGTTGTTGAACACGATCACCTTGATCGGGATGTCCTCGGTGGTGGCGGTGATCAGCTCCTGGCATGTCATCTGGAAGCAACCGTCACCGTCGAGGGCGATGACCAGGTTGTCAGGCCTGGCTGCCTTTGCCCCCACGGCGGCAGGGAGGGCAAAACCCATCGTTCCCAGGCCACCGGAGTTGATCCAGGTTCGGGGGTCGTCGAATCCCCAGAACTGCGACGCCCACATCTGATGCTGACCAACGCCGGCCGTGATCACGGCATCGCCGCCGGTGATCGCCCGGAGACGCTCGATGAAATGCTGAACCTTGATGGGGCCATCGGGGCGCTGCTCGTAGTAGAGGGGGTGGTCCTCCTGCCAAACACCAAGCTGCTCGAACCATTCAGCCCGCTCGGGGGCACCGGACAGCTCGCGACGGGCGCCAAGGGCCGAGAGCAGGTCGGTCAGCACCGATCGGGCGTCCCCCACGATCGGGACGTCGGCAGCCCGCACCTTTCCGATCTCGGCCGGGTCCACATCGACGTGGATGACTTTTGCGTCGGGGGCGAAAGCGCTGGGGTCTCCAGTGACCCGGTCGTCGAAGCGGGCGCCAAGGCTCACCAGGACGTCAGACTTCTGGATGGCGGTGGTCGCGGTGTACAGACCGTGCATGCCAGGCATGCCGAGAGCGAGGCGGTGACTGTCGGGGAAGATCCCGCGCGCCATGAGGGTGGTCACCACCGGGGCGTTGGCTGCTTCGGCGAACGCGAGCAACTCCGCGGAAGCGTTGGCCTTGACCACGCCGCCGCCCACGTACAAGACGGGTCGTTCCGCTTTCTCGATCAATTCGATCGCAGCCCGGATCTGCATCGGGTGGCCCGAAACGGTCGGTTTGTAGCCGGGCAGGTTGTCCAGGGACGGCTTGGTCCAAGTGGTCAGCTGATTGAGGACGTCTTTGGGGATGTCGACGAGAACCGGGCCGGGCCGGCCGGTGGAAGCGAGGTGGAACGCCTCGTGGACCAGGTTGGGGATGTCATCGGCGTTGGTGACCATGTAGGAGTGCTTGGTGCAGTGCATGGCGAGGCCGGTGGTGTAGGCCTCCTGGAATGCATCGCTGCCGATCGCGGTGGTGGCCACCTGGCCGGTGATGGCGACGAGTGGTGTCGAGTCCATCAGCGCGTTTTGCAGCGGCGTGATCAGGTTGGTCGCGCCGGGCCCGGAGGTGGCCATCACCACACCTACTCGACCCGTGGCCTGGGCGTAGCCTTCGGCCATATGCCCGGCGCCCTGCTCATGCCGGGCCGAGACATGCCTTATCGGACTGTCAAGGAGGGGGTCGTAGGCGGGGAGGATGGCACCTCCGGGCACGCCAAATATGATCTCGACTCCTTCGTGCTCGAGGCTGCGAAAGAGGGAGTGGGCTCCGGTGAATTTGGCTGGTTCTGTCATGGGGTTGGGTAACAAAAAACCCTCCGGGTGGGAGGGTTGGGCGCACGCAAGGTTCTTTACGCGCGCTACACGATAAGGAGTACGTCGGCGGTGGCGGGCAAGTGCTTCATCTGCGGTTCACTAGTAAACAACTTGGTCCACTTCATGTCAAGGTCATCGGCTCGCCCACCGGCTGCCTGAACCCCCGGTTCTCAACCCCGGGCTCCCGTCGGTCCCCGCTCGGTCCCCCCCCCCGGGGTTCTGGCGCGGAGTTCTTGACCGTACGGTCAAGAACTCCGCGCCAGAACGGGTACCGGGCGACGCCGTTCTCGCGCGGCGATGTCTTACATTGAGCGGATGCCATCGCTCTACGGCGCCGTGGAGATGGGAGGGACCAAGACATCGTGCGCGGTTGGGTCCACTCCCCAGGGCCTGACCGACGTGCTGACCTTCCCCACGACCACCCCGGGGGAGACCCTGGCAAGGGTCATCGGCTTCATGAGAGATCATCCCGTCGAAGCGGTGGGGATTGCCTCCTTCGGGCCGGTCGAGCTCCGGGCCGACCACCCCAGCTATGGCAGGATCACGATCACACCCAAGGCCGGCTGGTCCGGAGCCGACGTCGTCGCCCCGGTGCGGGACGCCCTGGCGGTTCCTGTCGGATTCGACACCGATGTCAACGGAGCAGCCATCGGCGAGGCGAGATGGGGTGCGGGACGCGATCTCGACTGCTTCGTGTACGTCACCGTCGGCACCGGGATCGGCGGAGGAGCGATGGTTGGGGGACACCCGATCCACGGCGTGGGTCACCCGGAGATGGGTCACATGTCGGTCCGACGCCATGCCAACGACCCCTTCCCCGGCGTGTGTTCGGTACACGGCGGATGTCTGGAAGGTCTGGCCAGCGGTCCCGCAATCGAGGCCCGTTTCGGCTTGCCGGGCGACCAGCTCACCGAGACCGATCTCGAACAGGCCCTTCGCATCGAGGCTTTCTATCTCGGCCAAATGATGAGGAACCTGGTCTACACGCTGGCACCCGAGCAAGTCATCTTGGGCGGGGGAGTCGCCTCGATGCCAGGTTTGCTCGATGCTGTTTCCGAGTCGTTGGAGGAGGAGCTGGGCGGCTACCCGGGTCTGGAGGAGCACGGGCCCGGATTCGTGGTCCCGCCGGGGTTAGGCACGCTCTCCGGTCTCGCCGGAGGGCTGGTACTGGCAGAGGCCGCCCGCGGGTGAGACGGTCGCTACTTGGTCCGGGTGACCTTTCTCAGACCTCGCGGTGACTCGGGGTCCAGTCCTTTGGCCAAGGTCAGGTGATAGGCGAACAGCTGCGCGATGACGATGGCGGGGATCGGGGAGAGCCACTCGTCGACGTCCGGCCCGAAGCTCAAGTTGTCGGGCGTCAGTTGCTCGGCCCGAGGGTCGTTGCCGATCACCAACAAAGACGCTCCGGCATCGCTGCTGCGTCGAAGCACTGCCTCGACGTCCTCCATGGCCGGTCCGCTTGCGGCTATCGCCAACACCGGATAACCCGGTTCGACCACCGCGATAGGTCCGTGTAGGAAGTCCGCCGTGGAGAAGGGCTGAGCCACGACGTAGGTCAACTCCTGCAGTTTGAGTGACCACTCGAAGGCCGTCGCTTGGTTGTAGCCCCGGCCGAGAACGGCGCAGTGCTCCATGGCGGCGAATCTCCCTGCCAGCTGGCGGGCACGGTCCTCTTGCTCCAGCGCCTCCGCGGCCAGATACGCGAGGTTGGCAAGGTCGGGCTCCGGTCGCTCCATGGCCTCGGAGATGAGGGCGATGACGGCGAGTTGCGCGGTATAGGTCTTGGTGGCCGCGACCGACTTCTCGTCCCCGGCCCCGAGATCGATGACCACGTCGGCGACTTCGGCAAGGGGCGAGCTCGCCTCGTTGGTGATGGCGACAGTAGGTCTGCCCTGGGCTCTTCCTTCCCCGAGCACCGAGACGATGTCAGGAGATTCTCCGCTCTGAGAGATGCCCACCACCAGCGCCCCTTCCAGCCGTGGCGGCTGGTCGTACACCGAGAACAGTGAAGGCGTGGTCAGTCCGACCGAGAGGCGGTTGCGGGTGCCCCAGACGTATTGGGCGTAACGACCGGCGTTGTCCGAAGTCCCCCGACCGGCGATCACCGCATGCGTGCAAAGGTTGGCCAGGCCGGCGACGCGGATGGCGGGGTCGACGTTGGCCCGCAGAGTGCGGGCGATGACCTCTGGCTGCTCACGGATCTCCTCGAGCATTCCCACCGTCAGCCTCCCGACCTGAAGACGACCTCGCCCCCGATGAGGGTTTCCACCACACGCTGGTCGTTGTCCAGAACGACCAGGTCGGCCCGTCGGCCCAGCTCGATCCTCCCCCTGTCGACGGCGCCGATGGTCGTGGCCGGGGTGAGCGTTGCGCTGGTCAGGGCCTGAGCAAGGCCGGCGGCGGTCCAACTGGCCAGGTTGGCCACTGCCCGGTCCATGGTGAGAGTGCTCCCGGCGAGGGTTTCGGGCCAGATACGGGGGCCTTCCGACCCCACGTCGACTTCCTGGTCGCCGAGGCGGTACCTGCCGGGCCGTAGCCCGGTTGCGGCCATGGCATCGGTGATCAGCAGGAACCGGTTCGGGCCAAGCGTCTGCCAGGCGAGGCGGATGGCAGCAGGATCACTGTGGATCCCATCGACGATGACACCGCAGGGCCGGTTCGAGAGCAGAGCCGCGCCCACCATGCCCGGGGCGCGATGGTGAAACGGGCTCATCTGGTTGAAGAGGTGGGTCACCGCCGACCAGGGACCGGCGAGAGCCGCGGAGGCGGTGGCAAAGTCCGCCCCGCCATGCCCGGCGGAGACGACGACCCCCCCCGCGGCGAGGATCTCGGCGGCCTCGAACGCGCCGGGGAGCTCGGGAGCGATGGTCACCATGGTCACCACTCCGGACTTCGCCCAATGCTGCGCTACCTCCTGATCGGGCAGCTCGAGATGATCTAGGTTGTGCGCCCCGTTCCACTCGGTCGAGATCCAGGGGCCTTCGATGTGGAGCCCGATCGCTTCGGCACCTCGATATCCGGCTGGCGGGCCACGCCGCATCACTTCGATGGCTATGTCGGCGACTTCGTGGGGGGCGCTGACCAGGGTGGGGAGGAAGGCGGTTACCCCGGTTTCGGGCAGCCGCTCACCGACCTCCCATATCGATTGGGGGTCGGTGGTGAAATCATGACCCCAGCCGCCGTTGACCTGGAGGTCGATGAAACCGGGAGCCACCCGCTCGGTATCGAGGCGGTCGGGGATTTCCGAGATCAGCCCGTCGGAGAATCGGAACCCTGCCGGCAGTCCGGTCATATTCTCAGTCCGTGCCCTCGTGAGTAATGGCCCGGGATCGTGACCGGGAGCGTGCCGAAGTCGCCGGTGCCGTTGAACAGGTAACCGGCCAGGGTGGTCAATGACGGCTGGTGGCCGCTGTAGGTGCAGAGATGTGTTCTCGCCTCCGGGTACCGGGCGAGATCGTATGGGGTGCGGAGGGCAACAGTGACCACCGGCTTGCCGGTGGCGATCAGCGCTTGAACCAGATCGGCCTGCTCCGATGCCGCATTCACGGTCGCCACAACCACCAGATCGTGTTGACCGGCCTGAGCCACCGCGGCGTCGATGTCCGTCCGCTGTGGCTGGTGGGGGTAGACGATCTCGGTGACGTACTCGCTATGGGTCCTCAGTGAGTCGGCCAGGACGGGTGGATAGAGGGCGGTGGTATCGGCCGGGGTGACGTTTGTCGGCAGTGGCTCCAGGGAGAGCAGTCGCGCATTCGTTTCCAGTCGCAGCGGGAGCAGACCGTCGTCGTTGCGCACCACGGTGATCGACTTTTCCGCCAATTCGTCGGCGAGATCGAGATGGTCAGTTTGGTCTGAGCCAACCACCCCCGGGCGGAGGGTGGGCGTAGGCAGTGACTTGCGGAGACGTTCGATGCGTTCCCGGGATGCGTTCAATGTGGCTTCATCGATCAGGTCACGCGAAGCACCCCGTTCCACCGCCACCCGCACCCGTTCCTGGAGCGACGGGTCGGGCATACAGAGCAGGAGATCGGTGCCTCCCCGCATCATGGTGATGATCTCCACCACTTGGGCCGGCCCCTGGTCGAGAGCCCCCATGTCCAAAGCGTCGGTGATCACTAGTCCGGTGAACCCCATCTGGGCTCGGACGAATCCGTCGATTCCTCTCTCGGAGGCGGAGATGGGCACCTCGCTGCTGCCCGTGATCGACGGGACCAGGTAGTGACCCATCATCAACAACTCCGCGCCCGCTTCGAATGCGGAGCGAAACGGTGGGAGCTCCACTTCTTCCAGTCTGTTCAGATCAAGGTCGAGTAACGGCAGCTGATAGTGGGGGTCGACCGTTGCTTCGCCCTTGCCGGGGAAATGTTTGGCGGTGCACAGGATCCCGGCCTGGCGAAAGCCGCGAATCATCGCCGCGGTGAGGCGGGCCACCTGTTGGGGATCCTCACCGAAGCTGCGCACCCCGAGCGACGGGTTGTCCCACTGGCTGGCGACATCGGCTACCGGGGCGTAGTTGACGTTGATACCCACCGCGCCGAGCTCGTGTCCCATCCGGTTCGCCACGGTGGCCGCCAGACTGGTGTCCCCAGCCGCGCCGAGGGCCATGTTCCCGGCAAAGGGTGTCGAACCTTCGAGCCCGATCAGCTGGCCACCCTCCTGATCGACTGCGATGAGCAGGGGGAGAGGACTCGAGTTCAGATCCTGTAGTGCCGCAGTCAGTTCCGCCACCTGACCCGGCGAGGTCATGTTCCATTCCCTGAAGAGAGTCACCCCGGCCGGTGGGGACTCGCGGAGACGAGTCTCCAGCCAAGAGGGAACCGTCGTTCCCTCGAAGGCGAGCATCAAATGCGGGTCGGCGACGCTCATCCCTTGACCGATCCCGCCAGGAGACCTCGTACGAAGTAACGCTGGAGCGACAGGAACACGATCAGGGGGATCACCATCGAGACGAAGGCGGCGGCAGTGAGCAGGTGAAACGCTTCACCCCGGGATCCGACGATCGAGGCCAACTCAATGGTGAGGACAGACACGTTTCTCGACGTTCCCAGGAACACCAGAGCTACCAGGAAATCGTTCCACACCCAGAGGAACTGGAGGATGGCAAATGAGGCCAGGGCGGGGACGGATAGGGGAAGCACCAGGCGGGTGAAAGCGGTGAAGGGAGAAGCGCCGTCGATGTAGGCCGATTCGAAGATGTCCTTGGGCAGCTGCGATATGAAGTTGTAGAGCAGGAAGACGGCCAGAGGAAGACCGAAGCCGGTGTGTGCCAGCCAGATGCCGAGGAAGCTCCCGGTGAGCTCGGTCGACTGATAGAGCTTGAGCATCGGCACCAGGGCCAGTTGCAGCGGAACCACGATCAGGCCGACCATCAGCCCGAACAACAGGCTTCGGCCGCGAAACTTGAGCCAGGCGAAGCCAAAGGCGGCAAAAGCCGCCAGGGTGATGGGGATGATGGTGGACGGGATGGTGACGATCAGGCTGTTGATGAGTGCACCGAATAGACCTCCCGAGGTGAGGACCCGGTTGTAATTGGCGACGGTCCATTCGGTCGCCATCGGGTTGAAGAGCGAGGTCCACCAACCGGTCGTGCTGCTGTCGACAGAGGTTCGGAACGAGTTGGTCAGCAGCCCGAGTGAGGGAATGGTCCACACCGCGACGATGAGGAGGACGGTGAGCTTGACCAGCCATCCGGGGTGGTCGCCTCTTGCCTGCTTCCGCTTCGGGGTAGCCGTCGTCATGCACCGATCCCCTGTCGGCGGAGGTTGCGGATGTTGATCAACATGATCGGGAGCACGGCTATGAGCAGGATCACCGCCATGGTCGTGGCCTGCCCGAAGTTGCGGAACCGGAACATCTCCTGATACATCCGGACTGCCACCACCGAGGTGTCAAAGTTCCCTCCGGTGGTGACGAAGATGATGTCGAAGACCTTGAGCACTGCGATGGCGATCGCGGTGTACACAGTCAGGATCGAGCCCCTGATCGAAGGCACCGTTATCCGGAAGAACGACTGCAGCTCAGAAGCCCCGTCGATACGTGCCGCTTCGGTCAACTCCGGTGGAACGCCCTTTATCGCCGCGGACAGGATCACCATGGCAAGGCCCACCTGAAGCCAAACCATGATGGCGATCAGGGCCAGGGTGTTCCAGGGGATCACCTGCAGCCATGCCACCGGCTCCACCTCGGCCAGAATGCCGAGGTCGACGAGGACGCCGCCGGCCGAGACCCAGATGGCGTTGAGGACTCCGATCTGGGGCTGTCCCGCGGGTTTCCAGGCATACATGAACCTCCAGATCACCGAGGCGCCCACGAAGGACACTGCTAGCGGGAGGAATACGAAGGCCTTGGCCACCGCCTCACGTCGAACCCGGTCGACCAGTGCGGCAAATGCCAGCCCGATTCCAACCGAGGCTGCCGGCGCCACCAGCAACCAGATGAGGTTGTTGCGGATCGCCTGGAGAACGTCTGCATGGCTGAAAGCGGCGCGATAGTTGGTGAGGGGATCGGCTCCTTCGGGGACGTCGGTGAAGCTCTCCACCACCGTTCCCACGGTGGGGTAGACGAGGTAGACCCCGACCACCGCGACCGCCGGGAGCACAAACAGATAGGGCCGCAGGAAGGCAGTGACCCGCCCCGGGAGGGACTCGACTATGACATTTCCCGCATAGAACAGCGCCCAAATCCCACCAACTCCAAGGGTCAGGGCAAGCATGGCCTGTCCCATCTTGGACGTAGTGGGCCCCAGTCCCGAGAAGACGTTGGGATCGCGTAAGACTCCCAGACCGAGCCAGAGGGTTGCCGTCACCGTCCCCACCACGAGAAGGGCACGAAGGATCTTGAGACCGGGAGAAGGCGGCCGCGCCGATTCGATTGCCTCTACCAAGGAGTCCTCCAATGTGAAAGGGTCCCGGGACGTGGTCCCGGGACCCTAATCACAGTCGGTCAGCCGGCAGGCCAGCTGTCTTCTATCGACTGGAATATCTCCTCGGTTCCTTCACCGTTGGCAGCTACCCAATCGACCATGCCGCTCCAGAAGCTCCCCACTCCCACCTCGGCCGGCATCAGGTCCGATGCGTCGAATCCGAGTGTGGTGGCCTCGGCCACCATGACCGAGAGCTGGTTGTTGGGATACACGTACCAATCCTCAGGGACTGTCGCGAGTGTCGAGAGGAAACCACCCCGCTCGATCCATCCTTCGGCAGCCTCGGGAGTGGCCAACCACTCCAACAGCGCCCGCACTTCCGGTCGGTCGTTGTACATCACGAACATGTCGGCCGCACCCAGGACCGGGGTGCCGAACTCTTCTTCGATCTGGGGAAAGTAGAAGAAGTCGACGTCGGTCTCGGGCTTGTTCGGCCATTCGCTCGCTGGGAGGTTGGGATCGTCGGCCAGGGCGTCACGGTTGGCTCCCCAGAACCCGCCGATCCAGGCTGCCTGCTTCTGCATCCAGCACTGAGGTCCGCCCTCGGCGAACATCGGATCCTGAGTCTCACCGATCCAGGTGGCGTTGATATAGGTGTTGCCGCCGTAGGCGTAATCCGGGGTGAACCAGATCTGCGACATGTAGTCGGCTGCTTCGAGGACCTCCGGATGGTTGAAGGGAATCTCATGGGAGATCCACTGGTTGTAGATCTCCGGCGATGCAGTGCGCAGCAGGATGTCTTCCATCCAGTCGGTGGCCACCCAACCGTCGGCCTCCTGGCTCTCGATCGAGATGCACCATGGGTTGCCGTTGCCGTCGGCGATGATCTGGTCGCTGAGGGCGATCAACTCATCCCAGGTGGTCGGCACTTCATACCCGTTGTCCGCGAACCCTTGCACCGGGTACCACACGATCGACTTGACGTCGGCCTTGTAGTAGACGCCGTACAGGGTGTCGTTGTAGGTGCCGAGCTCATAGAACGCGGGCACCATGTCGGCAGCCAGCTTGTCGGTGTTGATCCATTCGCTGAGACTCACCAGCGAGCCGGCATCGGCATACTGGTGCATCTTGCCCGGCTGGGCGATCTGGGCGATGTCGGGGGCGTTGCCGCCGTCAACGGCCACCTGGAGTGCCGTCTCGTAGTCCGGCGTGGGCTGGAAATCGACGGTGATCCCGGTTGCTTCCTGGAACGGCTCCAGTGTGTAGGTGAAGTTGGATGCCTCCGAGGACTCGGGCAGCCATTGCGCCCAAACCTGCACCGTCGAGCCACTGAAATCGCCGGCCAAAGCCTGATCGAGGTGCTCGTAACCCGTCGACTCCATCTCCTCGCCGGTCGTGGGCGTGGCTTCACCTTCGGCTGTAGTGCCCGGAGCCTCGGCGGTTCCGGTCCCCTCTGTGGTGGTAGATGCGGTGTCACCACCGCAGGACGCAACAATCATGGCCAGCGCCGCGATCATTGCGATTATCCATCGTTTACTCATGGGATCTCCTCCCGGTTTGCTGTCGTGTGTCGCCCCGTACTGCCGGTATCGCGGACGGCATACGGGGACCTTTTGTACTACTTGATGTATGCCAACGACCGGTGCACATCGTTAGGGGACAAATGCCATTTCTCATCCCGGGCTCCTGGCGAGGTCGGCGCCGAGGAGTGCGGCACCGTAAGCGCCGACCGGTTCCTCGAGGTCGTACATACGGATGCGGCTCGGATCCAGGACCCGCCGGGCGAGCTCCGAGTCCGCCTCGAGCTCCGCCCACCGCGCGGCGACCATGCTCCTGATCGACGGAGCGCCCATTCCCACCCCGCCACCGAGGTAGAAGAGATCCGGGTCGTAAGTGGCGGCGAGCCACCACATGGCCTCCGCTAGATGGTCAATTGCCCTCGCGGCCAGTGCCGCTGCTCGCACGTCTCCTCCGGCCGCGGACTGGAACAGCGAGCTCACTGGGGTCTGTTGCCATTCCTTGCCGAGTGCGGTGGCCCCGATCACGGTCTCCAAGCAGCCGACCGAGCCGCAAACACAGACGATGCCGGTACCCATCGGCACGTGGCCGAATTCGCCTGCCAACCCGCGGCTTCCTCGGAAGATCGCGCCGTTGATGACCACTCCCGCCGACACCCCGGTGCCGAGACCCACAAACACCAGGTTCCTCATCGCCGGGTGGATGGAGACAGACTGGGTGTAGGCCCCGAACGCAGCGGCCCTCATGTCGTTTTCGACGAAGGTGGCGACCTGGGTGGCGGAGGAGACATAGCCACCCAGGTCGAACCCCGTCTCGTCGATGCCAAGATTGGCCGCATGCCGAACGACACCGTCATTCACCTGTCCCGGGACTCCGATCCCGATCGACGTGACTTGATCGAGGTCTCGCCCCGCCTCGCTCAGAGTGCGCTTCAGGGCGGTGATGACGAGATCGCCGAGACCGTCGCCGCCGGTCATCTCGGTGGGTAGCGTGGTGGTGCCGATCGGTCTTGTGTCGGCGACGAGACATGCCTTGGTGCCGCTGCCTCCAATGTCGATCCCGGCGGGCAGAGCACTCACCAGACCACTCCCAGCTCGGTGGAGAGAACCAAACCGGCTGCTCCCCTGATCACCGCATCAGGCCCGGCGGAGGCATAGCCGACCCGGATCTGGTCAGTGTTCACCGGGAGGACCCGGCTGCGGATCTCTTCCTCCACGATGGCCCGGTAACCCTCGCCGAGGGAGGTGACTTCACCCCAGAGCACGATCTCACGCACCGCGAGCATGGCGACCATCGGGGCCAGCCCGCGACCGAGTGCTATGGCTGCTTCGCTCACTGCCGTTTCGGCAGTTGGATCAGATGCGATCTCGGCCACCCGCTGGTGAGTCGGGTGTTGGTCTCCGCCCACCGCTTCGAGAAGGGCCGCTATGGAGGCGATGGTTTCCAGGCAGCCTCGGTTGCCACAGGTGCATGGCTGTACCCCGTCGTCGAACCGGACGTGCCCGATCTCGCCGGTCGCTTCGGTCTCGCCCCGGTAGAGATGCCCGTCGAGAACGAACCCGGTTCCGATCCCACGACCGACCCGGACCAGGGCGAGACTCGTCACCCGTGGTGAGTGAACGCTGTACTCGTGAAGCACCGCGGCGTGGGCGTCGTTGATGATGTGAACCGGGACTTCGGTGGCTTCTGCGACGGCGGCGCCGAGCCGTGCCTCCTTCCACCCGAGGTTGGCGGAGGTGACCACGCCATGCGCCGGCTCGACAACACCAGGGGTGCCGATGCCGACACCGAGCAGGGGTGCGATGCTGAGCGAGGCCAGAGACCGGACCAGGTCACGGGCGGCATGCAACCCCGCTTCTCCGATAGCGCCCGGGATGGACCGGGTGGCGACGATCTCCCCCGACAGATCGACCAGCGCTCCCTGGAACTCGGTGGATGAGAGGTCGAGCGCGACGATCGACCGGCCTTCGGGGTTGGGTGCGATGAGAGTCGGGGGTTTGCCCCCGGCCGACGGCCCGGTTCCGACCTCCATCACCAGCCCCAGGTCGAGCAGCTCGTCGACGAGGTCGGACGCTGTTGCCGGGGTCAGATGCGACGCTCGGGCTACATGGGCCCTGGATGTGGGGGAGTCGGTATAGACCAGTTGCAAGGCGAGACGAAGGTTGTTGCGGCGGGTTTGACCCCGGGTTGCCTTGGCCCTGGTGGAGAGGGGAGTGAGACCGGGGCGGGTGATATTTGGCTGTGTGTCGGTCAATTAGACGTCCTCTACTCTGAATGTTTATTAAACATACAAAGTATCCAGATGTCAACCGATGACGCCAGATCGAGGTCATTGGCGACTTACATGGCGGGATGGGGACCCCACATCTTCAGATACGACCGGGCAACCCGGACTTTCTCGATCTGCCCTGGGAGCAACCGGTCACCGAGTGGGCACACCGTCGACTCGTCGACATGCCGGCGGGGATCCATCGTCATCCGGTGGTCTTCGTTGCCTACGACGAAGGAGTGTTTGTCATCAAAGAGCTTCCCCGCCGGGTGGCCCGTGGGGAGTATCACCTGCTTCGTGCCCTCGAGGAGCGCACCACTCGCTCGGCGGAGCCGGTGGGTCTGGTGGAAAGGGTATGGCTCGACCCGCTAGAAGAGCAGTCGGCAGCCGTGATCACCCGCTATGTCGACCACTCATTCCCCTACCGACATTTGGTTTCGGGCTCGGGGTTCGGGGCGAGACGGTCTCAGTTGCTCGACGCGGTGGCCGGGCTTCTGGTCGAGCTCCATCTGGCCGGCTGCTATTGGGGTGACTGCTCGCTCTCCAACGTGCTCTACCGCTACGACGCCGAGACCATAGAGGCGGTGATGATCGACGGGGAGACTTCCCGACTCAGGGATCGGCTTTCAGACGGACAGCGCGCCGAGGACCTCGAGATCATGAAGATGAATCTCGCCGGGGAGATGGCTGACATCGCCGCCATGACCGGTGTCGAGATCGATCACGCCGATCTCAGCCTTGGGGACGACATCGAGATGAGATACAAATCGTTGTGGGCCGAGCTCGATCAAGAGCTGATCATCACCCGGGATGAGGGCTACCGGATCCGTGAGCGGATCGCCCGTCTCAACGACCTCGGCTTCTCTGTCGACGATGTCGAGCTCGTTCCCACCGACCTGGGCAATGTGGTGACTATGAGGGTCTCGGTAGGCGGCCGGACCTTCCACTCGGAGAGATTGCGACAGCTCACCGGCATCGAGGCTTCGGAGAATCAGGCTCGGGTGATACTGAGCGATCTCAACTACTTCCTGGCCAAGCACGAGTCGACGACGGCAAGCGGCAAGAGTGTCGGCACGTTCAAGTGGTTGACCAACTCATTCGAGCCGGTGGTCGCCGCAATCGCTCATCGGAGGGGTGGGGATCCGATACAGGGCTATTGCGACTTCCTCAACCACCGGATCCGTCTCGCCCAGAAACGGAGCCAGGACGTGCCCAACGATGAGGCGCTCGAAGACTGGATCAACTCCGGGATGCCGGGGTTCGACTTGAACGATGGAGACGCCACCAACGGCCACTAGCCAGGCAGCTCATTGATTCGAGCCTGTCGCTCGCTGTAGATGTCGGCGGCCCTCATCGCCAGTAGCGGCGACACTGCGCCGGCGAAGATCCCGGCTTGGGTGAACGTGAAGACCAACACCGCTACGTAAGAAATCGCGATCAAAGTGGCCGCGGCGCGAGCCCCGCGCTTGTGCGACTCGGTGTGCCGGAGCGTCACGGCTGCTCCGGCAGTGAAGCCGGCGCACAGACCGATAACCGGGTTGACCAGACCGAAGGGAAGGGCGATCAGCAGCCACAGACCCATCGCCTTGAGCGCGGCGAGCGGTGCCCGCGCCACACCCGACACGAAGGCGACCAGCACGAAGACGATCGGAACCAGGGCAAAGCCGAGGGCAAACGCCGGCCCCGCAGCCGAGGGTTCGTCCGACTGGGATGCCAGGGCCCCCAACAGGAGAGAGCCGAAGCTGATGGTCTGGACGACCGTGCCGAGACCGATCGCCAGCCAGATCCGTCCCGGTCTCACCTGCCCCGCATCAGGGGACGAGATCACCAGGATCCGCGGGCGATCGCCTTGCCTCTTCGCCGGCTCAGCCCTTGACCGAGCCCGCGGTCAGGCCCCTCACGAAGTAACGCTGAAGGGTCAGGAACACGAACAGGGGGAGGGCCATGGTGATGAAGGCGCCGGCAGTCAGCAAGTGCCACGCCTCGCCCCGAGAGCCGTTGAGGTCCCTCAGCGCCAGCGTGACGACCCTCACCTTGGGCTCTCCACCGAGGAAGACGAGGGCAACCAACAGGTCGTTCCACACCCAGAGAAACTGGAAGATGGCGAAGGAGGCCAGTACCGGCACCGACAACGGCACCACCAGCTTGGTGAAGATCTCGAAATGGGTGGCACCGTCGATGCGCGCCGACTCCATCATCGAGGAGGGCAACGAGCCGATGTAGTTGCGAAGCAGGTAGATGGCCAGGGGTAGCCCGAAGCCAGTGTGGGCCAGCCATACCGCGGGGAATGTCCCGTTCAGGTCGAACCGCACATAGAGCTGGAGCAACGGGATCAGCGCCATCTGCAAAGGGATCACCAACAGCGCCACCACGGTCACGAATATCCACTGCCGACCCGGGAACTCCATCCAGGCGAAGGCGTAGGCTGCGAAGGCCGCCACCGTGATCGGGATCACCGTGGCCGGAATGGTCACGGACAAGCTGTTGAGGAAGGCGTTGCCGAAGCCCTCCGATGTGAGGACGGTCCGGTAGTTCTCGAAGGTCCACTCGTTGGCTCCAGGGTTGGTGAACACCGTCCACCAGCCGTTGGCGTTGACCAGGGCAGCGGGGCGAAGCGAGCTGATGAGTACCCCGAGGGTGGGGATGATCCACATGATCACGATGACGAGCAGAGCCAGCTTGATCGGCCAGCGTTCGAGCATCCTCGCCGGCAGGGAAGGTCGAGGCTTGTTCACCACGGGCTGTGGGCGAGTCGCTGTGGTCGCCGTCATCTCGTCTCCTCCTGCTGCCTGAACCGCTTCACGTTGACCACCATCAGCGGGATGATGGCTACCAGGAGCACCACGGCCAGGGCGGCGCCTCCACCCGAGTTACGGAAGGTGAAGAACTCGGTCACCATCCGCTCCGCCACCACCGAGGTGCCGAAGCGTCCACCGGTCATCACGAAGACGATGTCGAACACCTTCCACACCGTGATGATCACGGTGGTGGAAACCACCACCAGCGTCGAGGAGATGGACGGAATGGTGACATTGCGGAACACCTGCACCTCGCTCGCTCCGTCGATCCTCGCCGCCTCGATGATCTCCTCAGGAACCGACTTGATGGCAGCGGAGAGGATCACCATCGCGAATCCGGTTTGAAGCCAGACCAGGATCACCATCAGATAGAAGTTGTTCCACGGTTCGGCGAGCAGCCAGGCGATCGGCTCACTCCCCAAACCGGTGAGGAAGCCATTGAGCAGGCCGATCTGCTCGCCGAACCCCTCGGGCCGGAAGCTGTATACGAACTTCCACACGATGGACGCCCCCACAAACGAGATCGCCATCGGCATGAAGATGAACGACTTGGAGATCGCCTCGCTCTTCCGCCCCAGCTTGTCGGCGAGCACGGCGAAGCCGAGCCCGATGAGAACCGAGAAGAGAGGGACGACGATGACCCAGGCAATGCTGTTGCGGATGGCGGTCAGGGTCTCGCTGTTGGAGAAGATTGCGACGTAGTTGTCGAAACCCACCCACTCCTGGCCTAACCGGTCCTGGAAGCTGAGAACGATGGTGTTGAAGGTGGGGTAGAGGAGGAACACCGCAAGAAGCACCACCGCCGGCCCGACGAACGCAAACGGTCTCACGAAGTCGCGATGTCGGTCGGGGAGATGGTTGACCACCCAATCCATCCCGTAGTAGAGAGCAAATACTCCGACCACACCCACGAGCAGGGCCATGACCACCACAACGACCCGGTTCGAGTCGGCGTCGAGCAGCACCGTGCCCGCGAAGTAGATACCCAGCGCGGCTACCACCGGGACCACCAGGGAGACCCCGATTCGCAAAACATGGGTCCACGGACCGGGCCTTCGACCGGGCGGCGGAGTGCCGATGGGCGACGGTTGAGTGTTCTGGTCTTCGGTGACTACCGGTTGCACTTCTCGCTGCCTCCTCCGCTGGACAGGTGAGCGACTCTAACCAAAAGGAAGGAGGGGTGGCGGGGCCACCCCTCCTTCGTCAATCGGTCTCGATCGGCTTAGGGCCAGCTGGCCTCGATGGACTCCAGGACCTCCGCGGTTGGGGTACCGCGTGTCCAGTCGACCATTCCGGTCCAGAACGAGCCCTGCCCGACGGCGGAGGGCATCAAGTCGGATGCGTCAAAGACGAATCCGTTGGCGCCCAGGGCCGCAGAAACTGCCTCAGCTTGCTTCTTCACCGTGTCCGACTCATAACAGTCGGCCGAGGTGTTGGCGTTGGCCGAGATCCGCTCGATGCCGGCGACACCGTGTCCTGCGGGTGAAGCCACCACGCATTGCAGGTCGGGACCTGCATACGCCTCGACGAAGGCAACTACCTCGGGACGGTTGTTGAACACGATGGCAAGCTCACCACCACCCATGGCGGCGGCGGGCAGGCTGGTGTCGATCGCCGGGAAGTTGAAGAAGTCGGCATCCACGCCCGGCTCCACCCCTTCGGGGAAGAAGCTGGCGATGAACGACGCCTGGCGATGGAACATGCAACTCGGCGGTTCGTTGAACATCGGATCCGGGGCATCCCGGAAGTCGATGGCCGACACTCCGTCGGGTCCACCGAGGACGAACTCCTCGCCGAACATGATCTCGGCGTACGTGTCAAAAGCGGTGACCAGGGCGGGATCCGTGAACGGGATCTCGTGGTTCACCCACTGGTTGTACACGTCTGCACCGGCGGTGCGGATCATGATGTCCTCAATCCAGTCGGTGCCCGGCCAGCCGGTGGCTGCTTCGCTGCCCAGTCCGATGCACCACGGGGTGGTCCCGTCGTCGCGGACCTGCGCCGAGAGCGTCACCAGGTCGTCCCAGGTTTCCGGGATGGTGTAGCCACCAGCGTCGAACAACGGCTTGTTGTACCAGACGATGCTCTTGTAGTTGGCGTTGGTAGGTACCGCGTAGTGACTGCCGCCACACTCGCCGAGTCCGATGAAGTAGGCACCATGTGCCGCCTCCAGGGCTGCGATGTCGAAGCCCATGTCCTCTAGGGACACCAGACTCCCGGCGTCGGCGAACTCACAGATCGAGCCGGGCTGGGGAGTGACAGCAACGTCCGGTGGCGAGCCACCGTCTACCGCGATCCTCAGATCCTGCTCGAACGAGTCACTTCCGAGATAGGTGACCGTCGCCCCTTCGGCCTCGCCGTAGACATTAAACGCGGCCTGGATGGCCGCGCCTTCGTCTCCGGTCGGGGCGCTCCACAGCGAGACTTCCGTTCCTGACACGTCGACATCGGTGAAGCTGGCTGTCCCCTCCGCTGATGTCGTCGTCGCGTCACCGTCGTCTTCTCCGCCTTCTCCGCCGCCACAAGCAGCTACCACCAGTGCAAGCACTGCGAGCAAGGCCAATAGCCTATGCAATCGATTCATTTAGTCTCCTCCGTTTGGATGAGCGGGTCGGCGACCGCCGACTGCTCAGGGACTAACCCTATCCGACTGGCGCTGCTGCGCGCTAATTCCTTGGGGTCGAGTTCCTGTGGCCGTGGCAATTCTCGTGCCCGGGCTTGCTTTCGAGCCCTCGCAACCTCTCGGGTGATCGCCGGTTTCTGGCCGGCTGTCGGCTGGCGTGGGGGGAGACGCGGCGGACTTCTTCGACCCCGGCCGCGCTTTTCCGCTAGTTTCAGGTCGCGACCCCACGGCAAAAGGGAGTAGTGAGATGGCGCGGATCACAATGGAAGGTCTCGGCAAGATCTACGAAGACGGAACGAGGGCGGTAGGAAACCTCGATCTCGAGATCAATGACGGCGAGTTTCTCGTGCTGGTCGGGCCCTCCGGGTGCGGCAAGTCGACCGTTCTGAGGATGATCGCCGGTCTCGAGGACATCACCGAGGGCACCATGATGATCGGCGAGAAGGTGGTCAACGATGTCGCTCCCAAAGACCGCGACATTGCCATGGTGTTCCAGAACTACGCCCTCTACCCGCACATGTCGGTGTTCGACAATATGGCGTTCGGTCTGAAGCTGAGGAAGTTCTCCAAGGACGAGATCCAGCGGCGAGTGCATGAGGCCGCCGACATCCTCGAGATCCGCGATTACCTGGAGCGCAAGCCGAAGGCGCTCTCCGGTGGGCAGAGACAGCGTGTTGCCATGGGACGAGCCATCGTGCGCGAGCCGGCCGCCTTTCTGATGGACGAGCCGCTCTCCAACCTGGACGCAAAGCTCCGGGTGCAGATGCGTGCCGAGCTGGAGCGGCTCCACGGCCGACTCGAGACCACGACCGTTTATGTGACCCACGACCAGGTGGAGGCGATGACTCTCGGTGATCGGGTGGCCGTCCTCCGGCCAGTGTCGGGGCCGAGGCCATGGAACCTCCAGCAGGTGGGTGCTCCCACCGAGCTCTTTGACCATCCCGACAATCTGTTCGTGGCCGGCTTCATTGGTAGTCCGGCGATGAACCTGGCCTACGGCACCCTTGAGGGCCGTGGTGACGAAGTGTGGGTCAAAACCCCCAGCGCCACTTTGAAGGTCGATCCTCGCTCTCTGGCCAGCCATCCCGGCATCGAGAACAGCATGGGCGAGGAGTTGGTGGTGGGGATCCGCCCCAATTCCCTCGAGGCCGCTGTCGTCAAGGGACCGGACCCCGACCGCACCATCACCGCACAGGTCGAGGTCACCGAGATGCTCGGCGCCGAGACCTACGTTCACTTCACCGTGAACCGGCCTCCGGTAGTGACACCCGACATCGAGGAGTTGCTGGCCGACACCGGCCAGGATGCGTCCTCGCTTGGCGAGGTCACCAACTGGATCGCACGGGTGAGCCCCGATGCCAGGGTGTCGAGAGGCGATGAGATCGACCTCATCGTCGACTGCGCCAAGTTGCACTTCTTCGATCCGAAGAGCGGGTTGAGGGTCGGCTCCCAGCAAAAGGTGGCGGAGAGCGTCTGAACTGCTGGAAAGCAGCAGGTCATTGAATCGGAGGCTGAATGACCTCGGCGCGCCCGCCCGCTGACTTCGTCTGGGGTGTCGCAACCTCCGCTTACCAGGTAGAAGGTGCTCGGGGCGAGGACGGCAAGGGCGAATCCATTTGGGACCGGTTCTCCGATCAGGGGCGAATGCAGGACCCGGGCGACGTCGCGGTCGACCATTACCATCGGTGGGAGGAAGACCTCGACCTGCTCGCCGAAGGGGGCATTCAGGCTTACCGGTTCTCGGTTGCCTGGACCAGGATCCTCCCTGAGGGTGATGGTGAGGTCAATCGAGCCGGTCTCGACTTCTACCGGCGATTGGTTTCGGGTATGCGAGACCGATCGATCACTCCCTATCTGACGCTCTATCACTGGGATCTCCCACAATCGCTTCAGGACAAGGGTGGATGGGCCTCACGAAACACGGTCGACGCGTTCGCCCGCTACGCCGGGATGGTGGCCGATGCCCTGGGAGACCAAGTGGAGCATTGGATCACCCAGAATGAACCGTGGGTCACCGCGATGCTGGGGCACAAAGACGGCGTCTTTGCCCCGGGTTTCACCGATTGGCCGACCGCCCTGAGCGTCGGCCATCATCTGCTGTTGTCGCATGGCCGGGCGGCCGACGAGATACGAAGTCGGGTCGGCGGTGCCTCAGTCGGCATCTCGATCGACTGCAGACCCGCGGTGGCGGCCACTGACTCAGACGACGATGTGGCAGCGGCTCGCCACTTCGACGGATTCCGCAACCGATGGTTCTTCGATCCGGTCTTTGGCCACGGCTATCCCGAGGACATTATGCGGACCTATCAGGACCGGGGTCGGATCGACCTCTCTGTGCTCCAACCCGGGGATCTCGACGTCATCGCCACCCCGATCGACTTCCTCGGGCTCAACTACTACACCACGTTGAGAGTTCGCGCAGGCGCCGAGGAGTCCGAAGACCCCGAGAGCCAACCCGGCCCCAACCCGCCGGACGGTTACACCGAGATGGGTTGGAGGATCGATCCCGGGGGTTTGGCTAGCTATCTCGAGCACCTGTCCGACACCTATTCGCCTGCCTCGATCCTGGTCACCGAGAACGGAGCCAGCTACTCCGACGGCCCCGACGAGAACGGCGTGATCGACGATCAGCGCCGCATCTCATACCTCCGGGGCCATATCGGGGCGGTGACCTCAACCAGGGAACGGGGGATCCCGGTCGACGGCTATTTCGTCTGGAGCTTTCTCGACAACCTCGAGTGGGTGCAAGGCTTCTCGAACAGGTTCGGCTTGGTATGGGTGGATGAGCAGACCAAGGATCGGCTCCCGAAGCGGAGCTTCGACTGGTACGCGACGGTGGCGAGAACGGGTACCTTGCCAGAGCCATGAGCAGATCGATGACTGGGTTCGGGGTCGCCGGCAACGATCCGTTGGTTGTCGGCATGGATCTGCGATGAGCGAGCGTCTCGACGGGTGGATGGAGGGTTACATCGAAGCCTGGTCGTCAAACGATCCCGACCAGATCGCGGCCCTCTTCACGGTCGACGCCGTCTACGACCCCCAGACTGCCGATGGTGAGATGCACGGGCACGCCGAGATAGTGGAGTGGTGGCGGACAGCCGACGACGACCCGGACAACTGGGACTTCGAATGGATCCCGCTTGTCGAGAGCGACGACATTGCGGTTGTCACCGCGGCAACCCGCTACTTCGAGCCTCCGGCCAGCTACAGAAACCTGTTCGTGATCAAGTTCGACGAATTCGACCGATGTCGCGACTTCACCGAGTGGTACATCGAGGAGGAGACGTAGCGACACGGCTTTCCCGATATGACTGAATCGGCGACTACTGCGTTCGTGCTCGGTGGAGGGGGAAGATGGGGCGCGGTCGAGGTCGGGATGCTGCGGGCGCTCGACGAAGCGGGCATCAAACCCGATCTGGTGTTGGGCACCTCGATCGGTGCCTTCAATGGCTCGGTCATCGCCGACCAGCCTGGTGCGGTGGGAGTGGCCCGGCTAGCTGAGCTGTGGGTCGAGATCGCGGAAGCCGATCTGCTGCAAGGGAGCAGGCTCGACCGGTTCAGGAACGCGATAACCCTCAAGCCGGCATTGCACGACACTTCAGAGATGCGAAGACTGCTCGGCCACGTGCATTCCGGAGACCGGCAAATCGAGGATCTGCAGACCCGTTTTCAGTGTGTCGCCGCCTCGATCGAGAGAGCTGCTGAGCACTGGTTCATCAAAGGCCCTTTGATCGAAGCCCTGCTCGCTTCCTCCGCCATCCCCGCTTTGTTTCCACCGGTCGAGATCGGCGGAGAGCACTTCTACGACGGTGGTCTGGTGAACTCGGTCCCGCTCGCTCGGGCGGTCGAGCTCGGAGCGTCGACCATCTATGTGCTCCAGGTCGGTCGGGTCGAGTCACAGTTGCGGCCCCCGGAGCGTCTATACGAGGCGGCGCTGATCTCGTTCGAGATAGCCCGGCGTCATCGGTTCACGACCGCGGTGGACAATCTCCCCCATGGCATCGACCTTCACCTCCTGCCCTCGGGAAACCCGGTCGCCTTCGACGATTCGAGACAGCTGCGGTGGCGGGATGTGAGCTCGACCAATCAGCTGATAGAAGGTGCCTATCGTGCCTCGACCGACTATCTCGAGGCACGGGCGTGAAGCTGCCGCCCAAGTTGCTGAGACGTATCCTCATCGACCCGGCCGTGGTCCTCGGCGTCGTCCTGGCGGTCCTGTCTCTTCCTGTGTGGTTGGTCGTGGCTTCGTTCGCTTCGCGTTATGTCCCCGGCGAGTGGCGGATCCTGCGTCTCGCCTGGTTCCTCTTCCTCTACCTCATGGTCGAGACGGCGGGCCTCATCGTCATGTTCCTGGCCTGGATCGCTTCTGGATTCGGCTGGAAGCTTCGTTCCCGGCGCTTCACAGCGTTCCACTATTGGCTGTTGGGATGGATCCTGCGCACCGTGGTCCGGTCAGGTCAGGCCACGTTCAAGCTACAGGTGCTCCGAGACGGTGACCGCCCGGCAACTTCTGAAGGAGAGCGTTCCCGCTCGATCCTGGTCCTCTCCCGACACGCCGGCCCGGGTGACTCGTTTCTGCTGATCGATGGGCTGGTCAACGGGTTCCGGCGTGACCCGCGCATCGTGCTCAAAGAGTTCCTGCAATGGGACCCGGCAGTAGATGTCATTCTCAACCGGCTTCCGGTTTCGTTTGTGCCTGCCGGCAGAAGGGGGGGCGAGTCAACCATCGAGTCGATCTCGGACTTGGCCAGGACGATGGACGTCAACGACGCCTTTGTCATCTTCCCCGAGGGGGCGAACTACACCGAGGGTCGCCGGGCAAGAGCCATCCAGAAGCTGCGGGAGATCGGCCGACCCGACCTGGCGGAGAGGGCCGAGGATCTCAAGCAGACGCTTCCTCCCCGCTCTGCCGGAGTCATGACTGCCCTGGCCGCAGCACCAGAGTCGGACGTCTTCTTCATCGGTCACGCCGGTCTGGAGGCATTCGTCACCGCAGGGGATATCTGGCGGGCGATGCCGATGGACACTTCGGTGGCGGTGAAGTTCTGGCACGTGAGAGCCGAAGACATCCCGCCCCCTGAGCAGCAGGAGCTCTGGCTCTACGACACCTGGGGGGAGATCGACACCTGGATCAGCTCCAAACTGGCCCAGACCGGGTAACCGCCACCCCGTTTTCGCGCGGAGAGCTTGGTCTGTGGGGTCTGGTTGCCGCGCCAGAACGGAGGTTCCCGGTTTTGGCGCGGAGAGCTTGGTCTGTGGGGTCAGGTTGCCGCGCCAGAACGGAGCGCCAGAACGGAGGGCCAGAACGGAGCGCCAGAACGGAGGGCCAGAACGGGAGGTAGCGCGCCAGAAGGTGCTGGATGTCAGGGGGCGGTCTTGGGCTCCATGAACGGCATCATCTTGCGCAGCTCCCTCCCCACATCTTCGATCTGATGGGAGCGATTGGCCGCCCGCTGCTCCAGGAGGAAAGGCGCACCTTCTCGGGCCTGGGCCATCCACTCGTTGGCGAACGCGCCTGATTGGATCTCGGCCAGGGCCGCCTTCATCGCCTTCTTGGTCTCGTCGGTGACAATTCTGGAGCCACGGGTGTAGTCGCCGTATTCGGCGGTGTCCGAAACCGAGTACCTCATCCAGGACAGCCCACCCTCATAGAGGAGATCGACGATCAGCTTCAATTCGTGAAGTGTCTCGAAATAGGCCGATTCGGGCTGATATCCCGCTTCGACCAAAGTCTCGAACGAAGCCTTTATCAACTCGGAGATGCCACCGCACAAGATCACCTGCTCTCCGAACAAGTCGGTTTCGGTTTCCTCCTTGAAGGTCGTCTCCAGCACGCCTGCTCGCCCGCCACCGATGGCCGAGGCGTAGGACAGCCCGAGGTCTCTAGCTTGGCCGGAGGCGTCCTGATGAACCGCGAGGAGGCAGGGGACGCCCGAGCCCTGCTCATAGGTGCGGCGGACCAAGTGTCCGGGGCCCTTGGGGGCGATCATCACGACATCGACATCTTCCGGAGGGACGATCTCCCCGAAGTGGATGTTGAAGCCGTGGGCGAAGAGCAGGGTGTCGCCCGAGTCGAGTTTGGGCTCGATCGACTCGGCGTAGATGACCCCCATGTGCTGGTCGGGCACCAACATCATGATGACGTCGGCCCACTCGGCTGCCTCATCGGGAGTGAGCACCCGGAGCCCTGCCCGTTCTGCCTCGGTCCTGCTCGATGAGCCTTCACGCAGACCGACCACGACGTCGACCCCCGACTCCTTCAGATTGAGGGCATGGGCATGGCCCTGGCTGCCATAGCCGATGATGGCGACCTTCTTAGCTTTGATCAGGTCGAGGTCGCTGTCCGAGTCGTAGTAGATCGTTGCCATGATCCGATTGTGGTCGGTTTGGCGCTGAGATGAAATCCAACGTCTTAGGATCCACGGCCATGACCCAGAAGATCAGATCTCAGGATGTGACCGAAGGCGTGGCCAAGTCCGGGGCACGAGCAATGCTCCGCGCCGTCGGTTTGACCGACGACGACTTCTCTAAGAGCCAGGTGGGGATTGTCTCGGCCGGCAACGAGGTGACGCCGTGCAATCTCACCGGCCCCGAGTTGGCCAAACAGGCCAAGACCGGTGTCGTGCAGGCCGGGGGAGTGGGTCTGGTCTTCTCCACAATTGCCGTCTCGGACGGCATCTCGATGGGTCACGAGGGGATGCGGGCCTCCCTGGTTTCGCGTGAGGTGATTGCCGATTCGGTCGAGTTGGTCATGCACGCCGAGCGCTTCGACGCACTGGTATCCATCGCCGGCTGCGACAAGTCTCTGCCCGGGATGCTGATGGCAGCGGCCCGCCTCGATCTGCCCGCGGTCTTTCTCTACGGCGGGTCGAGTCTTCCCGGGCATCTCGGGGGGCGGGACATCTCGATTGTCGACGTCTTCGAAGGGATCGGGGCCGAGTCGGAGGGCAGAATCACGGTCGAGGAGTTGCTGGAAATCGAGCGGGCTGCCTGTCCCGGGGCCGGTTCCTGTGCCGGCATGTTCACCGCCAACACCATGGCCTCGGTGGGTGAAGCGATCGGGATGGCGTTGCCGGGATCGGCTTCCGTCCCCGCGGTCGACCCCCGACTGGCTGGCTACGCCGAGCGCTCAGGCCAAGCGGTGATGCGTCTCCTGGACAACGGGACCCGGCCCCACGACATCCTCACCCGTCCTGCTTTCGAGAATGCGATCACGACCGTGATGGCTCTCGGCGGCTCGACGAACGCAGTCCTTCACCTGCTGGCCATTGCCCACGAGGCGGGAGTCGAGCTCGAGTTGGAGGACTTCGACCAGATCTCCCGGCGCACCCCCCACCTCGGTGACCTGAAGCCGTTTGGCCGCTATCACATGGTGGACCTTGATCGGATCGGGGGAGTGCCCGTGGTCCTCCGCGCCCTGCTCGACGAGGGTCTTCTCCACGGCGACGTTCTCACGGTGACCGGCGAAACGATGGCGGAGAATCTGCGTGACGTGACGTTCGACTCCGACCAGAGCGTCATCGCGGCACCGTCCAGCCCGCTGGCGCCTGAGGGGGGAATCGCCGTCCTTCGTGGCAACCTCGCTCCGGAGGGGGCAGTGGTCAAGGTGGCCGGCGTCGACCTCGAGACCTTCGAAGGCCCGGCTCGGGTCTTCGACGGCGAGCAAGGGGCCCTGGAGGCGCTGTTCGACCACAAGATCTCCCATGGTGACGTGGTGGTCATCCGGACGGAGGGGCCCAAGGGCGGTCCCGGGATGAGGGAGATGCTCCAGATAACCGCGGGGATCAAAGGTGCCGGACTGGGCAAGGATGTGATGCTGATCACGGACGGGCGCTTCTCCGGTGGCACCACCGGCTTGTGCATCGGTCACGTCGCACCGGAATCGGAGGTGGGCGGTCCGATGGGTCTCGTGGAGGATGGAGATCGGATCAAGGTGGACCTCCCCTCCCGGCGTCTCGATGTCCTCGTCGACGACCAGGTGCTGCAGGAGCGGTCATCGAAATGGTCGCCACACCCAGCCCGATACGAAACCGGCGCGCTGGCCAAGTACGCACGTCTGGTCGGGTCCGCTCAAATGGGGGCGGTGACCAACTAGCTTGCTTTGCGGTGAACGCAGAGCCGGGAGCATCGGGCAAGAGCCCGGATCGTCGAGGCTTCTTCAGTCGTGCCGCCCGCGGAGCGAGCGAAAGGGTCCTGGGTGTCGTCGACCCTGACGTCGTGTTGGAGCACGTCGATGTCAATGCGCTGCTCGATCGGGTCGACGTCAATTCATTGCTCGATCGTGTGGATGTCGAGCGCTTGCTCGATCGAGTGGACGTCGATCGTCTCCTGGAGAGAGCCGACATGGATGCGCTCATGGAGCGGTTGGATGTGCGGGCGTTGGTCGACCGGGCCGGCATCCCCGAGATCGTGGCGGACAGCACCAGTCATCTGACCGGTTCCGCTCTCGACCTCTTCCGCAAGCCCATCGTGGGTATCGACGAGATCACATTCCGAGGCTTGAACCACTTGGTGGGAAGGGACGCGCGCCAGTTTCCACCTGGTCCCGGGAAGTTGCTCACCTGGGTCGACGAGAAGACCGAGCACGACCCCGCGCTACGAACGGGTCGCTACGCCGGGCCCGTGACCCGGTTGATTGCTTTCATCCTCGACAGCCTCATCGTCACCACCGGTTTCACGGTCATCGTCGCCGGCGCGTCGTTCCTCCTCGACCTGGTCGCCGCCCGCCCTCTCGATCTGGCTGGACGAGGGGTGTGGTTCGTGGCTGGCTTCATCCTCTGGGCATTCCTCTATCTGTGGCTGTCGATAGCGGTATTCGGCAAGACCCTGGGCAAGACGGTCATGGGGGTACGGGTGGTCGGAGCCGATGGATCGATCGCACTACAGAGTCGTCAAGCCCTGATTCGGGCAGTTACCTACCCGCTGAGCTTCTCGGTGCTCGGCCTGGGCCTGGTCGGCATCGTGTTCGGCCGGGAACGCCGGGGATGGCACGATCATCTGGCGCGGACCACGGTGGTGTACGACTGGGGGAGTCGCGCCGCCCGCATGTCCACCCCGCTTGCCGACTGGTTGGAGCGCAAAGGATCCGAGCCTTGATCCTTCCCGTCAGTCCCGAACTCGGGTCAGCGGAATCGATGGGGCGAGGTAGTAGCCGGGTCCACGCCGGCCTGGGCCAGCTCGGCCGGCAGTCCTGTTCCCAGCACCTGACTCGCCAGGAGCGCCCCATAAGCGGGAGAGGTCATGATTCCCGTGCCGCCCTGGCCGACCAACCAGAAGAACCCGGGTGCAGTTGGGTCCTCTCCGATGACGAGATCACGATCGGGGGCGAAAGTGCGAAGCCCAGCCCATTGCGAGTTGACCGTGCGGATGTCGAGGGTTGTCGCCTGGTTTATTCGTTCGATGGTAAGGGCAACGTCTTCCATCTCGGGTCTCGAGTCCATTGGCTCCGAAGGCGTCTCCTCGGCGAGCGAGCAGAGTAGCTGCACCCCGTCCGGGCGGAAGTAGAAGTTGTGCTCGACGTCGACCACCATCGGCCAACGGGAATAGGCCTCGTCTCCAGGAACCATGAAGGCGGTACGACGCATCGGCTCCAGCCCGATCGGCTCCACTCCTGCCATGACGGCTACCAGGTCTCCCCACGCCCCCGACGCATTGACCACGACTGAGCAGTCGAGAGACTCACCCGGCGTGGTGACACGCCAACCCGTGTCGAGCCTGGTCAGGGCGGTGACCGGTGAGGAGAGCCTGATCTCGGCATTGTGGCGGCGGGCGATGCGTACGAAAGCCTGATGGAGGGCAGCGACATCGATGTCTTGTGCGCTTGGCTCGTAGAGACCCTCGGCGATGCGATCGGGCCGCAACTTGTGGACAAGATCGAGGACCCCGGCGGTGTCGACCAGCTCTGAGCCGGCTCCCGACCTGCGGCCTTCGTCGGCGATCTCATGGAGGAGCTCGACTTGTGTTTCGTCGGCAACCCACAGTGCCCCCCGGTCGGAGAGGAACGGGGCGTCGGTCGCTCCTTCCGGGGGGTCTTCGAGGAAAGACTGACTGGCCAAGGCCAGTGGGCGAGAGCCCTGCCCGCCATAGTTGACGACGAACAGTGCAGCAGAGCGCCCGGTGGTGTGGAAGGCGAGGCTTTGCTCGGTTTCGAGCAGGGCGACCGAGCCGTGTGGTGACAGATGGGCGGCCGCCGCCAGGCCCGCAATGCCTCCGCCCACCACCACGAAGTCGGTCACGGAGCGACCACAACCCGCCCAATGACGTTGCGCCCCGCCACCCACCGGAAGGCATCCACGGCCTCTTCCAATGGGTAGGTCTTCTGCACCACGGGACGCAAGGTGCCGTCTTCTACCCAGCCCATGATCACATCGTTGTTGGCGGCGCTCTTCTCCGGCTCCTCGATGTTGAACCGACCCCAGAACACCCCGACGATCGAGTTGCCCTTCACCAGATTCAGATTGATGGGAATGTTGGGAATGCTGCCGGAGGCGAACCCGACTGCGAGGAGTCGTCCGTTCCACCTTGTGGAACGAAGGGCGAGCTCGGTGGACTCGCCCCCGACTGGGTCGTAGACGACGTCGACTCCTTCACCAGAAGTGGCGGCTGCTATCCCCTCGCGGAGCGGGGTTTGGTCATAACGCAACACGTCGTCGGCACCGGCTTCTCGCACCGCAGCGGCTTTCTCCTCCGAGGAAACTGCGCCGATCACCCGGGCTCCAAGTGCCTTGCCGATCTGGATGGCGGCGATTCCCACTCCACCGGCGGCGCCGAGAACCAGGAGCGTCTCGCCTTCTCTCATGTCGGCTCGGTCCACCAGGGCGTGATACGACGTCCCGTAGGCGACGGGTATCGCTGCGCCGGCTTCGAAGGAGACATGGTCAGGTAGCCGGGCGATCGCCCCCGGGTATGCAGTCGCTCTTTCCGCCATCGCCCCGATACCGACGAAACCGCAGACACGGTCACCGGGGGACCACCCATCGAGCCCATTCGCCGAGACGACCACTCCGGCCAGCTCACCGCCGGGGATGAAGGGCAACTCGGGCCGGGTCTGATACTGGCCTGCCACCATGAGAATGTCGGCGAAGTTGACCGCGGCCGCCCTGACATCGACCAGCAGGGTCCCTGGCATCGGTTCCAAATCGGGGAGATCGTCCACCCTGAGAGCTTCGAGTCCTTGGTAACTGTCACAGATCAGAGCGCGCATTCGGGCCAGCCTACGGACACCGGCGCTCCTGCTCTGACACAATCAGGTCGTGGCCGTGGAGCCGATGCCTTCGATGTTCGAGCTACCCGACCCGCGTCTAGCCGACGGGGATGTGGTTGCCGTTGGAGCCGACCTGGAGCTCGGGACACTTCTCCAGGCGTATCGCAAGGGAATGTTCCCGATGGATCTGCCCGACGGTCATCTCGGTTGGTGGTCACCGGTCGAACGGGCGATCCTCCCGCTGAACGGATTGCACATCAGTCGTTCCCTCCGTCAGTCGACCAGACGGTTTCAGGTGTCGGTGGACGCCGACTTCGAAGGCGTCATCCGGGGGTGTGCCGATCCGGGGCGGGGAGATCCCTGGATCACGCCGGAGTTCGTGGACGCCTACATCCAACTCCATCGTCTCGGCTGGGCCCACTCGGTTGAGGTATGGGACCACGAGGGCCGACTGGTGGGGGGTCTCTACGGGGTGGCGATCGGGGGGTTATTCGCCGGTGAGTCGATGTTTCACGATGCTCGTGATGCCTCCAAGGTCGCACTGGTCCACCTGGTGGTGGTGATGAGCCAAGGAGAGGGCCGGTTGCTCGATGTCCAATGGAAGACTCCGCACCTGGAGTCGTTGGGGGCGGTGGTGATCGGTCGCGACGAGTACCTGACGCGCCTCGAGCATGCCCTGGCAGGGCCCGATCCGTTCGCTTCCGCACACGAAAGTGACAGCTTGTAGAGTCGCTTGCCTGTCCTGGAGGATCGTTGCGGGCCGTCGTCGCCGGAGTTGATCTCAGCACCATGGGCCGTCGGGTGGCCGAACGGGCCCGGATGATGGCTGAATCGTCTGGTGTCCCCCTTCATCTTCTCCATGTGCTGGAGCCCGTCGGCGAGGCGATGATCGAGCCGAGCATTGCTCGTCTCATGAGGCAGTACCAGAGAGACGAGGCCCGCAAGCTCGCCGAGTGGATCAAGGAGCGAGCCGAGGTCCCCGTGGAACTAGAAGTGGTCAAGGGCTCGCCTTCGTGGGAGCTGACCGCTCGAGGCAAGACGGCCGGCATGGTGGTGGTCGGGTCGTCCTCGATCGATGCATTCTCGGTAGGCCCGGTGGCCAAGCGGGTCGCCCGCAAAACGGTTGTCGACACCCTCGTCGTTCGTCGTCAGCCCAGGGTGGCATATCGAAGGATCGTCGCCGCAGTCGACTTCTCTGAGCAGTCCCGGGTCGCGGTCAACCGCGGCCTCGCCCTCTTCCCCGAAGCCGAGATCACCGTCCTTTACTCGATGCCTTCGAGGTTCGACTCGATTTTGGCTGAGGCAGGCTTGTTCAAGGAAGAGCTGGAGGCTTCCCGGGACTCCCGGCTGGGCCTGGCCGAAGAGCGCATGGAGGAGTATGCAGCCGCCTGGGATGGTGCGGTTCGCACCCTGGTGGTCGACGGGCCGCCCTCTCAGACGATCGAAGAGGTCGTGAGGCGTCGCGGTGCCGACCTCGTTGTCGTAGCCAGCCGGGGAGCCAGCGCAACCCGCATGGTTCTGCTGGGCACGGTGGCGGAGGGTCTGGTGACCCAAGCCCCGTGTGACGTGCTCGTGGCTAGGTCGCGGGCTCCATTCCGTCGTCCTTGACCTTCCCGCTGGGAGGGGGGAACCTCAAGGTGAACGTGGTTCCGGACGCGTCCGAGTCGACCGAGATCGTTCCATTGCTCCGGGTGACGATGGTGTGGACGGTGTGCAGCCCGAGACCGGTGCCCTTACCTGGCTCTTTTGTGGTGAAGAAGGGGTCGAATATCCGGTCCCTCACCTCGGCGTCGATACCGGGGCCGGTGTCCGCGATGCTCACCACAACGTCGCCACCCTCATGTGTGACGCGGATGGTGAGGGTTCCTTGACCGTTCATGGCATCGCCGGCGTTGTCGATCAGGTTGGTCCAGACCTGGTTCAGGTCTCGCCCCGATGCTTCGATGTTGGGGAGGTCGGGGTCGATCTCGAGGGCGACGTCGATTCCTCCTAGCTTGTGCTTGAGCAGGATCAGGGTGTCTTTGATCCCCTCGGCCGGGTGGATCTCCTGGATTGGGGCCTGGTCGAGGTACGAGTAGTTTTTCACCACCCGGACCAATTCCGTGATTCGGTTCACCGCGATCCGGGCCTCGTCGAGCACCTGTGACGCCAGACATCGCAGACCCAGCCAGCGGGCGAACAACGCCCTCGTCTGGTCACTCAAGCCGTCGGTGGCATCCTCGAGCACCTCGATGCTGAAACCATCCGCTACCAGCGCCGGCGCCAGATCCCAGGCTCCTTCGACATCGAGATTGGTGAGCCATGACTCCACCCGGGCTTCCAGGTCGGAGCGGGTGAGCGGATCCAGGTCGTCGCGTTTCTCGGCTACCGGGATCTGACGGTTGGTCAGCTCACCGCTGGCGGCCAGCCTGACTGCGGCATCCCCCAGAGCCTGGTAGATCTCTTGCGCCCGGGCCATCGACCGGCTCACCGCGGCCGCTGGATTGTTCAACTCATGCATGAGTTGGGCTGCCATCCGACCGAGGGCCGACATTCTCTCGTCGTGGCGGAGGGTGTCTTCGATCCCGCGCAGACGGGAGGTCACGGTGCGAAACATCCGGCGTACCACCCGCGAGTCGCCGATGAGGGCCTCGAAAGCCTCGGCGGGGATTCGGATCAGGGTGGCATCCGTCGCGGTGGTCACACTGGCAGTTCGGGGCGCATTGTCGAGGAGGGCGATTTCTCCCACGACCTCCCCGGGCCCGAGGGAGGCCAGCACCACTTCGCGGTCGTGCCCCCGCTTGGAGACACGAAGCTCTCCTTCCACGACGACGTACATGTCCTCGGAAAGAGAGCCCTCTTCGATGACTCGGGTGTCGGCGGGAACCTCGAGTTTCTCGGATTCGCGGCATACCCGCTCGAGCAGGAGTTGGGGGAGGTCGGAGAAGTAGGGGAGCCCCCGGAGGACGTCGGCGATGTCGGTCAAAGCGAGGTCAGGTGGTTGTGGACGAAGCGGATCGCCGTGGCTCCTTCGCCAACGGCGCCCGCTACCCGCTTGATCGACCCGTGTCGCGCATCGCCGGCGGCGAACATCCCGGGAACGCTGGTCTCGAGCGGTAGGGGGTCACGCTCCAGGTTCCATCCAACCAACGGCCCCAGATCGGCTCCGGTCAGCACAAATCCCCGTTCATCCAGTTGAACCAGATCGCTCAACCACTCGGTGTGAGCCGTCTGACCGATGAAGATGAACAGGGCGCCGGCGTCGACTGTTTCCTCTTCGGATGTCTCCCGATCGCGCAGGACCAGAGCCTCGAGATGAGTGTCGCCGATGGCCGAGACCACCTGGGTGCGGGGCCGAACCTGGACCGCCGGGTTAGCCTCGAGATTGTCAATGAGATACTGCGACATCGTCGCCTTCAGATCGTCGCTGCGAATCAGGATCGTCACCGAGTCGGTGAAACGCGACAAGAACAGAGCGGCCTGTCCTGCGGAGTTGCCGCCGCCAACCACATACATCGGCTGGTCTCGATGGCTGGCAGCCTCGATGTTCGACGTGCCGTAGTAGACCCCCGCCCCGATGAGAGGCTCGAGCCCTTCAGCGGTGAGCTTTCGATAGGCCACCCCGCTGGCGATCACCATCGCCTTGCAGGTGAGGCTTTTGCCGTCGGCGAGGTGAACAGTGAAGAAGGGGTCACTTCGGGTGAGATGAGTGACGGTGCCGGGGACGAGGATCTCAGCACCAAGCCGTTGTGCCTGGGCGGCGGCGCGTCGAGCCAGATCGCTGCCGCTGAGCCCTTTGGGAAAGCCGAGATAGTTCTCGATCAGTGAGCTCTGACCTGCCTGACCGCCAGGAGCCTCCTCCTCGATGAGCAGAGTGCTGAGACCTTCCGAGGCACCGTAGACCGCGGCGGCGAGACCGGCCGGCCCCCCGCCGATGATCACCACGTCGTACACCTCCGAGGTGGCCTGGGTCTTCAAACCCACTCGATCGGCGATCTGGGTCGGGGTGGGATGGAGCAGGGGCGGGCCGTCGCCGAACAAGACGACCGGCAGGTCGCTCATCGTGGCCCCCGCCTCCTCCGTGAGCACCCAGGCCATCGGGTCGCTCTCGATGTCCATGGACCGATAGGGGATCTGGTTGCGAGCCAGGAACGCCTTCAGCTCGTGGGCGCTTCGGGACCACTGCTGGCCGATCACCCTGATTCCTTCGAAGCGGGGACGGTATCCGGCAATCCAGTCTTCGAGCAGATCGTCGAGGATGGGATAGAGCTTTTCCTCGGGCGGATCCCAAGGTTTCATTATGTAGTGGTCGAGCCCGACATCGTTGATGGCTCGTATCGCGGCCTCGGTGTCGGCATAGGCGGTCAGCAGCGCTCGTTTCGACGACGGGTGGATCTCGAGGGTCTCCCGGAGCACGTCGATGCCGGTGACGGTCGGCATCCGCTGATCGACCAGCATGAGTGCCACCGGTGTGCCCTGGAGGGCCAAGGTGCGCAGGGTGTCGATCGCCTCCTGGCCGCCTGATGCCCAGACCACCCGATAATCGGCCGCATACCTGGCGCGCAGGTCGCGTTGAACCGCTTGAACCACCTCGGGCTCGTCGTCGACCGCGAGGATCACCGGCTTGGTTTCGCTCATTGGGTGACGGCTCCGTCGGCGAAGCAGTACTTCCAGGTCTCCCCGGGCTCGATGGAGCGGACCACAGGATGGCCGTCGTGCTCCCAATGGGCCCGCGCGTGCCGGTTCTTCGATGCATCACAGCATCCCACCATTCCGCAGACGAGACAGGAGCGGAGATGAACCCATCGATCACCCATTGCGACACAACGGTCGCACACTCCCGATGCCGGCTCGGCCGGTACCAGCCCACGGAAGTGCTCACAAGCGACGTTCATTGTGTGTCACCTCCCGCAGCGAAATTAGCGGAAGGAGAAGCACTCTGTATCGATGACGGGCTACAACGAGGGCCACCACCCGGCGGCCCTCGCCGATGGGATCCGTGTCAGACGGCGGCGAGTGCCTTTCGCAGCGCCCTGGCCACGTACACCTTGGCCAAATGGATCTTGTACTCCTCGGACCCGTACAGATCTTCGAGCACGGTCACGTCCTCGAGGGCGTGATCGGCGGCCGCCTTGATCGCCTCCTCTGAGCCGTCGGTGCCGATCAGGGCTTGACCCACACCGAGGGCCAGCGACGGTTTGGTCCCCACACCGGTAAGCCCGACACGGGCATCCTCGACCGTGCCGTTGCTCTTCTTGACCCAGGCCGCCGCTCCGGCCACTGCGTAGTCGCTGTGACCACCACGACGACCGAGCTTGTCATAGGCAGAGGCCTCACCGGCCCCAGACTTGGGCAAACGGATCTCGACGAGTATCTCGTCGGGCTCCAAAGCCGAGGTCAGGGCATCTACGCAGAACTCGGACGCCTGTATCTCCCTGGTACCCGAGGCTGATCGAGCAATCATCGTGCCCCCGAGCGCGATCACCGCTGCCGGTTGATCCGCGGCCACATCGGAGTGGGCGAGAGCCCCGCAGGTGGTGCCTCGATTGCGTACCTGAACGTCCCCGGTGAGAGATGCCGCCTGGGCCAATGCGGCAGCGTGAGTTGCGATCAGGGAGTCCGAAGCGGTTGTGGCATGTCTCACCAACGCCGGGACCGAGATGTGCTCGCCCTCGTCACTGATGGAGTCGAGACCGGGCAGTCGCCCGATGTCCACGACCACCGCCGGGGAGAAGAGACGTGTCTTCATCAGGGGGATGAGACTCATTCCGCCGGCCATCACCTTGGAGCCCTCTCCAACCGCTGCCAGCGCCTCATCCAGGCTCGAGGGCGCCACGTAGTCGAATTGCCTCGGGTACATGTCAGACCCTCGCTTCCTGCATCGCCTGCCACACCCGTTTCGGCCTGACCGGCATGTCGATATGTTTGACGCCCAGGGGAGTCAGGGCATCCACAACCGCGTTGACGATGGTGTGAGCCGACCCAATGGTCCCGGCTTCGCCGATCCCCTTGACACCCATCGGGTTCACGTCGGTGGGCGTCACCGTCCGATGCAGATCGAACATGGGGAGGTCGGCCGCCGTGGGCAGCGGATAGTCGAGGAGTGATCCGGTGAGCATGTTCCCAGCCTCGTCGTAGATCGCATCCTCGAACATCGCCTGGCCGATGCCTTGGGCGATGCCCCCGTGCACCTGCCCGCCGACGATCATCGGGTTCACCACGTGGCCGCAGTCGTCCACCGCGTGGTACTCGAGCAATTCGACGTCACCGGTCTCCGCATCCACCTCGACCAAGGCGAGATGGGTACCGAAGGGCCAGGTGGCGTTGCCCGGGCTGAAGGTGGTCTCGGCCTCCAAGCCGGATTCGAGACCCTCGGGCAGGGTGTGGGCCTGATAGGCGGACTTGGCGATGGCGGCCCACTCGACGCTCTTGTCAGGTGAGCCGGCCACATGTGCGCCGCCGTCGGCGAACACGATGTCTTCGGCCGAGGCCTCGAGCAGATGAGCTGCGATCTTGGCCGCCTTCTCCTTGATCTTTTGGGTCGCGCCGTGGGTGGCCGCTCCGTCGACCGCGATCGACCGGCTGCCGAAGGTGCCGACACCCATGGGATGATCCCGGGTGTCCCCGTGGTACACCTTGATGTTCTCGACCGGTATTCCCAGCCCGTCGCCGACGATCTGAGCCCAGGTGGTCTCGTGCCCCTGGCCGGTCGGCCCGGTTCCGATGATGACTGTCGCCGTTCCGTCGGGATTAACCCGGACCTGGCCCGACCCGTTGAACGAAGCGGGCAATCCGTACGATGACCACGAGAACCCGATCTCTGCCAGCACGGCAGGCCCGAATCCGCACACCTCGACATAGGATCCGACTCCGATGCCGACAAGACGACCTTCGGCGCGAGCCTCTTCCTGACGCTGTCGCATGCCGGTGTAGTCGCTGACACGGATCAGCTCGTCGACCGCAGCCTCATAACTCCCGGAGTCGAGAGCGAAGCCACAGCCCATGGTGGCGGGGAACTCTTCGGGCTGCCAGAAGTTCTTCTTCCGCACTTCGAAGGGGTCCATCCCGATCTCGTGGGCGAACGCATCGATGATGCGCTCCAGGTAGTAGATCGCCTCGGGACGCCCCGCTCCCCGGTAGGCGTCAGTGGTCATGGTGTGGGTCACCACACAGTCGACCTTCCAACCGACCGGCATCTTGTACTGCCCGGAGGCGATCCAAAGCCCGAGCAACGGGATGGCGACGGTGAAGTTCTGGGTGTAGGCGCCCATGTCGGCAATTGCATCGAGCTTGTATCCGAGGAACTCGCCTTCCTTGGTGCCAACCAGGGTGGCAGTGCCTATCCAGCCACGGCCGTGGATCGTCGATCCGGAGGCTTCCCGTCTGGTCTCGGTCCACTTCACCGGATGCCCTAGCTCCCGGGAGGCCCAGGCGACCAGGATCTCGTCGTTGTAGACGTTGAGCTTGCATCCGAAGCCACCACCGACCTCGAGAGCGATGACCCTGACGTCGCTGACGGCGACTCCGAGGTTGGTGGCGATCGCCCCGGCGAGGGCGTGTGGTACCTGAGTCGAACTGTGGACCGTGAAGGTGCCGTAACCCTTGTTGTACTCCGACATCACCGCGCGGGGTTCGATGGCAACCGGGATCAGCCTCTGATTGGTCATCTCCAGGGTTACCACCACCGCATCGTCTCTTTCCATGGCGGCATCGACCTGGGGGGTCTGGTCTTCGAGACCGAGGGCCTCCCAGTAGCCGTGGTAGGTCCAGGTGTGGAGGATGTTCGAGTCGAGCTCGTCGTGAACCTTCACCTCGTTTGAGGCCGCCTGTTTGAGGTCGATCACGGCGGGCAGAACGTCGTAGTCGACGTCGATGGCGTCGGCCGCGTCCTGAGCCTGATATCGGTTCTCGGCGACGACCATCGCCACTGCCTCGCCGACGTGGTTCACTTCTCCGGCTGCCAGCAAGGGTCGAAGTTTGCCAATTGGGACCTGGGCCACCAGGGGACCGAGGTGGGCCACGTCGTCGTGGGTGAACACAGCAATCACCCCCGGCATCAACTTCGCTTCCGACGTGCCCAGAGACGTGATCTTCCCATGGGCGATTGGGGAGCGGGTGAAGGCCACATGGAGCAGCCCTACCGGCTGGAGATCGTCGGTGTAGGTGCCGGTGCCTTGGATCAGGGCCGGATCTTCGCGGCGTCGTACCGAGCCGCCCATCACACTCGTCGTAGCCATCAGTGCGCCTCCTCCCAATCCGGCGCCGGTGGTTCCTCGCCACGGATCCTTGCGCCGGCGTACTCGACTGCCTTCACGATGTTGTGATACCCGGTGCAACGGCAGAGGTTGCCCTCGATGCCATGTCGGATCTCGTCCTCGCTGGGGTTCGGGTTCTCGGTGAGGAGGGCGGCCGCGGACATGATCATCCCGGGCGTGCAATAGCCGCATTGGAGACCGTGACGCTCCCAAAAACCCTCCTGAACCGGATGAAGCTCGCCGTTGCTGGCGAGCCCCTCGATGGTCGTGATGGTGGCCCCTTCGGCCTGCACGGCGAAAACCGTGCACGACTTGACCGGTTTACCGTCGAGATGGACCGTACATGCACCGCAATAGCCGGTCTCGCACCCAACGTGGGTCCCGGTCAGGTGGAGGTTCTCCCGGATGAAATGGACGAGAAGGGTTCGAGGTTCGACGTCCCCCGAAACCGGATTCCCGTTGACGGTCATTGACACATCCATGAAGACCCCTTTCGGCCGGGACGAAGGAACACCTGGGAACATATCAAATGGGATAGGGGTCGTGTCGGCGAAGTTGGGGATATCTGGCTCCGGGTCAGTCGGGTGGTGCCCGACCGATGCGGCGGAGCCGGATGCGACCGTGCTCGGGGTGCCGATAGGGCTCGAGTTCGAGCTGATGGATCGCGATGTGGTGGTGGTACCAACAAACAGCGATCAGGTTCGAGGGATCGGTGGCACCGCCTCGACTCCAGGGCACCACATGGTGGACCTGAAGCCGACTCCGACTATCACACCCGTCGACCACACACCGATTGCCGTCGCGACGCAGGATTGCTCTCCGCAACGCGGGTGGGATGGCTCGTGATCTCCGGCCGTAGCGCATGGGCTCCCCTCCTTCGGAGGAGACGGTGACCTCGGTGATCGACTCGCAGAGCAAGCCTTCCAGAGCGAGTCTCCCAATGCCAGGCCCGGCTTCCAGGTAGACCCCGGCTTCTCCGTCGGTCGGAGCAGCGCAAGCGGCTTCGATGAAAACTGAGATCTGGGCCGGGGGCGGGTCGTCGCTGACACAGAGCTGGGCAAGAGCGGTGGCCTTGCGCCAGGCCCCGTCGTGAGCCTGGCCGCTGTCCGGGTCGACCGGGAGTTGGTCGGCAGCCTCATTGAGCGCAGTGTCGACGATGGCGCCGGTCACTCCGTCGAGGCCTCCCCAAAGCTTCCACCACGATTGGTCGAGTGTCGGTTGCATCACCAGATATCGGTCGAGAAAGGTGCGTTGCTCCGCGTCTCTGCTGGTCCGGGCACGATGCGCCGCCTCGCGACGCACCCCGTTCACATCGAGGTGAAGGGACAGTGGGTCGGGGCCGGACTCGATGATCCGGGAAGCGGCTTCAACCCGGTCGAAGCTGGCGCTGCCGTCGGCGAGGGCCGCGCGCAGTTCAGGTCGATGCTCAATGCGTCGCATGGTGCGAACCAGGTCGCGACTCGTGTCGAGCCCAACGTCGAGACGCCCGGCCACCCATTCGGACAGGTTGCGCGCCCCATCTGCGGTCGCCACCTGGGCCCGGTCGATGAGTTGCAGTGCGGCGATCTGGACCGCACGATGCTTGGCGATCTGGTGCTCCTCTTCGATCAGGATCTGCTCGAGGGTGTCGACGCTGAGACTGGGCTCCGCGAGTTGACGTGTCGCCGACTCGGTTGCCTTGGGCATCGAACGGATGTTCGCTTCCATGACCCAAAAGATACGACGCGGCGGTGACAGATTCCAGGGGTTCGACCTCAGGAATCCGAGAACAGCCGGACGCGTCGAGCGGCGGGTGATACCCGCCGCTCGATCGGTTGGATCTGGGTAAGGCTCTTCAGGCGGTCGGCGACCAGGTGGCGGTGAGCCCCCGCTGGGCGGCAGCCGCAGGCGGATCGGCAGCAGCAGCCTTGTCGACGCACAACACGTAAGTGGTGTCCTGGACGATGGTGTCGAAGCCGGTGACGGCGAAGGTATCGAGCCATATGAAGCCGGCTTGCTCAGCTACCAGCCATGTGGTTTGGCCGACGAGGTTGCCCGAGCAACTGTCACGACGAATCTGCACCGACCCGTTCTGCTCGGCACCGGTGGCGACCACGACATGGGCGTTGAGGGTGACGTTCGCTTCGTGTTTTGGAGTGACCTCTATGGAGAGAACCTCCACGCCGCTTGCGCTGTCGATCGGGATCGTGTCGCTGACCTCGGTCACTTGGGCGCCGGTATTGCCGAACGTCTGGGCGAGACGACGCATGAACGTCGCCATCTGCTCACGGGTCACGTTGTCCTTGGGGCAGAACTCGTCATTGGTCGGGGGGTTACATCCGATTGTGACTTTGTTGTCGGCCAGCCACGTGATCGAGCCATGGAATGTGTTCGAGTCGGGTACGTCGGTGAACCGGTCAATGGCGAAGACGCTCAGCGGGACGGCGACGACCAGGGTGAGTACCACCGTGATCAGCAACCGAGCCCGTGAGGTGCGGAATGGTGCGGGCGTTGACATGTTTCCTCCTGTCGAAGACGCCGTGCTTGCAGAGCCGAGAGGCTCCTAGCCGAGGCTATAGAGAAGGAGCGATGTGTCAACAGAGAGTGTGCTCCGGGTCCCTGGGCGCGGGCACCGTTTAACCTGAGAGCCGGGGCCCGTAGCTCAATCCGGTCAGAGCAGCGGACTCATAACACAGGTGGGGTGAGACGGTGCGCTCCGAGCCATCGCCCCAGGTCGCTGACCTGCGATTTCGGTTTGTTATCCGCTGTGATGGGGGAGTGGCCAAGGCGTGTCTAGGTGATCTCGATGGTGTCGTGCCAGGATGTCTCAGACGCGACAGCGCACTTGAGGACAGCCTCACCCGGAAGCCACCTTCGCGATGATCTGGGCATCGCTCAAGAAGTGAATAGGGCCGAAGCCAACCTCGCCGGAGCCTTTGCCTTCGCCGTTCAGGCCTTCGGCGGCGAGTCTGGCTGTCCCCGTAGTTGTCTGGTGCCGTCGCGGGGCTGTCACATGTCCATGGTGCCGTCGGCCTGGGTGTGCGAGCGCATGAAGAGTCGTTCACCGATGACGATCAGGATGATGCCGGCCGCGGCCACGTAGAGGCCGAAGGGGTCGGTGGATGCCTTGACCCAGAGGAAGGCGCCGAGCACGACGATGTCGAGCACGATGGCAGTCACGACGATTCCGGGCCTGAAGCCGATGCGCGTTCGGAGGTGGCGGAGCATTCCCCAGTGGATGGCTACGTCCATGATCAGGTAGTAGACCGCGCCGAGGGCGGCAATTCGGCGCAGGTCGAACGCCGCTGCCAGCGCCATGGCGAACACGACGGTGTAGACGGTGGTGTGGGTGCGTACGGTCCCGGGCATGTGGAAGTGTCGGTGAGGGACCTGGTTCATGTGGGTGAGCATGGCCAACATGCGGGAGGCGGCAAAAATGCTGGCCATGACACCGGAGGCGGTGGCGACGACGGCGAGGATGACGGTGAACCACACTCCGGCATCGCCGAATGCGGGTCGGGCGGCTTCGGCGAGTGAGAAG
>DATKEA010000002.1:0-74758 GCA_035544615.1 Acidimicrobiia bacterium | reverse complement strand
TTCAGGAGCCCAGATGAGGGCAGGCGCGGGCGCGCTCGAACCTATGAGGCGGGCGTCCTAGAGGTGAACGCTTCTCGAAGAGTGCTTTACTGCAACGGAACTCTCGTTCGTAAGGGTCGGCACCACGGCCGTGCCAACGCTTCGGAGGCGAGCGATAGTGTGCCGATATCGCTCGGTGACATATGCGGGCGATAGCCCCCGAGTTCTGTCGATCTGGTGCGACTGTCAGGCCGCATAGGCTGATCGGCATGGAACGTGTGACTCGCCGGTTGCTCTGCTGGGGGTTGGTTGTCGCTGGCGCGGCCATGCTGGCTTCTCCTGTCCGTCGTCATCGCGCCGTGTGGCACGTAACGGTCGGCGACAGCCCTCCCGAGAGAGTCGATTCCTCCGGGGAGGCGACTACGTGCCTTCAGCTCAGATGACGCTCGATGGCCTTCGAAGCGGCAATCGCCGACCTGACGCTGAGTTGCGTTCCGCTCTCGGCGCGACCCTCATCGGTGCTGGCCTGCGACTCGGTCTGATCCCGAACGACGCCTAAGAAGGGCACGCATACGTGCCGATCTAGTGCACCCGCCAGCTTGCTCGTTCTTGTTCCATATCTGGTGTTATGAGTGTCATCGCATCGGCCAGGCGAAGCTGTGGTGCAGAGGCGAACACCAGTTCGATACAATCGAGGAATGGACGACTCCTCTAACGACTCGTCGGGTACCGCCCCATACCGCTCGGCACACGATCTGCCGTCGTTTGTTGAGATGCGACAGCAGCTGAAGGTGTTCCAGGTCCTGACACTCTTCGTAATGCGCGGGAAGCGCAGCGAGATTGCCGAGCTGGAAACTCGCATGAACGAGATGGCCGATCGCGTCGATGCCTTCTACGACCGCCTCGGCTCGCGCCACTGGGTCTTTAACGACTGGATGAACGTCAGCGAAATCGACGCCATCCTCGATGAGACTTCCACGCCGGAAGAGGCAGAGCATCGACTCATTGAGTTGTACAGGGACGCCGAAGCGACAAAGTGGCATCTGCTGAGACTCCGTGGTGTTCCCGGGCTGCGTGAACGCCACCATTTGCTGGTTAGGGCTCGGGAGGACTACGACGCCGGGCGCTTCGATGGATGCACCTTGCTTCTCATCTCAGTGATGGACGGCTTCGTCAACGATTTCGAGGCGAGCGAGCGGCAGGGCCTCGCGGCGCGCGATGCCGACGAGATGGTCGCCTGGGACAGCGTGACCGGCCATCACCTGGGGCTAACCAATGCATTGAAACCGTTCTTGAAGACCATCAAGAAGCGAATCGATGAGGAAGTGTTCGAGGTTCACCGCCATGGCATCGTCCACGGCTCCGTCGTGAACTTCAACAACGTCGTTGTGGCGACGAAGGCATGGAACCTCCTCTTCGCTGTCGTCGACTGGAGCATTGCAACCACGAAGAAGGCCACAGAAGGCGCTAAGCCACCACCACCTACGTTGCGGGAGACGTTTGGCCGGCTCGCAGAGCACGGTCGCAAGAAGAAGGCGCGAGAACTGTTCGAGCCCTGGACCATAAGCCGTGAGAGCGAAGCATTCGACAATGATGAGGTGATCGTTCAATCGAAGCTGTTCTTCGAGGTATGGCAGAAGAAGCAGTGGGGAAGGCTCGTGCCGCTAATGCCTCCTCAGCTCATTGGCCAGAAGTCGACTGGCCAGGCTGCCGAGTACACGAGGTCATGGTTCGACATGCACGAAGTCACCGATGTAGTGCTCGAGCGAGTCGAGTACTCGCAGTCGAGCGTGGCCGAGGCCAGAGGCAAGGCGACCATCGACGGCACCACGGGGAATCTCCGGCTTCGGTGGGTCCGTTATGACAACGAGGGGAATCTGGCGCTCAACGAAGAGGCTGGAAGTTGGCATCTTGCCGTCGTCGCACCTCATGGAACTCCGAGGGCGTGATGCTCGTCTGTAATTAGAGATGACGGAGGATGGCCACCAAGGTTCGCCTAGCTCGTGTGAGTTGGTCGCCCTCCGGAACTGAAGAACGCACGGTACGACAAGATCAGCCCCACAGCGGTGACCACCGCGATCACAAGATTGTGGACGGTGGCCGGATTGAAGACGAAATGGGAGAGCCACAACAGCGGCAACAGCCATGATACCCACCACGCCCACGGCTCGCCTTGACGGAAGCTCCGGAAAAGGATGACCAGTTCCAAGACACTGAAGAACATCCACGTGGCACCCCAAGCCCTCAGGGCCCCCGGGACGTTACCGGCCGCGAAAGCAGGCTCCACCAGTATGGAGGTTGGTGACACGATGAGAACCACAGCGGCAAGGAAACCCAACACCGTACTCACGACGAGGATTACCCAACCGACCTTTGCGCCCCTAGTCATGGTCCGGCGTTCCATGAGCGGCGCTGGCCCAGGCGTTGGATGCATTTTCCTCATCTGGCCTGGCTCTTCCTTCGCCGCACGTTAGCAAGCTCGAACTTGCGCGAGTTTGGTGGACACCTGATGACTTGGGGATCGTGCCTCTGACTCGAATCCGCATGGCGAAGACTTAAGCATGCTCCCCACCTGGAAGTCGCCCGAAACTCCCTCATTCCTGGATCCGGCATTCTGATCCCCGCCCGAGAAAGATGTGCCGATCAGGAGCGCTCGCTGAGAGGAGCGATACGCGCCGAGATTGGGTGATATGGGCGCATTGCGACGCAGCCAGGCAATGCTAACCGTGAGGACCCCAGATCGTCGATGCGCGTAAACCCCAGATCAGACGCTGTGGGGACTCGTTGGGAGTTGTCAGTGGGTCATAAGTGAGTCGAAGCGAGATCAGCGTCGGGGGCGTAACGCATCCAAGGTAATTGTCACGAGCCGGCGGACGGCGGCCTTGGACGGCAGGCTGCTGGCTGCTGAGAGGGCGTGGAGGCTGTAGGCGGCGAGTTCGGCAGGTGTCATGTCGTCTCTGACATCGCCGGTCTCTGCGCCGTCGATCAGCAGGTCTCGGATGAAGTCGTTGAGATACTTCTGTGCTCGGGCGACATGCTCACCACGATGCACGAGTGCCGCCAGTTCGGTGCCGTGGTGGTCGCGGGACTCATGGGCATGGAGGGCGTAAGCCCTGAGCACCGCTTCGAGGCTCTCTCCAGGATCGCCAGCCTGGTCTCGAACCTCGACCAGATGCTGAAGATGCCCGGAGATGTGACGTTCGTGCCAGGCGAACAGGATCGCCTCGACCTCCGGGAAATACTTGTAGAGCGTGGCACGACCAATGCCGGTCTTTTCGGCGATCTCCGACATCGTCACCGACAGCAGCCCGTGTTCGGCGACCAGCGCCGCAGTGGTGTCCATGATCGCGTGACGGACCTCGTGGCGGTGCGTCTCGATTGTCTCGTTCCACAGCTTCGGCATATTCCTCAGCATACACGACGGCGCGCCTAGATACACTCAGACTTGACAGAGACAGGATGTCTCTAGCATGATCACCTTGACAATACCCTGAGGAGATACACATGGTTGAGCCGCCCCGCAATGTCGATTCCGGAGACACTGACCGCGAACCGACCGCAGGCATGTCACGTTGGGTGAAGGTGATTGGGATCATCCTGATCGTTCTGGTCCTGCTGGTTGTTGTCATGCTCGTCGTCGTCGGCGCTGGAGGCCACCAGATCCCTCAGCATGCACCTTCACCAGGTGCTATCTGGGTTGATCCGGCGTTGGCCCGGATTCTGCGGTAGGAGGCTCATCATGGAATTTGCGATTCGGGTCAGCGATATGGTCAAGACGTACCCGTTGAGCGTTGGCGAGGTGGTAGCGGTCGACGACCTCAATCTGGAAATCACGCACGGTGAGTTCGTCGCCATCGTGGGGAGGTCGGGCAGCGGCAAGACCACGTTGCTGAATCTGCTCGCCGGTATCGACCGACCCACCTCGGGGACGGTCCGAGTCGAAGGCGCCGATCTTGGTTCGCTGTCCGAGTCCGGACTGGCCGTCTGGCGGGGACAAAACGTCGGGCTGGTGTTCCAGTTCTTCCAGCTGCTACCGACACTGAGCGTGATAGAGAACGTGATGCTTCCCATGGACTTCGCCGGGAAGATCCCGGCTGGCGAACGCCGTGATCGGGCGCAGCAGCTGTTGGATCGAGTCGGTATCGGTGACCAGGCCGACAAACTGCCTGCCACTCTGTCGGGTGGACAGCAGCAACGTGCTGCGATAGCTCGGGCGCTGGCCAACGATCCACCGCTGTTGTTGGCCGACGAGCCGACCGGCAACCTCGATTCGGTCACCGCCGACGCAGTGTTGAAGCTGTTCGCCGACCTGAACAGCGACGGTCAGACCATCGTGGTGGTAACCCATGAAGCCGACATCCGGTCGGTCGCCGGTCGGCAGGTGACCCTGCAGGACGGCCGCGTCGTCGACGACGAGCGAACGGGGGTTTCAGTGTGACCAGCCTGATGAGGGTCAAGCTGCGGCGGGATCTGCGGGCGACATGGTCGCGGTTTGCCCTGATGGTGATCGCGATCGCGGTCAGTCTGACAGTGTTCGGCGGGGTGCTCTTTGCCTGGGCCGCCGTGGGTAGGGAGACCTCCGCCGCGTACATGGGGACCGAGCCGGCGTCGGCGACGATCGTGCTCGACCAGGCCATCGACACCGAGCAGATGGCTGCGATCGCGGCCGAGGTGCGTGCCCGTCCGGGGGTTATCGAGGCGACCGGGCGCACCCAGTTCAACAGTGAGATAGAGGTCAACGGCAGTTTGCGGGATATCCCGATTCAAGTCTTCGTCGCCGCGCCGGCCGACCCGATGCGGATGGCAATCTTTGACGTGCAGCAAGCCACCTGGCCGCCGTCCGCCGGCGAAATCTTTGTCGGAAGCGACAGCCTCACCCTGCTCGGTGTTGCCATCGGCGACATCGTGACCGTCGAGACGCCGAGCGGTGAACTCGCACGGCTGCGGGTGGCGGACGTTGTGTATGACCCCAGCCTGGCGCCCGCGCCCCAGCAGCAGAGGGGGCACGGCTATCTGTCCGCGGCGTCTCTGGCCACGTCCGGGGAGCAGGCCGTCATGGACCAGTTGAAGATCCAGGTGGCCGACCCGGGGCCGGGGACGCCGAGCCGAGACCGCAATGCCGTCGTTGCCGTTGTCGGCGACGTCGGCGAGTGGCTGGAGCGGGAACACGGTCTGGCGATCGGCGAGATTCAAGTTCCCGAGCCCTATGCGCACCCCCACCAAGGGCAAGCCGACGCCTTGCTCCTGTCGCTGCTCGCCGGCGGGGCGGCCGCCCTGCTGCTCAGCACGATCCTGGTGGCGAACATGCTCAATACCCTGTTCACCCAGCAGATACCGCAGATCGGCATCATGAAAGCGATCGGTGCAGGATCGGGCCGCATCGGCCGGTTCTACCTGGCGATGACGCTGATCGTGGCTGGGGCGGCCACATTGATCGCGCTGCCCCTCGGCATCCTGATCAGTCGGGCTGGGGTCCCCGCCATCCTCGGGTTCCTTGGCATCGAGGCCGACAGCCTGGCGGCTCCGTGGTGGACCTACCTGATCGTCCTGGCTGCAGGTCTCGTCCTGCCACCGTTGATGGCCCTGATACCGCTGATCAAAAGCAGCCGGACAACGGTACGGGCGGCGATCGACCACCATGGCCTCGGCGCGAATGCGAGCACAACGACTGGTGCCCTGGCCTGGCTTGGTCGCATTCGGGGCCTGGACCGTGGTCTGCTCATGGCGTTGCGCAACACCATCCGGCGTCCCGCCCGGTTCCTGCTCACCGTTGGGCTGCTGGCCAGTGCGGGCACGGTGTTCGTCGCCGGGATGTCTCTGAGCTCTGCAACGGAGGCGGTAGACGAAGAGAGAAGAGAGCAGCGCACCTGGGATGTCGAAGTACAACTGGCCGGCCCAGCCTCGATGGACGAGATCACCAACATGTTGGAGCCGTTGCCGGACGTGAGCCGGGTCGAGGGCTGGACCCGCACGCAGACCGGCGTCGCCGGGCCAGGGCAGATCCCCCTCACCCGCACCTATCCCGACCAAGGACACGGCAGCGTCTCGGTGACCGCGATCTCAGTGGACACCACCATGCTCCCACCCCCCAAACTGCTGGAAGGGCGGTGGCTGAGCCCGGGTGAAACCGGGGCGATCGTCCTTAACCAGATAACCCGCGACAACACCGTCCCTGACGTCCAAGCTGGTGACACGGTGCAACTGCTCGTCGGTGGACAACCCACCACCTGGACGGTCGTCGGAATCGCCGAAGAAAGGGAGGGCGGTAGTGGCGGCGTGTACGCCACGGCCGAGGGCTTCGCCAACGCCATGGGCCAGCCACAGCGGGTGAACCAGCTGCGCATCGCCACCAACAGCCACGACGAGCAGACCCGCATAGCCGTCGCCGACACCGTCGACGAGACGCTCACCGCCGCCGGGATCGAGGTGCAGTCCGCAGCTTCAGTCAGCCAAAGCGACCTCGTCACCGCAGCCCACCTGGGTCCCATCATCCTGATTGTGCTGGCGATCTCCATCGCCATGGGCGTGGTCGGCGGCATCGGCCTGGCCTCGACGATGAGCGCCAACATCCTCGATAGGACCCGAGAGTTCGGTGTCATGCACGCCATCGGAGCACGCCCCAAAGCTGTCCGACGCATTGTCGTCGCCGAAGGGGTATTCCTCGCCCTCACCAGTGTCGCGGTCGCGGTCATCCCGGCGCTCGCTCTCACCGCGGTTTTGGGCACCGGTCTCGGCAACCTCTTCATGGGCGCGCCGTTGCCATTCCGGGTCTCCATGCTCGCCGTCGGCATCTGGCTTGTGCTCGTCATCCTCGGCGGAGCACTCGCCACCGACGCAGCAGCCAACCGCGCCTCTCACCTCACCGTCCGCGAAGCCCTTGCCTACCTCTGATACGTCCAAGCCAGACCTATGGCGGCCAACCTCCGCCCGCTTTTTCGACCAATCCGAGAGACTCTCCGTGATCTCGGCTGAAGATGGTGAAGGCTCAGCAGCATGAAGGAGCCTTGATGATTAGGGCGCGGACGCTCGTGATCCTGTTCGGAGTCGCCGCCGTTGTCGGCACTGTGATGCGACATCTGCGCGGGTCCGCCACGGGACACACGGTGCCCGGCGGAACCCTCATCAACGATGCTGTCATGTACGACACGATCAGCCGGCTCCTACTCGGCTCGCTCTTCGGGCACATCGCCGACGACATCGCCGAGGTTGCACCGGACAACGCCCAGGTCCTCGAGGTCGGATGCGGGCCCGGCCACCTGTCGATCCAGCTAGCGCGCCGGCACGGCCTCGACGTGACCGGGCTCGACCTTGACCCGGCCATGATCGAGCGCGCCCGAGCCAACGCCGACTCTGCGGGTGGCGACAATGGGCGCCGGCCATCGTTCCTCGTCGGCGACGTGGCATCCCTGACCTTTCCCGACGAATCGTTCGACCTGGTAGTCAGCACCCTGTCGATGCACCATTGGGCCGACCCGGTCACAGGCTTGACGGAGATCGACCGCGTGCTGCGCCCGGGCGGCCGGGCGCTCGTCTGGGACTTCCGGCCCGACGTCTGGCCAGTTCACGCCCATTTGCCCGATCCGGTCGAAAGGACGCAAGGCTCCCCGCTTCGCGTGGTGAGCGCGACGCCATGGCGCTGGCCCTGGAAGTTCAACCTCATCCAGAGGATCGAGCTGGCTCCGACGAAGGTCTGATCAACGCACATATCGCTCATCATCAGATGCTGAGTACCCAGTCGAACGTGCGGGCTATCCGGCATTAGGCGCTAGCGGCCGGCCAGGCCGTGGCAGTGTTTGTGCTTGAGGCCCGACCCGCACGGGCACCGCTCATTCCTACCGACCTTGGGGCCGGTCTGCCGGGCACGAACGATCACCTTCGACGCCATCTCGAGCCGCTGCTCGCGGATCTGGAGCTCCGTCTCCTGATGCCGGAGTCGTTCGGTCCATCCCCGGAGGCGTTCTTCAGCCGCCCCGACATTGTGCTCACGGGCGGCAACCTGCCGCTCGCGGACCGCAAGCTGTTCTTCGGCTTGGTCCGCCAAAACAGCAACCCCCTCGCCGTTGCCTTCGCCGAGCACGCTCACTAGCTCGTGTGCGATCAGGGTGACGATGGCTCGGCCCATCGAGATGCCGGCTCCGTCGCAGTAACGCTTCCACATCGACCACATCGCCACCGTCACCGGCACCCTCACCATCCGAAAAGACTCGTCCCGGTCGAGCCCTGCCAGCAGTCGCCGGTCGATCCTGGCCAACCTGTTCCGCTCAAGACTCATCCCAGCCTCCCCTGTCTACATGTAGACATCGGGCAACTTGTTGCATGTGCGTGTGTCTTTCGAGGGGGTCGGTACGCGAGGCGCGCTACTCGTCGGTCGCATCATCGGGTCGGTGGCTGTACCGAGTGCATCCGTGGGCTCCTCTGCCGTGACTGACATCGGCCTCATGATCGTTTGGGACGCTTTCATTTCGATTTCAGCCGTTCTCGGCCTCCGCCGGAGCAAGAACAGCCGTTGGGCGGAATGCCCACAACTGTCTTCCCAACCGCACTCCGCCTGCTTGGCGAAGGTGCGGACAGCCTTCCTGGACCTCGGCAGCGACGTGAAAGCGATTCTGTGACTGGGTTGAAAGCAGTTCTGCGACTCGCATGAACCGCCAACTAGCCGCCAACCCTGTCCATAGAGTGTCAGTGACCCTGTCATCCGGCGATCATCTCGATGTCACAACCGAGCATGTTCTAAGCGGGGAGATGCCGTACGGATCGTTCTGGAGACATGTCGGACGTTCCGGAGACATGACTGACACCGCCTGAGTGAAGCCGCATCCTTGTTGGAGGTGAACGTGGTATTGAAGGTGGTGCCCATGGCCGAGTTGAGATTCGATGTGGTGACCGAGCCGTCACGGACCGGGGAAACGATCGACAAGTCATCGATGGGAACAAGACCAGTTCATCCTCCCAAACCACTCCCAAAAGCATTCCCCGACCCCTCTGACCAGGCCCGATACGCCTTTCCGCGTCGATTACACCGGACCCGATCAGAATCGCTACCTGGACGTCAATCCACGCCGATCACGGTATGAGAGGGGTAATGGGAGTGAGTTGGGAGGGTGCCCACCCATCATCGCCGGCATGGAACACGACAACCAGCTCATCACCGTCGAGGAGCTCGCCGACTGTCTCGGTGTGCCGGTAGCCACCCTCTACCAGCGGCGGTACCGAAAAGAAGGGACTTCAAGCGGTTCTGACATCGTGTTGAAAGGGTCCAAACGCAGGATCAGGGCATGGAAGCTCTAAATCGGCTGCTCACCGTGGAGGAGCTCGCCGAGTACCTCGGTGTGCCCGTGGCCACCATCTATGCCTGGCGCTACCGACGCGAAGGCCCATTGGGGTTTCGGGTCGGTAAACACCTCCGCTTCCGGTGGCGCGACGTCGAAGAGTGGATCGATCATCAACTCCACGATGTCAGCCGCTGAGCAGGTGTCGGCACCGACCTGTACGTTGAGACCGGCAAGCGATGATCGATCGATCCCGACCAAACGCCACAGCTAGGAACGGCCGGCCGGAGACGAAAGGGGGCGTGCATGGCGCACATCAGGGACCGTGGGAGGGATCTCGAGCGACGGTGGCAGGCCCGCTACCGCGATCCAGATGGCCATGAGAAATCGAGAACCTTCACCAGGAAGGTGGACGCGCAACGATGGCTCGACCAGGTGACAGCTGATCTAGTGACCGGCCGTTATGTGGACCCTCGGGCGGGGAGGGTCACACTGGCTGACTTCGCCACACAGTGGCTCAAATCGCAAACCTTCGACGCTTCTACCCGGGAGACGATGGAGTCGCGTGTCCGAACTCACATCGTACCGACGATCGGGGACATCGAGCTGCGCCACCTGAAACCGTCCACGGTCCAGGCCTGGGTACGGAGCCGTCAGACCGAAGTGGCAACCTCCTACTGTCGGTTGTTGCTGTCCAACCTGTCGACGATTCTCTCCGCAGCGGTGGAGGACGGGCTGATCCCGTCGAACCCTTGCGTCGTCTCCTCGGTGAAGGCACCACGGGTGGACCGGCGCCGAGTGGTGCCCTGGTCTGTCGAGACGGCCCAGAGAGTCGTTGAGAGCCATCCGGCCGAGTTTCGGGCCGCTCCGGTGCTCGGCGCCGGTTGTGGGTTCAGGCAGGGTGAGATCTTCGGTCTCACGGTCGACAACATCGACTTCCTGCGTCGGGTGGTCTATGTCCGTCGGCAGCTCCGCCTCGTCGAGAATCAGACCGTTTTCGCCCCGCCGAAGGGCGGCCGGGAGCGTGAGGTTCCCCTGCCCGATGTCGTGTCGGTGGCCCTGGCAGAGCATTTACGCCGATACGGGACGTCGGAGGTCCTGTTGCCATGGCGCGAGCCGGGCGGCGAAGCGGTCTCGGGCAAGCTGTTGTTCACCAACCGGGACCGAGGGCCGCTGACCCGGGCCTACTTCACTCACAACGCGTGGCAGCCGGCTTTGTCAGCGGCCGGGATCGAGCGGAGCCGGGAGACGGGGATGCACGCACTCCGTCACCATTACGCCTCAGTGCTCCTCGATGGCGGGGTGTCCATCCGGGCGGTGTCCGAGTATCTGGGCCACCACGACCCGGGCTTCACCTTGCGTACCTACGCCCATCTGATGCCCGAATCCGAGGACCGGGCCCGGGACGCAATTGATGCTGCGCATGGTGCTCCCGCGGAACCTGTGCGGAACGCCGAAGACGCAGAAGGGTAAAGCTCCTGGTCAGAGGGTTGCGAAGGCGCCTAGCCCCCGATGTAGCTCATCTCCACCTTGGAGCCGATGGTCACCGTCTGGGATGAGCGGATCTCGGAGTAGCGATCCTCTCGGGCCGACCAGACCCGATCGACGATGGCACCCACGTCGTCTCCAGCGCGTATCGCATCTCGCAGACTGGTGCCGGAGGAGGCAAATAGGCAGGTGTAGAGCGTGCCCTCGGCCGAGACCCGGGCCCTGGTGCAGGAGCCACAGAACGGCTTGGTCACCGAGGCGATCACCCCGACCTCGCCCTCTCCGTCGAGATACCGGAAACGATTGGCAACTTCTCCCGGGTAGTTGGGAGGGATCGGCTCCAAGGGAAGGACCGCGTTGATGGCTGAGATCATCTCTTCGGCGGGAACTACGTCGTCGAGACGCCAGCCGTTGGTCGTCCCGACATCCATGTACTCGATGAATCTCACAATGTGATCGGTGCCCTTGAAATGCCTGGCCATTTCGATGACTGCGTGATCGTTGACACCACGCTGGACCACGGCGTTCACCTTGATCGGGCCTAGTCCCGCCTCGGCGGCGGCCTCGATTCCCTCCAGCACCGCGGCCACCGGGAAGCCAACGTCGTTCATCCTCTGGAATGTGGGGTCGTCGAGAGCATCGAGGCTGACCGTTACCCGGTCCAGGCCGGCGGCGGCCAGGCTGCGGGCCTTTCTGACCAGAAGAGATGCGTTGGTGGTCAAGGTCAAGTCCCGAACCCCGTCGATCGACCGCAGCATCCCGATCAGCTTCTCCAGATCCTTGCGCAGGAGCGGCTCCCCGCCCGTTATCCGTACCTTCTCGACCCCTCGTTCGACGAACAGCGCGACCAGCATCGAGATCTCGTCGAAGCTCAACAGCTGGCCGCGGGGAAGGAACTCGTGGTCTTTGCCGAACAGCTCCTTCGGCATGCAGTAGGTGCAACGGAAGTTGCAGCGGTCGGTGACCGACAACCGCAAATCGCGTACCGGGCGTTCGAACTTGTCGGTCAAGACGGCCATCAGGGACCCACAGTATTTGCCCTGGCGGCAAATGTCGCCGGGTCGGGATGCGCAATGAGTCGATGACCCGATCTCAGACCGCTCTCGCTTCGTCATTCGAGGCTGAACAACCTCGCTCGGGTGAGGCGAGCCGTCCCCGCAGCAGACCAGAAAGTAGACAAGACCCCCGTTCTCGGTTGCGGCCGGGAGGTCTACGTAGGTAGGTTGTAAACGTTATCGACATCGTTAACGACTCTGAGGTCGGCCTGGCATGAGACCTTCAAGCGACAGGGTCACCATCGGCGACGTGGCCGAGCAGGCGGGAGTGTCGATCGCCACCGTCTCGAGGGTGGTCAACGGGCGCTACGGGGTCGCACCGGGAACATTTACCCGGGTCCAAGCGGTGATCGCCGACCTCGGCTATGAATCGAGCTTGGTGGCGAGAAGCCTGCGCAGTCGACGCACCAACGTGATCGGCATCATCGTCGCCGACATCGAGCCCTTCAGCGCCGAGTTGTTGAAGGGCGCCGCCAGGGCGATCCACGGCACCGGCTACGAGCTGATCGTCTACTCCGGCGGTGGCCACGCAGAGGACCAGGTCGGCTGGGAGCGTCGCTATCTATCCCGACTCAACGGGACCCTCACCGATGGGACCATCCTCGTCACCCCCACGGTCGTCGAGGTGTCGAGTGGGGCTCCTGTGGTAGCCGTCGACCCCCATGCCGGGTCCTCCACCCTGCCCACGGTCGACTCGCAAAACCTGGAGGGCGCGGTCGCCGCAACGGAATACCTGATCTCACTGGGACATCGCCGCATCGGCTTCTTGTCCGGGCGCCCCGACCTGGAGTCGGCGCGTCTGCGCGAGTTGGGCTACCGGGAGGCGCTAGACAGAGCCGGGATTGCCTTCGATCCGGACCTGGTCGGAGTCGGAGGCTACAAACCAGAGTCGGCCGAAGCGCCGGCGCGAGAGCTGCTCCAGCTGAGCCGTCCCCCCACCGCGATCTTCGCGGCCAACGACGTGTCGGCGATTCAGACCATGGTGGTCGCCCGCTCACTGGGGATGACGGTCCCCGACGACCTCTCGGTGATCGGCTTTGACAACATTCCGGAGTCCGCCCTGGCCAACCCCCCGCTCACCACCATCGACCAATCGATCCAAGAGATGGGTTTCGAAGCGGCGAAGCTGCTCGTCGGCCTGATCGACGAGCCGGGCGACAGCCCGATACACCTGACGTTACCGACCGAGTTGGTGATCCGGCAGTCCTGCCGGGCCCCACGGAGCTGACGACAAACGAGGAGGAAGAATCAGAAACAGAGCACGATCAACCTTGGGTCTTTGAAAACGATTTCAACGACAGAACAAGGACCCGACACGTAAAAAGGAGAAAGCGCGTGAATCGAATGAGAAAGATCCCGTTGGTGGTGCTTGCTGTGCTGGCACTCATCCTCGCTGCGTGTGGAGGCGGCGGCTCCGGTGATGCCGATGACACCACCACCACGACGGCGACCGATGTCAGCGAGACCACCGCGGCACCGGCGACCACAGCGGCACCCGACGAGGAGATGGAGCCAGTCACCGTCGAGTGGTGGCACATACAGAACACCGACCCGATGATGACCGTGTGGCAGACCTTCGCCGACGAGTTCATGGCGGCCAACCCTCACGTCACCATCAACATCACCGTGATGGAGAACGAGGCATTCAAGGCTGCGCTTCAGACCAACCTCCAGGCGGGTGACGTGCCCGACCTCTTCCAGTCCTGGGGTGGCGGTGGCCTGCGGGAACAGGTCGATGCCGGGCTAGTCCAGGACATCACCGAGTCGTCCTCGGGGTTCATCGGCAACCTCACCGAGGGCGCGGTAGGTCTCTATCAGGTCGACGGCGTGCAGTACGGAATCCCGTTCAACCTGGGCATGGTCGGCTTCTGGTACAACAAGGACCTGTTCGCTCAGGCCGGGATCGACGCCCCTCCGGCGACTTGGGACGAATTCCTCGAGGACGTGCAGGCCCTCAAGGACGCAGGTATCACCCCGATCGCGGTCGGTGCCGGAGACAAGTGGCCCGCCCACTTCTACTACTCGTACCTTATGATCCGTGAGGGCGGCGAGGCTGCCATGAACCAGGTCGCCGGGGACCTCGACTTCAACAAGCCCGAGTTCATCGAAGCGGGCAACGAGCTCCAGCGCTTGATCGACCTGGAGCCGTTCCAGCCCGGGTTCCTCGCCGCACCGTGGGATGCGCCCGACGGTGAGTCCGGGGCCATAGGCACCGGACAGGCCGCGATCAGCCTCATGGGGCAGTGGGGCCCGGGGGCATACGCCAACCAATCGGGGATCGGCGTCCCAGAGGATCCGATCGCCGACCGTCTCCCCGGTGAGTTCGGGTGGTTCCCGTTCCCGGCGGTGGAAGGCGGGGCCGGGGCCCCGACCGACGGCTTCGGTGGTGGCGACGGGTTCGCCGTGGGCAGGGACGCTCCGCTCGAAGCGGTGCAGTTCCTCGAGTACATCACCAGCCTCGACCAGGCGATCCGCACTGGCGAGACCGGGACCACCCTCCCGGTGACCAAGGGGGCCGAGGTCTCGATCACGGATCCCTACCAGCTCGCGGTGCTGGAAGGCCTGGGCAACGCCACCTTCGTCCAGCTCTACCTGGATCAGTTCTTCACCCCGGAGCTCGGCGCCGCAGTGAACGACGTGGTCCAAACTCTGTTCGCAGGCACCGTCACTCCCGAGGAGGCCGCCGAGGCCATCACCAACGCGGCCGCGGGCTGAGCCTGGCCATAGTGTGAACAGATACATGGAGGGTCGCCGTTCCCGGCGACCCTCCATTACCGCATGAGCCGATCTTGACCACCCACAAGACCGTCGACACCAAGACGGAGCGCCGGCCACTCAAAGGAGTGCCCGGTGTTGCGCCGTGGCCGGTGATCGCAGGATTCCTACTCCCCGCCCTCACTCTGTATACCGTCTTCGTCCTCTATCCGATCACACAGAGCATTCGCTACAGCGGGTTCAGCTGGAACGGCCTGGAACCTCTGACCAACTGGGTCGGCCTCGAGAACTTCAGAACCGCCCTCGCTGACCCGCTCTTCATCGAGGCGATCCAGCACAACGCCATCATCGCCGGCCTCTCCCTTGTGGTGCAGATACCGTTCGCGGTCGGCTTGGCGGTGCTCCTCAGCAGAAACCTCAAAGGCAGGGGGGTGTTCCGGACCATGTTCTTTGCTCCCTATGTGCTCTCCGAGGTGGTCACCGGTGTCGTCTGGCGTCAGATCCTGCGCCCGGACGGGCTGATCGACCGGTTGCTGGGGTCGGTCGGAGCCGACGGCTTGACCCAGGAATGGCTGGCGGATCCCAGCATCGTCCTCTACAGCCTGTTCTTCGTCATCTCCTGGAAGTACTTCGGGTTCCACATGATCCTGATCCTGGCCGGGCTCCAACTCATCCCGAATGAGCTCGAGGAGGCGGCTTCGATCGACGGGGCCAGCTGGTGGCAGGGATTTCGCTACGTGACTCTCCCGTTGCTCGGCCCCACCATCCGCGTCTCGATGTTTCTCTCCATCATCGGCGCTCTCCAGCTCTTCGACCTGATCTGGGTCACCACCAAAGGGGGGCCGATCAATGCCTCGTCGACCATGGCCACCTACCTGGTCGACTGGGGCTTTCGACGCGGGCAGTTCGGGTATGCGAGCGCGGTCTCGGTCATCGTTTTCGGGCTGTCGCTGATCGTTGCTCTCCTCTACCAGCGGTTCGTCCTGAGACGTGACCTCCAGGGAGCCCTGACAGGATGACGACGGCAACAGCCACCCGACGGCACCCGCTCAGACGCACTGTGAACCGCGGCATCCTCTACACCGTGGCGGTGGTGGTCCTATTGGTGATCATCGTTCCCCTGTCCTTCTCGGTGCTGGGAGGCTTCCGCACCACGGGCCAACTGGCCGCAAGCCCCGTGGGCATGCCCGACCCATGGGTCTTCTCCAACTACCTGGATACGTTGAGAAGTCCCTCCTTCTATGGTCAGGTCAGGAACAGCCTGGTCATCGCCCTGGCCACAACGGCCCTGGTCTTGCCGACCGCGTCTTTGGCGGCTTTCGTGATCGCCCGTTACAGGTTCCGGGGCCGGGAGGCCATCTACATCCTGTTCACACTCGGTCTCTTGTTCCCGGTGGCCGTGGCCATCCTCCCCCTGTTCATCACCCTCCGTCAGACCGGTCTGCTCAACAACCCGCTCGGGGTTGCCCTGCCCCAGGCCGCGTTCGGCTTGCCGTTGTCGATCGTCATCCTGCGGCCCTTCTTTCGCAGCATCCCTCGGGACCTCGAGGATGCCGCGGCTATCGACGGATGCGGTCCGTTGCGCTTCTATTGGTCGGTCATGCTCCCTTTGTCCCGGCCGGTCATGAGCACCATCGCCGTGCTCACAGTCGTGGGCAGCTGGAATGCCTTCCTGCTCCCGCTCCTGGTCTTGATCCAACCCGACCAGTGGAGCTTGCCTATCGGAGTAAACAATGTCTCGGCACAGTACGTGACCGATTACGCGGTGGTGCTGGCCTACACCACGTTGGCGATGGTCCCCGCCTTGGTTTTCTATTTCATCGCTCAACGTCAGATAGTGAGCGGACTCACCGCCGGAGGTGTCAAAGGATGACTGCAATCACCGAGGGCAGCGGGCCGGCTGTCTATCAGGACCCGAACCGACCTATAGCGACGCGTGTCCAAGACCTGCTTGAGCGAATGACCCTCGAAGAGAAAGTGGCACAGTTGGGCAGCGCGTGGGTTTTCCAGCTCCTCGACGGTGGGGAGCTCGCGCCGGACAAGGCATCCCAGATCCTGCGCGATGGTCTGGGGCACGTGACTCGAATCTCGGGGGCGAGCAATCTCGATTCGAGGGATGCGGCCCGGGTCGCCAATGCCATCCAACGCCATCTCCTCGAACAGACCCGGCTCGGAATCCCGGCCATAGTCCACGAGGAGATCTGCTCCGGCCTGATGGCGCGGGGGGCAACAGTGTTCCCCCAGGCCATTGGGATCGCCAGCACCTGGCAGCCCGAACTTGCACGGGAAGTCGCCGAAGCGGTACAGGCCCAAATGCGGGCCATGGGCGCTCACCAGGGCCTGTCGCCGGTGCTCGACATCGCTCGTGACCCGAGATGGGGGCGGACCGAGGAGACATTTGGCGAAGACCCCCATCTGGTCGCCATGATGGGAATGTCGTTCGTACTCGGGCTTCAGGGCGACGACCTGGCCCATGGAGTGATCGCGACCGCGAAGCACTTCGTCGGATACGGAGCATCCGAAGGTGGTCTCAACTGGGCGCCGGCGCATATCCCGACCCGCGAGCTTCACGACGTCTACCTGCATCCATTCGAAGCCGCAGTGAAGACCTCGGGAGCGCGGTCTGTGATGAACGGTTACCACGAGCTCGACGGCGTCCCCTGTGGCGCCGACCGGGACCTGCTCACCGGTCTTCTTCGAGATACATGGGGATTCGGCGGCTACGTGGTGTCGGACTACTTCGCGGTCCGACAGCTACTCGACTATCACCAGGTGGCCGGAAGCGATTCCGAGGCGGCGACGCTGGCTTTGACCGCCGGGATCGACGTCGAGCTCCCCGGCACCGACTGTTACGGGCAACCCCTGCTCGACGCCGTCCATTCGGGTCTGTTGAATGAGATCACGGTCGACGACGCAGTGGCAAGAGTCCTCCAAACGAAGTTCGAGCTCGGCCTGTTCGAGAACCCGTTTGTCGATCCTGAGCAAGGTCCCGCCATGACCGACACGCCCACCCATCGCCACCTGGCCCGCTCCATAGCGGCGAAGAGCATCGTCCTGCTTCGCAACGATAGGGCCCTCCCGCTTCCGACCGGGATCGATTCGATCGCGGTGATCGGCCCCAACGCCGACGACGGACGGAATCTCTTCGGGGACTACACCTATCCAGCACACATCGAGGCCCTGCTCGAGATGAAGAATCGGGAGAACGTGTTCTCCGTCCCATTCGCCGATGGGCTCGATCCCGAGGACGCCAAAGTGAGTGTCACCACCGTCCGAGAGGCACTCGAGGAGAGACTCGGGTCGAAGGTGAAGTACGCCCGCGGCTGTGACATCAACGGGAGCTCGACCGAAGGCTTTGCCGAAGCAGTGGCGTTGGCTTCGAGCTGCGACATGGCGGTCATGGTCATGGGCGACAAGGCCGGCCTGACCGAGGATTGCACCAGTGGAGAAGGCCGTGACCGACTGAACCTCGACCTGCCCGGGGTCCAGGAGGACCTCGTCCGGGCCGTGGTCGCCACCGGGACGCCCGTCATCCTGGTTCTCGTCACGGGACGACCCGGGGGAAGTCCTTGGATTCACGAGAATTGTGCTGCCGTGGTCATGGCGTGGTTCCCGGGACAGGAAGGCGCCTCAGCCATCGCCGATGTCCTCACCGGTGTGACCAATCCCGGTGGAAAGCTGCCGATCTCCTACCCGCGCTCGGCAGGTCAGATACCCGTCTACTACAGCCACAAGATCTCGGGCGGCAGATCTCACTGGAAAGGTGACTACGTCGACGGCCCGGTGGCACCGCTCTACCCGTTCGGTCACGGGCTCAGCTACACCTCGTTCCAGCTCAGTGAAATCGCGGTCGCTCCTGACGTTGTCTCATGGAATGCCGAGGTGACGGTCACCGCCACCCTGTCCAACGAGGGAACCCGAGAAGGAGACGAGGTGGTGCAAGTCTATGTCCGCGACCCGGTGGCGAGTGTGACCAGACCCGTGTTGGAGCTCAAGAGCTTCGCCCGTGTCGAGCTGCCGGCCGGGGACTCCACGCAGATCACATTCCGGCTCCCAGCGGCGCAGCTCGGGTTCCATGACCGAGATATCCGGTACGTGGTCGAACCGGGACAGATCGAGGTCCTGGTGGGAACATCCTCCCGGGACTTGGTCGAGGCGGGCATGTTCACCATGGTGCCCGACCCGAGTGGGCGACCCGCCGAGAAGACCTTCCACGGGAGTGTCGAGGTCGTCTAGCGCCCGGTGGTGACCGACGGATCCTGGCGGAAGCTGAGCATCCATGCCCCGAGACCGGTGGGCAGCACCAGCAGGGGCACCAGCCAGCCGACGAGAGGAACCATCCACAGAAGGGCGACGAGCGCCGAGCCGGCGAGAATCGAGCCATAAAGGCCGAGTTTTCGGGGCAAGAGCTCCCCCAGGGCCAGCACCGACGGGACCCCGGCGACCAGTGACAGCACCAGAACCAGGCCGGCGGTGGCCACGACGAGGGGTCCGAAGATGGCCAGGAGCGGGAGGCTGGCCGCCGCCGGTGTCAAGCCTGCGATCAAGGCGGCCACGCCACCGAGCAGGAACGGTGAGAGCATGACCAGGGCCCCGAAGCCGTAGGCCTTCAGCAGTTGCCCGCGCGCTTGCTCCGCGGCGCGTCTGGTGCGGTCTGGCCAACTCCAGCCCACAAGCACTGCGGCCGTCGTCAGGCCCAGGATGGCGAGAAGCCTGGCGAGAAGGCCGAGAGCCCGGATCCTGATGTTGGGAGGGAACGGGACCTTGTGGACCGTCACTCCGCCCACCGTCGCCTGGTCCAAACCGTCGGCCTCGATCTCGGATCGATACCCGAGGTCCCCCGCCACTTCGAGGGGGCCGGTGACGATCAGACGACGCAGGCTGATCTCGACGTCGCCGTTGACGGTGCCCTCCATACGAGTTGTCCGCTGGGTGCCTTCCAGGTTGGATCCGATGGTGCCTGCTGCTTCGAGGTTGACCGCCCAGACGACGACGTCGCCTCCCACCACGGAGCCCGAGCGGAGTCCCGCGCCGACCGCGGCAGCTACCAGGTCGCTGCCCACCGAGCCTGACACCTCGAGAACGTTGGCCGTGGTGCGCACCGCTCCGCCAACGTCGCCGCTCACGGTCACCGTCGGAGCCACCGCGACGACACTTCCCGTGACCTGGCCCGAGATAGTCACCTCCTCGGCTGCGAAGGCCGTCAAGTCGCCGTTGATCACGCCTTCGATGATGATCCGCACCCCGGTGGCATAGAAGTCCCCTTCGAGGGTGTCACCTTCCCTGATGATGACGAGCTCCGAAGAGGCGGTCTCCGCCGCCGAGACCGGTGCCACGACAGCGAGCAGATAGAGCATCGAGAACCCGGCGATCACCGCCGTTCTAGAGAGGTAGTGCATCGGCTGCCAGTTCGAGAAGCGACGTCGGGAAGATGCCCCACACAATCGTCGTCCCGACAGCCACAGCCAGCACCCACCGTGCCGGCCCCAGCGAGAGCTCCACCTGGTCGATGGATTCGTCCATGTACATGACGACTATCACTCTGATGTAGAAGGCAAAAGCGATCACCGAAGCCACCACCGCCACTATCACCAGCCATTGGTAGCCACCGGCCCAGGCCTCGGTGAACACACCGAACTTGGCTATGAATCCCGACGTCAGCGGGAGTCCGCCCATGCCGAGCAGGAGCACGGTGAATGAGGCGGCGAGCATCGGGCTCCGCCGGGCGAGACCGCGATAATCAGTGATCGCAGAGCCTGCGCCATCCGGCCCGTTGACGACGGCCACAACCGCAAACGAGCCAACCAGCTGGATGGCGTAAACCGCCAAATAGAAAAGGATCGCATCGAACGCGCCCCCGACCACACCGGTCATGATGAACCCGGCGTGGGCCACACCGGAATAGGCAAGCAAGCGTCTCAGGTCACCTTGCACCAGAGCCAGAACCGAACCGAGCAGCATCGACAGAGCCGAAATACCGGCGACGACCGGAAGCCAGGTCAGATCCAGATCGCCGAGGGCGGTTATCAGGACACGGGCAATGGCAGCGAAACCCGCCACCTTGGCAACCGCAGCCATGTAACCGACGAGTCCGGCGGGCGCTCCCTGGTAGACGTCGGGTGCCCAGGTGTGAAACGGGGCGGCCGACACCTTGAAACCGAGACCGGCGATGACCAGCCCGATCCCGATGTAGATGACCGCCGGCTCGGTGACGATGAAGTTCCCGAGAAAGCCCCTGATCTCGAGGATCTCGAACTGACGGGTGCCCGCGTAGATGAGGGCCACCCCGTAGACGAACATCGCCGACGCGAACGACCCAAGCAGGAAGTATTTGATGGCCGCCTCGTCCGACTCGGGTCGCTCCCGGGATAGCCCGGCGAGCACATATAGCGCGATCGAGCCCACCTCGAGCCCCAGGAACAACATGATCAGGTTGTTAGAGGCCACCATCAAGGAGAAGCCGGCGGTCGCCAGGAGAATCAGGGCTAGTGCCTCCGCTCCTCGCCGGCCCAGGCTCACGACGAATCGCCAGCCAGCCATCACGCCTAGTGCCGTCGCCGCCAGGAGAGCCAGACGAGCGAACACTGCGAACCCATCCATGACGATCAGGCCTGAGAAAGCGATCCTGGTGGTCGAGTCACCGGCCGCCATTGCGTCGTGGGCCTGGAACCACTGGAGGACAGCGAAGCCGATCGCCGAAACCAGCGTCACCCCGACGACCCAGGCCAGGACTCGCGCCGGTGGCTTCCATTGCACGTCGACGAGCAGCACCGCCGCGGCACCAAGTGCCAAGAGCAGATCGGGAGCGATGGCGATCCATGAGATCTCGGGGGTGGCGATCACGACGAGTCCCCCGCAACCAACACATCGTCGACCCGCCCCGGCTCGGGGATCACGAAGTCGGTCTGATCCACAATGTGATCGAGGACCGCCTCCGTCGAAGGGGTGATCCGATCCAAGAGGAAGCCGGGATAGAGACCGATGACCACGATGAGGGCGGCCAACGGGGCAAGCAGGCCGATCTCCCGTGGCGACAGGTCGGTGAGGATCGAGTTCTCCTCCTTGTCGGGCACCCCGGTGAACACCCGCTCATAGGCCCACAGAAGGTAGATGGCGGCGAGGACCACGCCGGTGGCAGCCGCGATCACGAAGCCGGGAAGGGTGGGGAAGCTCCCGATCAATACCAGGAACTCTCCAACGAACCCGTTGAGACCGGGAAGCCCGATCGATGCGAACGCCATGAACAGGAAGAATCCCGCCAGGATCGGCATCACCTTCTGCAGGCCCCCGAAATCGGCGATTCTCTTGGTGTGCCGTCGGTCGTAGAGCATTCCCACCAGGAGGAACAGGGCGCCGGTGGTGAGACCATGGTTGAGATTCTGTATGACCGCCCCCTGGAGGCCGCCCGAGGTCAGGGCGAAGGTCCCAAGCACGATGAACCCGAGATGGCTGACCGAGGAATAGGCCACTAGCTTCTTGAGGTCGGGCTGGACGATGGCGACCACAGCGCCGTAGATGATCCCGATTACTGCCAGCGTCGCCATGATCGGCACCGCGTCGACCGATGCGTCGGGGAAGAGACTGAGGTTGAAGCGGAGCAAACCGTAGGTGCCCAGCTTCAGGAGCACCGCGGCCAGCAGGACCGAGCCCGCGGTGGGCGCCTCGACGTGGGCGTCGGGCAACCAGGTATGGAATGGGAACAGTGGGACTTTGATGGCAAAGGCAATGGCGAATGCGGCGAACAGCCATCGCTCTGCCCCGGTGGTCAGGTCGGCGTTGACCAGGTCGGTGAGGGCGAAAGATGTGAACCCAAACTCGGCGGTATGGCTGGCGGCGAGGGCGATGATGGCGGCCAGCATCAGAGCGGACCCAAATGCGGTGTAAATGAAGAACTTGACTGCGGCGTAGATCCGGCGCTCCCCACCCCAGATACCGATGATGAAGTACATCGGGATCAGGATCGCCTCGAAGAACACGAAGAAGAGGAATAGGTCCAAGGCGAGGAAGGCACCGATCAGGCCGGCCTCGAGCAACAACGTGTAGACCACGAATTCCTTGGTCCGATTGGTGATCGAGGTGGAAGCGGCCAGGGAGATCGGAACCAACAGCGCGGTGAGGACCACCATCGGAAGCGAGATGCCGTCGACACCGATGTACCAGCTGATCCCCCACGGCTCGTACCAGATGGCGCGCTCCACCTGTTGGTACGCGGCGGCCGGCTCGAACACCCAGAAGAGGTAACCGGCGAGGGCCAGGGGTGTCGCCGAGAGGGCTATCCCAAGCGGGAGATGGATCTCACGACGCCTACCCGGGACCAGGGCCACGACGATGGCGGCGGCCACGGGTAGGACAATCAGGGCGGTCAGCATCTCAGGCTCCCCCCGCCACCAGCCAGATCACCACGATCAAGGTCCCGCCGAGGAACAACACGCCGTAGTTGCGGACGAAACCTGTTTGCAGCGGTCGTGCCCATTGGCCGAGACTTCGCACCAGCCTGCCGATCCCGTTGACCGAACCGTCGATGAGCCGGGCATCCACGTCGAACGCGGCCACCTCGGCAGTTCTCTTGCCCGGCGCCACCAGGACTCGGCCGTACATGTCATCCACCCGGTAGGCCTCTTCCCAGATGCCCCACAGCGGCTCGAAGGTCTCCTCGAACCCACGCCATCTCTCCAAAGGTCGGCGATAGGTGAGGAGACCGACGCCGACTCCCACCAGGCCGGCGAGCACGGACAACCCGGCGAGCAAGGCGAACATCAACCATCCTTCGTCGGGATGTTGCAGGCTGACCAGCTCGAAGCTCGGCTCCAAGAAGTGTTCCAAGGAGGTCCGGAACGGAGTGTTGACCAGGCCCCCGACGACCGACAGGATGGCGAGCACGATCAGCGGGATGGTCATGACCCGTGGCGACTCGTGGGGGTGGGCCGACTCCTCCCAGCGCGGCTCCCCGAGGAATACCAGGACCCACTGACGACTCATATAGAAGGCAGTGAGCAGGGCCGTGATCAACCCGATGATCCATAGGAAAGAGAACCATCCGCCGCGGGCGAACGAAGAGGCCAGGATCTCGTCTTTGGACCAGAAGCCGGCCAGTGGTGGAAGGCCGGCGATGGCAAGGGTGGCCACCCCCATGGTCGCCGCGGTTATCGGCATCTTCCGCCTGAGCCCCCCCATCTTGTGCATGTCCTGTTCGTCGCCCATGGCGTGGATGACGGAGCCGGCACCGAGGAAGAGGAGTGCCTTGAAGAAAGCGTGGGTCATCAGGTGGAAGATCCCGGCGACATAGGCAGTCGCCCCGACCGCCAGGAACATGTAGCCGAGCTGTGAGATGGTCGAATAGGCGAGCACCCTCTTTATGTCCCGCTGAGCGATCGCTATCGAGGCGGCCCACAGGGCGGTGAGTGCCCCGACCGTCGCCACCACCGTCGACGCCAGGGGTGTGAGCTCATATATCGCCGCCGAGCGGGCGATGACGTAGACCCCGGCGGTGACCATGGTGGCGGCATGGATCAAGGCCGAGACCGGGGTCGGGCCCTCCATCGCATCGGGCAGCCAGACATAAAGAGGGATCTGTGCCGACTTGCCGGCCGCCCCGACCAGGATGAGCAATCCGATCGCGGTCGCGGTGCCGCTGGTCAACTGTTGGCCGGCCCGCTCGAAAACCCCCGCATAGGAGAGGGTCCCGAACGCGGTGAACACCAGCATGAGGCCGATCATGAACCCGAAATCGCCGATCCGGTTGACGATGAACGCCTTCTTGGCGGCGGCGGGCGGGGCCGGCTTGGTGAACCAGAAGCCAATCAGCAGATAGGAGCAAAGCCCGACCAACTCCCAGCCGAGGAACAACATGGCGTAATTGCCCGCCAGCACCAGGGTCAGCATCGAAGCGGCGAACAGGTTGAGATAGGTGAAGAACCGCGGAAACCGGTCGTCACCATGCATGTAGCCGATGGCGAAGATGTGGATGAGAGACCCGACCCCGGTCACCACGAGTGTCATCAGTGCAGCCAGCGGATCCCAGTGCAGCTCGAGGTTGGCACCGATCGCCGGCATCCACTCCCACAGCAGGACGGTCACGCCATGCTCCCCACCCTGGAAGAAAGGCAAGGCGGCCACGACCCCGATCACGAATGAGGCCGCGACGGCCGCGGAAGCGAGCCACCCGCTGAGCGGGCCCTTGAGGTATCGCCCGAAGAAGTGCAGGAGCAACGCCCCGCCCAGAGGTAGAGCGATAACCAACCAGAGGAACTCGGTCACGAAGTCCCCCCTTCTGAAAGGGGTGCCGCCCGAGCGATGCGAAGGCGCGCAGGGTTCGCCCCCCTCGCTCCGCAAGGGAACAAGCAGCCGTTGATGAGGCGAGGCATCCTCATCCCTTGAGCTCACTTAGCTCGTCCACCGAAGCCGAGGTGCGTCTCCGGAAGATGGCAACGATGATCGCGAGGCCGACCACCACTTCGGCGGCGGCCACGACCAGGATGAAGAACACCGCCACCTGGCCGTTTATGTCGTTCATGGCACGTCCGGCGGAGATCAGCGTCAGGTTCACAGCGTTCAACATCAACTCGATGCACATGAACATCACCAGGGCATTGCGACGGAGCAGCATCCCCAGAGCGCCGATCAGGAAAAGAGCAGCCGCCAGAGCCATGTACCAGTCGACGGGGACGATCACGACCGCTGCCTTTTGAACTGGGCGAGAACGATTGCTCCTGCTGCCGCGATCGTCAATAGCAAGGCGGTCGCTTCGAATGCGAGCACCCAGTCGGTGAACAACGGCTCGGCTATTGCCTGCACCGTGCCGTTGGTGGAATCCTCGATGATCGTGGTGGCGGCAGCGGGAACCCAGTCGAAGTCACCTACGACCGTGATGACTCCGGCAGCGACAATCACCACTCCGGCCAGGGCGCCAACCATGACTCTCTGAAGGGGCAGCTCCTCCTTGCGGCTCTCCTCCTTGTCGACACCCACCATCATTATCACGAACAGGAACAGGGTCATCACCGCCCCTGCATAGACGATGACCTGGACCGCGGCCACCAAATGGGCGAGCTGGACGACGTAGAGCACGGCAACCGAGAACAGAGTGCCCAACAGACCCATTGCCGAATAAATCGGGTTTCGGGCGACGACCACGGTCACCGCCCCCGCCAGCGCGGAGATGCCCATGACCACGAACAGAATCGCCTCAACCATCGGAACCGCTCCTATCCCGGCTGCTCCGATCACGCTCTTCCTGGTTGGGCTCTGGATCCCACTCGGCCGGCCCCGGTGTGTTGCGCCACATCTTCAGGCCCTCGTAGGCGGCCACGCCGGAGGGGGCGGTTGCCCGGAGCCAGCCGTCGGCCGCATCGAGCTCATCGAGATCGGCCAACTTCTCATCGGGAAACATGTGCGGCACTTTGCCGCCACGGTCCATGAGCAACGTCTCCTTGGTGTAGATCGCATCGCCCCGGTTGGTGGTCGAGATCTCGAAGAGATGGCTCATCGTGATCGCCTCGGTGGGGCAGGCCTCAACGCACAACCCGCAGAAGATGCAGCGCAACAGGTTGATCTCGTAGACGAAGCCGAATCGCTCGCCCGGTGAGGTGGGGCTCTCCGGATCGTTGTCCATGCCCCGGACGTAGATGCATTGGGCAGGGCACGCTCCGGCACAGAGCTCACATCCGATGCACTTCTCCATGCCGTCGGGGTAACGGTTGAGCACATGCCTGCCATGGAACCGCTGTGGCTTGACCCGCTGTTCCTTGGGAAACTGGGTGGTGACCAACTCATCGCCGGCAATGGTGCGGATCATGGTCCCACCGGTCACTCTCAGACCTTTGATCAGTTCCTTGATGAGACCCATCACTAGCTCCAGGGAGGACCGAATTGTCGGAACGAGATCACGAAGGTGGACAAGACGAGCCAACCCAATGCACCGGGTATGAGACGCTTCCAACCCAGTTGCATCAGCTGGTCATATCTCAGACGGGGAAGTGTCGCTCTTATCCAGAAGAACATGAAGACGATGAGATAGGTCTTGGCCAGGAAGTACACCGTGGGCAGGATCGCCGAGATGAACCCGGGCAGGACATCGTCGAAGGTGGGCCCGTTCCAACCACCGAGGAAGAGTGTCGCCGCGATGGCCGACATGGAGAAGATGTTGACGTACTCCGCGAGGAAGAACATGGCGAATCTCATGCCTGAGTACTCGGTGTGGAATCCGCCGACGATCTCTTGCTCAGCTTCCACAAGGTCGAACGGAGCCCGATTGGTCTCGGCCACAATGGCGATGAAGAAGATCGAGAAGGCCACTATCTGAGGAAAGATGTTCCACCGGGGAACAAAGCGAAGCACCGGCTCCAGGGCCGGTATGAGCTCGCCCCAGGTTCCCGACTGTCGGCTGACTATCTCGGCGAGGGAAAGGGTGCCTCCATCTCCCTGAGTCGCCGAGAACATGACGACCGAGACCATGGCAAGACCCATGGCGGCTTCGTACGAGATTGCCTGGGCTGTCGCTCTCACCCCTCCGATCAGGGGATACTTCGACCCCGACGACCATCCGGCCAGGACCACCGCGTAGACCGCCAGCGAAGACATGGCGAGGATGAACAACAGCCCGACGTTGAGGTCTGCGCCCTGTAGAGCAACCTCGCGCTCACCGATCATGAACGGCTTGCCCCACGGCACCATCATGAAGATGAGGAAGGCGGGAATCACCGCGAGGAAAGGGGCGAGGACATACATGCCAAGCTCGGCTTTGCGCGGGGTGATCGATTCCTTGAAGAAGAGCTTGAGTCCGTCGGCCACGGTCTGGAGCACCCCAAACGGGCCGGCCCGGTTGGGGCCGATCCGGCTCTGCATGTCAGCCAGGATCTTCCGCTCCGCCCACACGTTGAGGACGGTGACCACCATCAGCAGGACGAAAGTGAGCACCACCCTGAGCAGAACGATCCAGAACTCGGGCCAGCTCACTTGCCCACCGTCGTCACCCTGACCACGGCATCGGTCCCCAAGGAGGAACCACCAGGCTGGTTGAACGGCACGTACACCACACCAGGCGGGGTCATCTCGTCGATCACCGCCATGAACTCGCCGTTCCCGTGCTTGGTAACGACGTGGATTCGATAGCCGGGCTGAGCACCCACTCTCTTGGCATCCTCGGGATTGAGGTGCACCAGCGGTCCGGGTGCGAGGTGGTGCAGCGTGGGACCGTGCCGCATCATGACGCCATCGTCGTAGAGAGTCCTCGCCACATGGAGGGTCAATGCTGCCGATGGCGCCTTGTTTCCCTTGAGTGACACCGGGATGTGGTGGAGGATCTGGGATCCGGGTTGGGGCACAACGGCGCCGTCCCTCGCCTCCCATTCGAGATGGTCCCAGGTGACCCCGTCATAGGCCGCAGCCACCGACGCGATCTCCTTTGCGATCAAATCAGGGGAGGTGAGACCGATGGAGCGGCCTACCCGCTGTGCGATGTCGTCGAGTATCGACCAGTCGGGACGCGTTTGCCCCGGGCCTGGCGAGATGACGTTCACCTTCTGCACCCGCCCCTCGACATTGGTGACGGTCCCTTCCTTTTCGCCAAAACCGGCGGCCGGGAGGATCAGGTCGGCATCCCGATTCGAGTCGTTGATGAACATGTCGATCGACACCACATACCCGGCAGACTCGAGGGCGGGAGCCACCGGTCTCGGATCGGGCATGTCCCGCAAGGGATCGGACCCGACCAACAACAGGAACCGTATGTCGCCCTTGGCGAGGCCTTCGAACATGGCCCGGGTGTCTTTGCCCCTTCCCGCGGGCAGTTCGCCCCAAGCCGGTGCCAACCTGGAGCGTCCCGACTCTTCGTTGCCCACCCGGCCGGGGAGCAGGTCTGGAGCGAGACCCATGTCTAGGGCGCCAAAGATGTTCCCGCGGCGAGCCAAGGGCAGGATCCTCGCCGAGCTCGCCTTGCTTCGGACCAGCGCCGCCACCGACTCGGCGAGGTGGGGACCGTCGGCATGGGATGCAAGACCGACCAGAGCCACGACCTTCTCCTTGGACAACGCGGCCAGCAGCTCGGGGTGACCCCCATCGGCGATCTCGTCGAGCAAGGTGAACCCGCCCCCGGGCCGATAGTTCACTTTGATCGCGGCCCGATCGTCGAGACCGGTCGCCCTGGGATGGACCACGACGAGCTTGACGCCGAGCTCCTGCGCCGCTCGCCGTACCCGCAGGTAAAGCGTGGGATGCTCCTCCTTGAGGTCGGGCCCCCATACCAGGATGGTGTCGGCGTCGTCGAGGTCGGAGATGAGGGCCCTGTCGACCGTCGCCGCCAGGAAGTGCGATGAGAGCGAATCGTCGACCCGGGCGTCGACATTGTTGGTGCCGAGCACTACCCGGGCGAACTTGGAGAGCGCGTAGGCATCCTCGTTTGTTCCGCGGGCGCCACCGATCACCGCAAAGGCGTCGCCGCCTTCCGCGTCTCTGACCTGTCCGATCCTCTCGGCGACCACGTCGAGGGCCTCGGTCCAACCGATCTCGACCAACTCCCCGTCGCGTCGGATCAGAGGGGTGGTGACCCGATGCGGGGACTCGAGGTATTCGAAGCCAAAGCGATCCTTGTCCGACAGCCAGCCATGGTTGGTGGCGTCGTTGTCGACACCGACATAGCGGAGTATCTGGTTCTGGCTGGCATGGATCGACAGCCGCGGGTGGGCTGTGTCGTGAAGACCCGAGCTCTCGACCATTGAAAGATCCCAGGGCCTCGCCCGAAAGCGGTACTGCGTGGAGGTGAGAGCGCCGACCGGGCAGATCTGAATAGTGTTGCCCGAGAAATAAGACGAGAAGGGCAGGTCGGGAAATGTGTTCACCTCGGTCACGTTTCCCCGGGACTGGAACTCGATGAGGGGGTCCCCACTGATCTCGTCGGAGAAGCGGGTGCAGCGGGCACAGAGGATGCATCGCTCCCTGTCGAGCAGAACCAGGTCGGAGATCGGAATCGGCTTCTCGTAGTTGCGTTTGATCTCGACGAAACGACTCTCCCCCGGGCCATGTGAGAACGCCTGGTCCTGGAGCGGGCACTCCCCGCCTTTGTCACAGACCGGGCAGTCGAGGGGATGGTTCGCGAGCAGAAACTCGAGAACCCCCTCCTGGGCCTTCTTGACCACGTCACTCCGGGTGTCGACGACCATTCCGTCGGCAACCGTATTGGTGCAAGAGGTCACCAGCATCGGTCCGCGCGGAGTCACCACTTCGACCAGACACATGCGACACATCCCCACTGGGTTCATCCGCTCGTGCCAGCAGAAGCGAGGGATGTAGGTCCCGTTGTCCTGAGCTGCCTTGATCAGAAGCGATCCGGCAGCAACCTGATGCTCGACGCCGTCGATGGTGACGGTGACGAGTTGGGTCTCCTCGCTCACTGTCTCAGCCTCACTCGCGATCCCTCACCCACGACGCCGTCAAGAGACCGCCCAGCCAAGCCCTCGCCTCCCACGACCAGCGAACGGGGATCTGGGGGTCGCCCCCCAGAAATCACAGCCCCAGAAGTCACAACCCAACCTCAACCGGTTTTAGGGGACATCCTCCCAGCTCCACGTGGGCGTCGACCTCGTCGCGGAAGTAGTCGCGCAAGGCGAGGATTGGGGACACCGCCGATGGCCCGAGCGGGCAGATCGTGGTCATCTTTGGTGGCCAGCCCAGCCCGACGCTGATGTTGTCGGACACGTCGAGCAGAAGATCGAGATCGACAGATCGACCCTGACCCTCCTCGATGCGACGCAAGATCATCTCCAGCCAAGTGGTTCCCTCGCGACAGGGAGTGCACTGGCCGCACGACTCGTGGGCGAAGAAGCGGACGATCCTCTCCGATGCGCGGACCATGCAGGCGGTCTCGTCCATGACGATCACCGCACCCGAGCCCAGCATCGAGCCGGCCTCGGCGCAGATGTCTTTTGTGATCTGGTCGTCTAGATGTACCTCGGGGACGAACCACGGCGAGGAGGCCCCTCCCGGAATCCATGCCTTCAGGGCGCGGTCACCCTTGATCCCCCCTGAGATCTCGTAGATGAGGTGACGCCAGGTGATCCCGTGAGGAACCTCGAAGTTCCCCGGTCGATTGACATGGCCCGAGACCGAAAGCATGAAGGTGCCGGTGTCCATCGGGTGCCCGATCTCCGTGAACGCTTTGGCCCCCATTTCCAGGATGTGGGGCAGGTTCGACACGGTTTCAACGTTGTTGACGATGGTCGGCATCATGTACAAGCCCTTGGCCGCCGGGAAGTACGGCGGCTTCAGGCGTGGCTCGCCGCGCAAACCCTCCAGACTGTTGATGAGGGCCGTTTCCTCGCCGCAGATGTAGGCCCCCGCCCCGAGGTGAACGGTGACTTTGAGATCGAAGCCGGTGCCGAAGATGCCGTTACCCAGATAGCCGCGGGCATAGGCGGCGTCGACCGCGGCTTGAAGCCTGCGCGCCGGTTTGGCGTACTCGCCCCTGATGTAGACGAAGGCGTGGTGGACCTCGTTGGCCACGGCAGCGATGATGACGCCCTCCACGATCTGATGCGGGTCACGTTCGAGGAGCTGGCGGTCCTTGAACGTGCCCGGCTCTGATTCGTCGCCGTTGACCACGAGGTAAGCGGGGCGAGCGGGAGCGAGAAAGCTCCACTTGAGCCCGGTGGAGAAGGCGGCGCCACCACGGCCGAGGAGTCCCGAGGCCTTGATCTCCTCGACCAGCTCGTCACGAGTGATCCCGGTGGCGCGGCGGGCCTGGTGGTACCCACCTGTTGCCTCGTACCGGTCGATGGTGTGCGAGTCGGTCGGATGCTCGGTCATCCGCCTCGTGACCACTGGTTGCGTGTTCAAGCGTCTCCCTCGCGCCCGACGGTGCCCAATGACTGAAATGCCGGGTAGGGGCCCAAAGCCCCCTCTTCCTCCTTGATCGCCCAGTCGAAGCTCTTCACCCCGCCGAAGAGCTCCTGCATCTCGTCCCCGTTGATCACCTCGGGTCGAGCCCCCTTGAGCCATCTGACCAGATCCCGGGCACGCTCGGAGGTGACCCCTTCGATCAGCTCGTAGTTCACCTGCACCGCAGGAGCTCCCCCGCAGGCGCCGATGCACTCGACATGCTCAACGGAGAGAAAACCGTCCGAGTCGGTCTCGCCATGAGGAACCCCCGACTCGTCTTCCACCGCGTGGAGGATGTCGTCTCCGCCCAACAGCATGCACGAGATCGAGGTGCAGCAGGAGATCAGATAGCGACCGGTCGGCTCCCGTTTGTACATGGTGTAGAAGCTGGCCACGGCGTGGACCTGGGCCGGAGTGATCCCGACCCAACGCGCCACCTCTTCCATCCCATCATTGGTCAGATAACCGTCCTCGGCCATCGCCAGGTAGAGGAGCGGCATCACCGCCGAGCGCTTCTGCGGGTAACGCGAGATGATCTCCCGGGCGCGCTCCTCGGTGGCCTCCGACCATTGACTCATGGATGCCGGAGATTAGGTAGCCCCGCTAGCCCGAGCGAAACCAGCTCGCGCCGCTTACCTGAGGTATCTGGCGCCAGATATGGCGCCACCCAGACAGAGAAGGTGGAAGTGGAGCAGAATCAGACCGATGTCTCGATCGTGGCGCGACGATGACCCGGGTCTGCCAATCGCCTTCGGGCAATGCTCCAACGGGGAGTACGAGCCCGAGCCGATCACACCGGTCCGCCGGGAGATGGAGAAAGCGGCGCACGCCGGGATCGACGAAGGCATCCGGCGCACCGGGCTGAGCCGTCGCGAGTTCCTTCGCTCGGCATGTGCGCTGGCCGTCTCGCTCACTGCCATCGACAACACCATGGCTCGAGCGTTGGGCGTCGCCCCCGGGCTGTGGTACCCCTTCGACCCGACGGCACGTCACGATACCGACGCGGCACGCTCGATCCTGGGGCCGGCCCAGTTCGTGTTCGACGTTCAGGGTCACCTACTCGAATACGACCTCGACCCGTCGACGAGGGGGGACTGGTTCTGGGGCCGCAACTTTCCTCAGGCACGCTGTGAGGAAGAGGACGACCCTCGCGCCTGTTTTGCCACCAACCATTTCCTCGAGGAGATCTTTGTCAGATCGGATACCACCATGGTTGCCCTATCCGGATTGCCGATCCTGCCCGAGGGAAGCCCGCTGTCCGCTGAGGTGATGGAGGACACCCGACGGATGGTCCAGTCCCTGTCAGGCGACGAGAGGGTGGTGGTCAATGCCCTAGCGCTGCCTCAAATAGCACCGATCGAGTCGGTCGTGGAGGAGATGGAGCGCACCGTGAACGAAAACACAATCTCCGGCTGGAAGACCTTCACCCACTTCCCCAATGGGATCCACTGGTGGCTCGACGACCACGAACCCGGCCTCCCCCAAGTGGCCAACCGGTTCTTCGACGAAATCGAGAGGTTGGGATCCCCGATCCTCTTCGTGCACAAGGGTCTCTCCAATCAGGCCCGCTACGGGTCGCCCGAGGACGTGGGACCTGCGGCGCGAGCTCATCCCCATGTGAAGATCGTGGTCTATCACTCCGGATTCGAGGTCGGCGCGCGCGAAGGCCCATTCACGTCGGAGACAGCGCACACCGGGATCAACCGCCTCATCGACTCGCTGCAGAAGTCAGGGGTCGGTCCGGGGGAGAACGTTTACGCCGAGATCGGCTCGACCTGGTGGCATCTGCTGCGACGACCCGATGAAGCCGCTCACGTGTTGGGCAAGCTCCTCGTCGCTTTCGGCGAGGACAATGTGCTCTGGGGGACCGACTCGATCTTCTACGGGTCGCCACAGGGTCAGATCGACGCCTTCCGGGCGTTCCAGATACCTGCCGCCCTGCGAGAGCGGTGGGGTTATCCAGAACTGACTCGAGGGGTGAAGGCCAAGATCCTCGGATGGAACGCCGCCAACCTCTTTGACATCGTGCCCATCACCGAACCGGTTGGGTTCACCGTTGCGGATCTGGAGGCGGCGAGAGTGGAGCACCCGGTTCCCACCATGACCTGGGGCCCGTCGACCAGCGGGGAGGTGCGTGAGTTCCGATTGCATCACCAGGGCTGGCCGTGACCGGCGCCGGTAGGCTGTGACTTGTGAGCAAAGCGAAGGATGCGACACGTGCGGTGGTTGATGAGTCCAATCCTGTGACCTTTGCACAGCGACTCAAGGGTTTGCCTCTGATCAAGCAGTTACTCCGAGTGATCGACCGCCTTCTCTGAAGCTTTGCGATCCGAGTTCACCACTTAGCCGCCCGAAAGCCCCAAGAAGCCTATTGCTACTCCGCATTGCGTGGTAGTGTCTGACACGCAGTAGCGACAGGGAAGGAGCAATGGACTCGACTCAACTACTCAAGGGAGTCCTGGACACGGCGGTGCTCGCCGTCCTCAGCGGAGGCAGGACTTACGGATACGACCTGGTCAGACAGCTCCGAACCGCCGGGTTCGACGATGTCGGGGATGCCTCGGTCTACGGAACGCTTCGTCGTCTCTTTGGGGGTGGGTACCTGACCTCGGAGATAGTCCCATCCGAAGAGGGCCCGGCCCGAAAGTACTACGGGATAAACGCAGCGGGCACCCACATGCTGGAGACCTCGAGGAAGACCTGGGCCGGTTTCGCCACGGTGATGAACGACCTGTTGGAGGATAAAGGACAATGAGCATCACACTCTCATCGGTCAAAGCTGCCTACCTGGCAGGAGTCGCCGAAGGACTCTCGGATCTCTCCGACGAGGACCGGGAAGAAGTGATCCAGGATCTCGAAGCTCATCTGGCTGAGCTGGACGATGACCAGGTCGTTTCCACGCTCGGGGATGCCGGGATGTTCGTGGCAGAGTTCCGCCATAGCGCCGGCCTCGACGAGCCACAGCGGAAGAGAGGATTCACTCGTCTCCGCCATGCCCGGGCGGTGATAGAGGAGAGGTCGGCCCGAGTAGCCGAGGTGATCCAATGGTCGCGATTCCGACCGGCGTGGATCTGGGTCCGCGGATGGCTCCTGGTGACCGTTTGGGGGATGCTCTACTACGGCGAGACCTTCGAGCGTTTCCCCATCCCTCGCTTCGGTGGGAGCAGTCTGACCGGACTGGTGCTGGCTGCGGTCGCAACCGGTATCTCGGTCTGGCTCGAACAAGGGCGATCGACCAGCCGCAGGCAGACTGCATCAGCCCTCTACTCGGTGGTTGCCGCTATCGCTCTCCTCGCCAGCCTCCTCAATCCGATATACAGCTGGGTGCAGCAGGACTTCGAGGACCCGGTGTTGCACATCGACCGGCTCACGGGAGCCAACGGAGAGCCCGTGGAGAACATCTTCGCCTACGACCTGGAGGGACACCCGGTGGAAGTGCTCCTCTTCGATTCTCGGGGCCGGCCGTTGCGGACACTGCCGGATTACGTCTACCAAGAAGCCGTCTTCGACCCCAACCGAGAGAGCTTCGACTTCGGATATGGCCTGGTGGCCTTCGAGAGAGATCAATTCGGGCGAATCGTCCCCAATCTGTACCCCCTCGAACTCTCGACGTACGACGACTATGGAATGCTGGTCGAGATGGCGCCCCCATCCATCGGGTTTCCCTCGCTCGATGAAGGCTCAGTGGACGGGTTGGTGACCGTACCGACAACGATCTCAAGAGGCGAGTGATCTGGGTTGGAGATCGGTGGTGGTCTGAAAACGTGAGCCCCGGTGGGGTCGCGGGCTTTCTCTGTCGGGGTGGCGCCATATATGGCGCCACGTACCTCAGGTAAGCGGTAAGCCGGTAGGCGGGTGCTAGCGGTCGACGTCGCCCATCACCGGATCCATGGAGGCGATGGTGGCCACGGTGTCAGCCATCAAAGAGTCGGCCATGGCGATTGGCAGCGCTTGCAGGTTGACGAAGGACGGGGCTCTGGTGTGCATCCGATAAGGGCGCGCCATGCCGTCCGAGACCAGATAGCAACCCAGCTCGCCACGAGGCGACTCCACGGCGACGTAGGTCTCCCCCGGGGGGACCTTGAACCCCTCGGTGAACAGCTTGAAGTGATGGATCAGGGCTTCCATCGACTCGTCGATCCGGGCGCGAGGGGGCGGAGTCACCTTTCGGTCGTCGACCCGGTAGTCACCTTTCGGCATCGAGTCCATCACCTGCTCCACGATGCGCAACGACTGGATGATCTCATCGACCCGAATCCGGTAGCGGTCGTAGACGTCCCCGTGCTCGCCCACCGGGACCTCGAACTCGTACTGCTCGATCCCGCTGTAGGGGAAGGCCTTGCGCAGGTCCCAATCGACTCCGGCGGCACGAAGCGGAGGCCCGGTGATCCCGTAGGCGATCGCCTCCTCAGCCGAGATGACGCCGACCCCCCTGGTCCGCGACCCCCAAATCGGGTTGTCCTGAAGGAGGTCGTCGTATTGCTTTAGCCGTCTGGGCAGCTCGTCGAGGATCTCGGCCACGTCGTCCTTCCAACCGGGTGGAAGGTCGGCGGCGACCCCTCCGGGCCGTATGAAGTTGTGATTCATCCTGAGTCCCGTGGTCTTCTCGAAGAAAGCGAGAATCTGCTCCCGCTCCCGGAACCCGTAGATCATCATCGAGACCGCGCCGATGTCCATGCCGTTGGTGGCCAGCGCCACCAGATGCGATGAGCAGCGGTTCAACTCGGTGAGCAAGACCCGAATCGCAGCCGCCCGTGGAGGCACTTCGATCTCGAGCAGACGCTCGACCGCCAGGGCGTGGGCCAGCTCGTTGTGGAATGGGGCCAGGTAGTCCATGCGGGTGACATTGGTGCCACCCTGGGAGAAGGTGAGCTGCTCCGCCGTCTTCTCCATGCCGGTGTGGAGGTAGCCGATGATCGGCTTGGTACGTCGAATTATCTCGCCCTCGAGCTCGATCTGAAGTCGCAGCACCCCGTGGGTGGACGGATGTTGCGGCCCCATGTTGAGGATCATCCGTTCGTCTTCATCACCGACCGAGTCGTCGAAGACGTAGTCGTCTTCGACGACCCTGCCGAACTGCTCGTCGAGTCGGGCGTCGGATTCGTGGTCGGAGATCTCTTGGGCGCCCTCGTCGGTGGGGCTGAACTGTGGTTCCTCGGTGCCGGCGACCCAGACGTCCAGGGTCTCGACGCTCTTGGTGTCGTCGCTCATCTCAGTTCACCTGATGGCTCTCTTTGAATTGCACCGGGACACTTCCGACACCGAAGTCCTTGCGCAGTGGGTGACCCTCCCATTCGTCGGGCATCAGAATCCGGGTCAGGTCGGGATGACCCTCGAAGGTCACACCGAACATGTCATAAGCCTCTCGCTCGGCGAAGTTGACCCCAGGCCAGATCGGGACCAGGGAGGCGACTGCCGGTTGCTCTCGTGGTGCGGTCGTCGTCATCCTCAGCCTCAGCTTGTGCTGCATAGAGAGCAGATTGGCGACGATCTCGAACCGCTCGGGGCGGGACCGCATCCAGTCGACCACCGTGACGTCGACACACATCTCGAAGCCGGCGCCGTGGGCGGCTCGGGCAAAGTCGAGCCAGCCCTGGTTGGGGACACGCACCAGATCCTGACCACGGGAGACCTCCCACCCGGCGTCGTCGAACTGCTCGAGCAGGTCATGCAGCACGTCATTCTCGGGGAGGACCCGATCCACGATCGGCTCCACTGCTCCCTCCACCACGGCGTCGCCCGGCTCGCTCAATTGACGATCTCCCCGCTCATGATCTTGTCGTGCAGGGTCAGAACCCCGTGCATGAGGCTTTGCGGCCCGGGCGGGCACCCGGGCACATAGATGTCGACCGGCACCACCTGATCGACGCCCTGGACCAAGGCGTAGTTGTTGAACATGCCACCGGTGGAGGCGCACGCCCCCATCGAGATCACCCATTTCGGGTCGGGCATCTGGTCGTAGACCTGCCGCAACACCGGGGCCATCTTCTGGCTGACCCGACCGGCAACGATCATCAGGTCGGCCTGGCGAGGCGAGGCGCGAAACACTTCCATGCCAAAACGGGCGAGGTCGTAGTGGGCTGCCCCCGTCGCCATCATCTCGATGGCGCAGCAGGCGAGGCCGAAGGTAGCGGGGAACATCGAGCGGGTCCGCGCCCAGCGGGCGGCGCGGTCGACGGTGGTCATGAGGAGGTTGCCCGGGGCCGTGGTGGCCATCAGCCTTCTCCACCCCTGAGATGCACTATGCGGCCTCGTCCGATGTGTCGGCCGTCAAGTACCGGGACCGTCTGTGCACGTTCCAGTCGAGAGCCCCCCGCTTCCAGACATAGGCCAGTGTCTCGGCGACGAAGAAGGTGAAAATGAACACGGCCGCCACTCCATACCAGCCGAGGGTGTCGAACAGCGAAGCCCAGGCAAACAAGAAGATGATCTCGATGTCGAAGATCACGAACAGCATCGCGACCAGGTAGAACTTGACCGGAAATCGCTGTACCGGCTCGACCTCCGGCACGATACCGCTCTCGTAGGGATCCAGCTTGGCCCGGGTGGGATTGCTGGGGCTGAAGAACCGGGAGACAATCAGCGACACGGCCACGAACCCTCCGGCAAGCAGAAGCATCAGGCCGATGGGCAGGTAGTCGGCGAGAGTCACCATCGGAGCTTAGAACGGGGGCGGTGGGTGGGTTAAATCACACCGACCGCACCCGATCGGCGAACCTGTTTTCCCGGGACCCGGGAACCCGCCCTATTCGACCGACTTGAGCAGCTCCAGGTTGAGACGGTTGTAGTCGACGAGATTGGGGTCGGTGACACCGGCGTACTCCCAGTGCCAGGGCTCGCGTGTCGAGCGGTCACACGCAGCCCACCTTGGATGGACCCAGCCGAAGCGATGAGCATTGCCTTGCAGCCAGCGGAAGGCGCGGTCGTTGCAGCTCAAGACGCTCCGTCCGCTGGTGAAGTCGACGGCGCGTCCCCAACCGTGATTGGAGAACCCGGCACGAGCGATCGGCGGGCCGGAGCACACCCGGACCGCCTTCGACCCGGTCTGGATCTTCTCGCCGGTCAGGGGATCGGTCTCGAATACAGGCTGGTCCTCGTAGGGGCAACGCTTCTCGTACGAGGCTTTCTGGACGTTGTAGGAGCGATAGCAGTCCTCCCACCCGAGCTCGATGCCGTCCCGCTCCGCCGCTTCCATCAGCAAGGCGTACATGTAGGCCGCATCTCTTTCGAGGGTGCAGCCGTTGAGCGTCATCATGCGGTTCTTGTCCATTGCGCCGTTGACATACCCGTCGATCTCGAGATCGAGGGTGTACGCCTCGTCGCTGACCGGCGTGTAGTCAGGGGCCGGGCCAGTTGCGAAGGCGGAAGTTAGCGCGAGGATGACAACGAGTAGGGGCATATTGATGGTTCGGTGACCCCATCAACATCGGCTGAAAGCCAATGCCTCTTTAGGCGTTCAGTCCTGTCCGGCCATCTCCACTTGGGGCCTCTCCGGGGTGTCGGACGGGGCCACTGCTTCGAAGGTCAACTCGTCGTTTTCACTGTCGACGCCGACCAGGATCGTGATCCCGGCCTTGAACTCGCCTAGCAGCACCCGCTCCGAGAGCGGGTCTTCGAGCAGACGCTGGATCGCGCGACGCAGCGGCCTGGCTCCGAGCTCCGGGTCATAGCCTCGGGACCCGAGGTGTTCCTTGGCGTCGTCGGTCAGGACCAGGTCGAGATGCTGGGCCTCTAGTTGATCGCGCACCCGCTCCAACATGAGGTCGACGATCGACTTCAGCTCGTCCATCGCCAGCTCGTGGAACACGATGATCTCGTCGAGCCGGTTGATGAACTCCGGACGGAAGTGCTTCTTGAGCTCGTCAGTAACCCGCTCCTTCATGTGCTCGTAGCCCATCTCCTCGTCCTCGGCATGGAAGCCAACTGACTTCTTGTGAAGGTCGCGTGTGCCGAGGTTGGAGGTCATGATGATGACGGTGTTCTTGAAGTCGACAGTCCGACCCTGGGCATCGGTCAGACGGCCCTCCTCGAGGATCTGGAGAAGCGTGTTGAACACGTCGGGGTGGGCCTTCTCTATCTCATCGAAGAGGACCACGGAGAACGGCTTGCGTCTCACTGCTTCGGTCAGCTGGCCGCCCTCGTCGTAACCGACGTAGCCGGGAGGTGAGCCGACCAGGCGACTCACGGTGTGCTTCTCCATGTACTCGGACATATCGAGCTGGATGAGTGCGTCTTCCTGACCGAAGAGGAACTGGGCCAGAGCCTTGGCCGTCTCTGTCTTGCCCACACCCGAGGGGCCCAGGAAGATGAACGAACCGGATGGACGGCGCGGGTCTTTGAGCCCGGCACGAGTCCGCCTGATCGCCTTGGACACAGCAGTTATCGCGTCGTGCTGACCGATGATCCTCTTGTGCAGCTCGTCCTCCATGTGGACGAGGCGGGCGGTCTCCTCCTCGGTGAGTCGGTGGACGGGGATCCCGGTCCACTGGGCGAGAACCTCAGCTATCTCTTCCTCATCGATGACCCAGCCTGATTCGGCTTCGTCGGCCTCCTTGACCGCGCGGTCGCTGAGGAGGATCCGCTCCTCGTCGCGGAGATTGGCGGCCCGCTCGTAGTTCTCACGGGCGACGGCGTCCTGCTTGTCCTTGCGGAGGTTGGACAGCTTCTCGTCGATCGCAGTGATCTCGGGAACGGCGCTGGTCCGCATGATCCGGGTCCGGCTGCCTGCCTCGTCGATGAGGTCGATCGCCTTGTCGGGGAGGAACCGATCGGACAGATAGCGGTCGGCCAGATTGGCCGCGCTGACGATGGCTTGATCGGTGAATCGCACCGAGTGGTGAGCCTCATAGCGATCCTTGAGACCGAGCAAGATCTGGATGGTCTCGCTGACCGATGGCTCGTCGACCTGGATCGGCTGGAAGCGGCGCTCGAGGGCGGAGTCCTTCTCCAGGTACTTGCGGTACTCCTCGAGCGTTGTGGCACCGACAGTCTGCAGCTCACCACGGGCCAGCATCGGCTTGAGGATCGATGCGGCGTCGATGGCGCCTTCAGCCGCGCCGGCACCGACCAGGGTGTGGATCTCGTCGATAAAGAGAACGATGTCGCCGCGGCTCTTGATCTCTTTGAGCACCTTCTTCAAACGCTCCTCGAAGTCGCCCCGGTAGCGCGAACCTGCGACCAGGGCCCCGAGGTCGAGCGAGTAGAGGTTCTTGCCCTGGAGGTTCTCGGGAACGTCTTTGGCCACGATGCGCTGAGCCAAGCCTTCGACGATGGCCGTCTTGCCCACCCCGGGCTCCCCGATGAGAACGGGGTTGTTCTTGGTGCGTCGGGACAGGATCTGCATGACCCGCTCGATCTCGCGGGTGCGGCCGATTACGGGGTCGAGCTTCTTCTCCCGGGCGAGCTGGGTGTAATTCCGCCCGAACTGATCGAGCACCGTCGATCCTCCGGGGGAGGACTCCCTGCTGCTCGAACTCGATGGCTCAGACGTTTGTTGCTCGCTCCCTCCGGGACCGGAGAGCAGCTGGATGACCGTTTGGCGCACTTTCTGCAACTCGGCGCCAAGCTGCTGAAGGACTTGAGCGGCGACGCCCTCGCCCTCGCGTATCAGACCGAGGAGGATGTGCTCGGTCCCGATGTAGTTGTGACCGAGCTGGAGAGCCTCACGAAGACTGAGCTCGAGCACCTTCTTGGCCCTCGGGGTGAAGGGGATATGACCCGATGGCGATTGCTGACCTTGGCCGATGATCTTCACGACCTCTTCACGAACCGAGGCGAGGTCGATGTCGAGGCTCTCCAGGGCCTGGGCCGCGATGCCTTCGCCCTCGTTCAGCAGGCCGAGCAGGATGTGCTCGGTCCCGATGTAGTTGTGATTTAGGAGGCGTGCCTCTTCTTGGGCCAGGACTACGACCCGTCGGGCACGATCTGTGAAGCGTTCAAACACCTTCGACTCCTGACCCTGACATACGCAAGTTTACCACCGGCGGGTTCCTGACCTTCGGGCTTGGCTGCTCATCCAAGTGCACGTAATAGCATCGTCACAGATGGAGGACCTCCAAAGTCTCATTCGTATTCCAATTGTCTGGGATTCTCTCGCCCGTGTCGAGGAGAGGTTGCTGGAGGCGGCAGCCGCCGACGACCCCTATTTGACCAAGATCGCACAACACCTTCTCCTGGCCGGAGGCAAGCGGTTCCGACCCCTCTTGGCCCTCCTCGCAGCCGAGTTCGGCCATACCCGGGATCACCGGCCCACCGAAGCAGGAGTCTCGGTTGAGCTGATCCACGTCGGCTCGCTCTATCACGACGACGTGATCGACGAAGCGGACATAAGGCGTGGGGCGGCATCCGTCAACGCCAATTGGACCAACACCGTGGCGATTCTGGCCGGAGACTTCCTCATGGCGAGGGCCTCGGAGGTGGCAGCCACCCACCTCAGTCAGGAGTCGGTGCGGCTGCTCGCCGCGACCTACGCCGATCTGGTGCAAGGCCAGACCCGCGAGCTGCAACTCGACTTCGATCTCGACCACGACGTCAAAGACTACGAGCAGGTGATCGCCGGCAAGACGGCCTCATTGATTCGGACATCGGCTCGGCTCGGCGCTCTTGCCTCCGACGCGCCCGTGGCGGTGGTCGAGTCCCTCTCCAGCTGGGCCTGGGAAGTCGGCATGGTGTTCCAGATTGCCGACGATGCCCTCGACCTCGTTGCCGACGGCGAGACGATCGGGAAACCGGCAGGCTCCGACATTCGGGAGGGCAAGTTCACCATGCCGGTGCTGGAAGCGCTGATCGGCCGCGATGGGCCCCGGGTCCGCGAGCTCTTGGAGAGCGATCATCCGTACCCGGACAGTGTGGTCAACGAAGTGATCGACATCGTGCGAGCAGGAGGCCACATCGACACCGCCTTGACCGAAGCGAGAAGACGACTCGAGATCGCCTCGGACGCCCTGGCCGGCCTACCCGAAGTGGAGGCAAAGAAGGTCATGGAGACACTGGGGAGCTATCTCTTGGAGCGGGTGGACGCCGCCAAGAGATAGTGGCCCGTCGCTAGTAGTCGGGTCTGAGGGTCGGGAACAAGATGACCTCCCGGATATGGGGTTGGTCAGTGAGCAGCATCACCAGGCGATCGACCCCGATTCCCAGCCCGCCCGTCGGGGGGAGCCCGTACTCGAGGGCCAGCAGGTAATCCTCGTCAATTGGGTGAGCCTCGTCGTCGCCGGCCTCGCGCGCCGCCGCCTGGGCCGCAAACCGCGCACGCTGGTCGTCAGGGTCGTTGAGCTCGCTGAACGCATTTGCATACTCGGAGCCGGCGATCACCAGCTCAAAACGATCGGCGAGACGCGGGTCCAGCCGATTGCGACGGGCCAGGGGGGAAACCTCGATTGGCGGATGGGTGACGAAGGTGGGTTCCCAGATGCCACTCTCGACGATGCCCTCATACACCTCCGCCAAGATCCGGGACGCCGTCCAGTCACTTTCCACATCGACGCCCGCACTCCTCGCCACCGACACCAGCTCCTGCAATGGCGTATCGAGGTTCACTTCTTGGCCTAGCTTCTCGGAAACCAACGTGGACATCGACGCCCGGCGAAATGGCGGGGAGAGGTCGAGCTCGCCACCCTGAAACATTGTCTTGGTCGCCCCGAGAACCGTCCTGGCCACTGCGGCGATGACCTCCTCGACCAGAGTCATCACGTCGGAATAGTCGGCAAGGGCCTGATAGGCCTCGAGCATGGTGAACTCGGGGTTGTGGGTGGAGTCGATTCCCTCGTTGCGAAATATTCGCCCGATCTCGAAGACCTTCTCCAGACCGCCGACGACCAGCCTCTTGAGGTGGAGCTCGGTGGCGATCCGGAGAGACATCTCCATGTCGAGAGCTTGATGCTTGGTGACGAAGGGACGAGCATTGGCCCCGGTGGCCTGGCTGAGCAACACCGGTGTCTCCACCTCGACAAACCCTCTGGATTCGAACTGTCGCCGTAGCTCACCCACGATCGCCGCCCGTGTCAGGGCAATCCGACGCGCCTCATCGTTGACCATCAAATCGAGATAACGGCGCCGGCTGCGCAACTCGACATCGTGCAGCCCGTGCCACTTCTCGGGCAAGGGCCGCAGGCTCTTCTGGAGAATGGTGAACTCGGCGACGCGAACACTGAGCTCGCCCTTCTTGGTGGTCATCATCGAGCCCGAAGCCCCGACCCAATCGCCGAGATCGACGCGTGCAAACTCGTCCGAGATCGCCTCCCCTGTCGTCGATCGGTCGACGAAGAGCTGAATGGTCCCCGAGTCGTCCTGAAGTGTGGCGAACTGAAGCTTGCCAAACGACCTCTTGAGCATGACCCGACCAGCCACGGACACCGTGGTGTCGGTCTCAGAGCCTGGCTCAAGTTCGGAGAACCGTTGGTGAAGCTCAGACGCTCGGTGGGTTCGCTCGTAGCGATGGGGGTAGCCGCCGGAGTCGAGGATCTCCTGATGGTGCTGGCGTCGACCGGCAACGAGTGGGTCGGGTATCTCGGTCATACGGGCTCGATGGTTGGGCGGAGAATCAGGGCAGGGTACCGAGGCGGCTGGGCTCGCTGAGGATCAATCCCCGGTCGGGCACCAGCTTGCTGTCACGCCAGTCGAAGGCAATGTTGTCGATGAGCCGAACCCCGGCAACGTGGGCGGCGACGGCCAGGACGGCCGGCCGATCGAGTTGGGCCATGGATTCCATCGTGTCCTGCGAGGCGAGGGTGGCGTAATCGACCTCGAGACCCTTCATTGCCCTGCGCGCCGTTGCTTCGAGACGTTCCGCCCGCCGTTCGCCGGCGTCTGCCTGCTCTGCTGCCTGAAAGAGACCCCGGCTCAGGGCCAGAGCTCGTTCACGCGCCCCGCGGTCGAGACGGACATTCCGGCTGGAGAGGGCAAACCCGTCCGGTTCGCGAATGAGCGGGGCATCGATGATCGAAACCGGAAATCTGAGATCGCGCACCATCGCCCTGAGCACGGCGAGTTGTTGGGCATCCTTTCGCCCGAACAAGGCGATATCCGGTTGGAGACCGGCGAACAACTTGGCGACGACCGTGGCGACACCCCTGAAGTGACCCGGTCGGTATCTGCCTTCCATCTCCTGCGAGACGCCTCCGACCTCGACGATCGTGGTCTGGCCCACCGGGTACACCTCTTCGAGCTCCGGCACGAAGAGGATGTCAACCGATTGGCCCTCTGCCAGACGGGCATCCCGCTCGGTGTCGCGGGGGTAGGCGGCGAAGTCGGCTTCATCACCGAACTGGGTCGGGTTGACGAACAGGGACACGACCAGGGTGTCACATCGTTCCCGGAGCAGGTCCATGAGGGCGAGATGCCCTTCGTGGAAGTAGCCGAGCGTCGGCAGCAGTCCCACCTTGCCCCGGTACTTCTCCCTGGTCCCGGCAAACTTCGAGGTCAGGTCCATTTGACGCTGTCGCTTCTCCGGCCGGCACGTATCGCTGTTGCCTCGGCCATCAGCCGGTACTGGTCCCCGACGTCCGCTGACACCTCGGCCGCCGCCGCCAGCTGGCCCCTGACGGTCGTGGTGTCACCTCTGGCGATGGGCCCGGTCAACGCCGAGGTTGTCCCCTGTTCGTAGACATTGGCGACCGCTCGCTCGACGAGCGGTTGCGCCACGCCGGGTTCGATCCCGGCGGCAGCCATCAGATCCCCGGCGGTCTCCAGCGCCGTGATCACGAAGTTGGACGCCGCGGCCGCTCCGGCGTGATATCGGGCCCGGACCTCATCGCTCAATGCGAACGGATTCATCCCCAGCGACAACGCGAGCTCGGTGAGGACGGGTCGGGCGGCCGGGGCACCACCGATCCCAACGTAGGATCCGGCGAGGGCATCGGCACCGCGCTCCGCATCCGGGAGTGTCTGCAGGGGATGAAAGCCACCGGTCGCGAGGCCAACCCTGGCCAGGGCTTCGAGGGCGACCACCGGGGTGAAGCCCGAGACATGGGCGGCCACGGGTATCGAGGCACAGATGGTGGCCAGCCGGTCTGCGACCTCTTCGATGGCCTCGTCCCTGACTGCGATCAGAATCAGGTCGGCTGGAGGCAACTCCTCCCAGCTCAGCGCAGACCCGTACCGCCGGTCGGCGGAGCGGGAGAGAACACCGACGATTTGGTGACCGGACCGAGTGGCGGCGATGGCGATGGAACCACCTGCCCTTCCCGGACCGACCAATACCAAGTTCACATTCCACCCTCATCCGGCATGGCGGCGAGGGTAGCCACAGGTCATTGGCCGAGTGATTTGCCGCCAGGCTATTCCGGCAGCGACTCAGCTCGGCTCAGATGTGGTCCTCCCCGAGCTGGTTCGGGGTGATGACCGGCCATGTCGCATCGATCTCGGACTTCATCGTGTGGTACTCGTCGCGCCGCTTCCAGAACTTGGTCTTCCAGACCCGAAACCGGCGTTTTGTGGCACCGTTCGGCTCGAGGGGTGGAGTCTCGTGATTGTCCCCGGCGCCCTTGACCTCAGGCACGACGATCTCGTCGGGGTCGTCCGCCATGTGCAGCATCTGGTGGGTGTGGTGTCTGACCGCCCGATGTTGCTGCTTGCGCTCTCCGCGCGTGGGGCGACTCTCGTTGTACCCGGGGATTTCCTGGCGATGCTCTCGCGACCGTTTGGCCATCTAGATCATTCCTCCTGTCCTGGACGTGTTGCTGGAAGATCGTCATGGACAAAAGGTGGGCCGCGGCTGCTTCCCATGTGTGGAAGCTAGCACGGATCCATGGATGGGTGGTAGGGCCGATTGTCCTTCTTGCCGCGGACCAGCTCAGACCACGAAGGGGATCATTCGACGACGAACCCGGCGGCGATAGGCCCGGTAGCCGGGATGGGCAACTCGCAACATTCGCTCCTCATAGGTCGACTTGGCCCAGAAGAACCCAAAGAGCCCGATGCTCAACAGGGCCGCCCATGCGCTGGCCAGAAGTAGCGATGCGCCAAGCATCACCAGGATTACTCCCCCGTAGATGGGATGACGAGCCCGCGAGTAGACGCCGGTATCCACCATTGCCGCGCCCGGAATCGGCTCAGGCATCGCGGTCAGTGACTGGCCCAGAGCCCGAGCAGCCAGCGACACCGTCGAGATCCCGAGTACGAGTAGCAGTCCACCCCCGATTCGGGTGACGCCAAGACCCGAGTCGGGAAGCGAGCCGTCGATGCCGATCGCCACCGCGATGGCGAAGATCAACACCAATTGAGCCCCCACCCAGTAGCGGCCGGGGCTGGGGGCGGATGCATCGGCCCAGTCCAATAGGAGTAGCTCGACCACCTGATCGGCCACGAGACCCCTCGCTGCCGCCGCCGACATCCCATCGCCAACCATCGCCTCGGGCCACACCTCGGCAAGCGGCTCGAGCACGAAGCGCCGTTCGGCCGCCCGTCGGTGGGGGATCTCCAACTCGGGTGTCTGCACCGGGTCGCCATCCGTCGCGATGATGTCGAGGTCGAGAGTTCGGGGCCCCCATCGGACGGGTCTCTCACGACCGAGATCCGACTCGACTGCCTGGAGCCGATCGAGCAACTGGCGCGGCTGAAGCGGACACTCGACGATCACGACCGCGTTGAGATATGGGTCCTGCGCCGGACCCCCGAGCGGCGCCGTCTCGTACAAGCCCGAAACCCCCCGGATCTCTCCCATCCGACTGATCTCGACCAAGGCGGCACGAAGGTGTTGGACCCGGTCTCCGAGGTTGGAGCCGAGGGCGATGGCGTATCTGGTCATCGCGGCCGATCGATCGTGACCGCTACGTCCTCGAACTGGAGGGGAATCGGGGCGTCGGGCTTGTGAATGGTGACCAGCACACGCTCCACCCCGGGCTCGGCAAGGACCAGCTGGGCCACACGTTCAGCCAGCGTTTCGATCAGCCGATGACTCTCCGACTCGACCAGGTCGTGCGTCGCCTGGGCCAGCCTCCCATAGTCGATCGTGTCCGCCAGGTCGTCGGAGCGGGCTGCCGCCGCCAGACTGAAGAAGACCGTCAGATCTACCCGGAAGAGCTGAGGTTCGACCTTCTCGTGCTCGAGCACACCGTGGCGTGCCAATACCTCGATGCCTCGTAGCTCGATCCGATCGGTCACGAAGCGGTGGTCGCGGGGATCAACGAGCGGCCCTCGGGGCCGAGAGCCCTTCCCAGGATCTGCTGTATCACGGCGAGAGCCAGAATCGGGTCTTCCACCAACCCGGACACGACCAGAAACCCACCGAGCAACCCTCCGACGGTGTCGTCGATTGCCTCTCGATGGACCAGGACCTTGGCGTTGCTCTTCGACGTCGCTTTGCTCAGAGTCTTGAAGAAATCCTGCACCTCTTTGGCGTCAAACTCGAACCCGATGGGGACCGAATAAGTCGTGATGCCTGCCTCCCGATAGGCAAGTAGGTTCTGGTTGCCCGGGAGCATCGAGACGACGGTGTTGATCTTCGCCTCCTCCACGAGCCAGGTGATCTCTTCCTCCCGTCGCACCCGCCGGTGTTGGAAGCCGGAGCCACCAACCCGCTCGGAAACCGCGAGACGGTCCGATATGACCCAGGTGAAACCCCGGGGCTTTAGTCCCGCGACCATTCGTCCCATTGCTGGGAATTCACGATAGCGGCGGCAATGCGGAGGGCATCCCGGGATGCGATGACGTCGTGCACCCGAAAAACTCTGGCTCCACGCAAGAATCCGAGGGCGGTGGTCACTGCGGTGGCAGCATCGCGCAACCCCGGGTCCGCGATCCCGGTTATCTCGCCGAGAAATGACTTTCGCGAGGCGCCGAGCACCACGGGAAACCCGAGACGGGCCAGATGGCCGAGCCCATCGATCAACTCGAGGTTGTGAGCAGTCGTCTTGCCAAACCCGATCCCGGGGTCGAGAGCGATGGAATCGGGGGCCACGCCCTGGCCGACCAGAGCTCGGGCCCGCTCAGCGAGGAATGCAGTCACTTCACCGACGACATCGTCGTACACCGGGTCCTGTTGCATCGTCCTCGGTGCTCCCTTCATGTGCATCAGGACCACGCCCGCCCTCGACTCGGCCAGCACCGCGATCATGTCGGTGGCCGAAGCGGCAGTGACGTCGTTCACGATCTCGGCGCCGGCCGCGACCGCGGCGCGGGCCACTTCGGGCTTCGAGGTGTCGACCGACACCACCGCGCCTTCGGAGGCGAGGTCCTCGATGACCGGGACCACCCGGGCGAGCTCCACCTCGACGGTCACCGGATCTGATCCGGGACGGGTCGACTCTCCGCCGACGTCGATCACGTCGGCGCCGTTCTCGATCATCTCCCGTCCCGCCTCGACGGCATCGGCCCTGAGCAAGCGAAGGCCCCCGTCAGAGAAGGAGTCGGGGGTCACATTGACGACACCCATCAGGATCCCGGAGTCGGTGCCGAGGGACCTGGTGCGAAGCCGCCAGGGGCCGGAAGTCACTCTCAGCGTGTGGTTCCGAACAGGAGCGACATGGCCTCGGCGCGGGTCGCAGGTTGGGACTCCATCACCCCACGCACTGCCGAGGTCACCGTCGTGGCTCCGGGCTTCTTCACCCCCCGCATCGACATGCAGAGGTGCTCCGCCTCGACCACCACCAGAACGCCAAGTGGGTCGAGGCGCTCGTTGAGAGCGTCGGCTACCTGAGCGGTGAGACGCTCCTGCATCTGTGGCCTCCGAGCGAAGCCATCGACGAGCCGGGCGAGCTTGGAGAGCCCGGTGACCCGCCCTCTGGGCATGTATGCCACGTGGGCCTCACCGTGGAAGGGGACGAGGTGGTGCTCGCACATCGAATAGAAAGGAATCTCACGAACCATCACTATCTCCTGGTAGTGCTCCTCCCCGAAGAAGGCATCAACGACGTCACCCGGGTCGCGATGGAGACCTTCGAAGACCTCGGCGTAGAACTTGGCCACCCGTTGCGGCGTCTCGAGGAGACCCTCCCGCTCCGGGTCCTCACCCAAAGCCTCGATGATCTCGCGTACGGCTTTCTCGATTCGTGCCTGGTCGATCACGGTCATCCGATGAAACTAGTGGCCCGTCGCGCAAATACTTGTGGCGTCTCTCCGGCCCTCAGGCAAGATGATGTTCATCCACACTCAGGACAGCCTCCAAGCCCAGTTGGAGGACCGCATCCGAGAGCTGAAGAAGGTCCGGCGATGCAACTGACCCAGGCAGCCCTGCAGATGGAGGCGGCGGTCGAAGCCCAGCTTCGTCTCACCGACCCCGAACTGGCTGGTGTCGGGTCCGATCTGCTCGAGGTGCTCCGACCTGCCATCAAGCAGACACTGATGGACGTCGTCGAGATGGCAGCCCAGGAGGTCAACGGGCAGCTGTCAGGTCAGCGAGTCGACATCCGACTCGTCGAGGGTGACCCCGAGCTGTTGGTGCGACACGATGAGTCGAGAATCCCTACCCCACCGACTCCTCCCTCCCCCGGCGACGCGATGGACGCCGAAGCCAGGATCACGCTACGTCTCCCCGGCTATCTCAAGGACCTGATAGCCGAGGCGGCGGACGGGGCGGGCGACTCGGTCAATTCGTTCGTGGTCGATGCCCTTCGCTCCAGGGCCTACGAGCGAGTGGCTTCCCAATCGGTCAGAAAGACTCTCGATCTGTGATCGAGCGAGAGTTCTCGGTCGACTCGCCAAGCTTGGTGAAGGTCGCCATTGCCTCGGGCCGGGTCGCCGTCGAAGCAGGCGAGCCCGGGGTGGTGAGAGTCTCGGTGGACACCCGCGATCCGACGTTCGATATTCGCCAGCGCGGGGACGCCATCGTCGCCGGAGGCGAGAAGGCCAGACGGGCCTTCGTCACCGTGCAGGTGCCCCAGCCAACCGATGTCGAGGTGTCGACCGCCAGCGGCGACGTCAACATCGTCACTCCGGTCGCCCGTCTGGAAGTGGCAAGCGCCAGTGGAGATGTCTCCTTCAACACTGCCATCCGGCTCCAGGTCAAGACTGCCAGCGGCAGCGTCAGCGGCAACCGGGTCGAGGGTGAGGCACGGTGCATAACGGCTTCGGGGAGACATCCGAATCTCACAACTCCTCGAACGCGCCGATCTCTCGACCGCGTCGGGCAACATCACCATCGATCAAAGCGTCGGGATTATCGCCTGTGCCACTCTGTCCGGCGACATCCGGGTGGGCGAGCTCACCGGGCCTTCGCTGAACGTCAAGTCGATGTCGGGGAGCGTGCGTATCGGGATTCCGACGCGGACCCGGCTGGACCTCGACGCCAATACCTTCTCCGGTCGGGTCAGGCTGCCATCCCCAAGTGCAAAGGCCGAGCCGCCGGAACGAGAGATCACGGCGAAGATCCGCCTGGTGTCTGGAGATATCCGAATAGACCGGTTGGGCTGACCGGGCCGACCCCTCGCCTAACGACCTATCGAATCTGATCGACCTGATCAGGCGCCGGCGTCGGCGGGCCGGGCCCGGCGTCGCAGCTTGCGATTGAGGGTCAGCGACTCCGTCACCGGGTCTTCTTCCTCATCGGTCTCTTCCGCGGCTGCGATCAGCTCCTCGCGCGGCTGGGGGATCACCGGGTTCTCGGGGTACTTGATGCGGAGCGCACCCTCGGCGGTGTGCTCCCACTTGGGGACGTCGGAGAAGAGCTCGGCAACTTCCTCACGGTCGACCGTCTCCTTCTCCATCAGCAGTTCGACCATCCTCTCCATTGCAGGCTCGTGTCTCTCGAGAATCAGACGCGCCTCCTCGTGGGCGGCGTTGATCATCTTGCGAACCTCGTTGTCGATATTCGCCGCCACCTCGTCCGAGTAGTCCTGCTGACGCGAATAGTCTCTGCCCAGGAACACCTCTCCGTTGGGTTTTCCGTACTGCATCGGCCCGAGGATGTCACTCATCCCGTACTCCATCACCATCTTGCGGGCAATGGCAGTGGCCTTCTCGATGTCGTTGGCTGCCCCTGTGGTCGGGTCGGCAAAGATGATCTCCTCGGCGGTGCGGCCCCCGAGCAACATGGCGAGCTGGTCGACCAGCTCAGAACGACGCACCAGATACTTGTCATGGGTGGGCAGGGCCAGTGTGTGACCCAACGAGCGGCCCCGAGCCACGATGGTCACCTTGTGCACCGGGTCAGAGTTGGGAAGTGCATAGCCGACCAGGGCATGGCCGGTCTCGTGGTAGGCGATGAGCTTCTTTTCCTCGTCCGACATGACCTTGGTCTTGCGCTCAGGCCCGGCGATGACCCGGTCGATGGCCTCCTCGAGCTCGTCCATGCCGATGTCCTTGCGCCGACGCCGGGTGGCGAGCAAGGCTGCTTCGTTGATCAGGTTGGCGAGATCGGCGCCGGTGAATCCCGGGGTACGTCTGGCCAGAACGCCGAGGTCGATCTCGTTGGAGAGCGGCTTGCCCTGCGAGTGCACCTCGAGGATCGCCTTGCGTCCTTCCAGATCGGGCGCGTCGACGACGATCTGACGGTCGAAGCGACCGGGGCGAAGCAAGGCGGGATCGAGGATGTCGGGACGGTTGGTAGCGGCCATGACGATCACCCCGGCATTGCCCTCGAAACCGTCCAGCTCGACGAGAAGCTGGTTCAGTGTCTGCTCCCGCTCGTCGTGTCCACCACCGAGACCGGCGCCACGGTGACGCCCCACGGCGTCGATCTCGTCGATGAAGACGATGGCGGGGGCACTCTGCTTGGCCTGATCGAACAGGTCACGGACCCGGGATGCACCGACACCGACGAACATCTCGACGAAATCCGAGCCCGAGATGGAGAGGAAGGGCACTCCGGCTTCTCCAGCCACAGCCTTGGCCAGCAATGTCTTGCCGGTGCCAGGAGGGCCAAAGAGGAGGACGCCTCGGGGGATCTTCGCCCCCATCAGGCGGTACTTCTCCGGATTCTGGAGAAAGTCCTTGATCTCCTCGAGCTCTTCCTTTGCCTCGATCAGACCGGCGACATCGTCGAAGGTGACCTTGGGTTGCTCCTTCCCGACCAGCTTGGCTCGCGACTTGCCGAACTGCATGACGCGATTCCCACCGCCCTGCATCTGCATGAAGATGAAGACCATGAACCCGAGCAGGAAGAGCCACGGGAGGAAGCTGATCAAGACTTCCCAGAAACCGGGTGGCTGAGCGTCGGTGCTGAACGTCGTCCCCGACTCTCGGAGGAGAGTGACCAGGTCGCCCTCGAAACCCTCCGGATAGGTCGAGAACTCGTCCCAGGCCTCGTCGGGGAGGGGAGAGTCGATCTTGCGCCCCTGAAGCTCGTTGGAGCGGGCCAGCATCTCGACGGTTTCGTACTCGCCCGACTCGACGCTGTTGATGAACTGCGACAGCTCTACGGGCTCGGGACCCTGGACCTGGTCAAACCACCATTGGGCGAGGATTGCCAGCATGATGATCGACAGTCCGTAGACGACGAGTGTGCGCAGAGTTCGGTTCACAAAGACCCCAGTTCAGGCTTCGGAAGACTTGAGGGGGTCAATGCTACGGGAAACCCCTGAGTATTCGAACCCGCAATCTCGCTCAAGAGCCCTCCAAGACCCGGATAGTCAGCCGGCTCCGCCCATGACCCCGACAAAGGGAAGGTTCCGGTACTTCCCGGCATAGTCGAGGCCATAGCCGACCACGAACTCTGGCCCGATGGGGAAACCCACGTACTTGACCTCGATGGGGACCCGTTGGATCCCCTCCTTGAGGAGGAGGGTTGCGACCTCCAGCGAAGCCGGCTTGCGGACATTCAGGCTCTTCATCAGATAGTTGAGGGTCAGTCCCGAATCGATGATGTCCTCGACGATCAGAACGTGTCGCTCGGCAATCTCCTCGTCGAGGTCTTTCAAGATGCGAACCACACCGGAAGTCTGTGTGGATGCCCCGTATGACGACACGGCCATGAAGTCGAACTCGACGGGAAGATCGATGTGGCGGGCGAGGTCGGCCATCACCATGAAGGCGCCTCGAAGCACCCCGACCAGGAGCAGGTCCTTGCCCTGATAGTCGGTGGTGATCTGTTGGCCGAGCTCGGCGAGCTTGGCCTCGATCTGGCTCTCTGTGATCAGAGGCTTGATGTCCATCCACATTCCTCTCTGGCGAAGACGGAAAGGTAGCCGTTGGTCCCAGGCTGGTACCAGGCGACGTCGAGCCGGCGCTCCCCAGGCAGCCACGCCGTCTGCTCGCCGGCCTCGATGATCAGACGTCCACTTTCGTCGGCCCGGGCCGTCAAGCGAGCTTCGGGATCGAAAACGGCGGACCACAAGCCGAGCGGGGCGACGCGGCACACCCGGTTGACATGCTCGACCACCATCTCGAACCCGCCGATCTGGTTGGTGCCTACGACCAGTTCGACGGGCTCGGAAGCTCGGGCCTCCCCGAGCTCCGGGTGGAACACGAGCAACGGGCCGTCGGCGGCCACCGCGATCCCACCCGTCAGGTCGACGCGGTTGCGAAGACCTCCGGCCACTTCCCAGATCTGTTCGAGCTCTTGGGCCGTCCCCGAGTGGGGCGGGCGGACCCGGGCCAGACAGCTGCGAAGGGCTCGATCGGCGAGTGGTCTGGCGACCGCCCACAGCTCGCCGATGGCGACCGCGACCGAGGAGTCGCGGGTCAAAACCACAACGGACCGAGACTTCTCGGTGAGATAGGAATCGTCCGAGCGCACGAGTTGCGCCGATCGGGCCAACGCTTCACTGAGTCTGGGGTTGAATCTGGCGGAAAGCGTCGGGAGTATCTCGAGGCGGATGGCGTTCCGCCGCAAACTCGAATCGAGGTTGCTCGGGTCGTCGAAGAACGGCAGCTTGGCCAGGGCGGCCAGCTCGCGCGTCTCGGAGCGACTGGCGGCGAGCAGGGGTCGGGCGATGAACCCCGAGCGTGGCGGGATGCCGGCCAAACCGGCGGGGCCGGCGCCCCGCAACAGATTCATCAGGACCGTCTCTGCTTGATCATCCCGGGTATGAGCGGTGAGAAGCCACTCGCCGGTTGCTCCCCACTCGACAAAAGCGTCGTACCGGGCTCGTCTTGCCCGTCCTTCCAAAGAGGCACCGGGCGGGACCTCGATGGTCACTACGTCGAGGTCTGCTCCGAGGCTTTCGGCTACGGCTCGGGCCGCTTTGGCCAGTCTTGGCGAATCGGTGAGCCCGTGATCGCAATGGATCGCTCGGAACGGCCGGCCGATGGTGGTGAGGAGGTAGGCGAGGCTAGCCGAGTCCGCCCCACCCGAGAGTGCGACAGCCAGGTTTCCTCGGGGAGCATCGAGAAGACCCCCCAACCTGGCTACGAGCTCGGTCAGGCGACGCGTCTCAACCATCGCTCGGGCGCCTCGATCTCTTCGAGGGTTGGCAGGCTCCCTACTCCGCGAAAGGCCAGCGCGATCGTCTGCCAGCCGGCCTCGCGCTCGACGGCCTTGATGAACCTCTCCCCTCTCAGATACTGGTTCATCTTCATCTCGAGCCCGGTCAGGCGGAAGAAAGCGGCGGTGCGCTTGTCCTTGCGCCGGGCTTTGAGCACCTTGCTCATGCGCTCCTGTGAGCGGAGATGCTCGTGCCCGAGCCGGTCCATGACGACGTGGCCGTGACCTTCCAACAGGGACATGAGGGCCTGAACCTTGTCGATGACAATGCTCTGCTCCGAGGATGCGAAGAGCCCGAGCAGCCCTCTTTCGTCGATGATTGGGTCCCCGGCGCCGCGACGCCGGGAAATCTCGTCGATGATCCGGTTCATCCGCCCGGGCTCGGGCCGGGACTGCTCCACCAGCTCGGCCACCAGTCCCATGAAATAGTCGCGAAGCCAGGGCACGCCCTGGAACTGCGCCCGATGGGTGAGCTCGTGAAGGGCGACCCAGAACCTGAACTCCTCAGGTCGGAATTGGTGGGTTCTCTCGATCTGCATGATGTTGGGCCCGACAAAGGTGACCACATCGCCGTCCTCCCCGGTCGGCAGCACCAATTCGTACTGGCCGAGAACTCGACGGGCAATGACTCCGAGCAGCGCGGTCATCTCCGCTTGCATCATCCGCTTGGTGAACATCGCGGCGCCCCGGGCTCCGCTGCTCGACTGATCGATCCTCTCGACCAGTTGGCGCTGAATCGGCTCCATCAAGTGGGAGAAGCTGGCCACGTTCCGCTCGATCCACTCGGCCCTCCCGATGACCACCGTCGATGGTTCGCCGGGCAGCAAAAGCCCGGTGGCTTCGGGGACGAGTCGTGAAACCCGTTCTGTCAGACGAGTCATGTCCGCCTCGAGGGCAGATCGGTGATAAGTGTCCCCGAGGGCATACGTACCGGCGATGCGTCCGGCGAGACGGTTCGAGCCGGACCGGTCGGAAGTCACTCTTTTACGATTCGATACCGCTTGCGGACCACCGAGGTGAAGTACTGGACGGTTGTCACCACGATCACCAACACCGCCAGGAGAATCGCGGTGGGGATCATGTAGCGGTAGGTCCAGTCGAGCTCGGTCTCGATGGCTGCCGGCGTCGTAATCGGGACGGCGGGCTCGATGTCGGAGGTCACCGGAACCGTCTGCTCCGTCTCGTCGGCGGGTGCAGTCGAATCCGTTTCCTCCGTGGCCAGCACCGGGCTTGCCACCAGGGCGAAGAATGGCCCGGCCACGACCAAGAGGATTGCGATGCGGGTGAATCGCCTCATCTGATGCGCAGGGTACCCGGCCGATCGGAAATGGGGAACATCACAACGGGGTGGTTGACTCACGGGCGACGGCCTGACGAAGACGCTGGATGAACTCGGCTGGAACTTCCTCGGAAAGACGCTCCCTGATCACGACCTTGAGCCGGGATTCGAAGTCAAAGCTGCGCAGACATCCCGAGCAATCGTCGAGGTGGGCCCGAATCTGCTCGGCACTGATGACATCGGCCTCCCGGTCGAGATATCGATACAGGTTGGTCAGTGCGTCGTCACACTCACGGCTACTCATGGTCTCTCCGCACCTTCGGGCACAAGCCCTCGTTTCACTGCGTACTCCCACAACGATTTCTGCATCGCCTTTCTTCCCCGGTGCAGGCGGGACATGACGGTCCCGATGGGGACATCGAGGATTTCTGCGATCTCCTTGTAGGAGAATCCTTCGAGATCGGCGAGGAGAACGGGGAGCCGGAAGTTCTCCGGAAGGTCCTCGACGGCCTTCTTGATGTCGGACTCGACCAGCCCGTCGAGCACTCTGTCCTCGGTTGTCCGCGCCACTTCGGCCGACTCCTCCGACCCGATTCGCCGATACAGGTAGAGGTCCTCCACCGAGCCAAGATCGACCTCCGAGGGTCGGCGCGACTCCTTGCGATACTTGTTGATGTAGGTGTTGGTGAGGATCCGGTACAGCCAGGCTTTGAGGTTGGTGCCCTCCTCGAAGGTGTGATAGGCCCGGTATGCCTTGAGGTAGGTCTCCTGGACCAGATCCTCGGCGTCGGAAGGGTTTCGGGTCATGCGCATGGCGGCGCTGTACAGCTGACGGGTGAACTGCATCGCATCGCGCTCGAAGTCGGCCTGGTCAGCCATCGAAAGAGACGGTACAAGGCGTGAATGTTAAGCCCTAAGTCGAGGTCGAACCCGAGTCGAGAAACGGGTCAGCGATGAGTGGACAAGCGTGGAGCCGGAGAGGGGAGTCGAACCCCTGGCCTAGTCATTACGAGTGACTCGCTCTACCACTGAGCTACTCCGGCTGGAGGCCGAATGGTAAAGGCTGGGCCACGGCTGAGCCAGATGATCGAGCCACACGGTGATCGCCGACCAAGCGATCGAATCATCGGCGAATCCGATCCCCTTCCCTGTCGGTTGAGTGTCGGGGCAGGTTTGAGATCGAGCTGGTCAGCTCTCGGAGCCGAGACCGGCGAAGAGATTGGCCAGGACCAACTCGCGTCTGAGATTGGACTGGATGTCGACCACCGCATCGAGGATCTTCTCCGCCGAGGCGACCGCTTTGCGGGGACTGACATCGGTGAACGAGCCGAGAGGCAGGTCGGTGTTGCGAACCGGCCCACCCATCTGCAGCGATGCCGAGTCGGCGTACCACGAGGCAAGGATCTCCAGACCGTTGACCAGCAACGACTGCTCCACTCGCCGACGAGCCCGCTGCTGCCGATCCTTGGGCAGGTCTTCTTGCACCGACTGATCGACCAAGGGTGTGATCTCCTCCAACACCCCGGAGGCCAATCGGTGCCCATCCCCGGGGCGAGGGGTCACCTGGCCCGGGATCGACAGCCACAGATCACGGAACCGCGACACCTCGGGTCGGTTCATCAAGGCCAGTGCCAGCCCAGGTCTGCCCCCGGACACCGCGGCCACACCCTCAGCCTGGGAGGTGGTCATGCCACGCTCCTCCAGCGCCACCACCATCACATCCAACGGGACCCGCCCGACGTGGATGGTGCGACAACGGGAAGCGACCGTGGATGGGAAGTCGTCCTCCGACTCGGCCACGAGGATGAACACCACCGACGCCGTGGGCTCCTCGAGAGTCTTGAGCAGGGCGTTGGCTGCTTGATCGGTCATTGCCCCCGCCTCGGGAAAGAGGAAGACCGTCTTGTCGGACTCGACAGGGCGGAGCGACGCCCGGGTCACCACCGCCCGAGCTTGGTCGACACCGAGACTGGTGGCGCCCTCCGGTTCGATGACGGTGACATCGGGGTGCCCCACAGTCCTCACCAAACGACACGATCGGCACTCGACCTCATGATCGCCGCCCTGCTTGCACAGCAAGGCGGCGGCGAAACGGAAGGCCAGCGTTCCTTTCCCGACCGACTCCGGCCCGGTGAGGAGATAGGCCTGGGCCGGTGCGGCCACTTCTCGCAACAGGAGCTCAACCACCCGATCGTGGCCGATCACCCCTTCAAATGGGCTCACCCATGACCTCCATTATCCGACTCACCAGATCGTGCACCGGAAGCGTGCCGTCGAGCAAGACCACTCGTTCGGGCTCGATGACGGCCAGATCCCGATAAGCGGCACGCACCTCACTCTGAAACCTCACTCCTTCGCGGCCGATCCGGTCCGGGCGGCTCTGGCGGCCCAATGCAACTCCCGGGTCGACCTCGATGACAAACACCCGTTCCGGGATCACCCCGGCGAGGCCGACCTCGTTGATCTGGCGCACCCGCTCCTCTCCGAGACCTCGAGCCCGCCCCTGATATGCAATCGACGAGTAGTACGTCCGGTCACTGATCACCCAGGCGCCACGGTCGAGGGCCGGGGCTATCACCTCGTTGGCCAATTGGGCCCGTTGGGCGGCAAAGAGGAAGACTTCGGCCCAGGGGTCGACCTGCTCTGAGTCGAGCAACAGCTGTCTGACACTCTCACCCAGCGAGGTGCCGCCCGGCTCGCGCACTTCCACCACCTCATCGCCTTCGGCCCGGAGGCGGGTGGCCAGAGCTGCCGATAGTGTCGTCTTGCCGCTCCCGTCGCCGCCTTCCAGCCCGATGTACCGGTGATTCCGGGACCCATTCGTAGCCACAGAAAACAGACGGTAACGGTCTCATCTGACGGGAGCCATATTGACATATGCCGGCTCCATGCGGTCAACTCTGCAGGCGTATGCCCAAAAGCCTTGTCATAGTCGAGTCGCCGACGAAGGCCAGAACCATCTCCGCATTCCTCGGATCGGACGTGGCGGTCGAGTCTTCGATGGGACACATCCGCGACCTCCCCAGGTCGGCTGCGGAGATACCCGCCCGCGCCAAAGGCGAGGTCTGGGCCCGATTGGGAGTCAATGTCGACAACGACTTCGAACCGCTTTACGTGATCCCCAAGGAGCGACGGGATCGGGTCAAGATGTTGAAGGACATGCTGGCCGGGGTGGACGAGCTCTATCTGGCCACCGACGAAGACCGCGAGGGTGAGTCGATCGCGTGGCATCTCACCGAGGCCTTGAAGCCCAAAGTGCCGGTTCACCGGATGGTGTTCCATGAGATCACCAAACAGGCGATCGAGGAGGCCTTCGCCAACCCGAGACAGCTCGACGAGCGGCTGGTCCAGGCTCAAGAGGCACGTCGCATCCTCGACCGGCTCTACGGCTACGAGGTCTCGCCGGTCCTGTGGCGCAAGATCCAACAGGGCCTCTCGGCGGGCAGGGTCCAGAGCGTCGCGGTGAGGATCGTGGTCGAGCGGGAGAGAGAACGCATGGCGTTCACCTCGGCGGCGTATTGGAGCCTCGAGGGGACCTTCGCTCCTTCCTCAGACCTCGGTTCGACCTTTGAGGCAACTCTCCTCCAGGTGGACGAGCAACGCGTGGCCACCGGCAAGGACTTCGGCGCCGACGGAGCGCCGAAACAGGGCGTCCTCGTTCTCGACAAGAGTGGGGCCACAACGCTCGCCGAGGCGCTTCTCGACACTTCATTCCAGGTCCAATCGGTCGAGGAGAAGCCATACAAGAGATCGCCATACCCGCCCTTCAGGACATCGACCCTGCAGCAAGAGGCAAGCAGAAAGCTTCGCTTTTCCTCGTCCCGGACGATGTCCGTCGCCCAGCGTCTCTACGAGAACGGCCACATCACCTATATGCGCACCGACTCGACTTCGCTGTCGGGCACCGCCATGGCCGCGGCCCGCTCTCAGATCTCGAAGCTGTACGGCCAGGATTACCTGTCGCCAAAACCCCGCGTCTATGCCTCGAAGGTGAAAGGGGCGCAGGAGGCTCACGAAGCGATTCGACCGGCGGGCGACACCTTCCCCACGCCGGAACAGATTGCCGCCTCGGTGGGCCCGGACGAGGCCCGCCTCTACGATCTCATCTGGAAGAGGACCATTGCATCCCAGATGGCCGACGCCAGGGGAGTCAGCGTGTCGGCCCGCATCGGAGCCACAGCCGGCGACGGTCGGCCGACGGTGTTTGGCACCAGTGGCCGGACGATCACGTTTCCGGGGTTCCTGCGAGCCTATGTGCAAGGCAGCGACGACCCCGACACGGAGCTGGACGACAAGGAGAGCATCCTGCCCCCTCTGACCGAAGGTCACTCACTCGCGGTGCAGAGAATCGAGCCGACCGGGCACGAGACCCGGCCCCCGGCTCGTTACACCGAAGCTTCGCTGGTCCAGAGACTGGAAGAGCTCGGTGTCGGGCGACCCTCTACCTATGCCTCGATCATGTCGACGATCCAGGACCGGGGTTACGTGTGGAAGAAAGGCACCGCACTGGTCCCCACGTTCACCGCGTTCGGGGTGGTGGCCCTGCTCGAAAAGCACTTTCCCCAGCTTGTCGACTACAGCTTCACCGCTTCCATGGAGAACGATCTCGACCGTATAGCCACCGGTGAGGAACAGTCGGTCCCCTGGCTGACCGCCTTCTATTTCGGCGATGATGGCCTCAAGCACAAGGTTGCTTCCCGGCTCGACGAGATCGACCCCCGAGCCATCGGCTCCATCCCGATCGGCGTCGATGACTCGGGCAACGACGTTGTGGCCCGCATCGGGCGGTACGGGCCGTACGTGGAGATCGGCGAGGAGCGAGCTTCTATCCCCGAGGACGTCGCCCCCGACGAACTGACCGTGGAGAAGGCGAAGGAGCTCGTCGAGACCCAGAACGCCGGTGACAAGATCCTCGGAACCGACCCCGAAACCGGGCTGATCGTGCTCGGCAAGACAGGGCGGTTTGGACCGTATGTCCAGCTTGGCGAGGCGGAGGAAGGCGGCAAGGAGAAACCGAAACGAGCCTCCTTGCTCAAGACCATGTCGCTCGATGAGCTGTCACTCGACAACGCGTTGAAGCTGTTGTCATTGCCCCGAACCGTGGGCACCGACCTCGACGGTGTCGACATCGTCGCCCTGAACGGGCGTTACGGGCCCTACATCCAGCGAGGCGCCGACCGCCGAAGTCTGGAGAACGAAGAACAGCTTTTCGCCCTCACCGTGGACGAGGCACTCAAACTCCTCGCCGAGCCGCCGCGGCGGCGCGGTCAGCGCGCCTCAGGCCCACTCAAGGATCTGGGCCCGGATCCCGTCAGTGGCAAGCCGGTCACCGTGCGTACTGGCCGGTATGGCCCCTATGTGACTGACGGCGAGGTCAACGCATCATTGCGACAGGGCGACTCACCGGAGACGATTGACATCGAGCGTGCGGCCGAGTTGCTGGCGGCGCGACGGGAGCGAGTGGGCAAATGACCCTGCCTATCTCGGGCCCCCTGGCCGGGGAGACCGAATACTGAGCGGCGCCCAGCCGACAAGCCAAGGGCTCTCGGTGAAGGGGGTCAACTATGACACGGGCACCGAGTATCGGCGCGGCGAGATCTCCCGGGTTACGTGGACGGAGCGGGAGGTCGCCTACGACATGGCGGCGATCCGCTCCGACCTCCATTGCAGCGACGTCAACGTGTACGGGACCGACCTTGGCCGGCTCGAGGAAGCCGGCCGCCTGGCGCTCCGAGAAGGGCTGCGTGTCTCGATTCAGCCGCGGTCGATCGACCAGGACCGTGAGCAGGGGCTCGCCTTTGTCGAGGCCGGGGCACGAGTCGCCGAGCGCCTCCGCGGCCAAGGGGAGGTGACCCTCAACACCGGCTGCGAAATCAGCCTGTTCACCCGCGGCTTCCTTCCCGGTCGGACCTTCTTGTCGCGGATGCGCAACCTGGCCTGGGTATGGCCATTCCTGCCCGCGGTGAACTCCCGTCTGAACCGCCACCTCGTCGACGTGGCGGCAGCGGCCAGGGAGCACTTCGGCGGCCCGATCACCTACGGCGCCGGAACCTGGGAGTCGGTCGACTGGAGCCCATTCGACCTGGTTGGCGTCAACCTCTACCGAGACCATTGGAACGAGAAGAGCTACGTCACCGACCTTCGCCGACTGTTCAAGTGGGCTAAGCCCGTTTTGATCACAGAGTTCGGCTGCGCCGCATTCGAGGGAGCCGAGCGACTGGGCGGCGGTGGATGGACCATCGTCGACTTCGACCAGGATCCACCGAGGCTCAATGCCGGCCATCGCCGGAGCGAGCAGACTCAGGCGCGATGTATCGACGACCTACTCCGCATCTTCGTCGAAGAGGGAGTGCGCGGGGCATACGTGTTCGACTTCGCCCAGCCGTACTTTCCCCACGCTCCTGATCCAGCCTTCGATCTGGACATGGCCGGGTACGGGTTGGTCAAGGTGCTGGATGCAGGCTCGGAAGGCTCCCCCTCACGATGGGAGCGGAAGGAAGCCTTCGAGGTGGTGGCCCGGGCCTACCGGGCGGGTTAGTGGTCTGTCGGTCGAAGTCCGATCCGACCGCCAGAACATTCAACTTTGGGTCCCAACCTGCCGATCCATGTGCCATAGGCGCAAGGAATCGAATCCCGACCAAAAACACAACCGGATCACGCTGGGCAACCACAACCCGGGCTGGGGCGATCCTGATCGCGGCCACCTCGATCGGTTTTGGCATCGCACTCGTGGTCGAGAGGCCATTCGAGAGCGCGGCCGTATCCAGCGTCGTGTACATCGTGGCGGCCATTGGCTCGGGTTTGGTCATGATCGCAGCAGCCCATGTGGCAGCAGGACGGTCTCGACTGGCCTGGACCTTGATCGGCGCCGGCATTCTCAGTTGGGGCCTCGGCGAGGTGGTGTGGACCCTTCAGGCCCAGGTTGGTGAGATCCCATACCCCGGTGTGGCCGACTACTTCTATGTGGCTGGCTACCCACTCATCTTTGCCGGAGTGATCGCCCTGCCCTACCTCCGCCCGGGACGCTTCGAGCGGATGCGACTCGCGATCGATGCCACGGTAGGTGCGATGTCGTTGGCCGTTGTCATGTGGGTCACCTATCTCAACGCCGTGGTAGGGCCGGGCATAGAACCAATCGAGAGCTTCCTGAATGTGGCCTATCCGTTCGGCGACGTGCTGTTGGTCACCGCCCTGATGGTCCTGGCGATGCGGAGATCCGAGCAGCGGCTCGACCTGCGGGTCGTCCTCCTCGCCGGCGCGGTGGCAACGACCGCGGTGGCCGATGTCATCTTTTCCTTGCAGAGCTCCGCCGACCTGTACGTCGAGTGGAGCTGGCTCGACGGCTTCTGGTTGTTCGGCTACGGGCTGATCGCTCTGGCGGCCTGGGTGGTGACCAGACCTCCGATCTCGCGCGAGACCAGCTATCGGTCGTTGACGTCGTGGCAGTTGGTAGCGCCGTATACCGCGGTGGCCTCTCTGTTCTTGTTGCGCCTGATTACGAGTGCCGGGAACGATCTCCTGCTCAATATCGCCACGACATCGGTGGCAGTGTTGATCGTGGTGCGACAGAATCTGGTCGTGCACGAGAAGGGCGAGCTCCTGGCGCGCCAACGCGACGACCTCGTGGCCTCGGTGTCGCACGAGTTGAGGACCCCCCTAACCGGGATCCAAGGATACGCCCAGCTGCTCATGGAGTCGTGGGACATGCTCGACCGCGAAGAACGCGAAGAGATGCTCGGCACAATCAACACTCAGGCCAACCAACTCGGCCACATCGTGACCGACCTGATCGATGTGGCACGGGACCGGCTACAGAGTGTGGGCCTGAATCGCGTGGAGTACGGTGCCGCCGATATCGTGAACGAAGCCGTTGCCGCCCTCGGCACCGGGTTGGGGATCCGAACCGAGGTCGATGCCGAGGCGAAGGTTTGGGTCGAGCCCGACCGGATACGCCAGGTGCTGACGAATCTGATCACCAACGCCGACCGTTACGGTCGCTCGGAGATCCTGGTGACTGTATCTGTCGATGACGGATTCGTGGCCTTTGCGGTCCATGACAACGGTGACGGGGTGCCGTCCAAATACCAAGCGGACATTTGGGAGCGGTTCGAGCGAGGTCTCCACAATCATGACAGCAGCAAGCAAGGCTCAGGTATCGGACTGTCGGTGGCGAGAGATCTGGTGACCGCCCACGGCGGGACGATCGAATACCGGACATCCGAACTCCTCGGCGGAGCCTGCTTCGAGTTCAGACTCCCCGTTGCCGAGACGGATCGCAGCGGTTTGGTCTCGGCGGGCGAGCGGATCAGCTGACGAACCAGCGACGGATTGGGTATCTCCCAACCCCGGTCACAGGATCGTCGCGGCCATCTCGGCCAACGGCGATCTCACCGACTTCTCCAGGGTGACATGTCCAAAGAGGGACGATCCCTTGAACTTCTCGATCAGGGCGGCCAACCCACCGAAGGGTGAGATATAGGGATTGTCGACCTGGGACAGGTCGCCGCAGAACACCACCTTGGAATCGCGGGCCATCCGGGTGAGGATCACTTTCAGTGTGGGTAGCTCGAGGTTCTGAGCCTCATCGATGATGACGAACTCGCCCGTGATCGAGCGGCCTCGCAGATAGGTGACGGCAGCCATCTCCAACTCCCCCCTATCGATCAGCTCCTCGATGGCGAGCCTGGCGCCGTCCACCCCGGCATCCGAGAAGAGGGCGTAGAGATTGTCGTGCACCGCCGCCATCCATGGCGCCAGCTTCTCGCTGAGGTCACCCGGGAGATAGCCGATCTCCTGACGTCCAACGGCGACCAATGGTCGGTAGACAGACACCCGCCGGTAACGCCCCTGCTCCAGAACTTGCTCCAAGGCGGCCGCCAGGGCGAGGAAGGTCTTCCCGGTGCCCGCCATGCCCATCAGAGAGACCGCGGGGATGTCCGGGTCCAGCAACTGGTGCAGAGCCACCGTCTGCCGCACGTTCTTGGGCTCGACGCCGAAGGCCCTGACGTGGCTCGGGACCCGCTCCACTACCACTGTCGGCTCCGCCTGAACCACTCGAGCCAGGGCCGAACGGGAAGCCCCAGACCTGAGAAGGACGAACTGGTTGACCATGGCCTGGACGTCGCCGAGGACGATCTTGCCCTCCTCGAACAGGCTGTCGATGACGTCCCCATCGGTGCGATGCTCGACGAGCCCCGATTGCAGTTGCTCGACGGGCACCGTATCGCCCCGGTAGTCCTGGACCGGTATCCCGAGCTGGGCGCCCTTGATCCGGAGCGCAGCGTCCTTGGTGACCAGGACCGCCGGAGTGTTCTCATGGAGGTTGAGACACGTCGCCAGGATCCGATGGTCGGGTGTCTGCGGGTCCAGGATCGAGGGCAGCTTCTCGGAGACCACCCCATTGAGCTCGATCCGGAGCGAGCCGCCACCGGGCAGCTTCACGGCGTCTCTCAGACCCCCGGACTGGGAGGCGCCGAGCTCTTCGAGCAGACGGATTGCGGACCTCGCATTGGCACCGACCTCGTCCATCCGGGTCTTCTTCCGGTCGAGCTCCTCGACGACAACGAGCGGCAACACCACGTCGTGCTCGTCGAATCGGAGTGGAGACTGGGGATCGGCGAGGAGGACACAGGTGTCGAGGACGAAGGTGTTGGCCACCTGATCGGTCTCCTTTGGGCTCGTCGCCAAGAACAGAGCTTCCTACCTCCCAGCGCGAATTACAAGGATCGGATTCTGATCGGCCTGCCCACCTCCTCGGCATACATGAGCGATCGGTCCGGATATGACCGGCCAGCGTCACGGCTATGTGGGTGAATCCACCCTGAAGACGGGGAACCGGTTCGCCGCTTTCACGAAGTCGTCGAGACTCGGGTCGTCGGGGACATCCATGTACCGCCTGGCGTAGGCCTCCCGGCCGTGATAGGCCGCCACCACGGGAGCAGCTGCAGCGCCGGTGATCTCGTGCAATCGGGCTACACGGTGCTTCGTCCCGTGGCGAAGTGTCACCTCCGGGTTGGCCCTGACGTTTCGCACCCAACCCACCTCGCCGTAGGGAGAGACGATGTGCTCGACGCCTTCGATCTCGATCGGGCTGACCGGGAGCTGGTGCGGCTGACCGGTCTTTCTCCCGGTTGTGGTCAGGACCTGTGTCCTACCGATACCCAATCGCGCCATCCACGAGGTGAGCCGGGCGATCCTCAGGGTGGATTGGTTGACTTCGTACTGCCTCGCCATGCCGCCAAAGCTAGCCCTAGTGGTCACTAGCGTCTTCTGGTGACCCACTCCATGAATTCGCCCACCGGCTTGGCGTTGATCACCCGATCGGCGGTCACCCAGCCTCTCTGGGCGTAAGCCACCCCATAATCCATGCGGACCAGGTCGCTGGTGTGATGGGAATCGGTGTCGATCACCACGTCCACGCGCCTCGACATGGCCTGTCTCACCACCTCGGCCGAGGCATCGAGACGATCGAGGGCACCGTTGATCTCGAGAGCGACACCCGTCACCTCGAGGGCCTCCAAAACGACCCCGATGTCCATCTCAACTCCCGGACGCCGTCCTATGTATCGCCCGGTGAGATGCCCGATGGCGTTGACTGATCGATCGTGGAGGGCGGTGAGCACCCGCTTCGTCTGCTGATCCTGGGGCAGGTCGAAGTGGGAGTGGATAGAGGCGACGCAGTAGTCGAACTGGAGCCGGAAATCGGCGTCGTAATCGAGACCCCCGTCGGGACCGATGTTGAGCTCGCACCCAAACAGGAGGCGGATATCCGGATAGCGTTCCTGGAGCTCTCTGATCCGATCGCGATGCTCGAGCATGATCTCGCGGGAAGACCCGTTGATGGCGAGATCCTCCCCATGGTCGGTGAAAGCGACATACTCATAGCCGCGAACCAGGGCGGCCTCGACCATCTGGTCCAGCGTCGACCGGCCGTCTCCCGACCGGTCCGAGTGATAGTGGAGATCGCCCCTGATCTGGGAGCGCTCCACCAGCGCCGGTAGTTCGTCAGCGGCGGCAGCCTCCACCTCACCGGAGCCCTCCCGCAGCGGCGGCGGGACATAGGTCATCCCCAGGGCCTGGTACACCTCTTCCTCGGTGAGCGACGCCACCACTTCATCGCCATCGAAGAGGCCATATTCGCTCAACAGCAACTCGCGGTCGATGGCCCGCTGCCGCAGGGCGATGTTGTGGGCCTTCGACCCGGTGAAGTAGAGGAGAGCCGAGCCCAACTGGTCCGGCCGCACGGTCCGCACGTCGACCTGCATCCCTTCCCGGGTGAGGAACGATGTCTTGGTGTCACCTGATCCGATCACCTCCTCCACTTCGGCCAGGCCCATGACGGACTTCGAGACTTGTGCCGGATCGGTGGTCGCCACCACGATGTCGATGTCGCCGACGGTCTCGGAGAAGCGCCGGATCGAGCCACAGGGGACCGCAGACTCCACCGACGCGAGAGCCTCGAGCCGCGCCGCCAGTGAGCGGGCGAGGGGAAGTGCCTCGACCAACGGCGTCCTGCGATCCTTGCCGTGGAGACCGAGCCGATCTATCGCTTTGCCGATTTTCTCCTCGGAGGTCTTCCCTAGACCGGGGAGCTCACGAAGCTGCTCAGAGGCGATGGCGTTGCGCAGCCCGTCGATGTCCTCGACCCCGAGCTCGGATCGGAGCAGCTTGAGGGTCTTGGGGCCCAGACCAGGGATCTTGGTCAGCTCGACAAATGCCGGGGGATACTTCTGGCGCAGACCTTCCAGCTTGGAGACCGAGCCGGTGTCGTGGAACTCGAGGATCTTGTCCGCGGTGGAGGCCCCGACTCCCTTGATCTCGACCAGCTCTTGTTTGCTGAGCCCGCTCAACTCCCCCTGGTAACCCTCGATCCCGTGAAGCGCATTCTCGTAGGCGCGGACCCGGAAGGCTTGTCTGCTCCCTTCGTCGAGAGCCGTCAGCTTGGCCAACTCTGCCAGCATGCGAAGGGTCTCGAGACGAGTGGCCATCGGCGCGAGACTAGATCTGCTGTCAGTCGTCGGCTATGGCCGCGAGTGTCCCCCCGGTCACCGCGAGCAACACCTCCGGGGCCAACTCCAGTTGGATCCCTCTCCGCCCGCCCGACACCGCGATCGTCTCCATCCCGGATGCCGAGTTGTCGAGGATGACCCTGAGATTCCTCCGCTGACCGAACGGGCTGATCCCACCGGTTACGTAGCCGGTCAAGCGCTCGGCAGTTGCCGGTGCGACCAGCGAGCAACTCTTGCCGCCGACTGCCCGAGCCAGCTTCTTGGTTGAGAGCCTGCGATCGACGGGAAGCACTGCGGCCACCGGCTGGTCGTCGACCTCAGCCACGAGCGTCTTGAACACCCGACTCCCGGACATCCCGATTGCTTCGGCGACCGCGACCCCATAGCCGTCCCCAACGCCCTGCCACACCTGGTAACGATGGAGTCGATAGTCCGCCCCGACCCGATCGAGGGCCTCGGTCGCCCTGGTGGTCTTACCTGCCATCGGGTCACCAGCGCTCCACCAGATGCTCACGCCCCCGAGGCGGGTCATAAGGCTCTGGCCAGAAGTCAGTCACCGAAGTGATTAGACCGTCCACGAAGGTGAAAAAGGCCATGGCATCCGCCGGCTGCTCCCCGTCCACCTCCCAGACGAACCAGGCGACACCGTCGGTATTGTCGGCAATGGCAACCACGACATGCAGGTGCCAGTCCCCGGGGTACTCCTGGTTGAACTGGAGGTAGCGATCCCGGCCCCGAATGCGCTCCCTGGTCTGAGGAATCTCATAAACCACCTCGGGGTGGAGCAAGGAAACCCATCCGTCCCAGTCGCGGTCGTCAAGAGCTTCGATGAACCGCTCGACCCGATCACGGTTGTCGGTCATGAGTCTCGACGCTAGTGCCCCGAGCACTAGTTCGAATGCGGGATATCACCTGCCCAGCCATGCTCCCGGGTCGAACTCGGCCCGGGCTGTTTTTCCAACCAGCATTTCGCCGAACAGCGGCAGGTCGGCGGTCAAGGCAACGGTAACGGCGACCACTCGGACCGCCATTGACCCGTCGACGTCGCACCAACAACTCACCAGCCGGGCACCGTTCCGCGTTGCGTACTCGGCAGCTAGCGCCTGGGGTGACCCGGCCCCGGTGGGGGGATAGGTGGCCACCGCGGCGGCAAGCGCCGCTGCCTCGGCCGCGGTCGCCGCTTGCTCCCGGGCATCGAAAAGGACACCGAGCGCCGCTGACCCAACACCGATCGCGGCCACGAAAGCGCACAGCCCGATCAGGAGGACGGTCGCCGCACCGCGGTCGGCGGTCATCGTTCGGTACGCATCGTCGCCTTCGCCACGAGCTCAACCGCAACACTGGACGGGAACGGAAGACCGACCGGGTGCCGAATCGACACTGACACCGAGGCCACCGCCCCCACCCGCGATGGGCGCTGCACCGAGACACGAACCCGATCGCGCATCTCGGGGGCCAGCGAAGCCAAAACTGCTTCGACCGCCTTGGCGGGATCCGGGGTGGTGGCAGCCACCCGCACCCCTTCGCGGGCCGCGCCTTGCAACTCGATACGAGCTCGCGCCACGCCGACGAGCTGGATCGATGCCACCACCACCAGAATCAGGACAGGCAGGACCAGGAAGAGCTCCACGGTCACCGAGCCACGCTGTTGGCTCAGAACCGCCCGGCCACCCAGTCGATCACCTTGCCGAAGAGATTTCCCAGCAATCCCCCGCCGCTTCCCGACTGAAGCCACCTCAGGGCTATGACGGCAAGCGCGGTCGCGGCGAGAATCACCAAGAAGTACTCCACCGTGCCCTGTCCCCGCTCGTCGCGGGTTGTCATCCATGTCCAAATACGAGCCATTAGCTCTCCTTCTCATCCGGTTGCCGACCGGTACGGGGAGAAGTGCGGATCTCAAGTGAGAGGCCTCGAGAGCTCTTCGAACAAACGCAACATCGATGGTGCGTAGAAGAGGAGCACCAATCCGGGAAGCAGGAGCAGGGTTATCGGAACCATCAGCCGGACCGGCATGGTGCGGGCGCGCGCCACGCGCCGCGCCTTGTCCGCAGCGATATCCGACTCGATCATGGCGCGGACCGTGTCGGCAAGGGGCGCCCCTGACCTCTGGGCACGGGCGAGCTGTGACACGACTCCTCTCATCGCGCCCGGCACCACGTCGACCGCCTCGGTCAGGCCGGAGATAGTGGCCACACGTGAGGCGAGGACCAGGTCCCGATGACCCGGGAATGTCCGGGCCGCTGCCTGAAGCGCACCGAGCGCCGACTGACCACCCGATTTCAACTCGACGAGAAGCAACAGCAGAACCGGTCTGATCGGCGGGTCGGGACGATGGAGTCGGCGCCGCAGCATCAAGAAGGCGTGGGCCACCAGTCCCAGCACCGCACCCGGAGCGCCCGCAACCGCCAGGCCGGCTGAAGCCATCACCACCGCGGTCATCTGGCCCCCTTCAGGATCAAGATGGTGACCAGCAATCCGATCCCGATCAGTCCCAAGCCGAGGAGAGCGGCAACCCGCTGTGCCGACTGGGCTAGATAAGGATCAAATCCGCCTCGCATCGCGGTCAGAGTGATCGCGGCGATGGGTCCGATCAGGAGCACCGTGCCCGTGGCCTTGGCCGCGGCGGAAGCTGTCGAGACCTCGTGTTCTACCTCGATCTGAGCCATTGCCAGATTGCCGATCTCCTCGAACAGCGCCGCAGGGGAGACCCCGATGCCCTGAGGGCGGGCGATGAGAGCGCCTAGCTCCTCACCGATCCCGGCAAACTCTTCGCGGGCAGCCACGGCGATGCTGGCCATGGACGCTCCCACCTGGCAGAGATGGATCATCTCAGTCGCGTCGACCGAGACGGCAGCGCTCTCGAGAGCGGCGCGGAACGATGCTCCGGCCCTGAGCTCGGTGGAGATCGCGTCGCAGAATCGGGCTCCTCGCATGGTGAGAGCCGGTCGCGAACGCCACCAAAGGATGCCAACGAGCACGGCGGCAGGGACCGGCATGGCCAGGGCGAAGACGAGCAGCCCCAAACGTCTCCAATCGACGTGGGTCGCCACTCCGGCCGCGAGAACCAGCCCGATCATTCCCCTGCCCCGATCCCGCCAGGCCCGACCATCGCTATCTCTCCGATAGTTCTCATCGATCCCACCCTCTCCATCTGAACCACAAGGTCGACCGCCGCCAGCAGCTGACGTCGCACCGCTTCCTCGGCCGTGTCACCGGCCGACAGAGCAAGCGTTTCCAGCCTCCACAACGCTTCCTGAGGCGAATTGGCATGGACCGTCGACAGCGAGCCGCGATGACCGGTGTTCAGCGCCCAGATCAGATCCATGGCTTCGGCACCACGGACCTCGCCGACGATGATCCGATCAGGTCTGAGTCGGAGAGCGGAGCGAAGCAATTGGCGAATGGTTATCTCCCCGACTCCTTCGGAGTTGGGTGGGTGGGCTTCCAGCCGAACCCGGTGCCCGGGGATGCGCAACTCCGCCGCATCCTCGATGGTCACCACACGCTGCTCGCTTGGAATCAAGGTCGCCAACAGGTTGAGCAGAGTCGTCTTGCCTGTCCCGGTTCCTCCGCTGACGAGGATGGTCTTTCGTTGCGAGACGGCTCGAGTCAACTGCTCGATCTGGTCAGCGGTAGCGCTGCCATTGTCCTGCAGCTGGCCGAGCGAGGTGATCGCCTGGGTGAAACGGCGAATCGCGATGATCGGATGATCGACAGCGGCCGGTGGCACCACTGCGTGTATCCGGCTCCCGTCGGCCAGCCGAGCATCGACCATGGGTGACGAACGGTCGATCCTGAGCCCGAGTGGCGCGATGACCCTCTCCACCGCGGTGTAGATCTCCATATCGCCGGTGAACCCGCCCGGGACCAGCTCCAGGGCACCACCGCGATCTACCCAGATCTCACCTGGGCCGTTGACCAGGATGTCGGTTATGGCTTCGTCCTCCAGAAGTGGCTGGAGCGGGCCTAGCCCGAGCACCCGATCGGCTACGTTCCCGGCCCATTGGGATGCCCGTCGTGGTGATGCGACCGACAGCAGCCGATCGGCTTCCGCAGCCACGTCGGCGCGGCGCAACGGCACCTGACCTGAGGCGATGTCTCCTATCACCCGGTCGATCACGCCCATGGAATCGCCCATACCGGCTCCCAGGCCCTGACCCATCGGGAGCGATGATCGACGCGACCCGCCAACAAGCGACGGATCAATGCACCACGCAGTCGGGGAAGGATCGGGCCCGGGCCCGATGGACGCACCCCGGGCGCAAGCGGCTGCCAAACCGCCGGGCCTTGCCCAGCCGGTTGAAGCAGACCCGGAAGCAAGGCGCGGACCGGAACCGTTGGACCCGGCCACTGACCCGATTGGCATCGGACGACAACCGCGGGCCAATTCGGAGCCAATGCCTCGACCACAGGAACGGACTCAACGACATGGAGCGGTCCGCAGGTGAGCAATGCCACCCCCGAGCGACCTGGGCTCAACTCGCCCAATTCGGGGCCATCCTCGGCGATATCGGCGAGGGTTCGGCCGGTGCGGAGCGTCACATCGCCACAGAGGTCGATCACCAACGCGGTGCCGGCCGCCTGACCCAACCCCAAAGCGCCGAGGAACGACAACACCGGATCTGCGGACTCGACGCCAAGCACCCCATGACCCCTCGAGGTTCTCCCCATCCCCACCATGTCATCGAAACTATCTCGCCCGCGCCCCCCAGACAAGACCCTTGGGCGATGTCAATCGAGAGGCTGACCGGCGCTCAGTCGGGACGTGGCTCCGGTGCCACCGGGATGACCGCACGCCACTCGAAGCCGGCTTCACGCACGGCGTCGATCAGCCGCTCTGGTGAGTCGACGTCGTCGGGGAGCCTGTCGACAACATCGCGGTCGAGGAGAAAGCCCTCCACCGACCACAGGGCGTCACGGTTGATATATTGGACGACGGTGCCGGTCTCTACCTGTTTCACCGCTTCGGTGACCTTTCCCACCACCAGGGAGGGGACCGATGCGTCGTCAGGCATGCCGTCGACCTGATAGGGCTGCCCGGAGTTGTCGATCAGAACCGGGCCCGATCCGCCCCGGGCAACGAGGCGCAGAGTCTCGGAGCTGATCATTCCCAAAAGCTACTCTCCGACCATGACCGACCGGATCATGATCGTGGTCGGAGCCGGGCGCAGCTCCCGATTCGGCACCGACAAGCTCATGACCACGATTGCCGGCCTGCCTCTAATCGCCCACACCGTCGCTGCTGTCGTCGATCACGTCGACGAAGTCATCGTGGTGTGCAGGGACGACCAGATCGCTGCCCTCGCTGAGTTGGGTCTGGAGGCGGTGTTGGTTCCCGGCGGCCCGTCGAGGACGGCGAGCGAGCGGGCTGGGCTGGCGGCTATCGGTGATCCGGCCCTGCTCATCGGGATCCACGATGGGGCCCGGCCCCTGGTGCCCCCGCAATTGATCGAGACTCTCTATGCAACCGCGGCCGGCCGTGGCGGTGCCATCCCCCTGACCAGCCCCAGTTTTCCTTTGATCCGCAAGACCGACCTCTCGGTCGTGGAGGGGGCGTCCTTCGCCCAAACCCCACAGGTATTCCAGGGAGAGCCCCTTCTCTCCGCATACGTGAAAGCCGCAAGGATCGAGTACGAGGGCCAGGACACCGCCGAGATCGCCCAGAGGTTCTCCGAGATGGAGATCATCGGCGTGCCCGGGGATCCAGCCAACATCAAGGTGACATTTCCCGAGGACATCGAGCTGGTCAGAGCCCTGCTAGAGGTTTCTCGTAGCGAACCTCGGTGACGTCGGAGCCACCGATGTTTTCGATCCGAATCGGCCGGCCGAGTGTCCAACCCTGCCGCTGATAGAACGCCCGGGCCCGCTCGTTGGTCGCGAGCACCCAGAGCAGAGCACGATGGTGACCGTTCTCGCCGAGTGCCTTTTCCCCGGCCTCGAGCAGATCTCTGCCCAGCCCGACACCCCAATGCTCAGGGGCGAGGTAGATCGCATACACCTCCCCCACGCCGTCGGCATCGGCTGGGCCCACGGAGCAGAAGCCGGCGACCTCTCCGGCCACTTCGGTCACCAGGACCCTGCCCCTGACGTGGCTCAGAAGCGCGTCCCACCGCTCGATGCGGCTATCGATAGTCATCGCGTCGAGAAACGCCTGGTTGATCATCCCCCGGTAGGCGCTCCGCCAGCTCGTGACATGGACCCGGGCCAGCTCCGCTGCGTCCCGGGGCTCGGCATCTCTGATCACCAACGACAGTAAAGGGCGCGACACCGGGGCTTGACAACCTCGTCACCGGGCTCACCTCCTCGTTTTGGGTCGTGTGGTCGATATTCGCCATCAGCAGCTTCTTTGTCGTGCTTTGGAACATCATCACCGTCTCACTGCGACAGTCACTGATCCCCGACCGCATGCTGGGCCGTGCCAACTCGGTGTATCGCTTCCTTGGATGGGGGATGATCCCGGTGGGAGCATTCCTGGGCGGGGTGAAAGTGGCGGGAGCTGAGCTGGTCCTGGGTCGAGAGTGGGCCCTGCGCGCGCCGTTCATATTCGCCGCACTGGTTCAGGCTGCCCTTTTCTCTTATGCCCTCCCCCGACTCAGCAGCGCCAAGATCGACGCCGCCAAAGCTCGAGCCACTTGTCAGGCGTCCGAACCGGGCGCTCGCGGGGAGGTGTGATCCGGGACATGGTCACCATCTGGATCCTCCCTCCCGCCAAGCACCCAGAAGGCGAGGACGGACAGCGAGCCCGCGCCCAGGGCAACTCCTAACCACAGCCATCGCCGAGTCTCCGGGCTTCGCTCGTC
>DATKEA010000001.1:0-3718 GCA_035544615.1 Acidimicrobiia bacterium | reverse complement strand
ACCATGAAGGTCGTTCCCGGTGCTCGGAAGCCTCTCCTGTCGGCCTCGATCACGGGGGCACTCAACGAGCACCGGCCCCGGTGAGGACCGTCCAGACACTCTCCCAGAGCACACGGAGATCCATCACCGGCGACATGTGCTTGATGTAGTAGAGGTCATAGGTCAGCTTCTCGATCGTGTCAGCGTGATCATCGGCATATCCGTAATTGACCTGAGCCCAACCGGTGACACCAGGGCGCACCAGATGTCGGTGGTCGTAGAAAGGGATCTCGCGACGGAACCCCTCGACGAACGGCACCTGCTCGGCACGGGGACCGACAAGGCTCATGTCGCCTTTCAGGACATTCCAGAGCTGGGGTATCTCGTCGAGACGGGATTTGCGCAGGAACCTGCCCCCACGCACCAAGCGCTCGTCGTCCTCGGTGGCGAACCTGGGGCCGTCTTTCTCGGCGTCCTCGCCCATGGTACGGAACTTGTACATGGTGAAGGTGCGACCCTGATGCCCGACTCGTGGCTGACGGAATAAGGCTGGACCTTTGGTGGCCAGCTTGATGTAGCCGGCGACGCACAGTCCGAAGACGACCCAGATCGGGCTCAGAACAGCGGTGACGACGAGGTCGAAGACCCGTTTCCCGGGAAGCCAGGGAGCAACCTCGAGCAAGGGCGCGGAAATCTCCCAACCCTCGCCCATATGGACCAGGGGTACCCGCCCGGTGTGCTCTTCGTAGACACTCGAAAACGGCCTGATGTTGTAGCCGGCCACGTCACAAGAGGAGAGGAATTGGGCGACGCGCTCGGAGAGGACCGCGCGCAGGTCGACGGCCATGGCCACATCACGGGCGGGGAGCTCGAGAGGGCCGTCGAACTTCGGGTCGAGAACCCAAGCCACCATGGCATGAGGAGAGGCGGCCACATCTTCGGCCAGTTGCTTCTCGGCGGTGATCAGACCGATCTTCTCGGTCCACGGCCGCAGCCGCTGGATGGAACGATGCACGGTGGCCAGCACCACCCACCCCAACCCGGTCCAGCCCAGAAACCCTCGGGAGAAGTAGTCGGGGCGGTTGAACACGATGAGCAAGGCGGTCAACGCCCCGGTGATCAGGGCGATGGACATCATCCGGCCATAAGTGGGCCGGGGCACCCCGGGCCCCGACATCTGGGCCGTCAGAGACGAGGCGACCACCATCGATATGACCAGATAGAGGAGCATCGGGTACACCCTGGCTCCCTGAACCGAGTCCCAGGGCAGCGGGGTTCCGTAGACGATCAGAGAGCCGACTACGGCGGCGAGAGCCAATACGGCCAGGTCCGCCAACCCCACCCTGAACAGGAACCGTGCGCGCATGGAGGGAGATGCTAGGAAACAGTCACGGGTTTGGCTGCTCGGCCAGCCCGCGAGCCAGTTCGACCAGGGTGCGGACCCCCACCCCGGACGCCCCTTTCACCTGCTCCCCGGCTGTTTCGCGGGATCGAGCCGGGCCGGCGATGTCGAGATGAGCCCACTTGCCTTCTCCGGCATATTGAGCCAGGAACACCGCGGCGGTGATTGCTCCCCCGTAGCGGCTGCCCGAGATGTTCTTGAGATCGGCCACATCTGACTCGATCGACTTCTTGTAGTCCTGGAACAGTGGCAGCTCCCAGAAGTGCTCCCCGGCCCTGGATGCCGCGGCGAGAACGCCGGCGGCGACGTCGGAGTCCGACCCGAAGACGGCCGCGATCTTGTCACCGAGGGCAACCCGTGCCGCTCCCGTCAGGGTGGCAACGTCGATGATCAGATCGGGCTCGTATCGCCTCACCACCCCGAGACCGTCAGCGAGTATGAGCCTCCCCTCGGCATCTGTGTTGAGCACCTCGATGGTCGGACCGGCGACTGGGCGCAACACGTCACCGGGGCGTGTGGCGTTGCCACCGATCGCGTTGTCGGTGATCGGGATCACGGTGGTGATGCGAACCGGAAGGCCGAGCCGGGCGACAGCAACGGTCGCTACCGCCACGATCGCGGCACCTGACATGTCATCCTTCATCTCCTCCATGAAGGTGCCCGTCTTGATCGATAGCCCTCCCGTGTCGAAGACGATGCCTTTGCCGACAAGGCCGAGATGGGCGGTTGGCTCCTCGGGCTGATACTCGAGAACGACGACTCGCGGCGGCCGCTCCGAACCGGCGGCAACCCCGATCACGGCGCCCAACTTCTCCTCGGCGATCCTCCCCTCGTCCCAGATCTCAACGGTCACGCCCACCGCTTCGGCCGCACCCCGGATCATTGCAGCGAGAGCTTCCGGTGCCTTGTCGAGGGCCGGCGTGTTGACCCAGTCCCGCGCCAGGTTGGTCGCGTCAGTGAGAACCGCCGCCAGGGCAATCTCTGCGTCATCGGCGTCCACGAGCTCGAGAACCCTGATCTCGAGCGCTTCGCCCTCGGTCTTGTAGACCCGGTGCTGATAGCCACCCAGAGCAGCACCCTCGACGACCGCTCTCGTTGCATCGTCGATCGGGATCTGGTGGAGGGTGGTAACGGCGCGTTCGGTCTTCACGGCTCTGACGGCGTTGCCCATCGCGGTCCGTACGGACTCGAAAGTGGCTTCATCACCGAGCCCGACCATGATCAGAGCGACCGCCTGCTCGTGCGGAACCACCAGGACTTGACCGGCCTTGCCTTCGAATTTGGCGAGGTCCACCAACTGTGGGTCCACCGCCAACGCGGCTTGCTCGGCTCCAGGAGCCGGGACGTTGTCGGACATGATCCCGATGACAAGCGTTGCATCGTTCAGGTCGATGTCACCTGACGCGGTCTTGATCTCCACCGTCTCTCCTGTTCAGTTGACGAACGGCCCCACACCCGCAACGAGCACGCGACCAAGGAATACCCCTCCCAGGGTGGTGAGCACCGCAAGGTATGACAACCCGGTCGCTGCCATCACACCCGCATATGCCGGATAGCGAAGCGAGCCGATGACACCGGCGAGGAGCACCACCGATGTGGCCATCAGAACCCAGTAGGCGACTGTCGCACCCCCCGAGGGAAGCCCAGCTACCGCGAGAACGATCGTGTCGGCTACCAGACCGAAAGCGCCGACTTCGGCAAGACCTTTGAGAGGCCAGCGAGGCATTCTCGGATCCACCAGATACCAGTGACCGAGCATCATCTCCGAGGTCACCGCACCCAGAGCCAGGGAAGCAGTGATCGCTGGCAGCCACCCACCGACCTCGGCTGCCTGGATCATCAATCCGAGGCCGGCGGCGATCTGGAAGATGCCGGCCAGCTGACGATTGCGGGCCCAAATCAACCCGAGAGCAAGCATGATCAGGCCGAACCCAGTCCACCAGGTGTCGTCACCGAACAGCCCGGCAAGACCGACCAACCCTGCCACCGAAGCCGCCATCCAGGTGAAACCCGGCCCGACCAGGCGAGCCAAGGCAATCAAACCTGAAGCGAGGGCCAGTCCCCCGGCCCACGCGACCAAGATGAACTGTGGTTGGGCGAGAGTGGTCAGGTCGGCGGGCACGGCGGCGCATCATATGGCGGTGGGCCAAACCCACACGACCTCTGTTCCCGTGAGATCAGTCGTTCTGCAATGCACTAGTGCTCCGGGTCGTAAGTTCCGTGCGTGTAGCGCCGAGCCATCGGCGTTCCTGGCAAGGACGCAGGACGAAGGCGCACCCGGTGCGGTGCGTTGAGGACGAGGACGCAGCCAGGGGCGTCGAGGGCCGGCGGGACATG